>DATMER010000104.1:0-10205 GCA_035556715.1 Thermoanaerobaculia bacterium
ACGTTCACCGCCGAGGCCAGCGACTCGGCGCCGGAGGTGCCCATCACCTTCATCATGATCTTGGCGAAGATCTTGACGATCCATTGCAGCACGCCCAGGTAGTAGAAGATCGTGATCAGGCTGGAGAAGAAGATGATGGTGGGGAGCACGCTGAAGGCGAAGAAGTGCTCCCGGAACCCCTCGCCGAAGACGAACGCCGCGCCGGCGTCGCTGAAGCCGAGGAGCGTGGTGACCACCGTGGTCAGGCCCGCGAAGAAGGCCCGCCCCCACTCGGTGCGGAGGATGATCACCGCGAAGGTGAGCTGCAGCAGGGTCCCCATGATCACCGCGCGCCAGGGGATCCTGCGGCGGTCGTTGGACAGCGCCCAGGCGATCAGGAGCAGGACCAGCATCCCGAAGAGAGATACGAACCGCAAGCGCGCCTCCTTGTTCCGTTGATGGACGGGACCCGTGTTTTTGCCGGAGGAGGCTACCGGAGGCGGAGGGGAAAGGCAAGGAGAGCGCCTGGGGAGAGCCCCTGCGGGAGGCGGGGAGAGCAGCCCAGGTGGGCGCAGGGCGCGTCGGTCTGGGCCATAAGCTCCCCGTCTCCCGGCAGGAGCTCTCCTGCCAGGGGCTACGTCAAAACGTCGTCCGCACCGCCACGCTGAAGTCGCGCCCGGGCATCGGGACCACGTCCTTCAGGAAAGAGACATGGTTGCGCGCCTCCTCGTCCGTCAGGTTGGTCCCCCGCAGCAGCACGTCGAACGCCGCCCGCTCCGTGAAGAAGCGGTAGCCGAGCGTCGCATTGAGCAGCGTGTACCCCTCCGTGGGGGTCTCAAAGGCCGCCACCTGGTCCTGCTCCCCTACCCGGATCCCCTCGACCTGGGCGTCCAGCCGGTCGTTGCGGTAGTGGAGCCCCAGGCGGAAGCGCTCGGGCGGGATGCGCGGCAGCGGCTCGCCTCCCTGGAGCTGGGCACGGACGAAGTCGGCGCCCAGCTCCAGGTCGAGGTGGTGCGGCTCGCCGTGGACGAGCTGAAAGACGCCATCCAGCTCGGCGCCATGGAACCGGGCGTCCCGCTGCACGTAGCGGAAGACAGGCAGCCCGTCCTCCTCCTCCGCCGTGGCCTGCTCGTAGATGAAGTCGTCGAAGCGGTTCGTGAACAGGGTGACCTCGCCGGTGAAGCTGCCGGAGGTCTTGCGCAGCGTCAGGTCGGCGCCCAGGCTCGTCTCCTTCCGGAGGTCCGGATCGCCGATCTCGAAGGCGTTGGTGGCCAGATGGGGTCCGTTCGAGAACAGCTCCTCGGCATTGGGGAGCTTGGTGGAGCGGGCGAGCGAGAGACCGATCGAGTAGTCGCCGCCCGGCTGCCAGACCGCGCCGAGCGAGCCGGACACGCCGGAGAAGGAGCGGTCACCTCCCCCTTCCGCCGCCACATCCTGAGCCTCGTAGCGCGCGCCGAGCTGGTACCGCCACTCGCCCCGAGTCAGCTCCTGAAAGGCGAAGGCCGCCCGGGTGTCGGTCTGGGTTGGGGGCACGAAGGCCTCCTCGCCGATGGCCGCGAAGTCACGGCTCATGGCCTGCACGCCGAACGAGCCGGAGAGCGCTCCCACCTGGCGCTGGAGCAGCTCCACCCTCCCCTCCCAACTCTCGTTGGTGAAAACCGTGCCGGTCTCCTCCCCCTCCAGCTCGCGGTGCTCGTAGTCCGTGGAGCCGAACCGGAGGCTTGCGCCGCGGAAGATCCCGAACGGCCGGGTCACGCCGCCGCGCAGGTTCCACCGCCGCTGCTCCATGTCCACCCGCACCGCGGCCTCTTCCTCCTCGCCCTCCTCTCCTTCATGGTGATGGTGCCCGCCCGGGATGCCGTAGAGGGTGTCGAGGCCGTTCGCGGAGATGCCGAGGAACCCGGCGTCGGCCACCCAGGAGACGCCGAGCGCGCCCCCCTCGCTCTCGATTCCGCTGTTCGGGAGCACGCCGAAGGCCTGCTCATGGCCCTCGCCCTCCTCCCCTTCGGCCTGGCGCAGGGCCGCGGACTCGGCGAAGCCGGGGATCTCGTAGTCGTCCGCCTCGCGCTTCAGCGCGTCCACATGCCAGGCGATCCGGCCGGCCCCGCCGCTCAGCACGGCCGAGCCGCTGCGCTCGCCGGACACGGTGCCGCCGCGCAGCTCGACCGTGCCGGTGATCCGCTCGGCAGGCACCTCCTCGGGGATGCGGCCGTCGATGACGTTGACCACTCCGCCCACGGCGCTGCTGCCGTAGAGCAGGGTGGCCGGCCCGCGGAGCACCTCGATGCGCTCGGCGGAGAGGGGATCGATGCCGACCGCGTGGTCGGGGCTGGTGGTGGAGGCGTCGCCGGTGCCGAGCCCCCCTTCCAGGACCCGGATGCGGTCGCCGCCGAGGCCGCGGATCACCGGCCGGCTGGCACCCTGGCCGAACGATGTCGAGCTCACGCCCGGCTCACGGCTGAGCGTCTCGCCCAGGGTGGGCTGGAGCTGGCGCGCCAGCTCCTCCTTGCCCAGCACGCTCGTGGGCTGGGCGATCTCGTAGCGGCTGCGCGCGTCGGGCGAGGCCGTGACCACGATCTCGTCGCGGTGCATGAGGAGGTCCAGGACCAGAGGGGCTTCAACGGTCGCCCCGGCGGTCACCCGCACCCGCAGGACCGAGCTGCCGAGCCGGTCGCTGGAGGCCTCCAGCACATACTCGCCGGGCGGCACGGCGTCGAAGCGGAACGAGCCGTCGTCGCCCGCGGTGGTCCGGCGGCGCAGCTCCGCCAGAAGCACCTCGGCGCCGGCCACCGGGTCGCCTTCGGCGGTGGTGACCCGGCCGGCGATGCTGCCCGGAGGGAGGGTCTGGGACAGGACGGGCAACGCGGCGCCCGCCATTACGAGGAAAATAACCAGGCAGAAGAGGAGTGGCGTCGCCACCCCCTTGAGGAAAGAGGAATGCTCCATGATCTGAAATCTCCTGGCACCCGGAGGCGCCCCGATCGGTTGCGGGTAATGCGCTGGCTCTTCCCCGTGGACGGAGACGGCCGGCGGCGGCGCGGATCAGGGGGTCAGGAGAGCGGCGGCGCGCGGGCGCCGGCGGCGCGGCGGGAGCCCGGCGCGGCGCTGGGAGCGGGCGCGAGCCAGAGGCGGAACGTCAGGTCGGCCGGCAGGACGAGCACGGCCGGCTCCAGGCAGGCGCCGCGGGTCTCCAGGCGGTGGAGGCAGGCGGCGCAGTGGGGCTGCTCGACAGGAGTCGCGGACTCGACGTGGACCGGCTCGCCCGGGTGGGCCGCGCCGGGGAAGTAGACGGCCTCTCCCCCGAGGGACAGAGGCTCGTGCGGCGCGTCCGCCGGATGCAGGTCGAGCGCGCCCAGGAGAAGGGCGACGCAGAGAAGCGCGTGAACCATCGAGCGTCTCATGCGCCCGATAGTAGCAGACTCTCAATCTGGCCTCCTCCTTGCAAACAACTCTAGATGCAGTTGTTTGATCGTCCTCCGAAGCACCTCGGAGCCCAGGGAATTTCGCCAACGTCACGTAGAGGAGGCACGGCATGAGAGACGACGAGAGAAACCGCAATACAGAGGCTGAGCGAGCACGAGGCGTGACCCCCGGCACCGCGGCCTTGGAGCACGAGATCCACGACGCGAACCGCGATCCGGTGACCGGCGAGCCCGGGGCTCATCCGGTCGGTACCGGGATCGGGGCCGCTTCGGGCGGCACCGTCGGCGCGGTGATCGGCGGAGCAGTGGGAGGCCCGCTGGGCGCCATGGTCGGCGCGGCGGTTGGCGGCATCGCCGGCGGCCTGGCCGGCAAGGGGATCTCCGAGTCGGTCAACCCGACCGAGGAGGACGCCTTCTGGCGCGACCACTACAGCACCCGGCCCTATTCCTCGGGCCGCAAGTATGAGGACCTCCAGCCCGCCTACCGCTACGGCTGGGAGGCCCGCACCCGCCAGGAGAACCGCAACTGGAACGATGTCGAGAGCGATCTCGAGCGCGACTGGACCCAGCGCCACGGCTCTTCGGGCCTGGCCTGGAACGATGCCAAGCACGCCTCCCGCGACGCCTGGGACCGGATCACCGACCGGTTCGGCAACCAGGGGAGCCACTCGGGCCTGCACAACGACGTCGGCAACACCACCGGCTACGAGGGCACCAGCTTCACCGGCGCCGGCGGGACCGCCGCGGGCTCGGTGGCCAGCGGCATGGCCGGCCACCAGCTCGGCACCAAGGGCCTGGCCGAAGGCCCGACCCACCTCGGCAACCAGACCGGCCCCGCCACGAGCACCGGCACCACGCTCAACAGCCCGGCGGGCAGCCACCTGACCGGCAGCGGCGGCGGCATCACCGCCGGCAGCATCGGCACCGGCACCGCGGCTACCGGGCTCGCGGGCGGCACGCCCAGCACCATCACGGGCTGGTCGGGCACCGGCAGCGCCGGCTCCGGCAGTGGCTCCAGCCGCTGGGAGGACGAGGACAACTACTGGCGGAACAACTACTCGTCCCGCCCGTACGCCTCGGGCCGCAGCTACGACGACCTCAGCCCGGCCTACCGCTACGGCTACGAGTCCGCGAACCAGTACCGCGGCCGGAGCTGGAACGACGCCGAGAACGACCTGCGGAGCAACTGGGACCGGACCCACGGCACCACCGGCCGGACCTGGGACCATGTCAAGGACGCCGTCCGCGACGCCTGGCACCGCGTGGAGCACGCCCTCCCGGGCGACGCCGACCGCGACCGCCGGTAGGAAGAGCTAACCTGAGGTCAACCAGCCCGGGGCGCACGGATGCGTCCCGGGCTTTTTCGTGAGAGCCCTCACCCCCGTCCCCTCTCCCGCCACACTCACCCGCCCTCCCCGGGAGAGGGGCGCCACCACCCGACATGCTTCCCCCCTCTCCCAGGGAGGGGGCTGGGGAGGTGGGAGAGGGGGGTTAGGGGGGTGAGGGCCTTCCGCTATACTTACGCCGCATGCCTCCCCGTTTCGACCCCGAGGCCTTGACGCTTGACCTCTCGGTGGCCGACCTTCTTGAAGGGCCGCTGAGAAGTCTGGGCTTCTCCAGCCGCGGCGGCTACGAGCGCATGTGGCTCGGGCAGGCGATCCACGGCAAGTACCAGGAAGAAGCGCTGGCCGCCGACCCCTCCTACCGCCGCGAGGTCGTGGTCTCCTACACCTTCGAGCACCGCGGCTGGACCGTGCGCGTCCATGGCCGCATCGACGGCCTGCGCAACGACCCCGACGGCTCTATCGTGGTCGAGGAGATCAAATCGGTCCGCCGCGGGGCCTCGCTGCCGCCGTCCGTGCGCGAGATGTACCAGCGCCAGGCCCTGCTCTACGCCTGGATGCTCGGCCGCACCACCGCGGACGCTCCGGTCCGCGCCGAGCTCGTCCTCATCTCCATCGGCAGCGACGACATCGAGCGCGAGGCGCTGCAGGTGGACCTCCAGCTCCTCGAAGCGGTCGTCCGCCGGCGCCTCAACTCCCTAGTCTACGGTTGGGAGGCGGAGCGCCAGCGCTTCGAAGAGCGGCGGGCCGCGGCCGAGCGCCTCCGCTTCCCCTATCCCGAGACGCGCCCCGGCCAGGAGCTGATCCTCGCCGCCGTGGAAACGGCCGTGGCCAACCGCGAGCACCTGCTGCTCCAGGCCACGACCGGCATCGGCAAGACCGTGGCGACCCTCTACCCCGCCCTGCGCTACTGCCTGGCCCATGACAAGCGGCTCTTCGTGCTGACAGCTAAAACCACGCAGCAGGAGATGGCCACGGCCGTCCTCAACCTCCTGAACCAGGATGGGGCCTTCCGCTCGCTCCGCCTGCGGGCCAAGGCCAAGATGTGCGCCAACGACCAGATCATCTGCCACGAGGAGTACTGCCGCTACGCCAAGGACTACGGCCTCAAGCTCGCCACCTCCGGCCTCCTCGGGCAGCTCTACGACTCCTACCCGGCCCTGGAGCCCGACGCCATCTTCCAGTCCGCCCGGGCACACGAGGTCTGCCCCTTCGAGGTGAGCCTGGAGCTGACCGGACGGGTCCAGGTCACGCTCTGCGACTACAACTACGCCTTCGACCCCTACGTGGCCCTCACCGCCTTCGCCCCGGAGCAGGACCTCTCCGACATCGTCCTGGTCATCGACGAGGTGCACAACCTGGTCGACCGCGGCCGGGGCTACTACAGCCCCGAGCTGTCGATGCAGGCGGCGCGGCGGGCGGCCGAGACCCTGGGGCGCTGGGGCGAGCCGATCCACTTCCGCATCGCGAACCTCTGCCTGAAGCTCGCCCAGGCGATCGAGGACGCGGTCGCCGACGCTCTGGAGGAAGGGCCAGGCGGCGACCGGGCGGTCGAGTACCCGATCCCCGAGGACCGCTTCTGGCGCCTGCGGCCGGACCTCGACGCCGCCTTCGTCGACTATCTGGAGCACCAGCGGGAGACCAAGACCTTCCACCCCGAGGACCCGTTCGTCGCCCTCTACTTCAACTTCCTCCGCTTCCTCAACGGGCTGGCGGTGTCGGGCGAGGCCTTCAGCCACTGCGCCGAGGTGCGCAAGGGGGACGCCCGGCTGAAGATCCTCTGCAAGGACCCGAGCCGCTTCCTCGGCAGCGTGCTCAGCCGCACCCACGCCACGATCGGGCTGTCCGCGACCCTGTCGCCGCCGGAGTTCTACACCGGCCTGCTTGGCTTCGAGGCCGGCCGCACTGCCTTCGTGGAAATCCCGAACCCCTTCCCGCTGGAGAACCGCCGGGTGGTGATCGATCCCACGGTGGCCACCACGTGGAAGGAGCGCCCGTCCAACTACGAGCGGATCGCCGAGCGGCTGGCGGCCTTCGCGGACTCAGTGCCCGGCAACTGCCTGGCGCTCTTCCCGAGCTACGCCTTCCTCTCCGAGGTGACAGGGCGCCTGCGCCTGCGCAACAAGAGGGTGCTGGTCCAGCGCCAGGCGGACAGCGACAAGGAGAGGGACCTGATCCTCCAGGCCCTGCGCTCCGCGGTCTTCGGGGATGTCCTCCTGGTCGCAGTGGCCGGAGGAGTCTTCGCGGAGGGGGTGGATTACCCGGGAGAAGTGCTCAAGGCCGTGGCCGTGGTCGGCCCCTGCCTGCCGGCGCTGACCCTGGAGCAGGAGCTCCTCAAGTCGTACTACCAGGAGCGTTTCGACCGCGGCTTCGAGTACTCCTTCGTGGTGCCGGGAATGACGAGGGTCGTCCAGGCCGCGGGCCGCCTGATCCGCTCGCCGAGAGACACGGGCGTGATCGCCCTCTTTGACCAGCGCTTCCTCTCCGCCCCCTACCGCAACTATCTCCCCTCCGACTGGCTCCCGGAGGAAGGAGCGGGAGCCCTGGTGGGAGATCCCGCCGAAGTCGCGGAGGAGTTCTTCCGGGTGCTGAGCCTGCGGACCTGATTGGCCCCTTCAGAACGCCGCTCTGCCCGTCCGCGGCGTGACGTATAGTGACTGTATGATGAATGAGCTCGGGCATGTCTGCGAGCTTGTGCGGTATCCCGTCAAGTCGATGGCTGGTACCGTGACCGAGTCGGCATTTCTCGGGTGGCACGGTCTCGATGGTGATCGGCGCTTCGCCTTCCGGCGCTTGGGAGATGACAGCGGCTTCCCGTGGCTTACCGCGAGCCGCGTCCCTGAGCTCCTTCTGTACCACCCTGTTGGTCTCGACGAGAGTACAGGCGAGCCCCTGCCAACTCACGTACGCACACCGGCCGGAACGCACGTGGAGCTTCGCAGCATAGAGCTCCAGAGCGAGGTCGCCGAACGCTTTGGGAGCAGCGTGGAATTGATGAAGCTCAAGCACGGGATCTTCGATGATGCCTCCGTATCGGTGATTAGCCTGGCGACCATTGCTGGCATCGGTGGCGAGGCGGGAGTGAACCTCGATCGCAGGCGCTTCCGAGCCAACATTCTCATTGAGACTCACCACCGCGAGCCGTTTCTGGAGGATGGGTGGGTCGGTGGGAAACTGGTATTTGGCAACAGCGAGCCAAGGCCAGCCGTGAGCGTGACGGTGCGCGACGTGCGATGCATGATGATCAACCTCGATCCGGACACGGCCACACAAGACAAGCGGGTGCTGAAGACAGTCGTACGGCTGAACAAGAACAACGCGGGCGTCTATGGAACGGTGGTGCAAACCGGTATCATCCGCGTTGGCGAGCCAGTGAGCCTCGTATTGGACGCGCGGCGCTGAAGACGAGCGTTTGACGCGGCATGAGCAAGAGCAGTCTCATGACGGAGAGCTCTGATGAAACTTGACATCTATCTCAACTACGCCGGGAACTGTGAGCAGGCGTTCCGCTTCTACGAGCAGCACCTCGGCGGCAAGATCACAGGGATGACGAGGCACGACGAACAACCCGATGAGGCCAACGTACCGACCGACTTGAAGAAGGGTATCCTCCACGCCCGCATCGAGATCGGCAAGACGGTGCTGATGGGAGCCGACATTCCGGGGGCCGAGCCCATGCGCAGCGCGTATCTGACCCTCACGCTCGACAGTGCCGAGGAGGCGGAACGCGTCTATGCCTTGCTTTCCGATGGCGGCCAGATCTTCATGAAGATGGAGGAGACCTTTTTCGCCTCCCGCTTTGCGATGCTCCGGGACAGGTTCGGTACCTCCTGGATGCTCCTCCATGAACGGCAAGCAACATAGCGCCAAGTCCGCGTATTATCTGCGACCCCTACCTCATGACCATCAGGAGAATAGCGATGCGAAGCGCGATTTTGGCGATGATCCTGGCAACGACTCTCGTGAGCGGAGAGCTCCATGCAGAGACTCCCAAGCCTCTACCGGCGGATGTAGGACCGGGCCGTATCGCCTGGTTCGACATCACCACGACCAACCTGTCGCAGTCCAAGGATTTCTACGGGAAGCTCTTCGATTGGCAATTTACCGCGGTCCAGGGCACTGATCAGGCGGCGGAGATCGTCGCTGGCGGCACGGCGATCGGGACACTACGCTCTGCGGACGGCCAGATCACCCCGTTCAACGGAGTGGTCTATGTCCAGGTGACCGACATCCAGGCCAGTTGCAAGAAAGCCAAGGAGCTGGGGGGAACAGTCCCGCCTGGGTTCCCCTTCAACCTGCCGGACGGCATCGGAGCCATCGCCCTGGTCATCGATCCAGCCGGCCACCCGATTGGCCTCTACTCAAGGACCCCGCTCCCGCCGGCGCCCTCCCCGGTCAAATGACGATTCCGTAAGACGGAAAACGGGTCCAAGAGGCATCCCTGGGAACTCTTCAAGACGCACCGCGACGCTCGCCCGGCACCTGGGGGGATGGCGAGGATGGGGTCGCCGCTCGCATGCGCGGCTTCGGGTCGCTTGGAATCTTGGCGATTCTCGTCATCCTCGCGGGCAATGTGGTGGTTGCGCCTCTCAGTGCCATTCTAGTGCTGGTGTGGGCCCGGCGGTCGCGCACGCCTTGGCGCGAGATCGGCTTCGTGCGGCCCGTCAGTTGGGCCAATACCGTGGTCATCGGCATCGTTTTCGGCATTGCGTTCAAATTCTTGATGAAGGCGGTCGTGATGCCGCTTCTCGGCGCCGATCCGATCAATCAGGCTTACCACTACCTCGCAGGAAACACGGCCGCGCTCCCAGGTATGCTGGTCGCTGTGATTGTCGTCGCGGGCTTTGGAGAGGAGACCGTGTTCCGGGGGTATCTATTCGAACGCTTCGGCAAGCTTTTCGGATCTGGCGTGGGCGCCAAAACAGCGATCGTGTTGTTTACATCCGTTTGGTTTGGCTTGCTCCACTACCCCGAACAAGGGCTCGCAGGCGCCGAACAGGCCACGATCTTTGGGCTTGTGTTCGGAACAATCTTCGCGGTCAGGGGCCGGATCTGGATGCTGATGATCGCGCACGCCGCGTTCGACGTGACCGCGGTCCTCATCATCTACTGGGATCTTGAAGTGTACGTGGCCCATCTCGTCTTCGATGGGCCATGCTAGGATCAGGATATGCTCGCTTTCGCTTTCCTGCTGCTCATTGGCTTCCATGGGCCAGCTTCACCGCCTTGGCGGATCTTCCTGCCCGCGCGGGAGACTGATGACTGGAAGTAGGGGCGGCACAGTGGGCGCCGCCCCTACTTTTCGGATGCCGCGTCAGGGAACGGAGGCCTCGATCTCCACCGTAAGGTCGTTCTGGCCGGCGATACCGCCGTTTGCCCCAACGACGAGAAGCAGCGCCCATCTGACGATCTCTGAGCCCAGCCCCTCCTTGGCAGCTTCAATAGCCAAGCGCAGGGCCAC
>DATMER010000105.1:0-205525 GCA_035556715.1 Thermoanaerobaculia bacterium
ATCCCGCTCAAGGCGGGCATCAGCATCGGCATGCTCCTGATCAGCACCGAGCTGCTCATCATGCTGGCGATCCTGCTCTACGTGCCGCGGGACTACGCCGGCCCCTGCTTCATCGGCTTCGCGATCGGCGAGTCGCTCGGCGCCGCGGCTCTGCGCATCGCGGGCGGCATCTTCACCAAGATCGCCGACATCGGCTCCGATCTGATGAAGATCGTCTTCAACATCAAGGAAGACGACGCCCGCAACCCCGGTGTGATCGCCGACTGCGTCGGTGACAACGCCGGCGACTCGGTCGGCCCCACCGCCGACGGCTTCGAGATCTACGGCGTGACCGGCGTGGCGCTGATCACCTTCATCCTGCTCGCGGTGGCGGATCCGGCCAACCAGATCGCGCTCCTGGTCTGGATCTTCGTCATGCGCATCATGATGGTCATCACCAGCGCCGTGTCCTACGGGATCAACGAGACCATCGCCAAGTCGCGCTTCGGCAACGCCGAGTCGATGAACTTCGAGACGCCGCTGACCTCGCTGGTCTGGCTGACCTCGGTGCTCTCGATCGCGGTCACCTACATCGTCTCCTACCTGCTGATCCCCGAGCTCAACGGCGATCCCACCCTGTGGTGGAAGCTGTCGACGATCATCTCGTGCGGCACGCTCGCCGGCGCGCTGATCCCCGAGTTCGTGAAAGTCTTCACCTCGGTCGAGTCCGGCCACGTGAAGGAAGTCGTGACCGCGTCCCGCGAAGGCGGCGCGTCGCTCAACATCCTCTCCGGCCTGGTCGCCGGCAACTTCAGCGGCTACTGGATGGGCCTGACCATCGTCGCCCTGATGGCGATCGGAGCCGGCGTGGCGGGCACCCTGCCGATCGGTCCCGAAGCCCTGATGATCGCCCCGGCGGTCTTCGCCTTCGGCCTGATCGCCTTCGGCTTCCTCGGCATGGGCCCGGTGACCATCGCGGTCGACTCCTACGGCCCGGTCACGGACAACGCGCAGTCGGTCTACGAGCTGTCGATGATCGAGACCCTGCCCAACATCAAGCAGGAGCTCAAGAAGGACTACGGCTTCGACACCGACTTCGACCGCGCCAAGCACCACCTGGAGGCCAACGACGGCGCCGGCAACACATTCAAGGCCACGGCCAAGCCGGTGCTCATCGGCACCGCGGTGGTCGGCGCCACGACGCTGATCTTCTCCATCATCATGGTGCTCACGGAAGGCCTGAGGCCGGATCTCGTCACCAACCTCTCGATCCTCCACCCGCCGTTCCTGCTCGGCCTGATCACCGGCGGCGCCATCATCTACTGGTTCAGCGGTGCCTCCATCCAGGCGGTCTCGACCGGTGCCTACCGGGCGGTCGAGTTCATCAAGCAGAACATCCGGCTCGATACGGGCTCCGAAAAGGCCTCGATCGAGGACAGCAAGAAGGTCGTGGAAATCTGCACCACCTACGCCCAGAAGGGGATGTTCAACATCTTCCTGGTGGTCTTCTTCTCGACGCTGGCTTTCGCCTGCCTGGAGCCGTACTTCTTCATCGGCTACCTGATCTCCATCGCGATCTCCGGCCTCTACCAGGCGATCTTCATGGCGAATGCCGGCGGCGCCTGGGACAACGCGAAGAAGATCGTGGAAGTCGACCTGAAGGAGAAGGGGACCCCGCTGCACGCGGCGACGGTCGTCGGCGACACCGTGGGCGATCCGTTCAAGGACACCTCCTCGGTGGCGATGAACCCGATCATCAAGTTCACCACGCTCTTCGGCCTGCTGGCGGTGGAGCTGGCGGTCGAGATGCAGCGGACTCCGCGCCTGGTGGTGGCGGCGATCTTCTTCATCATCTCGATGGTCTTCGTCTACCGGTCGTTCTACGGCATGCGGATTCCCGTCCAGGAAGTCGAGCCCACGAGCGCCACCCGGGCCGTCCAGGCCTGATCCCATCCCACGGGGGCGCCATACCGGTGGCGCCCCGCGGTTCTCTCGTTCGGTAGGGCGCAATCGATGTCCTGGTATCGCATCGCGGGCATCGTGGCAGCGGTCGCCGCCTGCCCCGGCGCACTATGGTCCCTCGACCCCGGCCAGCCAATCGGCCACTACGGCCACGATCTCTGGAGCGTCGGCGAAGGCCTGCCGCAGAGCACGGTCCAGGAGATCCTGCAGACGCGGGACGGCTATCTGTGGCTCGGCACGGAGGAGGGGCTCGCCCGCTTCGACGGCCTCTCCTTCACCATCATCGACCGCCGCAGCCATCCCGAGCTGCGCAACCCCGAGATCCGCTCGCTGCTGGAGGAGCCCGACGGGAGCCTGCTGATCGGCACCTGGGACGGCCTGTACCGCCTGAGCGGCGGTAAGATCCGCCACCTCGCGCGCGCCGACGGTCGCTCGTTCGGCACGGTCGAGAGCCTGTGGCGCAGCCCCGACGGCACACTCTGGATCGGCACCCAGGACGAGGGCCTTGTCGCCCTGGGTATTGGCGGCGATGGCCGCGATGGCGGCGATGGCCGCGAGCGCGTCTTCACCACCGCCGACGGCCTGCCCGGAGATTCTGTCTGGGCGCTCTGGCAGGGCGGGGACGGCGTCCTCTGGATCGGCACCGACCGCGGCCTCGCCCGCTACGCGGGAGGCCGCATCGAGAGCCTCGCCGGCCGCGAAGGTCTGCCGCGGACCCAGGTGGCGGCGATTCGTCCGGCCCGCGGCGGGGGGCTCTGGGTGGCCGGCCGCGGCGGCATCAGTCTGTGCCGCCGCGGTAGCTGCAAGCTGCGTGTGCCGGGCACGGCGCTGCTCGACGAGCGCGTCCAGGCCTTCTGGGAGGACCGCGAGGGCAACCTCTGGATCGGCTCTCGCGGCGGTCTTGACCGCGTGAATTCCTCGCCCACACCCGGCCTCTCGCTCGGCTTCGTCAGGGCTCTCTTCGAGGACCGCGAAGGGAGCCTGTGGATCGGCAGCAACCTCGGCGGCCTGCATCGGCTGCGCGACCGCCGCTTCTCCACGCTCGGTTCCGCGGACGGGTTGCCGAGCCCGCTGGTCTATTCGCTGGCCGAGGATCCCGCGGGGACCCTCTGGGTGGGGACGGCGGAAGGGCTCGCGCGCGGTCAGGACGGACGGTTCGAGCCCGTGGAAGGAGCGGGCCTTCCCCCCGGCGGCGTGGCTCCCGTGCTCGCGGCGCGCTCCGGCGCGCTCTGGCTCGGGCTGCGCACCGGTCTGGCGCGCTTCGAGGGCGGCCGCGCACGGCTCTTCGGACCGGCCGACGGCTGGACCGCCGGGCGCGTGCAGGCTCTCTTCGAAGACCAGGGCGGCGCGCTCTGGATCGGCACTCAGCAGGGGCTTTTCCGGCATGAGCGGGATCCGAGAGGCGAGCGCTTCACCCCCGCGCTGGATCCCAAGCGGCTGCCCTGTCCGGAGGTGCTGGCAATCGCCGGCCGCCGCCCCGGAAGCCTGTGGATCGGCCTGAACGGCTGCGGCCTGGTCCATCTCGAGAACGGCGCGGTACGCCGGGCGTACACCACGGCCGACGGGCTCGGCGCGGACACCGTCAACTCGGTCTACGAGGACTCGGACGGCACCGTCTGGGCGGCGACAAAGGGCGGCGGGCTCAGCCGCCTCGGGGCCGGCGGCTGGACAACCGTGACCAGCCGCGAGGGGCTGCCGGGCGACACCCTCTACCAGATCCTCGACGACGGCCGCGGCTTCCTGTGGCTCACGAGCAACCGGGGCGTGGTCCGCGTCGCCAAGACGGCGCTCACCGCCTTCTCTTCGGACCGGGGCGACCTCCCGCTCACCGTGTACGGTGTGGCCGACGGCATGGACAGCGCGGAGTGCAACGGACAGGTCCAGCCGGCGGGCTGGCGCGGCCGGGACGGCCGGCTTTGGCTCCCCACCGTGGCCGGCGCCGTGGTCGTCGATCCCGCGCGGATGGGCGGGAGCGCGCCGCCGCTCCCCGTCGTCATCGAGCGGCTGGTGGTCGACGGCGAGCCGCTGCACCCGGCGCGCGAGCTGCGCTTTCCGCCCGGCAAGCGGCGATTCGAGATCTCCTACACCGCCCTGACGTTCCTCGCTCCCGAGCGCGTGCGCTACCGCGTGCGCCTGAAGGGCTTCGACGGCGACTGGCTCGAAGCCGCCGGCCGGCGCAGCGCGGTCTACACCAACCTCCCGCCCGGGCCGTACCGCTTCGAGGTGAAGGCGGCGGGACGCGACGGCATCTGGAGGCAGGATGCCGCGGCATTCGATCTCTACCTCGCTCCCCGCCTCCATCAACGCCCCTGGTTCTATCCCGCGCTCGCGGCGCTCCTCGCCGGTATGGCCTGGCTGGCCTACCGCTGGCGCGTGCGGCAGCTCCACCGCCGGTTCGACCTCCTGCTCGCCGAGCGCAACCGCATCGCGCGCGAGATCCATGACGTCCTGGCGCAGGGGATGACCGGTGCCGCGCTCCAGCTCGAAGGCGCTACCGACGCCCTCGGCGGCACTCCCGGCGGAGAACCGCGGGAAGCGGTGACCCATCTCGAGCGCGCCCGCGAGCTGCTGCGCGGCGCGATGGCCGCCGCCCGCCGCGCCGTGTGGAACCTGCGCGCGGCCGAGCTCGAGCAGAAGGACCTCGGCGCCGCGCTGCAGGAGCTGGCGGTCCGTCTCGCCTCGCCGCAGGGGCCCCGCATCGAGGTGCGGGTGACCGGGCCGGCCGGGAGCCTGCCCGAGGCGGTCGAGGAGAACCTCTTCCGTCTCGCGCAGGAGGCGGTGACCAACGCGCTCAAGCACGCCGAGGCCGGCCGGATCACAATCGATCTCGAGGTCGGCGACGAGCGCGCCGTCCTGCGGGTCCGGGATGACGGGCGCGGTTTGATTCCGGCCGCCGCCCCGGGCCACTTCGGACTCTCTGTGATGCGGGAACGGGCCGAAGCGCTCGGCGGCACGCTGCGTATCGGAGCCGCCCCGGGCGGCGGCACCGAGGTAGAGGTTGACGTGCCGCGGTAGAATATGCGGCAGCCTTGAGCGACACCGTCCACCCCGAGAGCCCGAAGACCCGCATCCTGCTCGTCGACGACCACGCCGTGGTCCGGGAAGGCCTCCTCTCCCTCCTGCAGCGCCAGGGCGATCTCCTCGTGGTGGCGGAGGCGGCCGACGGCGCGTCGGCGATCCGTCTCTACCGCCAGCACCGGCCGGACCTGGTGGTGCTCGACCTTCGCCTGCCCGACATGGACGGGGTCGCGGTGACGGTGGCCATCCGGGCCGAGTTCCCGCAGGCCCGCCTGCTGGTGCTCTCGAGCTTCGACGGCGACGAAGACATCTATCGCGCGCTCAAGGCCGGCGCCCGCGCCTATGTGCTCAAGGACTCCACGCGCGAGGAGCTGCTCGCGGCGGTGCGGGCCGTCGCGTCCGGGCAGCGGAGCCTCTCCACCACTGTCGCCGAGCGGCTGGCGGAGCGCGTCGCCGGCTCCGAGCTGACCCCGCGCGAGCTTGCCGTCCTGCGCCAGATCGTCAGCGGGCGCTCGAACAAGCAGATCGCCTCCGCTCTCTCGATTTCCGAGGGGACCGTCAAGACCCATGTCAAAAGCATCCTCGCCAAGCTCGGCGTCGAGGACCGCACCGAGGCGGCCGTCCTCGCCCTGCGCCGCGGCCTCGTCGTGACCCGTTAGAAGGCGTCCGGCCTCTCTCGAAAGAGAGAGGCGAAGGCCCCCCGGTTGTGCGATCCTGCCGGTCGGCAAGGAGGGTTTTCTCATGAACAAGGTGGCACTTCTCGTCGCCGTCTGGCTCGCCGCCGCGCCCGCTCACGCGGAGAGCGGCTGCTACCAGAAATCGGACCTCTCGATGTTCGCGGAGGTGGTCGAGGTCGTCGCGGCCGAGCAGATGAAAGATCTCGGCTGCTGGCACCTTCGGCTGCGCCTCCGGGGCGGCCCCGCGGACCCCTTCGGCCACGCCATGATCTGCGGGGGCAACGGCTGCCGCTCCGGCTCCGACCTGGTCGAGGGGATCTACTGGCTGGACCGCTCGCCGAGGAACCGCAACGTCGGGCAGGTCATCCGGGTGGAGAACCGGTCCTGCACCGACGTCAGCTTCTGTGTCGCGCCCGCGGACGAGAGCGAGGTCATGTGGGTCGACTTCGTCGCCCTCTTCGAGGAAAGCTACTTCGTGCCGCCCACCGCCCTCCGGCCCCGCTGGAGCCAGGGCCTGGTCGGCTTCTCCTCGTTCGACGGCAGAAGCCACTGCCAGGACGACGAACGCCGCGGCTCGATCTGCCTCCAACAGTAAGCCCTCTCCCCCGCGGCGGGGGAGAGGGTGAGGAGGGACGGGGCCGGGCCTCAGAACCAGACGGTCAGGATCATCAGACCATCCTTCGTGGTCGTGTCGTCGTTGTTCGCGGCCACGAGGATGAGGTCACCGAAGGCCACATAGGGGACGTAGGGCAGCAGGCCGCCATTGTCCCGCCAGCGGGCGCTGAACGACGGAAAGAAGAGCGGGGTGAGCTGGATGAACTCGAGCGGGTACTCTACGTAGACCAGTCCGTCCACGAAGACGCAGCCGCGGTTCGCGCTGGTGCTGGCCACCTGCATGCCGCGGCCCAGGACCGGTCCGAAGCTGTTGAGGATCAGGGGATCGGGGTTGATCCGCAGGTTGCACCGCCGCACCTGGGTCGGGGGAGGCTGCACCACGAGCACGTAGCTGGCCGGAGCCTGGAACAGCGCCCGCTCGGGCTCGGACCCTGCCGCGATGTTGGTATAGCGCTGGCTCCAGGGTCCGTTGACGGGGTCCTGGATCTCGACGCCGATCGGGATCTTGAGGTCCTGGGAGAGCCAAACGGTCACCTCTCTGGTGACCGCCGCCTTGCCGCCTGGCCTGGAAATCGAGTACCGGCGCCCCTCCGTAACCCAGCCTTCGGTGGACCGGGAGCCCAGGCTCGACTCGGTCTTCTGGAGCGGCTCCGGAGGGCTCATGCGCCCCTGCTGCGGCGGCCCCCCGGCCCACGACTGCTCCATGTAGGTGCGCTCGGTGGGGAAGAGATGGATCGTCTTCCCGGCGACCGGGTCCGTGATGGTGACGAGGTTCCCCTCCTCCGTGCGGGTCCGTCCTTCGCTGTCCCGATAGAAGCGGGAGGTCGTCGTTACAGGCTGTCCGCTCTCGTTCGTCCGGGTGACGACGAGATCGGACGTGAAGGGTTCCAGCTCGCCTGCGAAGGCGGCGGATGCAAGCACGAGCAGGCACAGGATTGCGGCTGACAGGCTCTTCCTTACAGCGGTTCTCATGGTGGATCTCCTTCTCGATCATGGCCCGCCACTACCGGCGGGCTGCTCGATGAAGGGAGGTTAGCTGGAGCGCTCGCCAGGCGAATCCTCCATCCGGGCGAGCCCGGGATCGCCATTTCGAGAGAGGCGCGATCCGCTTGACAAAAGTTCCCCGGGAGGGCACCCTCGTTCGGGCAGTTCAAGCAATTCTCAACTCACAGGAGCGGCGTATGCGATCTTTCAGTCGTTCGATTCGCCTGTCTTCAACCGTAGCCCTCCTGCTCGCGAGCCTCGGCTGCCGCCCGGACCCGGACGGCGGTGACGGCGGCAATGGAGAGGTGAGCCCGCCTCCCGCTCCTGCCGCGAGCTGCCAGCAGAACGGCGGCACGCTCCAACTCGGCTGCCCGTCATTCCCGAACACGACGGCCTCGGCCCAGCCGCAATGGGACTACTTCGCCTGGAACAGCTTCATCGCCGCCAATTGGCCGGCGCTCGACCCGGCGGCGAACAACGAGCAGCGGGGCTTCCCGGACCTCAACCAGAGCTTCACGACCGCTGCCAGCACCTCCCTGCTCGTCTGGGAAACGTTCAAGGAGAAGCGCGAGGTCTTCTTCTATCCCCCCACCACCAACCAGGACCCGGGACCGTGGAACCAGGCGCCGAACTACGGGCCGCTCGACGACCCGCCGCCCCTGTGCTCCGACAGCCAGGGCCGTCCCGCGGCGCCGCGGCGGCTCTTCGGCCAGGGCGGAAAGCTGGTCTTCGACAGCCTCGACGAGACCGTCGAGGTGCTCTCCGAGGCCCTGGAGCCGCCGGCCTCTCTGTGCGGCGGCTTCACGAAGAATCCCTGCAGCCAGACGGGGACGGGGACGCCCGACTGCAGTTGCGTCGTCGGGCTGCCGGTGGCGCCGCGTGTCTGGAAGGGGAGCCCGACGAAGCCGAACCCCCAGCCGGTCCTCTATGAGGTCAAGGTCAACTACGACTTCTACAACTACGTCCAGCAGAACAAGTACTACCTCGACTCCGTGGCCCAGGCAGCGGCCGGCAATGCCCAGGGAACACAGATCCAGCTCCCCTACCGGACCACCTCGGCAACGGGCCCCGGAGGTGGCGGGTCCGGCCCCAGCGCGGTGACGTCGTACGACGCTCAGACCTGCATCGCCACCTACCAGCAGGCGGGACCGAACACCAACGTGACGCCCTGTCTCGTCGGCTCGATCCACATCAAGACCGCCTGGATCCCCCTCCAGGACGAGGACCCCTCGAAGTACCACACCGCGGAGGCCGCCTACTTCAAGACGGAGAACGGAAAAGCGTGCATGAGCTACGCGACGTTCGGACTGGTCGGGATCCACATCATCCAGCGCGTTCATGAGGGATTCGGCTCGAAGACATCGGGCCAGGGAACGGGCTCGAGGCCGCGGGGCGGAACCTTCATCTTCGCGACCTGGGAGCACGCCGGCAACGACAGCGCCGGGTTTACCTATTCGAACTACTTCCCCGGCCAGCCTTTCGTGGGACCGCCGCAGCGGGCCACCTTCTATCCCCAGCCCTCCGCCGCGCTGCCGGTGACGCGCAAGTACCCGATCCTGCCGGGCACGCAACAGGTCAACAACCAGGTCCACTCGGCGATCAAGGCGGTGAACCCGAATTCGGTCTGGCTCAACTACCAGCTCGTCGGCACCCAGTTCCAGGTGGTCGACATCGACAGCCTGCCGCCGAATCCTGCCAATCCGAACGATCCCACGGGCATCGGCCAGCCGCTCTACCTGGCGAACCTCGTCATAGAGACCAACGAAGGGCTGCAGCACTTCCAGGGCCTGCCGCCCGCGGTCGCCGCCGTCCTCCCGTTCAGCACCGCGAGCCAGGCTCCCGAAAACCGCACGCTCGCCTTCGACCGCACCGCGAGCAACGTCGTCTTCTCGCCGACCGGCAAGCAATCCGAGATCGCAGGGTTCAACATGGGGGGCTGTATGGGCTGCCATGGCGTGGTCCAGGCCAAGGGCTATTCCTTCAGCTTCGTGCTCTTCGACGGACAGCGGGGAGCCGACGTGGACACGCAGACGAGCTTCGTGCCGCCGCCGATCCCGCCGGGATAGACTCAGCCGGCGCTTCCCGGCGCCTGCCGCCGGAGCAGGACCCAGGCGGCGCCGGCCAGCAGGGCTCCGAGGGCGATCAGGCCCGCTGGCGGGAGGGTGGGGATCTCGTCGATCGAATTGTTGGCGCAGAGCGGCGGCGCGGTCAGGAACGGTGTGAAGTCGACCCGGTCGTCCACCACGTCGCCCGTGCCGCCGGGATTGGCGGGGTTCGTCGGCCCGGTCGGGCTGCCCCACCAGTTGAAAGTCGCGTCGGCGTCGGCGCCCTGGTAGTAGGAGCGCGTGAAGAGCGCGGCCCCCGTGGGCGGCACCGCGGTGTTGCCCGCGAACGAGTTCTCCTGGATCACCGACGTGTCGTTGTCGATCGACATCCCCGTCTCGTTGTTGAGGATCTCGTTGCAGCGGAACACGTTGCGCAGGTTCTCCTGCGCCCGCGGCACGCACACCGGGTCCAGGATCCCGATGTTCACGATCCCGAAGTTCGAGTCGAGCGCCCGGTTGCGGAGCAGCTCGTTGTCCCGCGTCGAGACCAGGATGATGGCCGAGCCCAGGCCTGCCGCGGGGTTGCCCGTGAAGCGCATCCCGGAGGCGACGTTGCTCTCGAGCCGGACTCCCCGCGCGCCCAGGGAGACCTGGATGCCGTTCCGGGCCAGCAGGCCGGTCGGCTCCGACACGACGCTGACCCCCCGCACGCTCCCGGTAGGTCCGTACCCCGCGGCACAGTTGCAGCCCGTGATCAGGATGCCCGTCTTCTGGAAGTCCGTGATCGAGACCCCCACGATGTCGACCGCGGGAGGCGGATCGATGCCCTGAGGCTCGGTCTGAACGACGATTCCAATCCCGGCGACCTGGTTGCCGGAGAGGGGCTCGGTCCGCAGGTGGGTCACGCTGCCGCCGAAGATCGTGCCGGACGATTGCCGGTAATAGATGCCCGCCCAGCGCGCCGTCTCGCCCGGTGCCATGAAGGCCGCGCTGCCGTCGATCGACAGGCCGTTGAACACGATGCCGGTGCTGTCGCGCACCAGCACGATGGACCGACCGGGCGAGCCCGAGCACGTGCTCCCCTGCTCGCTGTCCGCGCTCCCGACGGTCGCAAGGTCCGGCCGCAGGGTGGCGCCGAGCGCGTTGATGGTCAGATCCTGCTGGTTCCGGATGCGGAGCGTCTGGTTGTACACGCCAGGGGCAACGAGGATGACGTCGCCGGGGAGCGCCTGGTCGACAGCGTGCTGGAGGGTGGCGCAGGGGAGCGCGGAGTCGGTGCAGTCGTTGCCGCCGTCGCTTCCGCCCGTCGATACATGGCGGACCACCGCTCCGACTGGAGCGGCAAGGAGCAGCAACAGAAGAGGCACAAGCCAGGATCTGATGCCTACGACTCCTTCCATGAAGCTCGGTCCAGGGAATAATACATCGTTTACGAGAAAAGGCGCAAATACCCCTGAAGGAGCGGAGGCGGGCCCGGCCGCACAGGCCCCGCCTCCGGCTTCGAGGGGTTTGGTGAATCGATTGTCAAAGAACACCGGGAACGGCTAATCCTATTTGGAAGTGGCCTCTTCCAGGCCGCTACCGCAACTCAAGACATCTGGAACTCCATGACTTCGCCTTCGAGACGCCTTATAATTCCACAAGCCTCTGATCATGTCAACTGCCGTCTTGACTCTGTCGGCGAATTCCGCATACTCTGCTCCGTCGATGCTGTTGTGTGTTCTTTGACAACTGAGAAGGATGGCGGCCTCCGGGTCCAAGGACGCCGCCGTCCGCCCGTTTTGGGGACCTGCCCAACTCCCGGCCGGGGGAGGTGCCGAGCCCGGAGCTTTGTATGCGAGCTTTTGAGTTGTGTTTCCTCCCGAAAAGGGAGCCTTCCCCCGCTGGACGGGAGTCTTCCGTACCTGGAGTTGCGACGCTCCCGTATCGAGAGGCGACGCTCCCATTCCGCTGGTGAGGTTCCGACCGGCATGGGAGTGTTTCCCATCTTCATGGGGACTTTCCCTGTCTGCGTAGGAGTCGTCCCCGCCTTGCCGGGAGTGGCCGCCACTTGGACGGGAGCTGTCCTCATCTCGCCGGGAGTGTCTCCCGTCTGGAAGGGAGCAGTCGCCATCTGGACGGGAAGATCCCCGCCGGCATGGGAGAGCTCGCCGCCTGGATGAGAATGGTCCCCGCCGAGATGAAAATCGTCGCCGAATCGACGGGGACCGCTCCCGTCCCGGGTTGCGACGCTGCCGAGCCTTTTAAAGGAAGGGGCCGATTTCTTTAAAAGCGCTCCGCACATTGAAAGTCCCCTTTCAAAGCCCGCCGACCTTTGAAAGAATAGGGCCGGTTTCTTTAAAAGCTCCTCGCGCTTTGAAAGCCCTCTTTCAAAGCCCATCAGGGCTTTCAAAGGAAACGGCGGTTCTCTTTCAACGGTGGAGGGGCTTTGAATCGGGAAGACTTCCGGACTCCAAGCGCAGGCACCCTGGTCGAGGCGGCTGGAGGCTACTTGGCCTTCGTGCCGGCTCCTCTGCCGCCGGACCTGACCTACGAGGCCGACCTGGTGCTCGCCCTCTCCCGGGCCGACGCGGCTCTGAGCGAGCTCTCGGGGCTCGGCCGCCGGCTGCCGAACCCCCACCTCCTGATCGCGCCCTACTTGAAAAGAGAGGCTGTGCTGTCCTCCCGGATCGAGGGGACCAAGGCGAGCGTGTCCGACCTCCTGATGGATGAGCTGATGGACGAGGTAAAGGAGGAGCGTCCCGCCGATGCCGATGTGAAGGAGGTCCGCCAGTACATCGAGGCCCTCGAGCACGGTATCGCCCGGCTGAGCGAGCTGCCCCTCTCCCTGCGGCTGGTCTGCGAGATGCACGAGCGCCTGATGAAGGGCGTCCGGGGAGAGCATGCTACGCCGGGAGAGTTCCGCCGCTCACAGAACTGGATCGGCCCGCCCGGCAGCACCCCGACGACGGCTCCCTACGTCCCGCCGCCGCCCGATCGTCTGATGGAGACCCTCTCCAACTGGGAGCTCTTCCTCCACGAGCGCGGGCGCTTCCCCGACCTGGTCCAGGTCGCGCTGATGCACGAGCAATTCGAGGCGATCCATCCCTTCCTGGACGGCAACGGTCGTCTCGGTCGGCTCTTGATCCCGCTGTTCCTGATCGAGCGCGGCCGGCTCTCCCATCCCGTGCTCTACCTGTCGGCCTACTTCGAGGCCCGCCGGCACGAGTACTACGAAGCTCTGCAGCGGGTGAGGACCGAAGGAGATTGGGGAGGCTGGCTCCGGTTCTTTCTCGCCGGAGTCGAAGAGACCGCCCGGGAGGCAGTCAGTCAGGCCGGGAGGATCATGGATCTGCACGAGAGTCTCCGTCGACGCCTGCGCCAGAAGCCGAACGCTGTGGCCCTGCTGGACGAGCTGTTCGCCAACCCCTACGTGACGGTCTCGCGGGCGGCCCGTCTCCTGAACGTCTCCTACCCCACCGCCCGGCAGGCGGTGAGCTTCCTTCAGAGCGAGGGTGTACTTGAGGAGATCACCGGGCGGGCATGGGGGCGGTTGTATCTCGCGCGGCCGATCCTTGAGGTGATAGAGAGTCGGACTTGAACAGGTGAATGCGGCGCTGTAAGAGGAGGCACGTATGGATCCTGACGCACTCATTCAGGCGGCAGCACACAGGGCGATCACCAGCCCAAATCAGGATAGGTTGGGCCGTGAAGGATTCGTAAGACGGTTGGCCCAAGCACTAGTACGGGATGAAACAAGTGCAACGGGTCTAGTGGTTGGACTAACCGGACCCTGGGGGAGTGGCAAGTCATCGATCCTTAGTCTCCTGCACCAGCATATTGCCAAGAAGCACCCGTCCGCTGTTCTGGTTCGCTTTGACCCTTGGCTGGTCTCGGGGCGGGACGATCTGATCGCACAATTCTTCCGCGAGTTGCGAGAAGCTATGCCAAAAGAGGGCAAAACCCGAGACAACTTCTCGAAGCTCCGCGAAGACTTGGACAACTATGTAGAGGAGATAAGTTCCCTTGTAGATCTAATTCCCTGGACTTCTGTTAGAGCCCTGGTTAGGGTCGGTATAAGTATCAGGGGCAGGAAAAGTAAGGTGCGGTCATCCCTCTTGGGGCGTCGGGAGCAATTGTTCAAGTCTCTTGCAAACATCCGAGTTCCGATTGTGGCCTTTATCGATGAGGTCGACCGGTTGGATGATGACGAGATACGTTTAATGGCGCAGCTAGTGCGCTCAATAGCAGATTTCCCTCAGATATCCTATATCCTGGCCTATGACGCAGATCGCGTAGCGCAAGCTCTGGGGAAAAATTTCGGTGACAGCCCTCTTCTCTCTGGCCGCTCCTATATTGAAAAGATTGTGCAGCTGCAGGTGCCTATACCACATGCGCTCCCGGAAGAGATCTCGGCTCTGCTAATTACAAGCTTGGAGTCGATTGCTGTCGAAGCAGGTTGGGCGACTGGATGGAAAGAAGACCGTCGATTTTGTGAACTACTGTCGATCTTAGTTCCCGATCATATCTCGACGCTCCGTGATGTATTCCGACTAGCTACGGCTATTCGGGTCAGGGAGGCAATGGTTCGAGGTGAGGTCTATTGGGTAGACATACTTGCGTTCTGTGCCTTTGAGCTAAAGAGCCCCAGCGAGACGGCCTTGCTGCGCAACAACCCGGGCCTAGTCGTTCGCGACACACACTATTCTCTGGATAGATCTCGGTGGGAGATGGAGGGAAGAGAGCATAAGCCGGCAGAACTGATTTACACTGACGCTACAGAGAGGCAGAGAATGTCAAGACTGCTAGAGTTTACATTCTCGCTAGAGGGAGACAGGGAGATCCTTCGGGAGATCCCCGGCGACTCGATTGCTTTTTACAGACCTCTGATGACTATGCTCAGGAGCGGATTGATCCCGGGCGCTTTCTCGCGGGCAGAGGTTATTGAGTGTCTCCAGTTTACCACCCTCGAAGAGATCAGATGTAGAATCGATGATTTTGTTTCGACTGGTCGCTTCGATTCATTCTGGCTACGCGTTTGCGAGGTATACCCTACAGCATCCGGTATACATCACGAGCGCATCTGGGTTCTGCTTAGTGAACTCCTTGATGGCCTCACCGGCCCAGATTCTCTGGGCGAGGCTGCCTACATGGGACTCGACAGTCGATTTGGCTCAGATTTCCTAAGCCTTACAGGTGTCACACCGTCTCTTCGACAAGTAGCGCCGCACATTGTTTCAATGCTGCTTGGCCGCGGCGATATCCACTTCCCCGTTGATGTGCTTCGAGATCACGTTCTCGGACAGGGACTTTTTAAGGCAACGGCTCATGGCATGACTAATCAGTTATGGTCTGAAGATGAAGCGGAACGATTGAGTTTGTCGCTTGCGTCGCGACTTAAGAAGGAGCTGGTGCAAGGATCGCTTGCTAGACGTTTAGTGACGGGCCAGCCGCTCTTCCTTCTGCTTAATACCGGTGTGTGGGACGAGGAATGCGTAGATGCATTCGCTCAAGCTTTGTCTGACGAAACAGTATTGGATCGATTCATTACGTCCTCCTTTTGGGGAGCGTCCATACTTTCTCATGAGGCAATCGACAAGATTATGGGACTAGAAAGGTTCCGTAAAGAAGTTGAGGACAGAATGCAAAGGGATTCGTTTAGCCAACTGCCAACTTTGGCCCAAGAGGCTTATAGGAAGGCTGTGAGAAGAGTTCTTCGGGGAGAGGTAGTTTAGGGGGAAGCCGTGAATCCCGACCTCGAACCCTGCCCTGGTTGCCAAGCCCTTTGGCCGCGAGTCGAGGGACCCACGCACCGCTACATCGGCGCGTCGCCTTCTTGCTGGGCGATATATACGACCGTTCTCGGGGGGGAGATTCCGGTACTCGGGCTGCCAGTCCAGACAGCCGAGCCGGTGCCGCTCCAACGACCGCTCAGCCGGGAGTTGCTGGTCGACGCTTACGCAGCCCAACATCCTGGCGAGCCGTCCCCGCAGGCGATCCAGTCGGTTGCCGTGCACCTGCTCGCGCTTCATGCGGTGATCGACCAGGGAGTCGCGCCCGAGCACCTTCTGTGGGTCCGCAGATGCGCCGTGCGCGAGCGGGGTGTCTTCCGGTGGTTGGAGCCTCCGTCCTTCCGCGACAGGCTGAACATCGGGCACGTGGCCGTGGCGGCGGACGAGGCCGAGCGCCGGCGGCGGGTTGGGGAGTATGCTGTGTCGGTCTGGACCACCTGGGCCGAGACCTATCGACAGGTGGTCAGCGAGTGGCACGAGCGGTTCGTCAACAGTGAGTGAGGAGTGTGTAGCTATGGCCGGAGCTTGTGAGCATATTGAGAGCATCAACGAAATCAGGCACCCGAAGCACCATGAGTGCGAGGAGTGCGTCAAGACAGGGAGCGTGTGGGTCCATCTGCGCACCTGTCAGAGCTGCGGTGCGACCCTGTGCTGCGATTCCTCTCCGAACCGTCATGCCAGCCGGCACTCTCGGGCTTCGGATCACCCGGTAGTCTGCTCGGCCGAGCGCGGCGAGCGCTGGTTGTACTGCTTCCCGGATGACGCGTTCGCCGAGTACTAGGATCTTCAGCCTGGGTCGGCCGTGAAGCGCAGCTCCGGATTGCGGCGCGCCCGCTGCAGGTAGGTGGCCATGCGTTCGAGGAGGCCCAGGGTGGCGCCCTCGGTCTCGGCAGCCTGACGGAAGAGGAGCAACGCGGCGAGCGCTTCCTGGTGGACGTCGCGCGACTCGAAGATCGGGATCATTTCCGTAGCCAGCCGCTTCATCTCGCCGGTATCACCCCGCCGGGCGTAGACCATTGCGAGGTCGAGGGAGACCAGGGCCGCGTCGAAGCCGATGCCGCGCTCGATGAAAGCATCCCGAGCCTCCCTCAAGGTTGACTCCGCCTCATCCAACCGATCGAGACCGCGGAAGATCTTCCCCTCCAGCCAACGAAGACGAACTCGATGCGAGGGTTCGCCCAATTCCAGATAGAGGGATCGGGTTTCCTCCAGAGCGGTGAGCGCTTCCTGGTGTCGGCCAGCTTCTTCCAGGTACCAGATCAAGTTGTGCCGCGCTGCCACCAGTAACCGGGGATCTTCCATTAGATCAATCCGGGACAGCCCGCGACGGACGAGACGTGAAGCTTCCTTGAATCTGCCCGCATAACCGAAAGCCGCGCCCTTCTTGATCAGCATCTTGCCTTGTAAGTGGCGGTCTCGTGCCTCACGATAGATAGCCAGAGCTTGATCGAGAAGCATGGCCGCGTCTTCGAATTGCCCTTGCGCATTGCGTAGTGAAGCTTTGAAGCTCAGGAACTGCGCTTCGGTGTAGGCGTCTTCGCCAGCCAGTCGATAGTGCTCCTCGGCAGTGCGTAGATCCTCCTCCGCCCGGCGCAGGTCGGAAGCAATCCGATGGGCATTGCCCAGGTGAGCCCAGGCTAGGGCGCGGACGTTTTCGACCACCTGGGAGCCATAGTGCTCAGTATCGAGCCGGTCGGCGACGGCAACTGCTAGCTCGGCGAACTCGACCGCGGCAACCGGGTCGCTGGACCACACCTGCCTCGCCCTGGTCTGAAGGAGCTCACAGAGCTTCAACCCCTGGAGACGGGGTTGGGTCTCGATCAGAAGGCGTCGTTCCGGGGCGGACTGCTGCAGAAGCTCCCCGAGCAGGGCCACGATGCGGTCGATCTCCCGGAAGTGGCTCGACACCCGCTCGTGCGCTTGGCCGGCGGCCTGCCGCAAGAGGTCTTTGTCACGCTCGCTCATCCTCGGGCTCCTTCCTCTGGGCGTCCGGGCGATTCCGGGCCTGCTCGTCCAAGGTTTCCCGCAGCCACCGCGCGCGATCACTGATCCGGTTCCAGCGGTGGGAGAGTGTGACGAGAGCCTCCTCCACCATCTTCACCGCCTCCACCTCGGAGACCCCGCGGCTGCGGCAGAGCTCCAGGAAGTCCGGCCCCATGCGTTCGACGAGCTGCTCCATCTCCTCAAGGGTCGGGCGTTCGGAAGAGGGCATCTGTGTTTGTCCTGTGCTGGCGGCGCTTCGAAGAAGATTTAGTACCATAGAAGCGCGAGTACGGCAAGCCTGCGGGTGCGGAAAAGAGAAACCGGGGGCTGCGTGCGGCCGGCAGCCCCACGGGATGCTAGCCGTCCGGGTCGATCTGTCCCCGGTTGTCGGCCTCATCCCCTTGGAAGATGCCGACGAGGAGGTCCCAGAGAGCGGAGAGGCCGCCCGCCCAGAGCCGAAGGGGTCTGCGAATCATGACGCCTGCCTTTCAGGCGGGTCAGCGGTTCGGCCGCCGGTGGCTGTCCCTGCCCGCCGATCTGATCAGCGATGGTGCCATGACGTCAGTGTCTCCGGGAAATCCAATCCTGATAATCTGCCAGAATGAACAACGATCCTGCCGATCTGTTCCTCCAGGACATCCGAATCCAGGCCCGCAAGCTGAAGGAGCTCGCGGACAAGGCCCTCGCCCAGGTCCGGGACGAGGACCTCTCCGTCACGCTCGATCCCGAGTCGAACAGCCTGGCCATGATCGTTCAGCACCTGGCCGGCAACCTGCGCTCCCGGTGGACCGACTTCCTCACCTCGGACGGGGAGAAGCCGGACCGGAATCGAGACTCCGAGTTCGAGGAAAGGGGAAAGACCCGCGCAGACCTCCTGGCCTCCTGGGAGGAGGGCTGGGCCCGCCTCTTCGAGACTCTGGACAGCCTGGCCGTGGAGGATCTTGGAAAGACGGTCCTCATCCGGTCCGAGCCGCACACGGCGGTCCAGGCTGTCAACCGGGGAGTGGCCCACGCCGCCTATCACGTGGGACAGATCGTCCTCCTTTCGAAACATTTTGCCTCCGGGGACTGGCGGACCCTGTCCATCCCCAAGGGGAAGTCCCGGGACTTCACGGAGGCGATGCACCGCAAGGAAAGGTGATCTCTTTATCTCCGCAGTCGTGTGGCGGATCAGTCTTGCGTCTCGCGTATCTCCGAGTGGGTAAGACGCAACGATCCAACAACGAAAACACGACTTGGAGATAGATATGTTCACCCGCAAGACCGCCTTCGCAACTGCCTTTGCGATTTCTCTTCTGACGACGGACGCCGCCAGCGCACAGATCCCCGCTTTCGGCGTCCAGGCGCTAGCTTCGACCTCCGGTTACAGCGGCACCTACCCGGACAATGCCGGAACGCTTTCGGGCGGCCAGTCCATCAGCGCGGCTTCCGATCCGGCCGGGCTCCAGTACAACAACGGATACGGCCTGGTGTACGGAGATGCCGCCGCCAGCGCCACCAGCTACACCCACCTCCTCTACGCGAATGTGTACGCCTACGCGGACCGGATCTCGGCCACCGCGTTCGGTAACGCCTCTCCCACCGCGAACACCGAGGGCCGCTATTACGATTACATCACCGTTCATTCGAGCACCCTTCCGGTTGGGACGCAGGTGGAGGTCATCTTCCGCAACGCCCTGAACACGGAGTGGGACGCCACCAAGAACTACAGCGGCAGCATCTACTCCGAGCTTCAGGTTGGCGGCTACAGCGCGTCGACGACGTCGCGGATGGATTCCACCTGGGGCACGAACGTGGTCGCCGGGCCGGAGTTCCGCGCCAAGCTGAAGGTGGGGAGCCGGTACTCTCTGAACGCCAAGCTGAGGCTCTACGGGCGAGCCTTCTACTTCGCCCCGGGCCCGATCTGGGACGGAATGATCACCATCGAGACGGCCGCCGAGGTCCAGATGGACCCGAACGGGCATGACGTCTGGATCTCCTACGACTCCGACTCCGTCAACTGATCCCTCCTCTCTGCCCGTCCCCCGCGCCGCCGCGGCCCTTGAAAGGCCGCGGCGGCAGGCGTTTAATATCAGGGCATGAGCCAGCCAAGCCCGCCCATCGATCCCCGCGTCGACATCGGCCACGTCCACCTGAAAGTAGCGGACCTGGAGCGCGCTCTCGCCTTCTACTGCGGCGTGCTCGGTTTCGAGCTGATGCAGCGAATGGGGAACCACGCGGCATTCATCAGCGCGGGCGGATATCACCATCACATCGGGCTGAACACGTGGGAGAGCCATGGAGGCTCGCCGCCGCCTCCGGGCACCACCGGCCTCTTTCACCTGGCCATCCGCTACCCTGATCGCCACAGCTTGGCGGATGCCTTGCGGCGCCTCGTCGCAGCCAACATTTCCCTGGATGGCGCCTCGGACCATGGGGTGAGCGAGGCGCTCTACCTGCGCGATCCGGACGACAACGGCGTTGAGCTGTACCGCGACCGGCCGCGGGAGGAGTGGCCCCATACGAAGGACGGCGGGCTCGCGATGTACACGCGCCCGCTGGACCTTCGGGGGTTGTTGGCGGAGCTGAAGTAGGAGGCCCTCACCCCCGGCCCCTCTCCCGGCCGCACGCCCGGACCCCCGGGAGAGGGGAGGGTGACTCCTCCAAACTCCTCGCCATCAGTGGCTCCGTCTTTCAATCGAAGCGGGTGGGTGAGGGCTGAACGGCAGCGGACTTCCGAGAAACAGTTTCAAGCACAAAAAGGGCGCGGCATGCACCGCGCCCTTCTACAGCGGATCGTGTCCGATCGATCAGATTTCGTACTCGCCGCCGGGATAGACGAACGAGTCGCGCGGCGCGAACCAGGAGGAGGCGGCGACGGGCTGGAACGGATCGGCCGGCCGGATCGCCCAGATCGGGTGATCCTTGGCGAGGAACTCGACGGATTTCAGCTCGAAGGGATCGACCAGCTCGCCGATGTAGGCGTAGTTGCCGCCCAGGATCTTGCCGTTGAGCTTCGTCACGTAGGTCAGGTGACCGCGGGCGACCACGCCGATCTTCTTTCCGACGCTCGCTCGAGTGCGGATGATCGGAACCCCATCCACCGAGGTGACGGCCTCGAGGTCGTGGCCATGGATCTCGACCGTGGTGGAGCCCGGAGTGGCCGGCACGCCGCGCTCGAGGACGTACTCCCGCATCACCTGCGACGAGTTGAAGTAGCTGGTGAAGAATCGGCCCGGGGTGACGCCATCCGGAGCTTTCACGTTGGCCAGGTCGAGACCCATGTAGGTCAGGGAGTAGGCGCCGAACCCGGAGGTCTGCTCCTCGGAGTCGACGACGTACTGGTTCATGTAGATCGGACCCGCCGCCTTCAGCCGGTCCGGCAGCAGCGCGGCGGCCGCCTTGGGGTCCGCGGGGATCCAGCTCGAGTAGATCATGCGGCTATTGATGACAAGCTGCGGCGCGGCAAGAGTGGACTGCGACATTTCATTGATCTCCGTGATGTTGTAAGTGCTTGTTGTGACTTCATTTCTTTCCACTCGCAGCTACGCAGGATACCTGATGACCCCGCCACGCACCTCCTGAGCAGACTCCTGGCGCTGGCGCTGTGGAGGCAAAGGGATCTGCGCGGCCTGTGCGTGTTCCTTCTCGCCGTGTTCGTGGTGATGAACATCTTCTTTGCCATCATGATGGGGGTCGGCAGCCTGGTGACGCGTGCGAACGTCGGCCTGTGGCAGCGCGGGAACGCCCTGGCCGGGTTCGTCTGGATCGGCATCGCCGCCTGGTATCTCAGAAGGGAGCTTTCCCCAACTCTAACTTGACAGGGGTAAGACAGTAGGCTCCGGATTGGCATCACCTCGTTCTCCGTCGAATCCCCGCTCGGCTGCTGGACGATGACCGGGTGGCAGCCCCCGCACCTGGCCGGCACGGTGGAGTCGATCGGGCACTTCTCCGGGTACTGTTGGGTCGAAAGGAGGAGATATCCATGGCAGTCAAACCGATCCCCGACGGCTTTCACACGGTGACCCCCTACCTGCTGGTGCCCGACACGGCGGGCCTGGTCGAATTCCTGAAGCGGGCTTTCGACGCCGAGGAGATCCACGTCAGCAAGGGGCCGGACGGCAACATCGTCCACGCCACGATGAAGATCGGCGACTCGATGGTGATGATGGGCCAGGCGCGGGACGAGTGGAAGCCGATGCCCAGCATGATCTACCTGTACGTCGAGGATGTGGACGCCTGGTACGACCGTGCGATCAAGGCCGGCGGCACCTCGGTGAGGGAGATCAACGACGAGGCTTACGGCGACCGCGCCGGGGGCGTGCAGGACCCGGCCGGGAACCAGTGGTGGATTGCGACCCACAAACAGGACATGCCTGCGTCGTGATGCCCGCGGCTGAGCGCCTGTAGGGCAGGGCGGGCGTGGCCTGCCACTCGCCGTTCACGAAGAGCTCCGTGACCGTATTCATCTGGTTGGGGCCCGTCTGGGTCAGCGTCTGGCGGGCCTTCAGGCCCAGGCAGGTCCCTTCCAGGACCCAGGAGGTCGAGCCGGGCGGGGATGGCTCCGGGGTCTTCACCTGCTTCAGCTCGATCACGGCACCGTCGGAACGGAAGCCCCACATGAGCAGGAACTGGTTCGAGGAATCGACGCCGAGCATCCCGTGGGTCGTCTTCTCCCCGCTCGGGCTGGTGGTCACCGCCGCGGAGCCGAGGAACCATCCATTCAGGGTCCTGGCGACCGTCTCTTCGTAGCGCATGCCGCCTTCCGAGGCGGCCCTCCAGATGCCGCCCACGAGGAAGTCGACGCCCTGGAAGTCGGGCGCGGCCGCCACGGGCGGCACAGGGTCCGTGGGACTCGGGGGGGTGGTCTCCGGCCCGGACGGCGCGGCTCCTAAGGGGACGTCCAACAATCGACCGAACATGGGTCCTCCGAAAGCGGGGCGTTGTGGGGGTAAGATAGCCCAAACTCCGCGGTCGAGAGAATCCGAGTTGGCCACCTGTCCGAACTGCTCTTACGACAGCCCTGCCGGCATGAGGTTCTGCGGCCGGTGCGGCTCGGCCGTGCCGGAGGATGGGCGGAGCACGGGGACCCAGCCGGAGCGCCGCGTCCTGACGGTGATGTTCTGCGACCTCGTGGGCTCGACCACGCTCTCGGAGAGCCTCGACCCCGAGGACTTCCACGGCCTCATCCAACTCTGCCAGGCGGCCTGGCGCGCCCTGGTCGAAGCGCACGGCGGGCACGTGGCCCAGTTCCTGGGCGACGGCCTGCTCGCGTACTTCGGCTATCCGAGAAGCCGGGAGGACGACGCTCCCCGCGCCCTGCGCGCCGGTCTGCGCATCGCCGAAGAGATGGCTGCGTTGCGCAAGCGGGTCCGCATCCCGATGCCGGCGCCTCTGGAGGTGAGGATCGGCATCCACACGGGGCCGGTGGTGGTGGGGGAGATCGGCGACGGGGTCCGCCGCGAGCAGCTCGCGCTCGGCACGACCCCGAACCTGGCGGCCCGCCTGCAGGGGCTGGCCGAGGCCGGGTCGGTCATCATCAGCGAGACGACGCACCGCTTCGTCCTCGGCGCGTTTCTATGCCAGGAGCTGGGAGCCCGGCCGCTCAAGGGGTTCAGCCAGCCGGTGCAGATCTACCGCGTGCTGCGCGAGGGAGCCTCCCGGCCCGCGGAGCCGTTCCCGCTGATCGGCCGGCAGGGGGAGCTGGAGCGGTTGGTGGATGCCTGGCACCGCGCCCGGGATGGAGCCGGACAGGTGGCGCTGGTCCAGGGCGAGCCGGGCGTCGGCAAGTCGCGCCTGGTGCGCGAGCTCCTGCGCGAGGTCGCATCCGAGCCCCACGTCAGCTCCGAGGGCCACTGCTCTCCCTACTACCAGAACACGGCGTTCCATCCCCTGGTCGAGCTGGTGCGCAAGCTCCTCGGTTTTCCCGGACAGGGGCCGGTGGGGCCGGGGGCGCTCTCCCGCCTGGAGGAGGCCCTGGCGGAGTGGGGTCTCGATCCCGCCGAGCACGCGCCGCTCTGGGCAGGGCTCCTGTCCTTCGACCTCGGCGGCGCGTACGCCCCTCCCGACGTGCCGTCCATCCAGTTGAGGAGCCGCCTGCTGGCTTCGTTGGTGGCCGGCTTCTCCGCGATCTCCCGGCGGCAACCGCTGCTGCTCATCGTCCAGGACCTCCACTGGGTGGACCCTTCGACGGTCGAGTTGCTGACCCAGATCGCCGCGCACTGCTCCGGGGACCGCATTCTGGTGCTCCTGACGGCGCGGCCCGGGTTCGAGCCCCCCTGGCCGGACACGGCGCGGATCGGCCTCGCCCGACTGGAGCCGGGGGAGATCGAGGTGCTGGTCCGCCAGGCGGCGGGGAGCAGGGAGCTGCCGCCCGAGGTCCTGGAGCATCTCGTGGAGCGGTCGGAAGGGGTGCCCCTCTTCGCCGAGGAGCTGACGAAGATGGTCCTGGAGTCCGGCCTTCCGCGGCGGGGGACCGCGACCTCCGGGGGAGCGCCGCCCCTGGCCAGCGTCCCCACCACCCTCCAGAGCTCGATCGAGGCCCGGCTGGACCGGTTGGGCGGGGCCAAGGAGATCGCGCAGACCGCGGCCGTGCTGGGCAAGGACCTCGACGTGGAGCTGATGCGGGCGCTGCTTCCGGAGGAGACGGGGCTCGACCGGCACCTGCTTCGCCTCGCGGAGGCCGAGATCCTGGTCTGGCAGGGAGGCTCCATCTATGCTTTCAAGCACGCCCTGATCCGGGACGCGGTGTACGAGTCCCTGCTCCGGAAGGCCCGCCCCGGGCTCCACAGGGCGGTGGCGCGCGCCCTCGAAGAGCGCTTCCCGGAGGTGGTCGAGACCCGGCCCGAGCTGCTCGCCCAGCACTGCGCGGCCGGGGAGCTCACGGCGCCGGCGATCGTCTACTGGCAGCGGGCGGGGCAGCAGGCGGCGGAGCGGTCGGCGGACCTGGAAGCCAGCCGCCATCTCGCCCAGGCCCTGGAGCTTCTGGAGCAGCTCCCCGAGGGGGAGGAGAGGGACCGGCTGGAGCTTTCGCTGCAGACCACGCTCGGCCCGACCCTGATGGCGCTCAAGGGGTACGGGGCGCCCGAGGTCGAGGCGGCCTACCGCCGCGCCCTCGACTTGTGCGAGGCGCTCAAGCCGACACCGCACCAATTCCCGGTCCTCCTGGGGATGGTCCGCATCCATCACGTGCGGGCCGACCTGGTCATCGCCCGCCGCCTGGGCGAGGAGCTGGTGGCCACGGCCGAGGAGGAGGGGGGTCCCTTCCACCGGATGGTCGCGCACCTGAACCTGGGGATCACCCAGTTCCACCTGGCGGACCTGGAGCGGTCGCGGCACCACCTGAGCCGGGCGGTCGAGCTCGCGGACACGTCCGGGCCGATCCCCCAGGCCTTCCGGTACGGCACCCATCCCGGGTTCCACGGCCGGGCCTATAAGAGCTACGCGCTCTGGAACCTCGGCTTCCCCGACCAGGCCCTGCGCCTGAGCGCGGAGACCGTGGCCCTGGCCCGGCAGCTCGCCGATCCCATGAGCCTGTCGATCGCGCTCAACTCTGCGTCCATCCTGCGCCAGTATCGGAGAGAGGCCGAGGAGGCGACGAGGCTGTCGGCCGAGGCCATGGAGGTGGCGGGCGAGGCCGGGCTCTCCCTGCACCTGGCCCTCGCCCGCATGGTGCACGGCTGGGGGATCGCGTACCAGGGCGATCCCGATGCCGTGGCCGAGGTCCACCGCGGGGTGATCGCCTGGGTGTCCACCGGGACTGGCGTCGGTCAGACCTATTTCCTGACGCTGCTCGCGGAGCTGCATGCCCGCCTGGGAGGGCTGGAGGAGAGCCTCTCCCTTCTGGAGCGGGTCGAGGCGCTCAGCTCGGGCAGCGGCGAGGCCTACTACCTGCCCGAGCTCCACCGCCTGCGCGGCCACCTGGAGCAGGCGTCCGGCGCCCGGGAGGAGGCGGAAGCGTCCCTGCGCCGCGCTTGCCAAGTGGCGCACGCCCAGGGGGCGCGGTCGCTCTACCTGCGGGCGGCCACCGACCTTGCCCGGCTGTGGGGAGACGCCGGCCGGGAGTCCGAAGCGCGCAGGCTGCTGGCACGGGCCCTCGAAGGCATGGACGAGGGCACCGGCACGGTCGACTTCGACGGCGCCTCGTCCCTGCTGTCCGAGCTCGAGCTCTCCGCCACCCATTGAGCCGGGGTCTTCTGCTCCCCCGCCATCCGTGCTAAAACCGGCGCGCCAGACTGGTTTCCTTTCAGAGGAGGGATATCATGAGCGATCCTCTTTCGTCGTCGGAGAAGGAGCGGCTTCGGGAGGCCTTCGAAGAGTCCGGGTTCGAGCTGGAGAAGGGTGCTGAGCCCGTGTCCCGCTCGATCGGCTTCTTGGCCTTCCCGGGAGCGCCCAACCCCATCCACAGGCACGAGCTCGAGGCTGTCGCCTCCGCGATCGCGAACAACAGGACCGGCACCGGTTCCGATCAGGACGCGGTCATCGGGCACCTGATCACGCAGTGGGAGAACCTGAAGCCGGAGGAGATGCTCGCGCGCTACCGCGAGTTCGCCCTGGATCCCTACATCGCGGTCGGCGAATGGACGGTCCCGATCACCAAGACCACCATCGAGTCCTGGCTGCGCGGCGAGCGGCTGACAGTGGCCCTGGCGAAGCGGCCCCACCTGGACACCCGCAACGTGGAGGTCCAGCAGCTCCGGATCGTCTACGTGGGTCGGGACAAGGCGGTGGCCACCTACCACCTCGTGGAGACCTACACGGACAATCCCATGACCTTCACCGGCAACGGCGGGATGATCCTGGTGCACCTGCCCGAAGGGTGGAGGATCGCCTCCTGCACGAAGGCGAGTGAAGTCGGTATCTAGCCAGGCGACACCGAAGCGCTTCCGGCTGGGCACCCACCGGACCTGCGCTCCCGAAGAGACCTGGGAGCGGATCGCGGGGCTCCTGCCGCGCGCCGGAGTCACCCGGATCGCCGACCTGACCCGCCTCGACCGGATCGGCATCCCGGTCTATCAGGCGGTGAGGCCGGCGAGCCGCAACCTCGCCGTATCCCAGGGCAAGGGGGCGACCGCGGCGGCGGCGCGGGTCAGCGCGGCCATGGAGGCCCTGGAGATCTGGCACGCGGAGTGTCTCGACGGCCTCCGCCGGACCCGTCTCTCCCTGCGCGAGATGCGTTCGGCGAACTCGATCCCCCTGAGCGGGTTGCGCTGGCAGCCCGGAGTGAGGACCTTCGACGCGGCACCTATCGACTGGGTCGCGGCCGAGCCCCTCGGACGCGGGAAGGTCCCGGCCGCTTGGCTTCCTCTCCAGATGGTGGAGCTCGACTTCCGGCTGCCGCGGGTGTTCGAGCCCCGGATGTTCCTCAAGACCTCGAGCGGTCTCGCTTCCGGAAACTGCCGCGAGGAGGCGCTGCTGCACGGGCTCTGCGAGCTGGTGGAGCGGCAGGGTCTCGCCCGGTTCCTGCGCGACCGGGGGGCGGCCGTTGCCATCGATCCCGGCCCGATGGATCTGATCGACCGCTGCCGGGATGCGGGGGCCCGCCTCGCCTTCTGGGACGCCACCTGGGAGGCCGGAATTCCTGTGGTCGTCGCCGAGCTCGTCCTGCCGGACCTGCCCACCGCCTGGCGCGGCTCGGGTTGCCATCCATCGCCCGAGGTGGCGCTCTCCCGCGCTCTGACCGAGGCGGCCCAGAGCCGTCTCACCTACATCTCGGGCGCCCGCGACGACCTGGTCTTCGAAGCCGATCCAGGTCCGCCCGACCGCGCCTGGGAGCGGTTCGTGGAGCCGGAAGGGCAACGGGGGCTGGACAGTCTCCCGGACCTGTCGACCGATGATGTCGAGAGCGATCTGGATCAGGTGCTCGAAAACCTGGAGCGGTTGGGCCTGGCGGCCTGGTTCGTGGACCTCACCCGGGAGGGCGTGGGCATCCCGGTTGTCTATACCTACGTCCCCGGTCTGGAAGAGCCGCCCCATGATTGAGGCAATCGTTTTTGCCGGCCCCTGCCTCGCCGGTCAACGGCTGGAAGGCTTCGAGCTGAGGCCCCCGGCGCAGCGCGGGGACATCCTCGCGGCCCTGGCGCAACGGCCCCACACCCTGGTCCTGCTGGACGGCTACTACTACACGGTCGGATCGGTGACTCACAAGGAGCTGCTCTATGCCCTGGACTCCGGGGTCCGGGTCATCGGCGCGTCGAGCATGGGCGCGCTCCGAGCCGTGGAGATGGAGCCGTTCGGGATGATCGGCGTCGGCCGGGTCTTCTCCTGGTACCGGGACGGCACCTTGGACGGCGACGACGAGGTGGCCATCCTCCACGCTCCAGCCGAGATGGGATACCGCCCCATGACGGTCGCGCTGGTCGAGGTCCGAGCCGCCCTGGAGGACGAGAACGGGGCTGGCCGCCTGATCGAAGCCCTCAAGGAGCTGCCCTTCACGGAACGGTCCCTGAGGAGGATATTGGATCTCGCCGGCGAGCTGCTCGGGGATCGGGGACGGGACCTGCTGGCCCGCCGCCTCGCCGCGCACAGCGTCAAGCGGGAGGATGCCGAGAAAGCCCTGGCCCTCGCCCGGCAGGCTCCACCTCTAGCTGCTTCTCGACGATCGCGAAGGGCCGTGGATCACTTCAGCTTCGACCGCGAGCGGTACATGAAGGAAGGGGAAAACCCGTCGCTGGCCGAGGTCTGGGGTGTGGCGCAGGTCCTCCATCCCGAGGCGCCGGCCCTGGTCAAGGATCTGCGCGTCCGGTTCCTCCTCTCCACCGCGGCTTTGGAGGAGGGGCTGGAAGTTGAAGAGACGGGGATCGCCGAACCGGGAGCCGCGATGCCGTGGGGCGAGGTGCTGGAGGAAGCGCGCTTTCTGGCCCTGAGCGAAGCGGCCCGGAGCCATTTCGGCGGAGTCGAGGCGGCGCTTCAGTCCCTGGCCCGCCAGCTTGGAGCATCGCCGGGCAACCTCCTGGAAGCCCTCGACGGCCGCGCCGGGTTCCTCCCGGTCTGGTGGATGGCGAGGGCCTTCGCGTTCAGTCCGGCCTTCCCGGCCGCTCTCGCCACGGCCCGGGCCGCCATCGCGATCCGCGACCAGTTCCTCGCCTGGTCCGAAGGCGCGCCGATCCGGCACGCGCAGCTCCAATCGCTGGCCGAGCGCCTCTGGGGCTCCGCCGATGTCGGGAGGGAGGCGGCGCGCCGGGGGCTGCTCGACTTCCACGGCCGATCGCTGGGCTTCTACGAGGCCCTCGCGCTCCTCGCTCCGGCCGAGCTGCTCAAGCGTCCGGTCCACGAGTACGTCCGCTGCCGGGACGAGTTGCTCTCATTCCGGCTTCAGCCCCACCAACTCCATCAGCAGTAGGGCGTTGGTCGTGGTGGCCACGCCGGGATGCATCAGGTAGTCGAAGGTCATGGGCGGATCGCCGCCGGGGTGGAGGGTCTCGCGGAAGTTGACCGGGCGGACGGCCTCCTGAAGCTCCGGGATCTCCGCGATCTGGAGGTCGTGGGTGGAGACGGCGCCGATCGCCCCCGTGCGCAGGAGGTGGAGGATCACTCGCCGCACCGCGATCTGCCGCTCCTGGCTGTTCGTGCCGCGCAGGATCTCGTCGAGCAGATAGAGGAGGGTCTTCCCCTTCGCGTGGCAGCGGTCGGCCAGGTCCACCACGCCACGGATGCGCTTCAATTCGGCCAGGAAGAAGGAGACGCCGTCGGCGAGCGAGTCCTCGACCAGGATGCTGGTGGCGAGCGTGACCGGCGGCATCCGCAGCTCCTCCGCGCAGACCGGACCCCCGGCCTGGGCCAGGACCGCGTTGACCCCGATCGAGCGCAGCAGCGTGCTCTTGCCCGACATGTTGGACCCGGTGACCAGGAGGAACGTGCCGGCAGGGCCGACCTCGACATCGTTCATGACGCGCCGCGCCTCGGGGATGAGCGGGTGTCCCAGCCCCCGCGCCGCATACCTGCCCTCACCCTCCACCACCCGCGGGAACGCCCAACCGGGATTGTCGTGGCGGAGCCCGGCCAGGGCGGACAGCGCCTCGAAGTCGCCCAGGGCCTCGAGCCATCTCCGGACGTGAGGACCCGCGTCCCGCTGCCAGGCTTCCAGGAGGTAGAGGCTGTGGAAGTCCCACAGCAGAAAGGTCTGGAGGAAGAAGTGGAGGATGCCCGAGTGGCGGGCGTCCGCAAGCCCGATGCGCCCTTGCAGGACCTTCATCCAGAGGTGGGCGGGCCGGCCCTGGGGAGCGAGGTCGGTGGCGATCCGCTGGAGGATTGGCGCCGCGTAGCTGCGCTCCGGGATCAGCGAAAGGGCATCGGCGTAGAGCTCAAACTCCTTCTGCCGCGCCTCCAGCCGATCGAAGCTTGCGAGCAGGCGCGATCCCAGGACATAAGCGAGGGTGATGTTGACCGTCAGCAGCAGCCCCAACTGCCAGGAGGGGATGAGGGACTGCAGCACCGAAGCCCCCGGCTGGACGGTGTCGATCGTCGCCCCGAACCGAAGCAGGCAGTGGACCAGCGCCGTGATCGTGAGGACCGGGAGGATCCGCGTCAGCCAGACCAGCCACGGCCGAGCCAGGAGCCAGGAGCGGTCCTCGGCCCAGCGCAGGAACTTGTCCACGCTCGGGGCGTGCTTCTCCATCGGCCGGGTGCGCACCTCGAGCTGCTGGCGGAGGTCGAGCTCCGGCGCGAGCTCAGCCACGGCCTCCTGCCGCCGAGCGATCTCCGGAGGTGGCGCCGGGTTCAGGAGCCGGTCCGCGAGCTCGGTCTTCCCGGCCGGAGTGTGGACGGTGCCCAGGAGCTGGAAGACCGAGGCGGAGCCGAAGAGGTCGAGATCGCGGGCGAGAGGCAGCTCGTGGCGGCCCTCGGGGAGGCTCGGGACCGGAAGCTGCTTCCAGTCCCGGGCGAGGCGCAGCAGCGCCTCCTCGTTGATCCGGGCCAGGTCTCCGGCTTGGCGCTGACTCGCGACGATCCGGTCGTGGCGGGGGAGGATCGCAAGAAAAGCCAGAAGAGAGACCGCCGCCCCGATCCAAGCGGCCGGAGGCGGAGAGCCCGCGTCGAACAAGACCCAGAGGAGACAGCCCGCGAAGGCCGCGAAAAGAATCCCGCGGACGATCGAGAACCGAAGGGAGATCCGGGCAAGGCGCCGCTCTTCCTCCTGGAAGGAGTCGCGGCGCTGCCGATAGGTCGATTCGATCACTCCACCGTGACGCTCTTCGCCAGGTTCCTCGGCTGGTCCACGTCCGCTCCGCGGCGCACGCCGGTGAAGTAGGCGAGGAGCTGCAGCGGGATCACGTTGACGATCGGCTGGAGCAGCGGCGAGACGGTCGGGACCTCGATCACCTCGTCGCAGACTCCGCCCAGCTCTTCGGGATCGCGGTCGGTGAGCGCGATGACCACGCCGTCGCGCGCCTTGACCTCCTGCAGGTTGCTCTTCGCCTTCTCGAACACCACGTCGCTGCCCGTGGCGATGGACACGACCGGCATCTCGTTGTCGATCAGGGCGATGGGGCCGTGCTTCATCTCGCCCGCGGGGTAGCCCTCGGCGTGGATGTAGGAGATCTCCTTGAGCTTGAGCGCGCCTTCGAGGGCGATCGGGTAGTTGATGCCGCGCCCCAGGTAGAGGAAGTTCTCAGCCCGGAAGTAACGTCGGGCGAGCGCCTCCATGTTCTTCTCCTGGCGGCGGATCACCTCGTCCACCGCCTGCGGCAGACGGGCGAGGTCGTCCAGGTATCCGTGTTCCAGCTTGCCAGTGCGGAGCTGGCGCAGGTAGAGGGCGAGCAGGTAGAGGGCCACGAGCTGGGTGGTGAAGGCCTTGGTCGAGGCGACCCCGATCTCCGGGCCGGCGTGAGTGTAGATGACCCCTTCGCTGATGCGGGTGGCCTGGCTCCCCTGCACGTTGCAGACGGTGAACAGGTGGGCGCCCGCGTCGCGGGCCGCCTCCATGGCCGAGAGCGTGTCCGCCGTCTCGCCCGATTGGGAGATGCCCACGGCCAGGGCCTTGCCATTCACGATGGGCTTCCGGTAGCGGTACTCGGAGCCGTAATCGACCTCGACCGGGACGCGCGCGAGCTCCTCGATCATGAACTTGCCGATCAGTCCCGCGTGCCAGGAGGTGCCGCAGGCGAGCATGTGGATGCGCTCGACCGACCGCAGCTCGTCCTCGGACATCTGGATCGTGTCGAAGAGGATGCGGGCGTTCTCGAAGTCCACGCGGCCGGCGAAGGTGTCCTGCACGGCCTGGGTCTGCTCGTTGATCTCCTTGAGCATGAAGTGCTTGTAGCCGCCCTTCTCCGCCTGGATGGGATCCCAGTTCAGGCGCTGGACGGGACGGTCCACCTTGTTGCCCTGGCGGTCCCAGACCGCGATGCCCGACCGCGTCAGCAGCGCCAGGTCGCCGTTCTCCAGGAAGATCACGTCCTTGGTGTGGACGAGCAGGGCCGACGGATCGGAGGCGAGGAACTGCTCCCCCTCGCAGAGGCCGATGACCAGCGGCGGACCCTGGCGGGCCGCCACGATCTCCTGGTCCTCGGATTCGGTGGTGACCGCGGCGAAGGCGTACATCCCCTCCAACTCGCGGCAGGCCCGGGCGACCGCGTGCCGCAGGTCGGGCTCGTGGTCGAGGTAGGAGGAGATCAGGTTCGCCACGACCTCGGTGTCCGTGTCCGAGGTGAAGGTCCAGCCCTCGGAGATCAGCCGTTTCTTGAGCGGCAGGAAGTTCTCGATGATGCCGTTGTGGATCAGGGCGACCCGGCGCCGGGAGTCCACCATGGGGTGGGCGTTGCGCTCGCTCGGCGGGCCGTGGGTGGCCCAGCGGGTGTGGCCGAGGCCGTAGCGGCCGGTCAGGGGCTGCTTCTCGAGCTTCTCCTTGAGGCGGTCGAGCTTGCCCTCCGCCTTGGCGGTCTGGAACTCGCCGTCCAGAACCGCGACCACCCCGGCCGAGTCGTAGCCGCGGTACTCCAGGCGGCGAAGCCCGTCCATCAGAAGGGGCACGACCTCACGGTTGCCCACGTAGCCGACGATTCCGCACATTCAAGGTTCCTCTTTTTTCTTACGCTTACCGCGCAGGCCGCCGGCCCAGCCTTCGAGGTTCTTCTGCCGCACCCGGCCGATTGCCAGGGCGCCCGCGGGGACGTCCTTGGTGATCACCGACCCCGCCGCCGTGCTGGCCCCCTCGCCAATTTTGACGGGAGCGACGAGCATGGTGTCGCTGCCGATGAATGCGCCCGGCCCGATCTCGGTCGGGTGCTTGCGGGTGCCGTCGTAATTGCAGGTTACGACCCCGGCACCGACATTGGCCCCCTCCCCGATCGTGGCATCCCCGATGTATGCGAGATGGTTCGCCTTGCTGCCCGGGCCCAGCTCGGAGCTCTTGACCTCGACGAAGTTGCCCACCCGGGCACCTTGTAGCAAGCGGGATGCCGGGCGCAGCCGGGCATAGGGGCCGACCCGGCAGGCGTTTCCCACCTCGGCCCCGTCGATCACGCTGTAGGGCTCGACCATGACGTCGTCGCCCAGCGTGCTGTCCCGTATCCAGGCCCCCTGGCGGAGCGTGCAGCCCTCGCCGATCACGGTCTGGCCGAGGAGCGACACGTCGGGATGAATCACCGTGTCCGTCCCCACGACGACCCCTGGCTCGATCGAGGTGCGGGAGGGCTCCAGGATGGTCACCCCCTGGTCCATCAGGTTCGCCTGGTGGCGGTCGAGCAACCGGCGGTGGACGCGCGCCAGTTCCGCCCGGGTGTTGACCCCGAGCGCCTCGGACGGATCGGGCAGGGGCACGAGCAGGACCAGCCGGTGGTCGGCCGCGGCCGCGGTCACCGCGTCGGTCAGGTAGAGCTCCCCCTGGGCGTTCTCGGTGCCAATCTGGCGCAGGTAGTTGAAGATCTGGGGTGCCGGCAGGGCATAGAGGCCGGCGTTGACCCGCTTGACCGCGAGCTCCTCGGGGGAGGCGTCGGAGGCCTCGACGATGCGCCGCAGTGCGCCGTAGCCTCCGGCGAGCACCCGGCCGAGCGAGCCTGGCTCGTCGAGCTCGGCCACGGCCATGGCCCCCCAGCCCGCCGCGGCGCCGGCCGTGAGCGCCTCCAGCGTAGCGGGGCTGACCAGGGGCACGTCGCCGGAGAGGACCAGCAGGTTGGCCTCCCCGGGAACGTGCGGCTCCGCCTGCATCAGGGCGTGCCCGGTCCCCCGCTGCTCGGCCTGGAGCACCCACTGGATGTCCTCGCCGTCGATCTCCTTCCTCACCTGCTCCGCGCCGTGGCCGACGATCACCAGGATCCGCTCGCAGCCGGCGCTGCGGGCGGCTTCGATCACCCAGGAGAGGAGCGGGCGGCCGGCTGCGTAGTGGAGGACCTTGGGAAGGGTGGACCGCATCCGGGTCCCCTTGCCGGCGGCGAGCACTACGGCGACCCGGGGGCGTGTGCTAGGCATGGTCGAGCAGCTCCATCACCGCTTCGGCGAGCTTGGGAGGATCGTGGCGGATGAATTCGTCTCCGGGCGCGAGCAGGTCGGCCTCGACCACCCGGATGCCCAGGGCCTCGACCTCCGCCCGGTCGATGAGCACGGGCTCGGAGCCGGTCTCGGCGTAGTGCTCCAGCAGTTGGCCGGGGATCTCGGAGGAGCTGACCAGGACGGCGTCGACCAGCCCGCGGCCGGCGAAGCGCTCGATCGCCCGCAGGTGGTCGAGGCCGGTCATGCCGTCGGTCTCCCCGGGCTGGGTCATCAGGTTGAGCAGGAGCACGGTGCGTGCCGGGCTCTTGTTGACCGCCTGGCGGATACCCGGGATCAGCAGGTTGGGGAGGATCGACGTGTAGAGCGAGCCGGGGCCGAGCAGGATCAGGTCGGCCTTTTCCAGGGCGGTGACTGCCGGCGGGAAGGCCGGGGGCGCAGGCGGATCGAGATCCAGGCGCTCGATGGCCTCGCCCGACGTGCCGATCGCCGACTCCCCTTCGTAGACCTGGCCGGAGGCGCCGCGGCCGCGCAGGCGCACGTCCTGGACGGTCGCCGGGCAGATCTTGCCGCGCACCGAGAGGATCGACTCGGCGGTGAGGATCGCCTGGTGGAAGTCGCCGGTGATGCCGGTGAGCGCGGTCAGGAACAGGTTGCCGAACGAGTGGCCGAGCAGGCCGTCGCCGTTGGGGAAGCGGTACTGGAAGAGGCGCGCCAGGAGGTCCTCGTCATCCGCAAGAGCCACGAGGCAGTTGCGGATGTCGCCCGGGGGGAGCACGCCGAACTCGCGCCGCAGCCGGCCGGAAGAGCCGCCGTCGTCCGTGACCGTGACCACGCCGGTGAGCTGGCGCAGGCGGTCCGACCCGGCGTAGTGCTTGAGCCCGCGCAGCAGGGCGGACAGGCCGGTGCCGCCGCCGACCGCGACCAGCCGCTTGCCCCCGCCGTCCTTCTCCCGTTCAGGAGAGGCCGAAGAGCTGGCGCTGGTCGCGGTCCTTGCGGATCTCGGCGAAGTCGGGGTCGTGGAAGGCATGGACGCGGTTCTTGGGGTTGAGCTCGATCGCCCGCGACAGCGCCTGCACCGCCTCCTCGGTCCGGCCCTCGGCGGCGTGGATCGACGCCGCGAGGTAGGCAAAGCGCTCGTCCTTCTGGTCGCGGCCTTCCCGGCGGCAGAGGTCCAGGGCGGCGGCGGAGTCCCCCCGGTTCTTCTCGAAGACGGCCCGCAGGAAGGGGTCTCCGTCCTCCTCCTTCCCCTTGGCCTTGGCGCCGCCGGTCTCCTCCACCCGCTGGCGGCAGGCGGCGAGGTACTGGCGGGTGCGGGCCGAGAGGTCGAGGCGGTCGCTCTCGGCGAGAGCGGTCTCGAACAGCCCGGCCGCCTTGGCCCAGTCCTTCTTGTGGAAGGCCGCGAGGGCCTCGGTGAACACGTCGAGAGCAGGGTCGGAAGCGTCCGCCCGGGCCTTGAGCTTCGGGGCGGGCGGCGGGGTCTCTGCGGTCTTCTCCGGTTGCGCTTTCGGCCGAGGCTTGGCCATGGAGTCCTCTCAGCGTTTCTTCAGTTCGATCAGGATCTGCTTGGCTACGGACTTGAGGGTGTCGAACACCCCCACGCCCGTGGTGGCGACGGCCTCGAAAGTGGGCTCCCGCTTGTAGTTGAGGGTCCTGTACATCTCGTCGACCGCCACCACGTTCGGGAGGTCCCGCTTGTTGAACTGCAAAGCGTACGGGATCGTCGCCAGGTCGAAGCCGTGCTCCTTCAGGTTCTGCTCCAGATTCCGGATGGATTCGATGTTCGCCTCCATCCGCTCCTCCTGGCTGTCGGCGACGAAGATGACGCCATCGACGCCCTTGAGGATCAGCTTGCGGCTGGCGTCGTAGAACACCTGGCCCGGCACCGTGTACAGGTGGAACCGGGTGGTGAACCCGCGGATGCTCCCCAGGTCGAGGGGGAGGAAGTCGAAGAACAGCGTGCGATCCGCCTCGGTGGCCAGCGAGATCATCTTGCCCTTCGATTCCGGGGCGGTCTTGTTGTAGATGTACTGCAGGTTCGTCGTCTTGCCGCACAGACCGGGGCCGTAGTAGACGATCTTGCAGTTGATCTCTTTGCTGGCGTAATTGATGAAAGTCATCTTCGCTGCCTCGTCACCAGACCTGGGCGCCGTGCGCGCCGGAATGCCGGCGTGCCCTCGCCGCTGCCGCGTCTCCGGCTACTCACCGAAGAGCGCGTCGATGTCGTCGTCGGTGATTTCGGAAAAGGGGCTCGAATGCGCTGGTCCCGCTCCTCTTTCGCTCTTCTGCATCATCATCTCGAAGATCTTCTCCAGATCCACGCTGGCGCGCTTGACGCGCAGGCGGACCAGGCCGAGAGACGAGCGGTCATCAAAGATGACGACCAGGATCGCCCGCTTGGCCACGATCGAGATGTGGATATGGTCCTGCTGGCCTTCGTGGAACAGCACCGAGAACTCGCGCTCGCCGATCAGCTTGGCGAGGCCGTCGGTGGCGGCCACGTTGCCGGCGGTGAGAGAGGCGAGGGAGGTGGTGTCGAACTGCTCGACCTCACCTGCCGAGGCGATCTGCTGACCGTTCTTGTCGATCAGGAAGACGGCCTTGGCATTCGCCTCCTGGCGCAGGCGGCGCAGGGCCTCCTCCAGGTGCTTGAATTCGTCTTCGTACAGCACGAAGTCGGCTGAGGACATAGCTAACCTTTCCGGACCGCGCGACGATACACCATCGCACGCCGCCCGTCAAAGCGCTGATTCCACATCAGTTGCCCTCAGCCTTTCGCAGGACCGGAGCTCCCTCTAACGGAACAGGCGCCAACCGCCGAGCACATCGGCCTCGGCAATGACCAACTCTTCGCCTTCCACCCGGTGAGGCAGCGGCACCGGGTTGCACCCGCCGCCGCCCTTGCTCACCTCCGAGAGGCGGAAGGATTTGTCGCACTTGTTGCAGACGAGCCACTCGCCCTCGTGCCGGTATCCCCGCTTGGTCTTGGCACAAAGCTCGTTGGCGTCGAACGCCACCTGCAGGTGGCCGCCGGGATCGCGGCCCACGAAGAACCGCACCTCCTGGTTGCCCGGATTCAGAAACTGGTAGAAGCGGACCTGCTGGGGCTCGAGGCCTTCCAGGCTGACCCGCACCATGCCGTCCCGGCCGGGCGAGACCCTGTCGGACCGTCCCGCGCCGAGCCTCCCCTCGAGGACGTAGTCCGCCGTCAGGACGGCGGCCACGAAGACGAGGACCACGAAGACTCCATGGATGGGCTTGAAGCGACGCATCGCGCTATTCTGGACCAACCCCCCGGATGCGGCAAGTCCGGGGCTGTTCTGCCACTCCGTCGTTTCGGGAGCGACTCGCCTATTCAGGAACGATAGAGTTTCTTATATACTGGCAAGACTATGAAGCTCCTTGCGCGGACCTTGCTCGCGTCGGGAATCTTCGCGGCCTGCAACTGGACCGCAGCCGCCCAGTCTGTCCCCTCGGTCACCGGCATCGTGGCCGCTGCCGACGGCGCTCCGCTGACCGGCGCTCTGGTGAGCCTCGTCCCGATGCAGAGCAGCTATGACTGGGGGCGCATGGTTCTCGCCGGACGTGCCTACCCCGAGGCCTCGGTGTCGGCCCGGAGCGACACTGCCGGGCGCTACCGGCTGGCTCCCCCGTCCGGCGGGCTCTGGCTCGTGGTCGTCGAAGCGCCCGGGCACGTGCCGCTGCAATCTCCGCCCCTGGCCCTGCTCGATCCGGTCGACCTCCCCCCTGCCATCCCGCCTCAGGACTCGGGCGCCCGGCTGGAGGCCGGGACCCCAGGTGTGTGGGTCTATGCCTCGACCGAGACGGCTTCGCTCTGGCAGATAACCGAGACGGCCGGCTGGAATGTGCGCCCGCGGTTCGGCGTGACCGGCCCGGACGGGGCCCTGACCCTCCCCCGCGCGGCGGGAGAGCGTCTCAAGGTTACGCTCCTGGCTCCCGGCGGGAAGCGGGTTGAGAAGGGCGGGTTCGAGGGGGGCGCCATTCCGCTTCCTGAAACACCGGCGGCTTCGCGGACGCTGGAGGTCCGGGCTGCCGACGGGCGTCCCGCCTCCGGGGTCCAGGTGCGGCTCGAAAACTTTCCGGTCCCCTTGGGGGAGACGGACGAGCAGGGCAGGATCGCGCTGAAGGCCCGGGGATCGCTCAGAATCCGCTTGCTCGCCCCGGACGGACGACGACGGAATGCGTCCGTCGGGGACCCCGGCGAGGCCTCGGCGGTCGTCCGTCTGCCTGCTGCCGTGAGCTTGCCCGGTCGGGTCCTGAGCTCGTCCACCCGCCGTCCGGTTGCGGGCGCCCTGGTCTGGGCCGCGGCCGACCCGGGAGCGTTCTCCCGCACCGATTCCCTGGGGAGATACCGCGTCGTCCCCATCGAGGGGGAGCGCCCCCGGGTTCAGACGGAAGCCGCGGGACATCTGCCCCTGGTCCACCGGCTGGACTGGCGCCCCGGCGCTCCATTCCGAGCTCCGACCCTGGCCCTCGATCCGGCCGCGGCGGTCGGCGGACAGGTTGTCGACGCCAAGGGCGCTCCGGCCCCCGGCGTGCTCGTCCAGGCGGTGCAGCGCAGCGGCACCCGGCAGCGCCAGTTCTCCAGGACGGGGGTCGCCGAGCGGAGCACCTCCTCGGGTGCGGACGGCCGCTTCCGCCTGGACAGGCTGCTCGCCGGAGAGGCCTGGGAGATCCGCGCCCTGCGGCCAGGTTTCGCCGCCGCCCGCGTCACCCTGCCCGCCCTGCGCTCGCGCTCGGACCTGCGGCTCGTCCTGGAGAAGGGGAGGAACGGCTTCGGCCGGGTGGTGGACCGGGCTGACAAGCCGGTCCTGGACGCGGAGGTGGTCCTGCTCTCCTCGACCGGCGAGCAGTCACTGCTCTCCGAGCGCCGGTCCCCGGGCGAGGAGGGGATCGACTCCTGGCGGGCGGCCACGAACACATCCGGCCGCTTCGAGGTGCCGGCGCTGCCGCCCGGCACGCTCGATCTCCTGGTCCGCAAGAGCGGCTTCGCCCCGGTGCTGGTCCGGGCCGTCCCGGTCCCAAGGGGAGAGGGTCCTCTCGATCTCGGCACGGTCATCCTGGAGCCGGGAGCGGAGATTCGGGGGCGGGTGACCGGCCGGGACGGCAAGCCGGTGGCGGGGGCCGAGGTGCATGCCACCCGCGACGCCCGGCGCGTGAGGCTCGCGGCGGAGAACGGGACCCTGCAGCGCAAACCCGAAGCGGTCACCGACGCGGAGGGCCATTTCAAAGTCCCGGACCTCCGGCGGGGGGATCGCCTGGACCTCTGGGTGCAGGCCAGGGGCTTCCTGCCCGGCGAGGTCGAGGGCGTGCCCGCGCCCACCCCGCCCAATACCAAGACCGTCGCGGTGGTGCTCGACCCGGCCGCCCGGGTGGCCGGCCGGGCGGTGGACGGGGAGGGTCTGCCCGTGGCCGGGGCCGAGCTGAGCCTGAGCACGGAGAGGACCGGGGAGGAACGGGGTCTGATCCGCCAGGCGGGCCGCTCCGAAGGGGCTGCCGTCTCGGACGAGGACGGCCGGTTCACCTTCGAGGGCGTGCGGCCGGGCCGGGCGGAGATCCGCGCCTCGGCCGCGGGCCTTCAGCCGGCGGTCCTGAAGGATCTGGAGGTTTCTGCAAAAGGGCTCGACAACGTCAAGGTGGTGATGGAGCGCGGCGCCGTGGTCGAGGGGCGGGTACTGACCTCGGCGGGCGACCCGGTGGGGGACGCCCGGGTGACCTGCGGCTCGGCCGCCTCGGTCTCGGACGCGGACGGCGTCTACCGGCTGGAAGGGGTCACACTGGGCCGCCAGACCGTGCGGGGGCATCACCAGGACTTCCCGCCGGTGGAGCGGAAGATCGAGGTCGATCCCGTCTCGAACCAGCTCGACCTGGTCTTCCAGGCCGGCAACGAGGTCTCGGGCCGGGTCGTGGACCGGGACGGCAAGGGGATCGAAGGCGCTAGGGTCAGCCTCTATCAAGAGGACAATCCGCGGGAGCGCGACACCCTGACGGCGGCCGACGGCTCTTTCGTCCTTGCCCATGTGGCCGACGCCCAGTGGTCGGTCCGTGCCGAGATGGAGGGGCATGCCACGGCCGAGTTGCCCGGCGCGGTCAGGATGGCGGGCGCGCCAATCCGGGACCTGGAGGTGCGGCTCTCCCGGGGAGGGAAGATCGCCGGCCGGCTGCTCGGGCTGGAGATGTACGACCTGGCAGAGGTGACCGTCCGCGCCAAGCGGGAGGGGGGCCAGGAGAGACCGGGCAAGGTGGACTACTCGGGCAGCTACGAGGTAGCCGGCCTCGCTCCCGGGGACTGGGTGATCCAGGGCACCCTGCGCAACGGCGCCCGGGAGGCCCAGGCCCGGGCAGTCCTGGAGCCCGAGGGTGACGAGACCGGCGTGGACCTCGAGTTCGGCGTCGACCTGACGGTGAGCGGCCGGGTGCTCCTCGGGGGCGAGCCCCTGCGCGGAGCGCGGGTCAGCCTGGCCGGGCAGGACGTGGCCGTGAATCGGATGGTGGAGTCGGACTGGGAGGGGCTCTTCCGCCTGGAGGACGTGCAGCCCGGCCGCTACCGCCTGCAGGTCACCTCTTCCCGGGACATGGCCTCGCACAGCGAGGACCTGGCCCTCGAATCCGACCGCGAGCTCCTGATCGAGCTGGGAGCCACCCGTTTCAGCGGCACGGTGGTGGACGAATCCACCTCCGACGGGATCGAGGGGGCGATCGTGGCGCTCCGGCGGCTGGAGGGGGAGGAAGCAGCCTTCCTCATGACCATGGGAACGGATGGAGAAGGCTACTTCGTCCTGCCGAACGTCACGGAGGGGCGGTACCGGGTAACCGTCACCAAGGACGGTTACTCACCCTGGGAGCAGGTGATTCAGGTCTACGCCCGAGCGCCGCTCCAGGATCAGCGCATCCCCCTGGCTCCGACCCGGGGCCTGGAGATCGCGCCCGCTCTCGCCTCGGGCCGGAAGCCGCCGCACGTGACCGCCGCGCTGCGCGACGGCAGTGGCCGCATCCTCCTCTTCGAGATGCGCCCGCTGGACGGGACCGGGATCGTCCGCTTCCCCACCGCTCCGCCCGGGGAGTGGGAGCTGCTGGTGAGCGCGCCGGGCGCGGCCCTGCGCGAGGCGCGGGTCAAAGTGCCCGGGGACCGGGTGCCCGTGGTCCTGGCCGACGCCGCCCGGCTCACCGTCCGAGTGCCGCAGCTCGCCACCTCGGACGCCGTTGCTCTGCTCACCCTCCTCGACGCCCAGGGCCGGCCGTTCCGGAACCTGAGCCCCTACGGGACCGTGCAGAACCAGTGGCAGGTGGTTGGAGGCAAGGCGGTCGTGGAAGGGGTGCCGGCCGGAGCCTGGACCCTGCGCGCCGTTGCCCCGGACGGCCGGACCTGGGCGGGGACCGTGGTCACCGGGGCGGCGGATGCGGAGGTGAACCTGAACTGATACCTCGCCACAGGAGTGGGCCGGTTCCGCGAAAGACCGGCCGGAGCCGGGTTTCAGAACAGCGTATAGATGAACGGCGCTGCCGACTGGCTGGTCACCACGAGCAGGACGACGAGCCCGAGGACCAGGATGAAGGGGACGATCCAGTAGACCTTGTTCTGCCGGGCGAACTGGAAGATCTCGCCGAGAAGCGAGCCGAGATAGCCGAACCTGCGCATGACGTCATTCTCTCCTGCAACATCTTAGTCGAGCTGATAATCCTGGCGCCAGTCCCCCTTCTCCTCGAACCGGGGCTGGGCCTTCTTGTCGAGCAGGAACGAGCCGACGACCAGGAAGTCCATCTCCGTCCGCATGAAGCAGCGGTAGGCGTCCTCCGGGGTGCAGACGATCGGCTCGCCGCGCACGTTGAAGCTGGTGTTGACGATCACCCCGTAGCCGGTCAGCTTCTCGAACTCCGAGATGATCGCGTGGTAGCGCGGGCTGTCCTCCCGGCTCACGGTCTGGATGCGGGCCGAATAGTCCACGTGGGTGATGGCGGGCACGTCCGAGCGCGGACGGTTGACCCACTCGACGAGCGGGAGGTCCTGCTCGTCCCCCCGCTTCGGCACCCGCCGCCGCTCGACCACGTCCGCCACCAGCAGCATGTAGGGGGACGGCCGGTCGAGCTCGAAGTAGTCCGAGACCCGCTCCTCCAGAACGCTCGGCGCGAACGGGCGGAAGCTCTCCCGGAACTTGATCTTGAGGTTCATGATCGACTGCATCTTGGGCGAGCGGGCGTCGCCGACGATCGACCTGCCGCCGAGCGCCCGCGGGCCGAACTCCATCCGGCCCTGGCAGAGCCCGATCACGTTCTCGGAGGCGATGAGCTGCGCGATCCGCTTCGGCCACTCCTCCGGCGAGAGCTGCTCGTAGGGGTAGCCCCGGCTGTCGAGCCAGGCCCGGGTCTGCTCGTCCGGGAACTCGGGGCCGAGGAGGGCGCCCCGCATGGCGTCCCTGCGGTGGCCATGCGAGACGGTCACCGTCCGCGGCTTGTCCAGGGCGTTGTGCCAGACAGCCAGGGGGGCGCCGAGGGCGCCGCCCGCGTCGCCGGCCGCGGGCTGGATCCAGATGTCGTCGAAGATCCCCTCCCGGAGCAGAATGCCGTTGGCCACGCAGTTGAGGGCGACGCCGCCGGCCAGGCAGAGGTTGCGCTTGCCCGTGAGCTCGCGGGCATGGCGGCCGAGCTTGAGGACGATCTCCTCGGTGACCTCCTGGATCGACCGGGCCAGGTCCATCTCGCGCTTCGAGATGGGCGACTCCGGCTGGCGCGGCGGTCCGCCGAACAGCTCGGAGAACTTCCCGTTGGTCATCTCCAGACCGTCCATGTAGCCGAAGTAGTCCATGTTGAGGCGGAAGGAGCCGTCCTCCCGGATGTCGACCAGATCGCGCTTGATGGCGTCGGTGTAGCGGCCGTCGCCGTAGGGGGCGAGCCCCATCAGCTTGTACTCCCCGGAGTTGACCTTGAAGCCGGTGAAGTAGGTGAACGCCGAGTAGAGCAGGCCCAGGGAGTGGGGGAAGACGATCTCGCGGATCAGCCGCAGCCGGTTGCCCTCGCCGACTCCAAGCGTGGTGGTGGCCCACTCCCCCACGCCGTCGAGGGTGAGCACCGCGGCCTCCTCGAACGGCGACGGGTAGTAGGCGCTCGCGGCGTGCGATTCGTGGTGCTCGGCGAAGTAGATGTCCTTCCCTCCGACACCGCCGGGGACGCCGCAGCGCTCGAGGGCCTCCTCGATCTGCGGGGGGATCCAGAGCTTCTCCTTGAGCCAGAGCGGGATGGCCTGGACGGCCGAGCGCAGGCCGCGGGGAGCGACCGACAGGTAGGTCTCCAGGATGCGGTGGAACTTGAGCAGCGGCTTGTCATAGAAGACGACCGCGTCGATGTCCCCGCCGGCTTCCGCAAGGCAGTAGCGCACCGCGTTGAAGGGGAACCCGGCATCGTGCTTCTTGCGGGTGAACCGCTCCTCCTGCGCCGCGGCAACGATCCGTCCCCCGTCGACCAGGCAGGCCGCGGAGTCGTGGTAGTAGCAACTGATCCCGAGGAGCTTCATCAGAACTGCTTGCGGTAGGACTCGGCGGTCCAGGGCTTGCCCTCGGTCGAAGACCAGTAGGAAGGCAGCCGCCGGTCGGGGTGCCTGGTGACGGCGAGCCTTCCCCGCGCGCGGAGGAAGAGGCCGACCGGGAGGAACAGGAGCCAGTACAGCAGGGTCATGAGGAGCCAGGTGACCGCCATGCCCACCGCGTATCCGAAGCGGTCGAGCAGGCCGGCGACCTTGCGGTAGGCCGGAGGAGCCGCGACCGCCAGGAGGGCCAGGGCGAGGGAGATCCCCGCGATCACATAGGCCAGTCCGGGCCGCCAGAAGTGATATACCAAGGCCGCGATCAGCAGGCCGATCAGGCCGCCGATCACGCCTCGCTTGCGGGCTGCGGCGTTGCGCTTGGCTTCGCTCTGGTCATCCCCGGTCCCGGTGCGGTTCCAATCCCACACCACGGCCGAGGGGTCCGGATTCTGCGGCATCGACTCTCCCTGGGGTCCGATTCGGGTCCCTGCGAACGGCGTATCCTATACCTGAACGAGGACATCCGTGTCGATTCCAACCCTGCCCTCTCCTTCGCGACGGCTGGACCTCCCGGGGTTCCGTCTGGGCCACGGCTCGGACCGGACCGGGATGACCGGGGTCACGGTGATCCTCTGCCCCGAGGGGGCGATTGCGGCGGCCGAGGTGCGGGGGACGGCGACGGGCACACGCCAGTTCGACGCGCTGGTGGCGGGCCAGCACGTCTCCAGCCGTGCGCACGCCGTAGTCCTGGCCGGGGGCAGCGCCTTCGGGCTGTCCGCGGCCGACCCGGTGGTGGACTGGCTCGCGTCGCGGGGGCACGGCTTCCAGACCGGAGTGTCTCCTGTACCGCTGGTGCCGACCGCCATCCTCTTCGACCTGGGCTTCGGGGACCCGGCGGCCCGCCCGTCCCCGGCGCTGGTGGAGCAGGCGCTGGCCTCGGCATCCCAGGGAGAGATAGCGGTGGGTAGTGTTGGGGCGGGCACGGGGGCCACGGTCGGCAAGGTGCTCGGCCGTGAGAGCGGGATGAAGGGAGGCTTCGGCTTCGTCAGCCTGACCGTCCCGGACGGGGTGACGGTGGCCGCGGCCGTGGCGGTCAACGCCTTCGGGGACGTGCGCGGGCTGGCCGGCCGCATCGTCGCCGGCTGCCGGACGGCCCCGGGCTCCCGGGAGCTGGCCGAAGCCGACCGGGTCCTGGCCAGCCTGCCGGCGGACGCGCCCAACCCCTGGGAGGGGAACACGACCCTGGCCGTGGTCATGACCGACGCGGTCCTGAACAAGGCCACCGCGCTCAAGGTCTGCCAGATGGCATTCGGGGGCTTCTACCGTACGCTGGTCCCGGCGCTCTCGCTCTTCGACGGCGACCTGGTCGTGACCCTTGCGACCGGTCAGAAGCGTGCCCACGTCCACCAGGTCGGAGTCCTGGCCGAGCGGGCGATCGCCGAGGCGATCCTGGTGGCGGTGCGGGAGGCGGACGGGTTCGGGATTCTGCCGGCGGTTCGGGACCTCCCTTAGCCGCATTGCGCCCCCCTGCCGGAACGCGTACCATGCCCGCAGTTTCTTCGGAACCCTCATGAAGCGCCCTTCCGACCTCTGGGCTTCGTTGCTGCCGATCGGGGTGGCGGGCCTCCTGCTCGTCTTCGCGCCCAGGTTTCCATGGCTGGCGCCGACGGGACAGCCCTCTCCTGCCCTGCTGCTCCTCCTGATCGCGGCGGGAGTGGCCGGCGCGGCCCATCGGCCTCTCAAGGGGGAGACGCTCGGGCTCGGCACGATCGTGCTGCCCCCGGCCCTGCTCCTCTCCGGGGCGGGTCCCACGGCCGCTCTCGCCGCCTCGTGCTTCGTCCTGGCCGAGCTCGGGCTTCGCCTGCTGCGGCGCAAATCGGTCCCGAAGAGCGCTGACCGGCGAGGGCTTCTGCGTATCCTCGAAAGCGCAGGCCGCGCCACCCTGGCCACCCTCGGCGCGGGCGCGGCGTGGGCTGCTGTCCGCTTCCTCTGGGGACCCGTGGGCAGCTTCACCTTCGCGGCCTTCTTCTATCTCCTCCTGTGGATCGGATTGGAGATCGCCGACCGCAAGGTCCGCCGGCCGGAGCAGCCGCTTCGCCCATTGACTGTGCTCCCGCCCTTCGCCCTCGATGCCCTGGGGTGGGCTCTTGGCGGAGTTGTGGCCCTGACCGCTTCAACCGGCATAGCCGCCGCCCTGCTCGCCGGGCTGGCAATCCTGGTGCTGGAAGCGGCCCGCAACGCTTTTCTCCTGGAGCGGGCCAGCCATCGTATCCATGACCTCGAGCGGCTGGGTCGCGCCGGCGACCGCCTCGGAGAGAAGGAGGCGGAGCTGGTCCAGCTCGTGGAGAGGATTCGCGACGAGAGCGCCAAGGTCCTCCCGTACCACTGGTATCACTTCGAGGCGCTCGCCCCAGGGTGGGAGCTCCGGAGCTGGTGGTCGGGCCGCGAGGGCGAGCTGGAGGAGGGGGTCCCCGACCTGGGCAACTACGCGCCGGTCATCCCGGGCTTCCACCGGCGCACCGCCTGGCAGATCGTTGAGCGCCAGCTTCGCGCCTTCGGACGGATCGTCGCCCGGGTGCGCTTCTGGTGCGACCCCCGCCGGCTGGACCCCAAGTCCATCGACCTCCTGGACCTCCTGATCCCCCAGGCGAGCCTCTCGGTGCAGCGCTGCTTCGCCGGCAAGGAGGCCCAGGAAGACCCCCTGACCGGCGCCCTCCTGCGACGGGCTCTCGAGCCCCGTCTGAACCAGGCCTACGGCCGAGTCTGCGAGCGTGGGGGCGCCATGTCGGTGATCCTTTGCGACATCGATCACTTCAAGAGGATCAACGACACCTACGGTCACGTGGCGGGAGACCGGGCGCTCGTCGCGGTCTCCGGGGTGCTCAAGTCGAGCCGGAGGGATGGGGACCTCTGCTGCCGTTATGGCGGCGAGGAGTTCCTCCTCCTCATCGACGGCAGCGGCGGCGAGGACGCCCTGGCCATGGCCGAGCGCCTGCGCCGCAGTGTGGAGGAGCTGCCCTTCGAGGTGGACTGCCAGCGGGTCCCCCTCACGATGAGCGCCGGGGTGGCCAGCTTCCCGGACCTCTACATCAAGTCCGCGGCCGAGCTGATCCTCTTCGCCGACGAGGCCCTCTACGAGGCCAAGGGCCGGGGCCGCAACCGCGTGCTCCTCGACATCGGGCAGGGCAAGTACCTGGACGTCGAAGGGAACGTCCTCGTTTCCGCGGAGACGTCCACGGTACAGGAGCCTCCTCGGATCTTCGCGTGAGGTGAGAGGGGGCACGGCACGCTCCTTGCCCCACCTCCTGCCCATGGAGGCGGTCATCCTGGTGGGGATCCAGGGCGCGGGCAAGTCGAGCTTCTACCGGGAGCGCTTCTTCGACTCCCACATCCGGATCAACCTGGACATGCTGAAGACGCGGTACCGGGAGGCGCTGCTCGTGCAGGCGTGCATCCTCGCGAAGCAGCCTTTCGTGGTGGACAACACCAACGTCCTCGCCTCCGAGCGGGCGCGCTATATCGAGCCGGCGCGGGAGGCAGGATTCCGCGTGGTCGGCTACTTCTTTCCACCGGACATCCGGGCCTCCATCGCCCGCAACAAGAAGCGCGGCGGCAAGCAGGCGATCCCCGTCCCGGGGCTCCTCGGGACGGCCAAGCGGCTCCAGGAGCCCGCTCCCGAAGAGGGCTTCGACCGCCTCTATACCGTCCGGCTCACCGAGGCTAACGAGCTCGTGATCGAGGAGCTCGGTCGAGCCAGCCTTAGGGACGGGTCTCCAGGCGCGCCTTGCGGATGATCACGGGCTCCTTGGGCTCGTGGAAGGCGACGCCCCCCTCCAGGAACCTCTCGTTCACCGGGACGCTGCCGATCTTCTCCAGGACGTCCATCCCTTCGATCACCTGGCCGAAGACGGTGAACCGGCCGTCGAGGTGGGGCCGGGGCGCGAGGCAGATGTAGATCTCGGTGCCTCCGCTGTTCGGCTCGCTGCCGTGCGCCAGCCCCACCGCTCCGGCCACGTGGAGGTTCGAGTTGAACTCGTCTTTCACGGTCGGCCGGCCGCTCTCTCCGCCGTCTCCGGTCTGGATGACGTGACCCTGGACCACGCGGTAGAAGGGCTTACCGTCGTAGAACCCCTCCTGGACCAGCTTCCGGAAGTTCGCGACCGTCTCCGGGGCATCCTTCTCGAAGAGCCGGAAGACCATGGTCCCCAGGCTCGTCTCCAGGACGCACACCTCCACGGCAGATGGCGGCTTTTCAGGAGTCGCCTCAGGGGTCTGGCTCCAGAGGGGGAGGACGGCGACGGTCAGCAGGAGAACGGCGACGATGGCGGCGATGATGGCGGTGACAGTCGCGAGAGCTCTTTTCATGACAGAAGTCCTCAAGGGAGGGGAAGCAGGGGAGTCCAGTCCCACTCGGGCCGCTCGCCTCCGAGCGGAGCCATCTCCTGCCGCTCGGTCATCCGGTCCAGCGGCTCGGCCGCGCGCCGGAGGCTGTCGTACTCGGCCCGGTTGTTGCGCACTGCGTCGGCGATCCAGGAGGGCTTCTTCTCCACGGTCAGGTCGCCGGCCACATCCAGCGGGAGGAAGTACGCGTCCTCCGGGCGGTCGAGGAGGCCGCGGCCTGCGGCCTGCCGGGCGAGGGCTGCGTAGACTGGCGAGAGGAGGTCGAGGGCGGCGCGCCAGGCCTCGCGGAACCGTCCGCGGAAGCGGTCGTGCCCGGGGATCTGCGCGGCCTCAAGCGCCTTCCGGGCCGCCTGGGCCCGTTCCGGCTCCCCGGCCCAGGATGGGAAGAGGAGGTCTGGCGGACCGAACAGGAAGAGGTTGGCCCGCCCCTTTGCCCGCAAGTTCCAGGCAGCCCGGCTGAGGACCGGGGGCGCCTCCTCGCCTGCCCCCCGCGCCGCCCGCCGGTTGATGGCGGCGATCAGGTCGGCGAGCAGGGCGTCCCCGACCCGGGGGAGCACCCGGGAGAGGGTGGAGCGGAAGAGCTGCAGGAGCTCCTCCGGGCTCTCGTCCCCGCGCAGGACCGGGGGACGTTGCGCAGGCGGCCGGAAGCTCAGGAGCCGGACCCGGTGAAACGCCAGGGCCGCGCCCAGACGCTGGGGGGTGGCCGGGTACTGGGCCGCACCCTCGGGCTCCAGCAGTGCCCCGAGCACCTCCTGCCCGCCGACCACGTCGGCCAGCAGGGGCCGGAGGTCCTTCCCATGGAGATAGGGCCGGAGCCGGATGGTGCGCACCGGCGGTGCTTCGGGGAGGGGGAGGCCCAGGTGGTAGAGAGCGTAGCGCAGACCCGTCCCCGTCGCGTGACGGAGCAGCGTCACTCCCAGGTGAGACAGGGGGGGCATCGGCCCGGGGATCAACAGCGCCCGGCTGAAGGCGGGCCGCTCCTCGGGGAGGCCGATGGGGACGTCCGGCAGTGACTGCATCAGAAGAAAATCTCCGGCGGTGGATACGGTACCACGGAAGACCCCACCCCCTGGGGACCATGCGACAATCGACCTCGTGACCGATCTCGCCGTCCCCCCCGCCCTCTCCCTGTCCGAGCCCGAGCGGCCGGCCCGCGCGTCCCTCGGGTCGCGCATCCGGCCCACTTCCGACCCGGACGAGATCCTCGATCTGTTCGTGGACTGGGCCTCCGAGGCCGGGTTCGAGCTCTACCCGGCCCAGGAAGAGGCGCTCCTGGAGATCATGGCCGGCCGGCACGTGATCCTCAACACCCCCACGGGCTCGGGCAAGTCGCTGGTCGCCCTGGGGCTTCATTTCAAAGCCCTTTGCGAGGGGCGGACCTCTTTCTATACCAGCCCGATCAAGGCCCTGGCATCCGAGAAGTTCTTCGCCCTCTGCGACGACTTCGGCGCCGAGAACGTGGGCATGCTCACGGGCGACGCCAGCATCAACGCCGGGGCGAAGGTGCTCTGCTGCACGGCCGAAGTGCTGTCCAACATGGCCCTCCGCCAAGGGGACCGCCTCGATGCCCCCTACGTGGTCATGGACGAGTTCCACTACTACTCCGACCCGGAGCGGGGCGTGGCCTGGCAGATCCCCCTGATCACCCTCCCCCGCACGCGATTTCTCCTGATGTCCGCCACCCTCGGGGACGTCAGCACGATCGCCGAGCACGTCCGCCGGCAGACCGAGATCGAGGTCGCCCTGGTGACCTCGGAGCAGCGCCCCGTCCCCCTGGACTTCGAGTACCGGGAGACCCCGCTCCACGTGACGGTCGAGTCTCTCCTGGAAGCGGGCAAGTCCCCCATCTACATCGTCAACTTCACCCAGAGGGAGTGCGCGGAGCTGGCCCAGTCGCTGACCAGCATGAAGATCTCCTCCCGGGAGGAACGCGAGCGCATCCGCGAAGCCATGGGGAACGTCCGGCTGGACACCCCGTACGGCAAGGAGTTCCGGCGCTTCCTCTCCTTCGGGATCGGGGTGCACCACGCCGGGCTCCTGCCCAAGTACCGGCTCCTGGTCGAGCAGCTCGCCCAGCAGGGATTGCTGCGGGTCATCTCCGGCACCGACACCCTGGGAGTCGGGGTGAACATCCCGATCCGCACCGTGCTCTTCACCCGCCTGGCCAAGTTCGACGGCAGGAAGGTCTCGCTCCTCTCGGTGCGCGACTTCAAGCAGATCGCCGGCCGGGCCGGCCGCAAGGGGTTCGACACCCAGGGGAGCGTGGTGGCCCAGGCGCCGGAGCACATCATCGAAAAGCGCCTGGCGGAGCGCAAGGCCGGCGAGGGCAAGAAGCGGGGGCCGGCCAAGAGCGCGGCCAAGGGCGAGGTCACTTGGACCCAGGAGACCTTCGACAAGCTGATCACCCGGCCGCCGGAGACCCTGAAGTCCCGCTTCCGGGTCACCCACGGCATGGTCCTGGAGCTCCTCCAACGCGACGCCGCGCTCGACGATCCCGACCTCCGGAACTTCGATTCCCTCCGCGAGCTCATCCGCCGCTGCCATGAAGAGGAGGGGGCGAAGTCGAGGCTTCTCTCCCAGGCCGCGGTGCTGGTCCGCTCCCTGTACCGCGCCGGGATCATCCGCATGAAGCGCGACACGGTGGGCAACTATCTCTGGGCGGTGGTGGCCGAGGACCTCCAGTGGGACTTCTCCCTCCACCACGCCCTGTCGCTCTACCTGGTAGAGACAGTCGACCAGCTCAGCATGGAGTCCGAGACCTACGTCCTGGACCTGATGACCCTGGTCGAGTCGATCCTGGAGGACCCCGATATCGTCCTCCGCAAGCAGGTCGACAAGCTGAAGCAGGAGCTGGTCGCGCAGCTCAAGGCGGACGGCATCCAGTACGAAGAGCGGATGGAGCGGCTGGAGGAGATCACGCATCCCAAGCCGCTCTCGGACTTCCTCTACGGCACCTTCAACCGCTTCCGGGGGGAGCACCCGTGGGTCGGGGGGCTCGACGTCCATCCCAAGTCGATCGCCCGGGAGATGTACGAGGGGTATCTCTCCTTCGCGGACTATGTGAAGAAGTACGGCCTGCAGCGGAGCGAGGGGGTGCTGCTGCGGTATCTCTCCCAGCTCTACAAGACTCTGGACCAGACCGTACCCGAGTACGCGAAGATCGCGGAGGTCTGGGACGCCCTGGGCTACTTCCGCGCGCTTCTGCACCACACGGACACGAGCCTGCTGGAGGAGTGGGAGAGCCTGCTCCATCCGGAGATCCGTCTGATGCGCCTGCAGCGCCACCAGGCAGCCGAGGCCCTCTGGCTGAAGCAGCTCCTGGCCGACCCGAAAGCCTTCGCGGCGAGGATCAGGGCCGAGCTGCACCTGGTGGTCCGAGCCCTGGCGGAAAAGGAGTGGGAGGATGCCTCTGCCGCGGTCCTGCAGGACCCGGACGACCCCTGGACCCCGGAGCGCTTCGAAGAGTCGATGAAGCCGTTCTACGAGGAATACGGCGAGCTGGTCTTCACTCCCGAAGCCCGCCGCCACCAGCACACCCACATCCGCGAGGTGGACGAGCGCGTGTGGGAGGTGGCCCAGACGATCCTCGACCCCCAGGGCGACAACCTCTGGGCCGTGCAGGGGATCGTGGACCTGCGGGACCCGGACGTGATGGACGGTCCGCTGGTGAAGGTGGCGCGGGTGGGGGCGTGAGGAGGACTCCTCAGCCGAGGAACCAGATCAACGAATCCCTCGGGCGAAAGGATACAGAAGCCTCTCCCAGGAACTCTCCGGTCCCGCCGTAGTCAGAAGAGGACTCGCGTTCCGGCGGCGAACCCTCCGAGCAACTCGCCCAGAATGACTGAGTTGAGCCCGACAAAGGGGGCATGCCGGATGATCTCGACGGCCTCCGGCACACCCTCCCGGAAAGCAGCGTACGCGTTGGTGTCGAGGAGGACACCCTTCAGCGCCACAAATCCTCATCCACGCGGCTGAAAGGCTCCGTGGCTTTCCGGAACTCCTCGGCTTCCTCCGAAGTCCAAGTCCCCGCGAGATCGCCCAGGTCCCGATAGACGGGCAGACCCTTCCCCTGGTCGATACCCTGATGGATGAGCTCCTTCAGGACTGCCTGCTCATCGATGCCGCGGCGTGCCGCCTCCTGGGCAATCCACGCTGCACTTGATTCGTCCAGATCTCGGATGGTTATAGTCCTCGACATAAGCGCCTGGGTATCTCCTCCTGGATATTCTACCCGAACAGCTTCCCCAGCCCTCCTCCGGCCAATTGCTTGGCCCTCCCTGCAATGAAGACGACAACATCCCTCGATTGCGCGGATGAAGACCCCTCCCTTCTTCATAGTTGGGCATCTCCGTGCGCAGGAAACCTACCGCGATGCGTGTCGCAGAGGAGGTCAGGCGCGTCGTGGCAGCGGTGACGTCCGTCGCGAGAGAGGTTTGGCGCGTCGCAGGATCGGTTTACGCGCGTCGTGAGCCAGGTCAGGTACGTCGCAGGAGAGGTCAGGCGAGTCGTGAGAGAGGTTCAGCACGTCGCGACAGCGGTAAGGCCGGTCGCAGAAGCCGTGACCCACGTCGTGACGGAGGTTTGACGTGTCGCTGCGAACGGAACGAGGGAGGCTCCAGGCCCCCCTCGTTCTTCCGGTCCGTCCGGGAACTACTTCAGCGCCGGCTCAGTTGCCGCTGGAGCCGGCAGCGGCCGCGGCGGTCGTGGCGGGCAGCGCCTTCGCCTGCTCGTAGCAGGTCGAGGCCGAGGGGCTCTCTCTCTTCAGGCCCAGCGCCTGCCAGCAGGAGTCCATCGCGGCCTTCCGGTTGCCTTCCTCGATGGCGAGCATGCCGAGGGCGACCAGCGCGTCGTGGTTCGGGTGCAGCGCGGTCGAGCTCCGGAACTCGCTCCGGGCCTTCTCAAGGAGCTTCGCCTTCTTCTTGGAGTCCGTCTCCTTGATGGCCTTTTCCCTGTAGCGCAGACCCTTGGCGAGGTGGTCCGCGGCCTTCTGCTGCGGGTCCTTGTAGTTGCCCGAGAAACTCTCGTTGATGGGACCACGGTCGCCCATTGGACCTCCGAGTTGAGCGTCCACCGGCACGGCGACCGCCAGCCCGAGAGCCAGGACGGCGGCGGCGAAGAGGTTCTTGCCAAAGTTGTTCATGACCTGCATGTCTCCTTGTCGGTAAGCGGATTCCCGAAACAACTGTTTATACGGGTCCGGCCGTTGAATTGTTTTGTCACGGTTACTGTGTGCCTCCAGAAACGTGTGAACCGCTGAAACATTCCATTTCATCCGCGGGTCCGTTCACCCCGTCCTCCAAACAGGCCAACTACAACGGGAAAACATGTGCTCTTGCATCCAATTGCGAAGGGGATGCCTGCCGGGCTGACCCGATCCCTGAAACGTTTTGCCCCATACTCTCAATTCTCAGTGAAAGCCCTGGCGCCGTGGGACTTTCGCGGGCTTCTCCGTATCAGGGGCGCGGAAGGAGGTCTCCGAGTTGAGCCAGTCTCGCCGCCGGTCACCGTCCTCCGCAGAGGTCGCTGCGGTCCTTTGCGTCCTTCTGGTCCTTTGGGTCCTTCCGGCCGCGGGCCAGGTCCGGGTCTCCACGATCCAGGAGGTGATCGACCGGTGGAAGCCGGAGACGCACCTCTACGTGATCGGAGACGTGGGGCTCCAGGATGCCGTGCTCGCGGATCTGGAGACTTGGCTGAAGGACCGGCACTGGACCGTGCTGCTGGTCCAGGATGCGACGGGCCAGCGGTTCCAGGATACGGAGGGGGTGGTCAGGGAGGGGGAGGACGCGATCGAGTACGGCACCGCGCAGGGGATCGCCCGGGCGCATGGCTTCGCCGGCCAAGTGAGAGCAGACACCGGGGAGCCGGACGGGGCGATCCTCTCGATCGTCCTCGCCCAGCGTGCCCTCTACTACACCGGCTCAGATGCCCAGGACTCGCGCGGGCTCGGCGAGATGGCGTTCCAGGGGAATCTCGATCAGTGGTCCATCGCGGCCCTGCGGAACGGCGGGGATGTCGTGTCGGCGGTCAAGGATACGGTGACGGGCATCGACTCCCAGGTGGCGTACTCGATCGGCCGGAAGCGCGAGGAGGCAGCCAGCTATCTGGCGTGGAGCCGGACGCGGGTCACCGATGTCGAGACCGAGGTTGCCAGCCTGGAACAGAGTGCGGCAGCCCTGCGCGCAGCCCCCCCATATCCGAAGGTTGGAGCGGCGCAGCCGGACACCGAGTCTCTCCGGCAGCGGATCGAGCGTGCGAAAGCTTTGCTCGACGAGGAGAAAGCCGCCGAAGCGATCGCGGTTGTGGATGGCGTGCACCAGGAAGTGGGGATGCTGCAGAGCAACATCGCTCTCTACCAGTCCTACACCACCAAGCTTGCTGCGGCCAGGGATCGCCTGGACCGGCTGCAAAGCCGCACTCTCGACGACGCGGCGCGGAAGAAGATCCAGGGCGCATCGCAGCTCCTGGCGACCGCCCGGGAGAAGCACCAGAGGGGTGATCTCATCTACGATCAGATCACCCCGGTCGAGGATGCCGTCTGGGATGCGGAAGCCGCTGTCAGACGGGCTGAGGGGAGGAGGGTCTTTTCCATCCTCCTGGGCTGGGCGGCGCTGTTGGCTCTGGCCTGGCTCGCCTGGCGCCTCAACCGCCGCCGCCTTCCAGTCAAGAAAGAGGCCGAGGCACTCCTCGCCTCCTGGCAGACGGCGCTGGACCGCAAGCTGGAGGCGCTCTTCGGCGACATGGAGCAGAAGGTGGCGCGGTTGGCCGGTTCCTTCGAGGGGGAGACCGGGGAACTGGACAGGCAGGTGCGCTCCGACGTGGGCTCGCTCGTCATCCTCTGGACCAGCGCCAGCGCCGTCCTGGAGCAGGCCCGGTCGCGCATCCAGCCCGGGCGAATCCATTCGGTCCTCTTCAACCTGTTTCTGCCCGGTAATTACAGGAAGGGGCTCGCGCTCCTCCGGGACGAGCCGGTGCCGTTCGACCCGGCCGAGGGTCTCCCCCGCCTGTTCGATGGCGAGCGGACCTGGCGCGACGATCTCCTCGGCGACCTTGGCAGCTACGAGCCATTCCGGAAATCGTTCGAGGAGCTGATGGCGGAGTTCCACAGCCGGGCAGCCCGGGCGGGCGGAGCGCTCGACGAGATGGAGACGGCCATCTTCGGGTTGCCGCCCCTTCTGGAGAGGACGCGCGAGCGAATCTGGCAGGCGGAGTTCCAGAAGGACTTTCTGACCGAGGCCGGGTCCCGCGACGGTCTCTTTCTGGCGCCGGCCCTGTTCTCCGAGGTGCTCCCCGCGGCCAACGCGGCTCTGGCCGAGGCCCAGGGGAGCTCGGCCGCCGATCCCGTGGGGACCTGGAAGGGGAGCGCGGCGCGGGCCGAAAGGTTGACAACGGACGCCGGACGTCTCGCGGAGATCTGCCGCGGCGTCCGTTCCGGCGCGATGCCGGCCCTCCAGAAAGCCGAAGCCGGGCTGCAGAGCGCGGGGATCGCCACGGCCTGGATCGGCGAGGACCTCCGGTCGCTCTCCGAGAGGGCCTCGGAGCTCGCCGCCCGGGCCGCCGGAGAAGCGGTCTCTTTGGAGATCGAGACGCTGGCAGCGGACCTGGACGCCAGCATCCGGATGTTCGAGGCGCGGGAGACGGGGATTGAAGAGAGGCGCGCCGAGACCGAGCGCATCGCGGCGCTCGTCCCGGAGCATGAGGCCATCCTGGAGGCAACCCGGGAGGCCTTTGCGGAGAGCGCCCTGGCCCTGGGTCCCGGCGACGAGATCCATCCGGGAGCGGACGGGACGGTCGGAAACAACATCGACGAGGCACGGGAGGAGATCGCGGCCGCCCGGGGCAAGCTCGACGAAGCCGTCGCTGGAACCCGAGCCGGCCGGATGCTCGCCGCGGCATCGCTGCTGCGGCAGGTCGAGTGGCACCAGGAGCAGGCCGGCTTCCGCCTGGCGGAGATCTCGGCCAAGCGGGCTCGGCTGGACCGCGTCCGGGAGGGCAACCGGGGTCTCCTGGCAGAGATGGAGAAGCGGGTCGCGAAAGCCGGACCGGACCTTTCGGGCGATACACGGATCACAGAGGCGACCCTCTCGGCCTTCGAGGAGGTGGCCGCGAGGGTCCGGACAGCCCGCGGGTGGATCGATACGAGGAAGGAGGACCCCCTGCGGGCGGAGGAGGAGCTCCACGCAGCCCGGAACGGGCTCGACCGGGTCGAGGGCGCCCTGGCCCCGGCCGACCGCCAGCTCCATGGCGAAGCTGCGAGGGGCATCGAGGAAGCCGGCCGGAAGGTGGACGAGATCGGTGGGTGGAACCATCCCTACGGGGTAGCCATCCAAGGACGCGCCGGGGTGGCTTCGCTGGATACGGCCAGGGCCCTGCTCGGCCAGAAGCGCTATGCAGAGGCCCGGGAAGCTGCCTTCGCGGCCCGTAGCGAGGCCGAATCGGCGCTGAGCGCGGCTCTCGCGGAAGTGGAGCAACGGCGGATCGAGGAGCAGGAAGAGCGACGTCGCCGGGAGAGGGAGCGGTACTGGAACGAGGAGATCCGGAGCCGGCAGGAGAGCTCCTCCTCGTCCGATAGCTCCTTCGACTCTTCCAGCTCGAGGAGCAGCTCCAGCTCATCCAGCTCCGGGTCCAGCCGCTCGAGCTGGAGCGGCAGCAGCTCGGGCAGCGGCAAGTCGCGCTGGTAACGGGCTCAGCCGCCCCGCAGCTCCAGCCCGGTCGCCAGCACGGTCGGCGCTCCGATCAGGCCGGCGAGGGGATGGAAGGAGAGGTCGCGGCCGACCCCGGCGATCCCCTGGAGGAGGTCGCCGATGCCGCCGCACAGCCAGGCGCGGGCCACGGGCGCGCTCGCCCGACCGCCCTCGACCGCGAAGCCGCAGACCGGGAGGGCGAAGGTGCCCCCGCCGAGGTCGAAGCGGGCGCCGCTCGTGACGTCGATCAGGTAGTACCCATGGGCGATCGAGCCGAGCAGCGCGGCCACCGGAACCTTCGGGTCCGGCTTCAGATAGAGGTGGGTGGGGCCGGGGACCGGGAGGTCGCGCCAGCCCGGACGGGCCGTGCAGCCCGAGGCCGAGCCCGCGCCCGAGTGCGACTCGGCCTGCAACCAGGTGAGGAGGGGCTGCCGGAAGACCCCCTCCTCCACCAGGACCACCTCGCGGGTGGGCACGCCCTCGCCGTCGGCCGCGGACTCCAGCACCCCTCCCGGAAGACGGCCGTTGTCGATCAGGGTCAGCCACTCGCTGCCGATCCGCCCCCGCCGGTCGCGCAGACCGGCGAGCAGGCCGCCTGCCCGGGGGCCGACGAGCAGGGGGAGGAGTCCGCAGAGGAGCCGCGCCACCACCGGAGGAGCGAGCAGCAGCTCGCCGCGGTCCCGGTCCGGCGGACCACCCTGAGCAGTCACTGCGAGGCGGTCGGCCAACCGGCGAGCCAGGGCCGTGGGATGGAACCGCCGCGCCTCGCGCGCCGAGAGATAGACCGAGGCCGAGGAGGCCGGCCGGCCCGGACCCGCGGCCTCCAGGTAGAGGGTGGCCACCCGGGCGCGGGAGCGGACGGACAGCCCCCGGCTGTTCAGGATCTCGCTCTCGCTCGACCCGTCCTCCAGTGCGGCGCGCAACAGGCGGGCGCCCGGCAGCTCGGCCGCCAGCTCCCGGCCCAGGCTCTCCAGGAGCTTGAGACCCTCGCGCTCGCCCACGAGCGGAGCGTCGAAGTCGGAAGGCTCGTTCCAGGCTGCCGCCAATAAACCCGCTGGGGTTGGCTCGGGCAGCCGGATCGGCCGGCCGGTCGGCTCCGGCCAGAGCCAGTCCGTGACCGGCTCGCCCGTCCCTGCAGCGAAGAAAGAGCGCCGGGGGTCTCCGGCGCGCACCGCCCATCCCTGCTCCTGGCTGAAGAGGGAGGTTTCGGTCAGCGGCGTGATCTCCAGGCGGCGGGAGCGTCCCCGCTTGGCGAAGACCTCGACCTCCGGCATCCCCCGCCGCAGGAGGGAGACCAGGACCTCCTGGAGGAGCGGCGCGGCAGTGGCCGTGGGCGTCAAGCCGGACCTCCATCCGGGAGCACCTCGACGCCGTCCAGGAGCAGCGTCGGAGCCGTGGCCCAGACCGGCATCTTCTGCCCCCCCTTGGCGCACCACCCGGCGCCCGCCGCCTGCCTCTCCTGTCCGATCGCGGCGACGCGCGTGAGGAGGTCGGCCACCCGGCCGCGGAGCACGCAGGGGCCGACCGTGTCGCCCAGACCGCCGCGGCGGATGCGCCGGGCGTAAGGAAGATGGAGACGGAACTCGCCCGAGAGAGGGTCCAGGGCACCGCGGCTGGCCTCCTGGAGATAGAGACCGCCCTCGGCGCCGGCGAGCAGATCGTCCTCCGTCGCTTCTCCGGGCAGCAGCTCCAGGTGGCTCGACCGGGGTCCCGGAGGGAGGTGGCGGTTGCCGCGGCGTCCCGCTCCCGGCACGAGCACCGGCGAGGTCCGCGCCCAGAGGAGATCGGCCAGGGGTTGCTCCACGATCCCGCCGCGCAGCAGCCAGCGGCGGGATACGGCCGAGCCCTCGTCGTCCGTGGCGCGCCGCACACCGGGGGGAGCCGCGGCCGGGTCGTCCAGCACGTCGAGCGAAGGGGAAGCCATGGCGACTCCGACCGCCGCCTCCGGGTTCCCCCCCTGGGCCAGGACGTCCGCCTCCAGCGCGTGGGCCACCGCCTCGTGGAGGAGCACGGCCACGACTGCCGGAGCGAGGACCGCGGATCCGCGGAACGGCTCGGGGGAGGACGCCTGCCGGGCGCGGAAGAGGTGGACGAGCGAGGACGCGAAGCCCTCGATCGCCGCGGCATCGAGCTTCGGGTACAGGGCTCCGTGGCCGCCCCAGGTCGTCTCGGCCTGCAGGCTGTAGAAGGTCTCGCTCTCCTGCCCGGCAACGAGCCGCGGTCCCACGACCTGGATCCAGCGGCGGTGCCGCCGGACCGTGATGCGAGCGGGGAAGCCCACGTGGTGGGAACGGATGGCGCGGGTCAGGGCGTCGGGCACCGCGGCCAGCTCGGCCGCGGCGCGCGGGTCGGGCTCGAACGGCGGCAGCCGGAAAGCCGGCTCGGGGTAGGTGGCCGAGGGGAGGGCGCGGGCCACCTGCCGGAGCGCCTCGGCGAAGGGGCGGGCGTCGACCACGTCCCGGGCCGCGAGCCAGGTGCGTCCCTCGCGGGAGAGACGGATCGCGAAACCCTCCTCGCGCCGAACCCGCAGTCCCGGGCCTTCGTCCTCGGGAGGGAGCTCGGCCTCCTCCCGACGCTCGAAGAAGGCGTCGACCACGTCCTCGGGCTGCTCGGCGATCTGGGAGAGGGTGCGGGCGACGGCGGCGGTGTCCAGCGCGGAAAAAGGCATCGGGTAGATTGTATGGGATAAGATCCGCCTCCATGGCCCCAACCCAGGCGATCGAAGACCTCCGGAGCCGGCTGGCCGCGGCCGAGCTCGGCGGCGGCGAGGAGCGCATCCGCAAGCAGCACGCCGCGGGCAAGCTCACCGCCCGCGAACGGATCGACCTGCTGCTCGACGCCGGCTCCTTCGTCGAGGCCGACGCCCTCGTCACCCATCGCTGCACCGACTTCGGCATGCAGAAGCAGAAGGTGCCGGGCGACGGAGTCATCTGCGGCTACGGCACCGTCGAGGGCCGCCTGGTCTACGTCTTCGCCCAGGACTTCACCGTCTTCGGCGGATCGCTCTCCGAGACCAACGCCCAGAAGATCTGCAAGGTCATGGACCTGGCGGTGGAAAACGGCGCCCCGGTCATCGGCCTCAACGACTCGGGCGGCGCCCGCATCCAGGAGGGGGTCGCCTCCCTCGGCGGCTACGCCGACATCTTCCTGCGCAACACTCTCTCGTCCGGAGTCGTGCCGCAGATCAGCGCGATCCTGGGACCCTGCGCGGGCGGCGCGGTCTACTCGCCGGCCATCACGGACTTCGTCTTCATGGTCGAAGGGACGAGCTACATGTTCGTCACGGGTCCCGAGGTCATCAAGACCGTGACTCATGAAGAAGTCACCATGGAGGAGCTGGGTGGCGCCGCGACTCACGCGGCGAAGAGCGGCGTCTGCCACTTCACCGTGCCCAACGACGCCGCCTGCCTCGCCGCCATCCGGGACCTCCTCTCCTACCTGCCGAGCAACAACCTGGACGAGCCGCCGCCGGGGCGCAGCGAGGACGACCCGAACCGCGAGTCCGAAGCCCTCGACACCTTGATCCCGGAGGACCCGAACAAGCCGTACGACATCAAGCGGCTCATCGCCGAGGTGGTGGACGACGGCCGGTTCCTGGAGGTCCACGAGCAGTATGCGAAGAACATCGTGGTCGGCTTCGCCCGGATCGGCAACCGCTCGGTGGGGATCGTGGCCAACCAGCCGGCCTGGCTGGCAGGAGTGCTCGACATCGACGCGTCCCTGAAGGGGGCGCGCTTCGTGCGCTTCTGCGACGCCTTCAACATCCCGCTGGTCACGTTCGAGGACGTGCCCGGCTTCCTGCCCGGGACCCGGCAGGAGTTCGGCGGCATCATCAAGCACGGCGCGAAGCTCCTCTACGCCTTTGCCGAGGCCACGGTGCCCAAGATCACCGTGATCACGCGCAAGGCCTATGGCGGCGCCTACTGCGTCATGGCGAGCAAGCACCTGCGCACCGACGTCAACTTCGCCTATCCCACGGCCGAGATCGCGGTCATGGGTCCGGAGGGCGCGGTGAACGTCCTCTATCGCCGGGAGCTGGAGAAGGCGGGGGAGGACGCGCCGCGGGTGCGCGCCGAGAAAGTCGCGGAGTACCGCGCCAAGTTCTCGAACCCGTACATCGCGGCCGAGCGCGGCTTCGTCGACGCCGTGCTGGAGCCGCGCCGGACCCGGCCCGAGATCGTGCGGGCTCTGCGGCAGCTCGGCAGCAAGCGGGCGGGCATGCCGCCCAAGAAGCACGGCAATATCCCGTTGTAGCCCGTTGCAGGGCCTTTGTAGAAGGCAGGAAATCTTCTGTTTTCTTGACATCCGGCGGCGTGTGGGGCAAATTGACCGGGCTCGAAAGCGCCCCGACCAGGAGAGGACATGAGAGAGAAAGATCGAGAGCTGAAGCGGCGGCGGCACCGCCGGAACAAGCGACTGAGGCAGCGGCACCAGGAGGAGGGGCAGGCCAAGGCGGAGCGTCCGCAGGGCTCCAAGCGGGCGGTCAAGAAGCCACCGGCTCCCGCCGCCAACGATTCGGCCGAGCCGTCCGCCCCCCCGTCCGAGGCTGCCGAGCCCAAGAAGAAGGCTCCGGCGAAGAAGGCCCCCGCCAAGAAAGCGGCCCCCAAGCCGCCGCCCGCCCCCGAAGAAGGCGGCGAGGCGCCCGTGGCCCCCGAGGCCCCTGAGGCCCCCGAGGGTGGTGGAGAGGGCGCTTGACCGGAGCGGCCGTCCCGACATGACAGATTACCGTTCGTTGAAGGCCGTCGATCCCGAGGTCTACCAGGCGATCGCCGACGAGCGCGCGCGCCAGAACTTCGGGCTGGAGCTGATCGCCTCCGAGAACTTCGTCAGCCGCGCCGTGCTCGAGGCTGCCGGCAGCGTGATGACGAACAAGTACGCCGAGGGCTACCCCGGCCGCCGCTACTACGGCGGCTGCGAGTACATGGACGTGGTCGAGCGCCTCGCCATCGACCGCGCCAGGCAGCTCTTCGGCGCCGAGCACGTCAACGTCCAGCCCCACAGCGGAACGTCGGCCAACATGGCCGTCTACTTCGGCTTCCTCAAGCCGGGCGACAAGCTGATGGGCATGGACCTCTCGTGCGGCGGGCATCTCACCCACGGCCACCGCCTCTCCTACTCCGGACGCGACTTCGAGGTGGTCGCCTATGGCGTGGACCGAGAGAGCGAGCGCATCGACTACGACGAGGTCGAGAGCATCGCGCTGCGGGAGCGGCCGAAGCTGATCGTCTGCGGCGCCAGCGCCCACAGCCGGATCATCGACTTCGAGCGCTTCCGCGCCATCGCCGACAAAGCCGGCGCCCTGGTCATGGCCGACATCGCGCACATCGCCGGCCTGGTGGCCGCGGGCATCCACCCCTCTCCGGTCCCGCACTGCCACTTCGTCACCACGACGACCCACAAGACCCTGCGCGGACCCCGCGCCGGGATGGTGATGTGCAAGGAAGAGTTCGCCAAGGACCTCGACCGCGCGGTCTTCCCCGGCATCCAGGGCGGTCCGCTGATGCACGTCGTCTCAGCCAAGGCAGTGGCCTTCAAAGAGGCCCTGACCGAGGAGTTCCGCGACTACCAGCGGCAGATCGTGGCAAACGCGAAAAGGCTGGCCGGACGCCTGATGGAACGCGGCCTCCGGATCGTCTCCGGCGGCACGGACAACCACGTCTTCCTGCTCGACGTGGCCGCCGCCGACCTCACCGGCAAGGTCGCGGAGAAGTCCCTGGAGGCCGCCGGCCTCACGGTCAACAAGAACACGATCCCCTACGACCCCAACCCGCCGCTGGTCGCCTCGGGCATCCGCATCGGCACCCCGGCGCTCACCACCCGCAACATGCGCGAGCCCGAAATGGACCAGGTGGGCGACTTCATCGCCGAGGTCGTGCGGGCTCCCCAAGACAGCGCCGTGCACGAGCGCGTCCGCGCCCAGGTGCGGGAGCTCTGCGAGCGCTTCCCGCTCTACGATCCGTTGATGTAGCTACCCAGCGATAAGGGGATGGTTATCCCTCAGCTTCCTGTCCGTCGTGCAGAGAGGAACGCGACGGACAGAGCTGTGGGCGGCAATGAGCCGATCGAAAGGATCCCGTGTCCAGGTCAGCTCGATGGCCCGCCTCATCAGGGGAACCAGGGGGATCTCGTCGATCACGAAGCGAGGGTCTTCGGCGAGAGCATCCGTGAACTGGGGATTCTGGATCTCGATGCGGCCGATCTCCGCCAGGTACTGAATCTCGAGGAGCGAAACGGGCGAGACTCCCCAGGGTCGATACCGCTCGATCCACGGAAAAAATCGCAGCCGATCGGCTTCCGTGACGATCCACAGCACGAAGTGGGTGTCGAGAAGGGCCTTCAAGATTCAGGTTCGGTCCGCCGAGGCCGCAATCCCTCAGGCGAGCCATCCCACTCCCATCCCCACTCGTCCGCCGTATCGGCGTCCGGCACGTGGATCAGCCCGCGGTAATCGGGGACCCTGGCGGAGGGTTCTGCCGGTTCCGCCAGGGAAAGGACCAGCCGGGCTCCATCCCTCTCGATGAGCACGGTCTCTCCTTCGGCGACCTCATCGAGCAGGCGGAACCAGTTCCTGCGGGCTTCGGTGGCGGTTACGCGCTTCATATGTACAGTGTACATGAACAGCGGGTCTCAACATGAGAGGGCCGGCATTACACCTGGATCCCGAGCGATCCTGAACCCATCCGGAGAGGAGCCAGATCCATTCGGAGCCGTTCCGAGTCCATCCGGAGCCACTCTGAATCCATTCGAGGGGCTCTGAGTCCATTCGGAGGGGCTCCCAGTGCGTTCGGAACCATCCTGAATGCATCCGAAGGGGCTCCGAACGCGCCCGGAGCCATTCCGACTCCATTCCGAGATGCTCCGCCTTCACTCGGAGCGATGCCGACGCGCTCGGAGAGGCTCCGAATGCGCTCGGAGTCATTCCGGGTCCGTTCGGAGGGGCTCTGGATGACTCGGAGCGGTTCTGAATGCATCCGGAAGGCCTCCGAATCCACTCGGAGCCATCCTGAATGGGTTCCGAGAGGCACCGGCTGCATCCGGAGCCCCTCCGACCGCGCTGGGAGCAGGACTATCGAGGGTTGGGCAACGGATAGAGCGGCTCGGACGCGGGGCCAGGAATCCCGAACCGCTCCCGCAGCTTCTTCCGGACCTCTCCCGCCAGGTAGATCGAGCCGCAGACCAGGAGCCGGGCGTTGAGCGGGAGCCCTTTCGCCAGGGCACGCTCCAGGTTTGACGGGACCTCGACGTCCCCGCGGCCGGGGAGGAGCGCGGCCAGCTCCTTCGGCTCCCGGGCGCGGTCGCTCTCGGGCCGGGTGAGAAAGATCTTCCTGACGCGCGGCGCGAGGCTGCCGAGCATCTCGGCCGCGTCCTTGTCCCCGAGCGCGCCGAAGAGGAGGTCGAACGGCTCCGGGAAGCCCTCCAGGAAGCGGGCGAGGGCCGCGGTCCCTTCAGGGTTGTGGGCGGCGTCGAGCAGCACGAGCCGGCCGCCGGGCAGCGAGATTCTCTCCAGGCGGCCCGGCCAGCGGCAGGTCCTGGCGCCCTCGGCGATCGCTTTGGGACTGATCTCGAAACCCGTCTCGCGCAGCGTCTCGGCGGCGAGGACCGCCAGGGCCAGGTTCTTCGCCTGGTGCGTTCCAGGCAAGCGGGTCTCCAGGTCGTGCTCCCCTCTGGGAGTAACGAGCTTCACGCGCTGTCCATCCATCCCCCGAGGGATGATCTCGCGGACCGACACGATCTCCGGGGCGAAGCGCAGATCGGTCCCCAGCTCCTCGGCCACGGTCCTGACCGCTTCGGACGGCTCCGGCTCCTCCAGCCAGACCAGGGCCGGACGGCCGGGGCGGAACGTGCCCGCCTTCTCCCGGGCGATGGCCGCGAGCGTGTCCCCCAGGTGCTCGCGGTGCTCCAGGCTGATGGAGGTGATCAGCGACAGGACCGGATCGCAGACGTTCGTGGCGTCGAGCCGGCCGCCCATCCCGACTTCCAGGATGGCGAGGTCGACCTTCCTCTCGGCGAAGAAGAGGAAGGCGGCGGCGGTGACCGCCTCGAAATAGGTGGGGGGAGTCCCCTGCTCCTTCTCGGCGGTCCGCACCACCTCCTGGAGCAGTTGGGCCAGATGGCCGGGATCGATGACGAGACCCTGGTAGCGGATCCTCTCCTCCACCGACTCCAGGTGGGGGGAGGTGTAGAGCCCGGTGCGGTAGCCCGCGGCCGAGGCCATGGCGGCGAGGAGGGCCGAGGTCGAGCCCTTGCCGTTGCTGCCGGCCACGAGGACCGAGGGGAACCGGAGCTGGGGGTCGCCCAGCCCGGCGAGGAGATGGCGGACGTTCTCCAGGCCGAGCCGGATGCCCAGCTTCTCCAGGCGGTCGAGCACCGGCTCGGGGCGCGTGAGGGGCTCGTCCAGGTCGTTCAGGGCTGGTAGAGGTGACGGAGGCAGCGGGCGAGCGTCTCCTTCAACTCGGCCCGCTTGACCACCATGTCGAGAAAGCCGTGCTCCAGGAGGAACTCGCTGCGCTGGAACCCCTCCGGGAGACTCTGGCGGATGGTCTGCTCGATGACCCGCGGCCCGGCGAACCCGATCAGGGCTCCGGGCTCGGCGATGTTCAGGTCGCCCAGCATGGCGAAGGAGGCGGTGACGCCGCCCGTGGTCGGGTCGGTCAGGATCGAGACGTAGGGGAGCCGCGCCTCGCGCAGCCGGGCGAGCGCTGACGAGATCTTCGCCATCTGCATCAGGGAGAGCACGCCCTCCTGCATGCGGGCGCCGCCGGAGGCCGAGACCACGATGAGCGGCCAGTGGCGCTCCAGGGAGCGCTCCGCGGCGCGGGCGATCTTCTCGCCCACGACCGAGCCCATGGAGCCGCCCATGAAGCGGTACTCCATGGAGGCCAGGACCACCGGGACCTTCTCCACATGACCCTGGACGACGATCACCGCGTCGCGCTCGCCCACGGCCTGCTGGTAGGTCTTGAGCCGGTCGCGGTAGCGCTTGGAATCGCGGAAGCCCAGCGGGTCGGTGGGGCTGACCGCGGCGAACAGCTCCCGCGGCTCGGGCTCGTCGAGGAGGATCGCGATGCGGGTCCGGGCGTCGATCCGGAGGTGGTACTCGCACTTGGGGCAGACCCGGAGGTTGCGGTCCAGGTCGCGCGAGTAGATGACCTCCTTGCAGCCTTCGCACTTGACCCAGAGACCCTCCGGGACCATGCTGCGCGGCCGCTCCTCGCGGATGGGCTTGGGCTTCTTGGTTTTCTTGAACCAGGCCATGGGGCGTCGGGGCTTGGAGTGACCGGCGGACGGAGCGAGGGCCTCCCGGGAGGGGCTCCGCGGAGATCAGACCTCGGTGGACTGTTGGGCTTCCTCGGCCTCGAGGTCGTTGGCGACCCCCAGCCGGAGGCAAGCCGCGTCGTACATCTGGCGCGATGCCTTCTTCGCGTTCTGCAGCTCGGCGAGCCGGTCCTTGACCTTGGCAAGCTCCTCCTCGATGAGGCGGTCCAGCTCCTCCATCTCCTGGCGGGTCACCGCGAGGGTGTTCTCGTAGAACTTTCTCTGCTGGTCGTTCAGCGTCATGGGTCTCCTCCGGTGCTAGCGGTGGGTGAGGATACTCTGGATCGCCAGGGCTGACAAGTTCTGTCTACGGTGGAGGGGGCTCCTCGCCCTCGGCGGCCGCGGCATCGGCGGCCTCCTTTCTCTTCCGGGCATCGGCCTGGAGGCGGTCGAGCTCCTTCTGGTACTTCCTCAGCTCGGCCTCTTTCTTCTGCCGGATCGACGCCTCGCGTCTCGCCATCTCCTCCTTGACCATCTTCTCGATCTCGTCCTGGGAAAGGACGGGAGCGGCCTTCACCGGGGCTGGCACCGGGGCTGGCGCCTGTGCGGTGGGGGCAGGCTGCTTGACTGCCGGCGCGGCCGGCGCCGATACCGTCGGTTCGGAAGGACGCTCCGCGGCCGGGCGCCGGAGGATGAAGAAGAGGATCGCCAACACGATCAGGGCGGCGATGACCATGTAGAGGACATTGCGGCTCCGCGGCGCGCTCTCCTCCACATGGACCTCGCCGACGGGAGCGACCGCGGCGACCTCCGGAAAGGCCGGCTGCGGCTCGGGGACGGGGTCGGCAGGCCACTCGGGAGCGGCGAAGCCCGGCTCCGGCTCCGGCTTCGGCTCGGGCTCCGGAGGAGCGACGAACGCAGGCGCTCCGGGCTGGCTCCAATCTCCGCTGCCCGGCTCTTCCTGCAGGACCTGCTGCACCCAGGCAGCCAGGTCGGTCGGATCGGGCGACAGGGCCAGCGAGTGGATCACCGACTCGATCCTCTGCTTCATCTCGCCGGCGCTGGCGAACCGGTTCTGCGGATCGTAGGCCAGGGCCTTGGCCACGATCTCGTCTACCTCGGCGGGGATCGAGGGATCGGCCTGGCGGGTGGAGCGGATCTGCCCCTGGCGCACCGACTCCAGCACGGAGATCTCGGTGTCGCCGGTGAACAGGCGCTCGCCGGTGAGCATCTCGTAGAGGACCGCGCCGAGGGAGAAGAGGTCGGAGCGGGCGCTCACCGCCCTCCCCCAGGCCTGCTCCGGGGACATGTACTGGAGCTTGCCCTTGAGCGCTCCCATCTGCGTCTGGCCGGCCTTGGACACCGCCTTGGCAATGCCGAAGTCGCAAAGCTTGACGTCCCCCTCCAGGCTCAGGAGCACGTTCTGGGGGGAGACGTCCCGGTGCACCAGGCCCATCTCCCGGTCCTCGAAGTCCCGCTTCCGGTGCGCGTAGTCGAGGGCGCTGGCGAGCCGCGCCGCGATGAACAGGGCGAGCCCCAGCGGGAGGCGGACCCCCCTCCGGCGGCCGGCGTTCATCAGCGACCGCAGGTCCTTGCCGTCGACGTACTCCATGGCGATGTAGTAGTCGCGGCCGATCTTGCCCAGGTCGTAGATGTGGACGATGTTCGGGTGGCTGAGCTGGGCCGCCAGCTTGGCCTCGTCGATGAACATGCCGACGAACTCGGAGTTGTCGGTCATGTGGGGCAGGATCTTCTTGATGGCGACGGTCTTCTGGAAGCCCTCCACACCGCGCATCCGCGCCTTCCAGACCTCGGCCATGCCGCCGGCCGCGATCTTGTCGAGCAGGGTGTACTGGCCGAAGCGCTCCCCTCCCTGGTCGCCTTCTCCGGCGAGAAGACCGTCGAAGGCGGAGAGCGGCGGGATCTGGATCCGTTGCGTGGCGGCGGCGTCCATGACGCTGCGGCCGACCGGCTCGGGGAGGGGCGGCCAGGCGGGAACGTCGGGGGGCTCCGGAATGGCCTCGATCACGGGCTCGGGCAGCTCGGGCACGGAGAGCTCGGGCACGGGCTGCACGACGAGGTCGGCTTCCGGAACGAGGGGGGTGATCGGCGCGATCGGGACGACCGGAGGCACGACCTCGACGGGGGCCGGCGGCGGGGCAGGAGCGGGCACCGGGGGCTGGACGGCTGCGGGCGGCTCCGGCCTGCGGTTGGGCCGGGCCAGCTGCTCCAGCGCCGAGAAGTCGATCTCGCCCGTGTTGCGGACCTTCCGGACCGCGGTCTCCTCTCTCATGGGAGGGGGAGCGGTGGGCCTGGGCCTGCCGAGCTCCAGCGTCGAAAGCGTCCGGCTCAGCAGGGCGTCCACGTCTCCGGTCTCGGTCCTCCGGGGAGGAGCCGGCCTGGCCGGGACCGGAGGGGGAGCTGCCGTCGGTCCCGGTGCTGCCGGCGGCTTGGGCTTTGGCTCGCCGCCCAGGCCGAAGACGCCCGAGAGGGTCTGCTCCAGCTTGCGGTTGATCTCGTCGTCGTCCCGCCGGGGGGGCCTGGGCGGAGGAGCGGCCGGAGACGCCGACGGGGTTGTCAACGGGGTCGTCAGCGGGGTGGCCGAGTCGGCCTCCACCTCGGCCAGGACGTCGCCGAAGATGTCGGCCGAGGTGAGCATCACGTTCCCCCGGTGAGACGCTGCTGCCGGGGCATTGCGCTGCACGGCCTGCCTCAGCTCCTGGTCGGTGAACGGCTTGCTCAGGTGGTCGTCCGCCCCGATCGTCGAGGTCCCGGAGGCGCTCTCGGAGAGCAGCCCGATCACACCCGGCCCTCCCGCGCTGCGCGAGAACGAGCTGGCGAGGCTCTCCGCGCCGGGCACCTCGGCGCTGAGGAGGACCAGGTCCGGCCGCTCGGCCGAAGCGATCCTCAGGGCCTGCTCGGGATCGTTCTCCACACGGATCCTCCAGCCATCGGCGCCCAGGGCGGCATGGATCCGCTCGCTATACCGAGGCTCGGGCTCGACGACGAGGATCGAGGACATACGGACAATCTCCTGCGAAAGACAAGCCTTTCTAACATTCCCTCCCTCGGTAGTCAATCGCACGCGTCACACAACGGCCTGATTTTTGAGAGATTTACCACGGAGGTGTAGAATCCGGGCCTCATGTCAGGCCATAGCAAGTGGAGCACGATCAAGCACAAGAAGGCGGCGACCGACATCCGCCGCGGCAAGCTGTTCTCGAAGCTGCTCAAGGAGATCACCGTGGCCGCCCGCATGGGCGGCGCCGATCCCAAGGGCAACCCCAGGCTGCGCAGCGCCCTCCTGGAGGCGCGGTCCAGCAGTGTCCCCGGCGACAACATCGAGCGCGCCATCAAGAAGGGGACGGGCGAGCTCGCGGGCGAAGCCTACGAAGAGGTCATCTACGAGGGGTACGGCCCGGGCGGCGTCGCCGTGCTCGTCGAGGCGGCGACCGACAACCGCAACCGCACCACGGCCGAGGTCCGCCACCTCTTCACCCGGCATGGCGGGAGCCTGGCCGAGGCCGGCAGCGTGAGCTGGATGTTCAAGCGCCGGGGCTGGCTCGCCATCGAACCGGGTGCCCTGATCGAGGAGAAGACCGAGGAGAAGACCGAGGAGCAGCTCATGGAGCTGGCCCTGGATCTCGGGGTCGACGACATCTCCGCCGAGGAAGGCCGCTTCGAGATGTACACCGCCCCGGAAGACTTCGTCCGGGTCATGGAGGCGCTGGAGGCCCGCGGCGTGCCGCTCGCCGCCAAGGAGCTGGCCATGATCCCCCAGACCACGGTCGACGTCCCGTCCGAGCGCATCAACCAGGTGCTGCGCCTTCTGGAGGCCCTCGAAGACCACGACGACGTCCAGAAGGTCTGGGCCAACTTCGACGTCGACGAGAGCGTCCTGGCGGCGGCGGCGCGCTAGGCGCATGCTGATTCTCGGCCTCGATCCGGGCAGCCTCCACACCGGCTACGGCCTCGTCGAGAGGCAGGGCTCCACGATCCGCGCGGTGGAGGCCGGGCGGATCTCCTCCCCCAAGTCCCTCGCCCTCCCTTCCCGGCTGGCCCACCTCTACAGCGGTCTGGGCGAGCTGCTGGACCGCTGCCCGCCGGACCTCGCCGTTCTCGAGACTCCGTTCCACGGCATGAACAGCCGCTCGCTGATCGTTCTCGCCGAGGCGCGCGGCGTGCTGCTCGCCGTCCTCGCCGGCCGGGGCCTCGAGATCCGGGAGTACAGCCCGGCGGAGGTCAAGTCCGCGGTCACCGGCAACGGCCGCGCCGACAAGGAGCAGGTGGCGCGCATGGTGAAGCTGCTGCTCTCCTCCCGGGAATCGAGCCCGGATCCGAAGTGGGCGAGCGACGCCACCGACGCCCTGGCCCTGGCCCTCTGCTGCGCTCAGCGACTCCGCCTCGACCGTCTGCGCGACCAGGTTGTGCTGCCCTGAGGGGATGTGGCTATAATCGACTCCTCTCAGAGCGCTGAGGCGAGCGGCCTAAAACCATGGCATTCCAGGGATCTCTCAAGGAGCTACCTCTCCCCGACATCATCCAGCTCGTCTCCGTGTCGGGCAAGACGGGCGTGTTCTCGCTGAGCCGCAACGGGGACTCCACCGGCGAGATCTACCTGCGGGGCGGCCAGATCGTGCACGCCCACGTCGGCGACCTGCAGGGGGAAGAGGCGGTCTACGAGCTGGCCATCTGGCCCGAGGGCGAGTTCGTCTTCACCCCCGGCACCGAGACCCAGCTCACCACCATCCAGAAGTCGAACACCAACCTCCTGATGGAGGCCGCGCGCCGCATCGACGAGTGGCAGATCCTGTCCAAGCGCATCCCCTCCACCCGCCTGGTGCCCGTCTTCACCAACCAGGCGGCGACCACGTCGGTCTCGCTGACTCCCCAGGAGTGGGGGTTGATCTGCAAGGTCGACGAGCGCCGGTCCATCGAGGAGATCGCGGTCGGCCTGGACATGAGCGCCTTCGAGGTCTGCAAGCTCCTCTACGGCCTGATCACCTCCGGCCTGATCTCCCTCAACGAGGACCTGAGCCGCCTGCGGACCGACCGGCTCCGCGCCATGAGCGCCCCGGACCTCCACCAGCTCGCCGACGGCATCCACCAGCAGGCCCGGGGCATCCTCTCCGGCCATCCACGGCAGATGGAGCTCGAGGTCCCCTTCCGGATGAGCAAGGCCGAGATGGACGCCGGCCGCGGCGTCGAAGCCGTGCTCGACCTCGTCAGGGCGGAGGAGAAGGTCGTCTCCGCCGCCCTCGGCCCCCACCAGAGCAAGACCTTCCTCGAGCGCATCGCGCAGCTTCTGAGCGCCTAGCTGCCCGGAAGAGGGGGGCGGGGGTGAGGGCAGGTTCTACTACAATCCCCTGCATGAGAAGCACTTGCGCAGCGGTCCTGGTGGCCGCCCTGGCCCTGGGCGCCGTTCCTCTCCTGGCCCAGGATCCTCAGACCCCCCAGGAGACGCCGGCCCCGCCTCCGGCCCCACCTCCGGAAGAGACCACTCCCGAGTCCATGCCGGCGCCGGAAGCGACCCCGTTCCCCGAGCCCGCGCCCCCCGAGCCCGAACCGGGGGAGACCCCGGCTCCGGCTCCCGCCCCGGAAGAAGAGCCCAGACCCAAGCCCCCGGACGAGCGCTTCCTCCCCCGGCTGGACGTCTACTTCCCCGAAGGCGATCTCGACCTCCGGGTCAACCGCCTCATCAACAAGGTCTTCTTCGAGGGCCAGGTCAAGTACAACTTCATCAAGGGTGATATTTCGGCCTTCTTGAGATACCGTTATTACGGCTATCAGCGGGTCACCCAGTTCACGGTGTTCGATGCCATCGAATTCGAGGACGTGGAAGAGTTCAACAGCGACTTCGACCGGGTGCGGGGGACCCTGCTGCTGCTGGAGTGGCCGCACAGCTTCCACCAGCGCACCTTCCTCCTGGCCGAGATCGACCGCATCAGCACCAACAAGGAGGACGTCGTCGAGATCCTCCGCCTGGGCCGGACGAACACCTTCCTCCGCTTCGGCTATCAGCTCGGCACGCCGGAGGACGCCCGCTCCAACGCGATCGTGGGCGAGACGCGCGCCCGCAGCGAGCGCCTGTTCACCGCCTTCCGCGAGATCGGCCCCGGCGGCTTCGGCTTCACCGGCGCCATCACATCCAGCTTCGACATCGGCATCGGTGACTTCGACTACCTCAAGCTGGAGACCGAGGTGCTCAAGAGGTTCGACGTGAGCGAGCGCACCTTCGTGGTGGGCCGCCTGCACGTCGGGTCCTTCCCGCGCAAGGTCAAAAGGGACCCGGACGAGCTCCCGCAACGGTTCGAGGACATCGACCTCTACAGCATCCCGCGCGGCGAGTACTTCCGTCTCCACGGCCGGGAGAACCTCAAGGGATTGAGCGAAGACAGGAACGGCACCGAGGAGGTCCACACCACCTGGGAGTATTTCTTTCCCTGGTTCCTCGGCTCCAACCGCAATTTTCTCAAGCTCAACTGGCAGAACTGGTACTGGATCCTCTACGGGGGGTTTGGGAACGTCGGCTTCGAACGGGATATCTACGCCGATTTCGGCGAGTACATCCCGGACGTGGGCGTGGGCTTCGAGTCCTCCTTCAACCTCAGGAAATACAGGTTCTTCCTTTCCGGAATTGTGGCACAAGCTTTGAAAGGAGATGGGGGAGTGGAGGCGCGTGTCTCCGTCAAGTCGTACCGCTGATCTCGTTCTTCGGTCCACGGCTTGACTGCGAGTCACGCCGTGGAGGAGGAGCGTTCCACGGAAAGCAGGGCAAATTCCGCAGAAGGACCCCCTGAGAGGGGGCATTCTGCCGTTTCCAAGGCTCATAGGCCGGAGGAGAACGCATGAAAAAACTCAAGTTGTTGTTATTGGTGGCGCTCGTGGGCATCTGGCCCACCCTGGCGTCGGCCGGGGAGGAGGCAAACGGGCCGACAGTGACAGGGGAGACGGGGCTATTCACCCTGCTCAGTGGTGAAACCTTGCCCCAAGGTGGGTGGTCCTTCGGACTGTATTACAACAACTGGGACCGCCTGATCGATGTCGGGGACTTCGGATTCGACGAGGAGATCAGCGTCGACTGGAACCGGTTGAGCGCGAGCCTCGGGTACGGCATCACGGACCGCTGGGAATTCAGCGTCATGGTCCCGTACGACGATCTCGAGGTGGACGATGATGACCTGTTCTTCGACGATGACGATGCCGACGCCAGCGGCCTCGGCAACGTCCGCGTTGGCACGAAGTTCCGGCTGACGGGCGAGCCGGGCACGTTCGACACGTCGAAGCTGGCCCTGAACCTCTTCGCCGAGCTCCCCACCGGCGACGACGACGTGGCTTCGGACGACGTCGGCTTCGGCGCCGGCATCGGCTGGAGCCGCTCGAACTGGGTCTTTGACATCGGCTACCGCGATCCGGGCGACGACGACGAAGTGGACATCTCCGAGGAGCTCCACGCCGGCCTCGGATACTCGGCGGGCATCAACGAGCGTTTTGACTGGATTACCGAGCTGGCCGGTACTTTCTACAGCGGCGGCGACTTCGGCTACGAGGACGCCATCGACCTCACCACCGGCGGCCGGCTCTGGCTCGGCGACGGCAACTGGGCATTCAACTTTGCTTTGCGCACCGACCTGATGCAGCTCAGCGACATCGACGAGCACTGCCCGATCGGCGGTCTGCTCGGCCTGTCCCTCTTCCCGCGCCTGTTCCAGGAAGAGGAGGTCATTCCGCCTCCGCCGCCGCCCCCGCCGCCGCCGCCGCCGGTCGAGGCTCCGGCTCCGACCCCGCCACCCCCGCCGCCGCCTCCCCCGCCGCCGCCTCCGGTGCCCGAGCGGATGGAAGTGGTGTGCGAGTTCACGCCGGGCAGCGCCAGGACGAGCAACATCTGCAAGGCCAAGCTCGACGAGGTGGCGTTGCGGATGAAGCAGGAGCCTGACTCGACGGCGCAGGTCGTCGGCTACGCCGATGGCTCGACCGGCTCGCAGTCCGCCAACCAGCGGGTTGCGGAGCAGCGGGCCGAGGCCGTGAAGAACTACCTGGTGACGAGGCACGGGATCGACCCGAGCCGGATCACGACCGAGGGTCAGGTCACCGACAGACTCGCGGCCGTGGTCATCCTCACCATCCCTTAAGGACGCTTCCTCCACGGAACGTTCCAGGCCCCATCGAAAGATGGGGCCTTTTTATTGATCCCGTTCCCCCTCTCCCCAACCCTCTCCCCCGTACCGGGGGAGAGGGGGCCGGAGGGGTCTTACCCTTCCGCCGTGTTCAGCCGCTCGCGCCGCAGCGAAGCGATCGCGCCCAGCAGGCCCGCCCCCCCGCCCAGGAGCACCAGGAACGCGGTCTGTCCCGGGCTCAAGAACCCCGTGGTCAGTACCGAAGCCACCAGCGACTCCGCGCTCCGGGCCGCGGCCGCCTGGTAGAGGAGATAGAGGCCGCCGGTGGCGAGGCCGCCGCCGATCAGGCCCTGCAGGAGCCCTTCCGTGTAAAAGGGTCCGCGGATGTAGAACTCCGTGGCCCCCACCAGGCGCAGGATCGAGATCTCCTCCTGGTGGAGGAAGGCGGTCAGCCGGATCACGCTGCCGATCGTGAAGATCGCCGCGCCCAGCAGCACCCCGGAGAGCGCCAGCCCGATTCCCCGCCCGATTGCCACCAGCGTCTCGAGCTGCCCCAGCCACTCCCGGTCGTCGTCCACCATCTCCACCTCGGGCCGCCGCCGCCAGCCGTCGATCCAGGCCTGGACCTCGGCGCGCCGGTTCTCCCCGTCGCGCCCGTCCCGCAGACTCACCTCGATCGACGCCGGGAGCGGCTCCTCCTCCCACCCTTCCACCAGGCCGGAGAGCCCGGGGAAGATGTCGCGGAACCGCGCCCGGGCCTCCTGCGGGGAGACCGCCTGGGCCGAGGCCACCCAGGGGGCGCGCGAGGCCTCGGCTGCCAGCCGGGCCAGCACCGCGTCCGGAGTCGCCGGCCGGAGATAGACCACCACCCTCATCTCCTGGCGCCAGCGCTGGACGGATTCCAGAAGGTTGCGGCTGGCGAGCAGGAACGCTCCCCCGAGCAGCAGGCTCACGGCGATGGTCAGGACGGCCACGAAGCTCGTCTTCCAACCCCGCAACAGGTTCACCAGGGCCTCGCGGAAGAAGTAGGCCAGCGCCTGGAACAGGGTCACGGGACCGGCTCCACGAAGTCCGAAGCCTCGGCGGAGGGCACCGCCAGCCGGGGGGGCGCGGTCCCTTCGATCTCGACGTCCGAGGCGAGACGCCCCTTGTCCAGCGTGAGCACCCGCTTGCCGATGCGCTGGATCAGGTCCCGGTCGTGGGTGGCCAGGAGCACGGTCGTCCCGCGCAGGTTCACCTCCAGGAAGAGGCGCAGGATCTCCCACGAGAGGTCCGGGTCGAGGTTGCCCGTGGGCTCGTCAGCGATCAGGATCTCGGGCTCGTTGATCAGCGCCCGGGCGATGGCCACGCGCTGCTGCTCGCCGCCCGAGAGCTCGGGCGGGAACGCGTTCAACCTGTGGGCGAGCCCCACCCGGCGCAACGCCTGAAAGGCGAGCTGCTTCTGCGACCTGAGGTCCTGGCCGAGGATGCGCGGCAGGTAGGTGACGTTCTCGAAGACCGTCTTGCGGGGGATCAGCCGGAAGTCCTGGAAGACGACGCCGATCGTGCGGCGGAGGTAGGGAATCTTGCTGCGCGGGATCGAGGCCACGTTGCGGCCGTTGACCACGATCTGGCCCTCGGACGGGATCTCCTCGCGGAAGATCAGGCGGAGAAGCGTGGTCTTGCCCGCGCCGCTCGCGCCGGTGAGGAAGACGAACTGCCCCCGGGGGATGTCGAAGCTCACCTCGTTGAGGGCCGCCTGCTCGACCCCCGGGTAGCGCTTGCTGACCTGGAAGAACTGGATCAAGGGACCGGGTCAGTCCTTACCCGGCACGGTTTCGCTCTCCAGCGCCTGCCGGAGGAGCTGCTGCACGAGCTTGGGGTCCGCCCTCCCGCCCGACCGCTTCATCACCTGTCCCACGAGGAAGCCCATGACCTGGACCTTGCCCGACCGCACCTGCCCGACCTGCGCGGGGTTGGCCTCGACGACCTCGTCGACCCAGCGCTCGATCTGCGGCGTGTCGCTCACCTGGCCCAGGCCGAGCCGCTCCATCGCGGCCGAGGGCTCCTCGCCCGACTGCCAGATGGCCGCGAACACTTCCTTGGCCGCGCTGCTCGAGAGCTTGCCCTCGTCGACCAGGGCGACGAGCGCGGCGAGGCGGGCCGGGGGGATGGCCTGGTCGAAGCCCGCCTTCCGCTCCTTGACCTCTCGCAGCACCTCGCCCATGACCCAGTTGGCGATCCCCTTAGGGTTTCCGGTATGAGCTGAAGCCGCCGCTTCGTAGTAATCGGCCAGCTCCTTCGACGAGGTGAGCACGCTGGCATCCGCGGCCGGCAGCCCGAGCTGCGCCGCCATCCGGCTGCGCCGCTCCCAGGGCAGCTCCGGCAGCGAGGCGCGCACGGCGTTGATGCGCTCGGCGCTCAGCACCAGGGGCGGCAGGTCGGGCTCGGGGAAGTAGCGGTAGTCGTGCGCCTCCTCCTTGCTCCGCAGGAGGCGGGTGGTGCCGGTTTCGGCGTTGAAGCTGCGCGTCTCCTGAACCACCCGCCCGCCGGATTCGAGGAGCTGGACCTGCCGTCCGATCTCGTGCTCGATGGCCCGGGCCACGTTGCGGAACGAGTTCAGGTTCTTGACCTCGGCCTTGGTGCCGAGCCTCGTCTCCCCCCGCCGGCGCACCGACACGTTGGCGTCGCAGCGCAGGCTCCCCTCCTCCATGTTGGCGTCGCTCGTCGCCGTGTAGAGCAGGAGCTGGTGGAGGGTCTGGAGGTAGTCCGCGGCCTCGGCCGCGCTCGACATGTCCGGCCGGGAGACGATCTCCACGAGGGGAACGCCGCAGCGGTTGTAGTCCACGAGGCTCTCTCCGGGGAGGGCGCCGCCGCCCGGGGCCTCGTGCAGGAGCTTGCCCGCGTCCTCCTCCAGGTGGAGGCGCTCGAGGCTCACGCTCTTCTCGTGCTGGGTCAGGGGGAGCAGGCCCCCTTCGGCGAGCGGCCGGTCGAACTGGCTGATCTGGTACCCCTTGGGCAGGTCGGGGTAGAAGTAGTTCTTCCGCGCGAAGACCGACCGCGGGTGGACGTCGGCCCCGAGGGCGAGAGCGAGCCGGGTGGCGAGGTCCACCGCCTCCCGGTTGATGACCGGCAGCGTGCCCGGGTACCCCAGGCAGACCGGACAGACGAGCGTGTTCGGCGCCGCCCCGAACCGGTTCGGGCAGCGGCAGAACATCTTGGTCGCCGTCAGGAGCTGGACGTGGACCTCGAGCCCGATGACCGCTTCGTAGTCGTGGCCGGACATACGGCGGGTAGTCTAGCTCAGATTCGGGAGGGAGCCGGAGGCCCCCGGCCGGCGGGCATCCCACCGGCGCAGGCAAGCTGCACGGGCGGGGGGCAGCCTTTCCGGAGAGGGGAGAGAGCATCCCCGGCACGTGCATCTCGTGCGCGCCGGGTGCGGTTTCGTCCTCGCCGCGTGCAAACCGTACGGGCCGGACATGTCCTCTACGCGCCGGGTACGGCCCCGTCCCCGGCGCGTGCGCCTCCTAACCGAAGGTCACGGGGCCTGCCCGACGCGTACGCCTCGTCCCCGCCGCGTGCGCCCTGTCCCCGCCGGGTACGGGGCTCTACCCGGGGATTGGCGTACTCATCCCTGCCCTGGGAGGTCGCCGTGGAGCTTGAGGCGGGCGTCGAGGTATCTGAACCGGGACTCTTCGAGGTCAGCCAGCCGGACGACCAGCTCCAGCACCGCTGGAACAAACCACAGGGATGTGAATATCAGCAGATTGCCGAGGAAGGTTGCGACCAGCTTCCGCTCCTCCCGCACGTCCCGCTGCAATTGCAAGAGGATCTCGTTGATCTCCTTCGCCGCGTCCTTGCCCATGATGAGCCAAAGCTAGCACACGTCCCCGGCGATGAAGCACCCTCTTGAACAGGAGCGTCCCGCCAGGCCACGCCGGCCCGGTCCGGCGCCGCTCCGGAGACCGACCCATGCGCCGAACCCTCATCGCCCTCTCCCTCGCAGGCACCCTGGCCGCAGCCCCGTCCACCCTCCTCGACTCTTTCCGGACCCTCTTCCTCTCCCTCTGGGGCGATTCCGGGTGCATGATCGACCCGAACGGCCGCTGCGCCGCGCTTCGGGGAGATGAGGGGTGCATGATCGATCCCGACGGCCGTTGTGCTACCCAGCGGGTGGATGAGGGTTGCCGCATTGACCCGAACGGCGGCTGCCGCCGCGCTCCCAGGGTGGATGAGGGTTGCCACATCGACCCCGACGGCCGTTGTGGTTTCTAGTACCTAGTCAAACTCCGATCGACGGGTAGCTTCCTCCTGTAGGGAGGGGCAAGCCCCAATACTGTCCAGTTTAGACCCGTCACATATGAAGCCCGACTGGCATGCGGTGGGCCGTCCGCAGACCGCCACAGGCTACGGATGTCGGGTAGAGACGCCCCCAGTCCGCTGGCACAAACCTTCCGGGTGTACAAGGTCGGGGCGTCTCTTGGCCTCAGGCACCACCGAATAACGGGCGTCGTGGAGATCGTTGCCCGGTCACGCCTGTGGCATAGGCCTGTGGCATAGGCATGGTGCTGGGGTAGGCCCGCCTGCCGTGGGGAGACGCCCCGACCCTGTACACCCGGCAGGTTCGTGCCAACGGACTGGGGGCGTCTCTACGGCCTCTATGGTCTGGACGTGGGAGGCGTCAGCCTAACTGGACAGTATTGGGGCAAGCCCCTCCCCTACATCCACCTCATCCCGTCAATCTTGCCGTGACAGCCCACTAGCCCTCCCCCCCGGCCCCTTTCCCATCCGCACGCCCGGACCCCCGGGAGAGGGGGGCGTGACTGCGCCAGCCTCTTCTCCAACAGTGGCTCCGCATTCCTCAGGGCCTGGAGCCGTCCTCCTCAGCCCCCGGAGGGGGGCGGGCGGCATGTAGCCCGGGGTCAGAGCGCCGCAGGCGCGGCGACCCCGGGTAACCGGGAGAAGATTTTCAAGCCCCGGCAGGGGCGACAGAGGGGCCAGGGGCGTCAACCCCGCGGCGGGAGGGGGACGTCATGCCCCCGACCGCCGCGCCTTCTCGACCTCCGCGATGACCTGCCGGGCCAGCTCCACCGTGGCCGCCTCCTGCCTCGCGGCTTCGCAGAAGAGGGTCAGGGAAGCGAGCGCTTCCCGGCGGATCTTCTTTGACGCGAAGATCCAGGTCATGGCCTCCGCCAGCTCCCGCACCTCGGCCAGGCGTCCGGCCTCCAGCCAGAGTACCGAAAGGTCCAGCCCGGCCAGCGCCGCGTCGTAGGGCAGCTCCAGCTCCGTGAACACGGCCATCACCTGCTCCAGCAGGGTCATGGCCTCTTCCTTCTGCCCTATCCCGGCCTTCACCTTCGCGGTCAGCCACAGCACCCGGGTGTGTTCGAGGCCCTGCCTTGCGGCCAGCTCCTCGACCTTCGGCAGCAGTTGTGCCGCTTCCTCAAAGCGCTCCAGCCGAGCCAGGTTGTCAGTTTTGTTGAAGCGCAGCGTGAAGAGAAGGTGCGGATCCCCAAAGCCTTCGACCAAGGGCGCGGCCTCCTCCAGCACCGCCAAGGCATCGCCTGAATCACCCATCTGATGGAAGACGTTCGCCTTCTGCAAGAGGATCCGGCCGGAGGCGAGCTTATCCCCTGCGCTGGCGGCCCGAGCTTTGTCGAGCCGCTCCAAGGCGTGGGACCATTTGCGCTGCGCTCGCCGCAGCGAGGCTTCGAGGTCGAACAACCGCCACTTGGGGAACAAAGCCGAGGGAGCCCCAGCCGGCCATAGCTTCCAAGCGAGGGCGAATGCTTCGTCCGCACCCTCGAAGTCGTTGGCTACCCTCCGGGCGTTTCCGACGAAGCCCCAGGCATGACTGACCGCCATGAGGCCATCCTCGCCCAGAACGCGTTCCGCAATAAGCAGGGCTAGCCGAGCCACCTCCAAGGCGTCCTCTGCACTGTCGGCCGCCGTGCTCGCCGAAGCCTCACAGACTGTTTTCGCCAATGCGGCCCAGTTCCGGCAGGCGTCGACGGGAGCTGTCTCGATCCGGCACCGACGCTCGTCCGCCGGGAGGGGTTCCAGCGTAGTCCAGATGTCCTCCGCCTCTATGAGAAAGTCCCCGAGCGGCGACTGGATCGATTCCACCTCCTCTTCGACGAGCAGGGGCATCACCGCGAGGAGAACGGTATCCAGCATGGAAAGGCTGATCGCCGCTTCTCCGGTCTGGGTCCCGCGTTTCACCGCCTCCACCACCGAGGTCAGGAAACGGATGAGGTGCATCACCAAGTGCCAGGGGATGTCGGCCACCTGCGCCATTCGGCGAAGAGCGTCCTCCGACGGCGCAGACTTCCCCAGCTCCCAGTCGGAAATGTCGCTCTGGGTCACCCGCGCCGCCAGCGCGAGCTCTGCCTGCGTCATATCGGCCTCGGTGCGCAGGAAGCCGATCACGTGCTTCAGGACTTCAGGGTCTCCTCGTTCCGCCATGTCAATCTCCTCGCCCTGCCGGACATAGCCCATACTCTTTTGGTCCGCTTTTTTGCCGGAGGGCGCCCCCGCCGGTCATGGTGACCGCCGTCGGAGCGCTCTCGAGGGAGCCGCCCATGCACCAAGCTTCGTTCCATCGCAAAGCCGTCATCTTCCTGCTTCTCGCAACCTTCGCCGCTCCCTGGGCCTCGGCCGCCGGTTCCAGGTCGGACGAAGCCCGCGCGGCGAAGGAGGCAGGACCCTCTCTCAGTCTCCTCGGCCGCATTTCGAGCTTCCTCACGCGCATCTGGAGCGAGACGGGCTGCCATATCGATCCGAGCGGCGGCTGCGCGCCCGAGCCACGGCCCACGAGCTGGTCGGACGAAGGCTGCATGATCGATCCGAACGGCCGTTGCCGCTCATAGCCGTCCTCCTCGGCCTCTCCTCAGTCGCTCGCGGCAGAGGCCGAGTGCCTCGTTCTCTCGATGTCAGCGATTACCTGGCGAGTCAGCTCCACCGTCGCTGCCTCCTGCATGGCAGCGTCGTAAAAGATCCGAAGGGCGGCGAGGGCCTCCCGGCGGATCTTTTTCGAGTCAAAGATCCAGGCCAGACGGACAGCCACCCATTTGGCGTCCGTCGTGAAACCGGCCTCCAGCTTGAGCAGCGCCAGATCCAGGCCGGAAAGTGCCGCGTCGTAGGGGTGCTTCCGAGCGGTGAAATCTTCGCAGACCTTGTCCAGGCGGGCCATGGCCTCTTCCTTGTTGCCGAGCCCGGCGCAGATCTTCGCTTCCAGCCAGTCGACCCGAAGCAGGCTGAGGCCGTTGCCCTGGGCTGCGGCCATCTGCCGGACCGGAAGGAGCAACCGCTCGCTCTGCTCGTAGCGCTCCAGTCGGGTCAGGAGGTCGGCGCGGTTGAAGCGCAGGGCGACGAGGAGCTGCGGGTCTCCCAGGCCTTCGATCAGGGGGGTGGCTTCTTCGAGCGCTGCCAGGGCACTCTCGGCATCTCCAGCCTGGTGGAAGACGTTGGACCTGTTCATGAGGATTCTACTGGCGGCGAGCCGGTTCCTTCCGCTGCACTTCCTGGCATCGTCGAGCCGTTCCAGCGCCTCCGGGAAGCGGCGCTGCGCCCGGCGGAGAGAGGCTTCGAGGGAGAAGAGCTTCCACTCGAGGAGCAGGTCGGGATCGGAGCCGACCCCGGCGTTCCAGAGGCGCCAAGCGCGCACGAACGAACGGTCGGCGCCCTCAAAGTCTTCGCCGACCCTCTGCGCGTTGCCAACGTGCGCCCAGCAGTACCCCGCCGTCCGGTCCCGGAAGATCTCCTCGATGCGCTCGCCGATGAACAGGGCGAAGCGGGCGAGATCCAGTGCCTGATCCGCGCGGTGGGCCGCGGCTTTGATACTGGCCTCGCAGATCCGTTCCGCCATGGCCCAGGTGCGGTACCGGGGCCAGGTCTCGACGAGCTCGCGGCGCCTCTTCCAGCTCGCGACCTGCAGCTCGGGCCAGATCTCTTCCGCCTCATTGCGCTGAGCCTCGGCCTTGATCCTCTTCTTCTCGCGGATCAGCAGGGGGCGGAGGCACTCGACAACGCCCGTTGCCGCGGCCAGGCAGGCGCGGTCGATGCGGACGAGCTCGGGGCGGCGGAGGGCCACGGGAGAGGGGGGCTCCTCCGGGGGCAGGTGCTTGACGAGAGGGTGGAGGGCGAGGAGGGCGTCCACGGTCTCCGGGGCGTGGCCGATGGGCTCGACGGTGGCCTTGAAGGCGCCGCGGCTGAGCGGCTTATCGCCCCTTTCATACTTCCTCAGCAGGGAGTCGTCGGCGTGACCCAGGCGATGTGCGTGGTCCTTCCGGGAGATGCCGAGCACCTCGCGCAGGTAGATCAGCTCCCCGGCCCCTGGGGGGAGGGTCTCGTCCTCCGGCTCGTCCGCCCCTCTTCCCTTCATCGCGGAGACGCTCCTTTTCTCTCAGTCTACAGACTCTGGGTGCACGCGGCGGGTCCGGCGTGACAACGGCACGCGTAATACGTTGCCAATACAGGAGAAACGGTTCAACTCGGCATAGCTTAAGGGAAATCGCCGGTTCTGTCACCCGGCGACACGGGGTGCTCCTACGATCCCGGCATGGAGCAGGTGACGGACCGCAAAGCAATCCATCCTGACCCGGAGCAGATCGAGCGCTTCATCCTGGGCCAGAGCAGCCGCGAGGAGAGCCGGCTCGTGGCCCGGCACCTGTTGCGGGCCTGCCCCGAGTGCCAGAAGCTGGCCCTTGCCGCGTCGATCGTCCCCCTGCCGAAGACCGATCACCATGGCGCGCGTTGAGGAGCAGTACAGGCACCTCCTCCGGAAGCACCCGAAAGCCTTCTACTGGCTGAAGCGGGGGATTCACCCGAAAGCGGCGCGGGAGCTGGCCGCGGCCGGCATCCTGACTTTGGACGACCTCGCCGGCAGGACCCGGGAGGATCTTTCCGCCATCCCCGGGATGGGATTGCGGAGCCTCGCGAAGCTGGAGGAGATGCTCGGCTCGGTGATCCCGTCCCGGAAAGGGGACTGGGAGGAGCGCGGGCTGCCGCGGATCGTCGCGAACGCGCTCGGCCGGGCGGGGATCGATTCGATGGAGAAGCTCGGCCGGCTCACCCGCGAGCAGTTCCTCTCTTTTTCCGGGCTGGGGGAGGGCTCTCTGAAGGCGTGCGAGCGCATCCTGGGGCGCCCGCTCGATTCGCCGGTGCGTTCCCTGCGGCAGCAGGGCCTCCGGGCCTTCGCGGCCCACCGCCTGTCGAGGGCCGGGTTCCGCACGGTCCAGGAGCTGGCGAAGATGTCCGACCTGGCTCTCCGCAGGATGGGCCTGCCCTCGCGGGATATCGAGGTCTGCCGGAGCCTCGGGCGGGTGCCTCGGAAGACCTCCCGGAGCTGAAGACCCGGCCGGACCTTTCCGGCATGGCTCAGGGAAAATCAGCCCCCGCGGTACCGCCGCGGCCGGGCCTCGCCTACCGTTCCACCCGACATGAAGTCTCCGAGGTTGCCGGACCCGCCGGAAGGGCTCGGGGAGCGCATCAGCCGTCTCCGCCGCCGGAGACGGTGGACCCAGAGGGAGCTGGCAAAGCGGGCCGGCGCCAGGGCGGCCCAGATCAGCAGGTACGAGCGGGGCGGCCACGAGCCCCGGCTGGACGTGCTGAGCCGGATCGCCAGGGCGCTGGACACGACCACGGACTTCCTCATCACCGGCAGCGAGCCGGCGGGGGACGCCCGCTTCAGGACCCTGGTGCCCAGGCTCGAAGCGCTGCCCGCCGTGCTCCGCGACGGGTTGGCCGAGCTCCTGGAGGGCCTGCTGCGGTCTTACCAGGTTGTTCAGCCCGGCAGCGGGGCTTGGAAGCGGCAAAAGGCGCGAACCGCCCAGGCCGCCAAGGCTCCGGAGTGATCTACTAGCTGGCCTGCACTCACCAATCCCGCCGTCCATCTCCATTCCTGTGGCTCAATCGGCCATTCAGCGGCATGCATTTCGGTTATCACGATCGAGACTAGACGGTATTTGCCGTTCTCCCGTAGACTAGATCCAGAAGCAGGCAGTTTGGACTGACCCCAGCCTCGCTGGTGAGCCGTGGATGTTCTTCCTTCAGAGAGAGGAGAGTCATGCCGGATCAAGGGCCGTTGCAGTCGGGCAGCACGGAGGTGAGGCAGCTCATGAACGAGCTGCTGGCCATCGAGAGGCACCGCTGGCAGGAGGCGGCGCGGGAGGAGCGGTTCCGCAATCTTCTCCTGGCCGAGCTTCTGGTCGCCGAGAGCGGGCGTTTCGAGGAGGCCTGTCCGGAGAAGGCGGAGGAGCTCGCGAACCTGGCCCGGATGATCGCCGACCAGCCCTATCCGGGGCTCCTGGTCGCCCGGGTGGACAGGATCCTGGCCCGGTCGTATGCGCTCCAGGGGAATGTCCGGCGGCTGTCGGGCGACCGGCATGGAGCCGAGGAGCGGTTCCAGAAGGCGGCCTCGGCGCTGACGGGTCCGCCGAACGGGGTGGAGAGGGCTTTCTATTGCCAGAGGCTGGCGTGCCTGCGGGAGGAGCAGGGGCATGTGGAGGAGGCCACGGCGCTGTTGTGGCGGGCGGTCGGGATCTTCCGCGAGGCGCGGGCGATGGAGGCGCAGGGCGCGTGCCTGAGCCGGATCGCCTTCCTTTTCCTGCACGGGAACGAGCTGGAGCCGGCGAGCCGGCTCTTCGCCCAGGCCCGGGGGCTGCTGACCTTCGAGTGCTCGCCGGCGTTGGCGGCGCGTTGCAGCCTGGGGATGGCCCTGTGCCTCGCGGCCCTGGGACAGGGTGAGCCGGCGCGCAGCCTGAGGATGGAGAGCCGCGTGCTCGGGGAGGTCGTCCTCGACTCGCGGGTGCTGCTGGAGCTCGATTGGCTGGAAGGCCGGCTCGCGCTCCACCTGGGCGAGCACCAGGAGGCCATCGCCACGTTGTGCAGTGTCCGCCGCCGGTTGTTCGTGCAGCGCCGGTTGCTCGACGTCGCGCTCTGCTCTCTCGACCTGGCGCGGGTGTTCGTGGCCACGGAGCAGGCGGCCCGCGTTCAGGAGCTGATCGACGAGATGCAGGTGGTCTTTCCGGTCTCGCTCGACCAGGTGCGGATGCTGGTCGCGCTCCACGACTTCCTGGAGTCGGCCCGGAGCGGGAAGGACATGGACGGGGCCGCCCTCGAAGCGGTGGATCTGATCCGCAGGCCGATGGCGATCCTGAAGAAGCTTTGAAGACGATCTTCCGGGTCATTCCGGCCCGGATTTCCGAAAGGAGCATGTATGGAGCAGATGAAGACGGAGCAGCAGCCGGGCTCTCAGGTGGAAGCGCCGGTGAGGATGGACCTCAAGCCGGAGCGCATCCAGCAGCTTCTCGGGGACCTGCGCGGGTGGGCGCTGGGTCCGGACGGACGAGCGATCCAGCGCATCCGCCTGTTCACCCAAGCCGGGAAGGCTACGGGGTTCGCCCGCCGCGCGTGCCGGCTCGCCAGCAAGCTGCGCCAGCCGGTCCTGGTGAGGATCGCGGGCACCGAGGTCACCATCACTCTCACGGGGCACCCCGTCCGCGGCTGCACGGGCGGTCTCACGGACGCGGTGTTCAACCTGGCCGATCTGATCGGCTGACAACAGAAAGGAGAAAATGAAATGGCAACCAACTCGTACGCCGATTACATCAAGCACTGGGGGCACCTCGACGTCACCGTGGGGGCCAACCCCGAGCTGAGCAGCCTGGAGCCGCAGCGGGCCCAACTGGATCTCGAGCGGCAGGGACTCGAGAATGCGACGACGCTCCAGGCCACGCTCCAGGCGCAGGTCCAGCAGGCGTCGCGCGACATCGACGGGCACGTCGCGCGGGGCAGGGATCTGGCGACCCGCCTGCACGACGGCATCCGGGCGCAGTATGGCCGCGTGGATGAGAAGCTGTCGGAGTTCGGTCTCAATCCCCGCCGGCCGCGGAAGCCGATCCCGCCTCCGCCGCCGGTGGAAATCAAAAAGCCGTCCGAGCTGGGCCCTAACCCCTCTCAGACGGCCGCTCCCGGGACCGATGGCTCGACCTAGGAGGACCCCAGTATAGCGTGGATGTCGACCTGAGATGTCCGGGGGCGTGAGAACGCCCCCGGTTTTTTGCAGCCACTGCGCTGCAACTTGTCGCGGCCGAGCCCGTATCCACTCTCAGCTGTGCCCTGAAGACTTCCGGAGGAATGCATGCCTATGCGCTACGGCTGTGCCCGTGTGTCGTTTCACCTGCAGGTTGGAATGATCCTGGCGTTGGGGTTGTGGATAGCCCCGGCCGCCGAAGCCCAGAACAACTGCGGGACCACCGCGCTGGGCGACTATTACTGGAGCGCCTCCGGCCAGGTTACAAAGTCCAACAATTGCCTGGGCGGCTCCGGGTTCCGGTGCCACGCGGCGGAGACGCTGGGCTGGTCGGTCGAAAAGACCAACCCCGCGTGCAATCCCAACACGGGCAGCTGCGGGGTCAAGATCCACGCCACCGCCACCGTCCCCGGCCTGCGGGACATGATCATCGAAGAGGGAAGCCTCTTCGTTTCGCTGACACCCTGGGCCGAGTGGTACCCGTGCGCCGGCGCCGGCTGCACGAAGGACTTCACCTGCGGATTGGCGGCATTCGGAGGACAGATCAACTTCGACAATCTGGATACCTATATTCAGCGGGGGATCACCTGCGGCCAGGCCTGGTCGACGAACCTTTCGGTCAAGATCCGCGTCTGCGCGGGCAGCGCGTGTGAAAATGCCAACAACAACAAGGTGATCAATATCCCCGCGGTCGACCTCGCCATGGCGCTCGGCTGCGTCGCGCCTCCTCCCTACACCTGTACCGAGGGGAGCGGCGGATCGAGCGGGGCGGCAGGCACGTCCTGCCCCCTGTGCCAGCCCATAGGGGGAGAGGCGGGGGGAGGCGGCGCGGGTGGGGGCGGCGCGGGTTGCTCGGTGCCGACCGGCGGAGGCGGACCGAGCTGCGAGCCTGCCTGGATGGGCAAGTCCCAGCTCCGCTATGCCGCGGGTGGCGTGGGCGGAGACAATCTTCCGGGCACCACGGCCTGGCGCACGACCCTGGGCCGCTTCTGGTCGCACGACTTCGCGGAGCGGATCGTGATGGATCCGAACAACAGCCATGTCTGGCTGCTGACCCGCCACGGCGCCTTCCGCGAGTTTTCCAACCTGGCCGCGGGCGGCGGCCTGCGCCTGTACCAGGGCCGCGTGCCTTCCGACGAGCTCAGAAAGCTTTACTTCGACACCGCCACCAGCGGCTGGCAGCTCCACTCGCTCGACGGCCGCAAGGATTATTTCCTTTCCGACGGCCGCTGGGACAAGACCACCTTCGCGCAGGATCCGGGCAACCCGATCCAGGGCACCTACAACGGCAGCAACCAACTGATCACGGTCAGCTTCCCGGACGGCCGCAGCGACAGCTTTACGTATCATGTGGGCGGCAAGCTCGCTTCGATCACCGAGGCCGCGGTGGCGGGATCGGGGACGTCGTCGCGCACCTGGAGCTTCACCTGGTCTGGCGACGAGCTGACGCTCGCAGCGCGGCCCGACGGAACCTCGTGGCAGTTCCTCTACGACGCGACGCGGCCGGGCTATCTGACGCGCGTGGACCTGGTCTCCGGTGTCCAGTTGCGCGTCATGGCCGCGTTCGAATACCAGACCGGCACCAACAACGTTGCAAAGAGCTGGCGGGGAGATCCCGCTTTCAGCGGCTCGAACGCCACGGAAAAAGTGGCGTACAGCTACACCAACCCGTCGTTTCCGACCCAGGCCATCGTCACGCGCACGGTCTCGGGCACTTTCGATCAAGCCACGACGTACGGCATCGGCCGCGACTCGGCGGGGACGAAGCCGAAGATCACCTCGGTCCAGGGCTCCTGCCCGACGTGCGGGCTCTCGCCCCTGACCACCTTTGCCTACGGCGGCTCGAATTCGTTGCTGCCCTCCTCGGCGACCGACGCCAAGGGCACCCGCGCCGACTTCACCTACAACTCGGACGGCCGGCTGCTGACGAAGACCGAGGCCGCCAACGTGCCGAGCCTCACCCGGCTCACGACCTACACCTATGACGCCAACTTCCCGGGCCTCGTCACGCGGGAGGAGGTCCCCTCGACCTCCGGCGGCAGCAACAAGCGCCGCACCGACTCGGCCTACGACCCCACGACCGGCGTGATGACGTCGGGGACGAACGACGGCTTCGAAGGGGGCTCCGCCCTGGCGTCGGGGTTCAAGACGACCGCCTACACGCACAACGGTTCGGGCGAGGTGCTCACGATCGATCCGCCCGGCTTCGGGACCGCGGACGTGGCCTCCTTCACTTACAGCCTGTCGGGACGCAACGGCCACATCCCCGATACGCGCACCGATCCGTTGGCGGGGACGACGACTTTCGGGTACGACGGCCTCAACCGCCGCACCTCCGTGACCGATCCGAACGGGGTCGAGACGGTGACGACCTACGACAGTCTCAACCGGGTCACCGAGGTCCGCCGGAAGGGGGCGATTCCTGCCGACGACCTGGTGACGACCTCCACCTACACCTCGTTCGGCGACCTCTTCTGCAGGAAGCTGCCACGGGGCAATGGAGTCGAGTACGTCTACGACACCGCCGGACGGCTCAAGGAGGTCGTGCGCGGCACGGCGGTCGCGACCCCCACGAGCACGACCTGTCTCGACACGGCCCAGCCCCGCGAGCGCACGGTCTATCAGCTCGATGGCGCCGGCCATCGCATCGAGGAGAGTCTCGAGCGCTGGACCGGCTCCGCCTGGGCAAGCGATTCGAAGACCGCCTACGACTTCACCTGCCACTTGGACAAGGTCACCCAGGGAGCGGGTAGCCCCAGCCCGAGCGTCACCGAGTACTGCTACGACGCCAACGACAATCTCGAGAAGGCGTGGGACGCGAATCACCCCAAGGGCTCGCACGCGAATCCCACCCAGCAGCACGCCTACGACGCCCTCGACCGTTTGACCTCGACAGTCCTGGGGCCAGGTACGGCGAGCGCCGCCACGACCACTTTCACCTACGACGTCCAGGACCACCTCGCGTCGGTCACGGATGCCGAAGGCAACCAGACGACCTACACCACGTCGGACCGAGACCTCGTGACCCAGCAGGTGTCGCCGGTCTCGGGCACCACGGGCTACACCTGGAACGAGCATGGAAAGCTGCTGACGAGGACGGATGCGCGGGCGATGGTGGCCACGAGCACCGTCGACGCCGCCGGCCGGGTGACCCAGGAGACTTTCGGTCCGGCGGGCAGCCCCGATTCGACGTTGACGACGACCTACGGCTATGGCTCGACCCCGGCGCAGTTCGACGTGGGCCGGCTCACCGGCATCACCCGCAACAGCCAGACCGTCGCCTATGCCTACGATCGTTTCGGACGGATGCTGCAGGACGGCTCGCTCACGCACGAGTACGACGCCAACGGCAACCGGACCCGGACGAGCTACCCGGGCGGTGTCTCGGCGATCTACACCTACGACTCCATCGACCGCCAGGCCACGCTGAGCTACGACGCGGGCTCAGGCGCGCAGCCCCTGGTCACGGGCGCCGGCTACAAGGCGCTCGGTCCCCTGGCGACCCTCTCCCTGGCCAACGGCCTGAGCGAGACGCGGAGCTTCGACGCGAGGTACTTCCCGGACTGGATCCAGGCCGGAAGCCTGCTCGACTGGGACTACACGTTGGACGCCAACGGCAATCCCACCTCCATCGCGGGCTCGGTCGCGGGTGTCGCCTACTCCGCCAGCTTCGCCTATCAGGATTACCTCTACCATCTCACCCAGGGCGACGGCCCCTGGGGGAGCCGGGCCTGGACCTACGACAAGGCGGGCAACCGCCTGAGCTTCGCCAGGACCGGCGAGCCGACGCAGAGCTACACCTACTCCGGCGCGGGCAACCCGAAGCTCTCGGCCGTGACTCCCGCCCCGGGATGGGGCACGGGCTCCTGGAGCCATTCCTACGACGCCGCCGGAAACCAGATCTCGATCCTGGAATCGAACGACGAAGGGGCGGTGCAGACCGCGTTCTATGACATGGCCCCGGACGGACGCATGAAGGCCCTCCGGACCGACGTGGGACCGTCGCGCACGGATTTTCTCTACGACGGCCGCGGCTATCTCCGCGAGGCCAACTTCACCGTCAGCGGCTCGGGCGACGAAATCCTTGTCAATCCGGTCTACAGCAGCGAGGGTGTGCTGATGGCCCGCACGGAAGCCCGCGAGTGGACCGGATCGACGATCGGCCCGGACGGCGAGGACCAGGTCTCCGCCCAGATGAGCACCGATACCACCCGCGTCTTCTACTTCGCGGGCAGGCCGGTGGCCCAGCTCACGACCGGTCCCGAGCTGCTGTACCTTTCGACCGATCATCTCGGGACGCCGGTCCTTTCGACCGATGCCGCGGGCGCCGTGGTCTGGGCCGGAGGCGTGGAGCCTTTCGGCGCGCCCTGGACAGCCGGGCTGGACAACCCCGATCCCGACTTCTCGCGCAGCGGAGGCAGGCGGCGCGTGGCGTCACCCGTCCTGAGCACGCTGTCCTCGGAAAAGGTTTTCCTCCGCTACCCGGGCCAGTGGACGAGCGACGCGTTCCGGGTGACGGGCTTGTCCCAGGATGTCTATTACAACCTGAACCGCTGGTACCAGCCGGGAACCGGCAGGTACGCGCAGGCGGACCCGATCGGCCTCGACGGCGGAATGAACCTCTACGCGTACGCCTTTTCCTCTCCCACGAAGTTCGCCGACCCGCTCGGGCTGGCTTCCTTCCTCTGCCGCCGGCCGCTGGGAAATGCGAACCCGGAGAGGGGCGATACCCGGAGAGGGCCGGACATCTGGGGGAATCCGGTCTACCACCAGTACGTCTGCGTCGTGAACGGCACCACCGTGAACTGCGGCGGCCAGACCACCGACGGTCCCGGGTTTGGCAGGGGGCGGCCCACGCGGCCGGACGAGGGCGACGTCTTCGAGCCCACGCGGTGCCGCCCGATCAACGACGACGACACGTGCAACGAGGAGTGCATCACGCGGAAGATCGAGCAGCCCAGACCGTACTACGGCCTTGCAGGTCCGTTCACGAACTGTCAGGAATGGGCCACCGACGTCGTCTCCGACTGCGCTCTCGAATGCTCGTACCAGGACTGCGCGAATCCGCTGGCCTGCGCCATGAACCATCTGTTCTGACCTGTCATGAGCCGGAGAAGCATGAGAGTCGGAGGTTGGGTATGGATCACGCTGCTGCTCGTCAACCTGGTGCTCTGGTGGCTCCTCATGCTGAGAGGACAGGTGTCGCCGGAGCTGGCCGCGCCGATCGTGATCGGAATGGCGCTGCTGCTCAACCTTCCGTCCTGCATACCTTTCCTGTATCTCTTCGGAATCCTGGCCGGGGTTTACGACGCGGAGCCCGCCCTGGCCCAGGCCTTCATCGTCTGCCTGATCGTTTCGGCCTACGGCGCCGGTTATCTGCAATGGTTTCTGGGTGTGCCCTGGCTGATCCGCAGATGGAGGGGAAGACGGAGGGGAGACGCGGAGTGAGAAACGCCTATTCAAGGAGGAATGATTCATGATCCGGAGCAAGCTCGCTGCACCGCTTTTCCTTTTCATCGCGCTCGCCGGCGGCCTGGACTCTGCCGTTGCCGACGATCCGGTCGCGCTCGTCAAGGCGGGCCGCGGTCTCCTGGAGTGGATCCCGCTCGTCGAGACCGGGAGTGCGACCCTCACCCTCGCCGATCCCCGGGGGGAGGTCCGCACCGTCCGCTTCGGCCCGGGAGCGACTCCCGCGCTCTCGCTCTTCGATGCGCAGGGCGCGTCCCTGCCGGACGGCTCCTACACCTGGGAGCTCCGGTCCGCGGAGGGAGCCCAGTCCGGCTCCTTCACGATCGCGGACGGCGCCCTCGTCTCCCCGGACGCCGCCGAGCAGCCCCGCCTGAGGACCGCCGCGGACCAGGTGGTCCCCGACGACCTGATCGTCGACGGCAAGGGGTGCATCGGTCTCGGATGCGTCAACAACGAGGCCTTCGGAGCGGAGGCGCTGCGGCTCAAGCAGGGGGTCGTGCGGCTGCGGTTCCAGGACACGAGCTCGGGCGCCTTCCCGGGCAATGACTGGCAGATCACCGTGAACGACTCGGCGAGCGGCGGCGCCAACCGCTTCTCCATCGAGGACGTGGACGGCGCCAAGACGCCCCTGACGATCCGGGCCGGCGCCCCCGACAACTCGGTCTACGTGGACGGCACCGGCCGCTTTGGCCTCGGCACCGCCACGCCCGCCGAGAGATTCCACCTCCTGGACAGCGCGGACGCGAACACCCTCGCCACGGTCGAGAACACCAGCACCGGGGTGAACGGTGTCGGCGTCCTGCGCGCCAGGTCCGACTCCGCGACCGTGAACTTCCAGGCGCACGGCAGCGGGAGAACGATCTCGCGGTTCGGCCAGACGCTCGCGAGCTGGACCGAGTTCCTCCAGGTGAGCGGAAACGGCCTGATCATCGGCACGGTGGTCGACAAGCCGCTCATCCTGGGCACGAACAGTGCCAACCGCCTCCATATCACCCCGACCGGGAGCGTCGGCCTCGGCACCTCGGCTCCGGCCCAGAAGTTCCACCTCGCGGGCAGCGACGGAGCGACCTCGGCCTTGATCCAGGAGACGAATGGAACCGCGGCGACTCGCACGATGCTCCAGCTTTCGAACAACGGCGGCGTCCGGCTCAACTACGTCGACACCTCGCTGGGAGTGACCTGGGGGGCAAACATGATCTCCGGCAACTTCAAATTCATCAAGGCCGGCGCCGGCCTCACGGCCTTCGACCTCCAGGGAAACGGCAACCTGACCATCGGCGGGACCCTGACCCAGAACTCCGACCGCAACACCAAGCACGAGATCGTGCCCGTGGAGCCGGAGGAGGTCCTGGCCAAGGTCGTGACCCTGCCCATCTCGACCTGGAACCGCAAGGGGGACGACCCCCAGGTCCGCCACATGGGACCGATGGCCCAGGACTTCGCCGCCACCTTCGGGCTCGGCACGGACGAGCGGACCATCGCCACCCTGGACATGGCGGGGGTGAGCCTGGCCTCGATCCAGGCCCTCTACGGAAAGATGACGAAGGAGATGGCCGAGAAGGATGCGGAGATCGATGTGCTCCGCGAGCGTGTGGCGGCGCTGGAGAAGCTGATCGCGAAGCTGGCCGAAGGAAGGTGACGGTAGAATCCCGGGCCGTGAAGACTCTGCCCCTCTTCGCGGCCCTTCTCTTCCTGCTCGCCTCCTGCGGCGGGCCGGAGGTCCCCAACCTCGACTCCCCCGGGAAGACCATCGTCTGCCTGGGGGACTCGATCACCTCGGGAGTGGGCGCCGAGCCCGGCCAGCCCTTCCCCGCTCTCCTCTCGGAGAAGCTCGGCGTCGAGGTCATCAACGCGGGAGTGGCCGGGGATACCGCCGAAGCCGGGCTCGCCCGGGTCGGCGACGTGCTCGCCCTGGACCCCTGGATGGTGATCGTCGAGCTCGGAGGCAACGACATCCTGCGCCAGGTGCCTCCCGCGCAGACCGAGGCGGCGCTGCGCCAGATCCTCGACCGGCTCCTCGCCGCCAGGGTGGTGCCTGTCCTCGTCGAGGTCGAGGTCCCCTTCGCCGGGCGCTACACCGACGTGTTCGAGCGGCTCGACGAAGCCTACGACATCCCCGTGGTCGAGGACGCCCTCGGAGACATCCTCCTCGATCCGGCGCTGAAGGCCGATCCGATCCACCCGAACGCCGAGGGGCAGCGGAAGCTGGCCGAGGCGGTGGCCGACGTGGTCGAGCCGATCGTGGAAGCAAGACAGTGATCGAGGGGCCTTTTCAGGAAGGCGGCCAATGGTTCTGGCGGGCCCGCAAGGGGGACGATCAGGGTGAGGTCGAGGTCCGCTTTGCAGGGCGCGGGGCGCGTGAGGAACGGGAGGATGTCCTCCACCACATCGAGCCGGATGCGCCATCGGTCGCCTGGGCGAAGCAGTTCCACTCGGCCCGGGTCCTGCCCGCTCATCCAGGAAACTGTGGCGAAGGGGACGCTCTCTTCAGCGATGCTCCGGACCTCGCCCTTTCCGTGGTGACCGCCGACTGCGTGCCCATCCTGCTCGCCGGTCCTCAAGGGCTGGCGGCCGTTCACGCCGGCTGGCGCGGACTGGTGGGTGGTGTGATCCCGGCTGCTCTCCAGGCTGCAGGAGGAGGAGAGGGCTGGACCGCCTGGATCGGTCCGACGATCGGTCCCTGCTGCTACGAGGTGGGCGAGGACGTGGCGGAGCAGGTCGCGGCAGTGGGCGGACCGGACGTGGTCATCCCCGGTCCGGACCGCCCTCACCTGGACCTCGTCGCGGCAGCCCGGCATCAGTTGAAGGCGGCGGGGGTGGAGGAGGTTTACTCCGTGGCGAGCTGCACGCGGTGTGAGGCGGAGCGGCTCTACAGCTATCGCAGGGAGGGCCAGGCGGTGGGGCGGAACGCGGCCTTCATCTGGCGGCGCTCCGTGCTCTGACACCACGCGGGTCTCGTCCGAACGCTCGGAGCTGACCGCACGCCGCGCTGACGTCGTCGCCCCTCCGCCGGCGGACCGTGGCGATCAATCCTTTCTGACGCAGCCGCTCCCGGAACCGGTCGATGGTCTCGTCGTCCGGCGGCATCATGCGCTCGCCCAGCACCGGGTCCGGGTTGATCGGGATCAGGTTCACCTTGGCGCGCACGCCGCTCAGCAGCTTGACCAGTTTGTCGGCATCCCGGGTGGAGTCGTTGAGGTCGCGGATCAGGATGTACTCGAACGTGATCTTGCGCCCCTTCTCCAGGGGATAGCGGCGCAGGGCGGCCATGAGGTCCGCCAGCGGCCAGGTGCGGTTGATCGGCATGACCTCGGAGCGGAGCCGGTCGTCCGCCGCGTGGAGGGAGATGGCGAGGTTGGGGCGGCGCTCCCACGCGGCCATCTCCTCCAGGCCGGGGAGGATGCCCACGGTTGAAACCGTGATGCGGTGCGGCGAGATCCACTCGGTCAGGATGTCGAGGGCGTCCTTGACGTTCTCCACGTTGAGCAACGGCTCGCCCATGCCCATGAAGACGATGTTGAGCCCCTCCATGGGGAGGCCGCGGTCGGCGCGGATCGCCAGCACCTGGGCTACGATCTCGCCCGCCGTGAGGTTGCGGCCCGCGCCCCAGTAGCCGGTGACGCAGAAGGAGCAGGCGAGCGCGCACCCCGCCTGGCTGGAGATGCAGAAGGTCCGCCGATCGCGGACACCCCGGTCCGGGATGTCCACGGCCTCGATGGTGGCGCCGTCCGGCAGCTTGAAGAGGTACTTGCAGGTGCCATCGGCGGCCAGACGCTTCTCCGAGATCTCGGGCAGGCCGATGAGGAACCGTTCCGCGAGGCGCGCGCGCAGATCCTTGCTCAGGTCGGTCATCTTGGAAAAGTCGCGGATGCCGCGGGTGTAGAGCGCCTGGTAGATCTGCTCCACCCGGAAGGGGCGGTCGAGTATCGGCGCCAGGGGGGCCAGCTCTTCCGCGAGGCGCTCCCGCGTGAGGCCGAGCAGGTCGGTCCGGGTCTGAGTGAGGCTTTCCATGATGATGGATGGGGATGATGGATGGCGGGCCTTGCCCGCGGGGACGTCAGGTGGCGGTGGTGCGTTTCCGGCGGAGCCGCCGGGTCGGGTCGATGCCGATCGACCGCAGGAAGCTCAGGTCGCGGCCGTCGATCTGGAAGACCGGCTCACCCGGTCCGGAGCTGGAGCGGAACCGCGGGGCGGTCAGCGAAAGCTCCTCGATGCCCTCCCGCTTGCAGTCCACCAGCAGGTAGAGGGCATAGCCCTCCTCGCGGATTTTGCGCAGCGTCCGGTTCACGTCCGGCGAATCGGAGATCGCCTCGGAAAGAGCGCGCCGCAGCTCGCGCAGCATCTGATGGAGCTTCTCGTCCAGCTCGAAATCCTCCTCGGCCGCTTTGTGGGCCGACATCGTGGGCCGACGCCGCGATTATCACCCCTGTCCCGGAGGGTGTCAAACCTCGTCCCCGCCTTCAACAGGAGGCGTTCATTCGCCATTCCACAAGGGTTTTCGGGCATGGAACGTGGTAGTCTAACGGGCCTTGTCCGGAAAGAAGCGCCGATGTCCCAGCCTCTGAAAACCGAGCTAGTCGGGCTCGCCGATATCTCCGACATCGGGTTGGAAGCTTGGCTCGCGTCTGCGGGATACTCCCTGCGCGAGTCCCGGCCGCTCCCGGGCGACGTCTCGGCCCGGCGCTACACCCGCCTGACGGGCGCGGACGGCGTCACGGCGATCCTCGCCACCTATCCGCCGGAGGTCCGTAACATCTGCCCCCGCTTCCTGCGCACGACCGCGCTGCTCGAGAAGGCGGGAGTGCCGGTGCCCCGCGTGCTGGCTTCGTCGTGCGACGAGGGCTGGATGCTCGTGGAGGACCTGGGGCCGCAGACGCTCGGCGAGTGGGGTCAGGGCCGGAGCTGGAGCGAGCTGGGGGTCTGGTTCGAGCGCGCGCTCGACCTGGCGGACCGGATCGGCCGCATCCCGGTCAAGGAGCTGGACGGCCTCAACCCGCGGCTCGGACGGGAGCTTCTTCTCCGGGAGCTCGCGCAGACCTGGGACCTCTTCCTCCAGCCGCGGGGGCTCACCGGCGACGAGACGCTGACCCGCGCGCTACGCTCGGCCCTGGACCAGATCTGCGCCAACCTGGGCGCCGAGCCCCCGGTCTCCTGCCATCGCGACTTCATGGTGCGGAACCTGATGCCCCTGGCTGACGGCGGCTTGATCGTGCTCGACCACCAGGACCTGCGCCTCGGTCCGCCGGCCTACGATCTGGCCTCGCTGCTCAACGACACGCTCTTCCCTCCGCCCGCGGTGGAGGAGGCCCTGCTCGCCGCGGCACGGATCGACCCCATTCAGTACCATCGGGCCGCGGCGCAGCGGACACTCAAGGCGATCGGCACCTACACCTCCTTCGCCCTGCGCGGAGCCGAGCGCCACCTGCCGCTCGTGGCTCCGACCCTGGCCCGCTGCCTGGCCCACCTGTCCCGGCTGCCCGAGAGTGCGCCGCTGGTCCCGGACCTGGCCGAGGCCTGGGCCGCGGTGCTGGAGGCCTGATCTGCTAGACTGCCCGCAGGGGCACGACTGCCCCAGGAGCTTGAATCATGCCTAGCCTCGGTGTCCCAGAGTTGATGATCGTCTTCCTCATCGTCATCGTGCTGTTCGGTGCGAGCCGCCTGCCCCAGATCGGACGTGGGATCGGGGAGGGAATCCGCAACCTCAAGAAGGGTCTGAAAGACGAGACTCCGGATCAGATCGAAGAGAAGACCGGCGCGCCCCGTCCCTGAACGTCAGGGCGCGCCATCCCGGCACACCCGGATGCCTACCCGGCAGCCCGCGCCGCTGATACCGCTGCCGGCAGGGCCGCGAACGGGTCCCGCCCCCACCCCGCTCTGTCCCAGACCTCCTCCGAGTGCTCGCGGTAGAGCGCCAGCACCTTGCTGACGTACCGTCGGGTCTCCGGGTACGGTGGCACGCCGCCGTACCGCAGCACTGGCGCGAGCCCTGCGTTGTAGGCAGCCACCGCCCGCTCCACATCGCCGTCGAGCTCCTTCAGCAGCCAGGCCAGGTACTGGCTCCCGACCTCCAGGTTCACGGCAGGATCGTAGAGGTCGACCGTGCCATAGATCTCCGCGGTGGCGGGCATGATCTGCATCAGGCCCACCGCGCCCCGGGGAGAAACAGCATGGGGCGAGAAGCGGGACTCGGCCTGCACGATGGCGGCGACGAGCAGACCGTCGACCCGGTGCCTCCGGGTCACCTGCCAGATCTGGGAGCCGTAGGGAAGGCCGACCAGCAGCTCGCGGCGGGCGGCATCGGCGTCCTCCCCGGGGAAGAGCCCGAAGCGCCTGGGATGGGGGGGACGGGGGGAGAGAGCGGCCTCCAGGTCACCGGGCGTGATCGCCTGAAAGCGCCGGGCCTCGGACCTGGACTGCATCACCCATCGTGCAAGATCTTGAAGGGACTGGCCTTCCGGAGGGGAGTCCGGAAGCCGGAGAGGGTCGGGAATGGCGGTGTCGGACGGAGTGGAATCAAAGGAAAGCACCAGAAACATCATCGTCGCGAGCACCGTGAACGGCACGCGTTTCGGGTTCATAGCCCTCCTTGTCGCGGTCGCACGGTGAGAGCCCGGCACCCAGAAAGCGGCGCGGGCTTCTGATTGTAAACAATACAAGCCACCCACGACTACCGTGCGGGTGGCCTCGTTAACTCTGGCTGAATTTACTGCAGGATCAGTGCCAGAACTGGTGCTAGGAGTCGGTCACCGGGGACAGCTTCCGGCGCGGCGACTTGCGCGTCGCGAGGCCGTAGTCCTCGGAGGCGATCCCCAGGTCGGAGACCTTGTTGCGCAGCGTGTTGCGGTGGACCCCCAGCGACTTGGCGGAGCGGCAGAAGTTGCCCCGGTTCGACTTGAGGGAGGCCACGATGAACTGGCGCTCGAATTCCCGGCGGGCCTGCTCCAGAGTCAAGCCGCGGCGAACGAGCTCATCCACGATTTGAAACAGACGTCCGTTGAGGGTTTGGTCGGCCAAGAACGTTATCCTCGGGGAAATGTGTCGCGAGCCAAGGGAGCCATCAGACTAGCACAGGCGCCCGGATCAGCCCAAGCGCCTGTGCACTCGACACCGCTCAGTCAGGGGTCACTTCGGCGACAGCCGGTCCCCGACGAAGACCGCGTGACGCGACTCGATGATCTTGGCCAGAGAGGAGCTCTTGTGGACCGCCAGGATGGCGAGCTCGCCGATGACGATCGGCGGCAGCCCCTCGCGGTTCTTCCGGTAGATCGTGTACATGTCGCCCGGGGTGACGTCGGCATTCTCGCCCTGGTCGATGTAGACGACGTGGTCCTCGGCCAGGGAGACGATGTTGTCCTGCGAGAATAGGATGATGGGGTTGTCCCGCAGGTCCTCCTCCGGCTCCGGGTAGTTGAGGGGGCGCAGCGCGGTGGGGCGGCCCAGGGGCACCGGCTCGGGCACGAAGGTGCGGAGCTGCTGGCCCACCAGGATCGGGTCGCAGGAGTGGACGATCTCGGCGATGGCGGTCTCTTCCTGGACCGACAGCACCCGGATGCGGCCGAGGTAGTGGTAGAAGCGGCCGACCACCTGCCTGGTGACGGGGTGGATGACCTGGCGCTGGGGCTCGATCGCGGTGAACACGGTGCCGGGGCTCATGCCGCGAGCCCGCCCGCCATCCAGGTAGACGATGTCGCCGGTCGACAGGTTGTACTTGGCCGTGCCCGGCCGGCCGTACTTGCCGCGGAAGCCGTAGCTCGGGAGCAGGTCCAGGTCGGGAGCGACGGACTCGAACTCCGAGCCGATGATCGTGTGCTCGAACTTCTCGTCCAGGTCGCCGATGAAGCCCGTGCAGTAGATGTCGCTCTCGCCGCCGAGGGGGATCGGGTCGCCGGCGGCCTGCTCCGAGGTCATCACGTCCCCGTTCTCCGGAGAGCCGACGTCCTCGGGCATCCCGTCCGTGCCCGTGCCGTCGGTCCCCCCCTGCTCGGCGAGGGTGTCGACCGGCGCCACCTCGATGCCGAGCACCAGGGGGTCGCCCGGGTAGATCCAGTGGGCATCCAGGATGTACTGGTTCTTCTCCCAGATCTGCGGCCAGAGATAGGGATTGCCATAGACGCTGGCTGCGAGGTCCCAGAGCGTGTCGCCACGCTGGATGACATGGACCTGCACGCCCTCGGGCGGCTGCGGGGGATCCCACGCGGTCCAATGATCGCCCACCAGGTGAAGGTCCTGGGGTGGACGCTCGGCAGCCGCGAGGGGAGCGGTACCAAGCACAACGACAGCAAGGACGAGACCGGAAAGCCGCACTCTCATGAGGGCCTCCTGAACGCCGTGGAGGAAAGGCATAGTGAGTTCGCTATGCCCTAAGCTACAGTGCCTGCCTGCGGCTGTCAAGTTTACCGCAAGAAGGTTGATGTTGTGCTTGAGGGTTTGGGGGAGAAGCTCCCTCCCCTGCTCAGCAGGGGAGGATTTGTTCTAGCGCAGGCTCAGCCGCCGCTCGTCAGCCGCCGAGGCGGCCGCGGTGCCCGGGAACCGGCGCACGACCTCCTCATAGGTGTCGCGGGCGCCGTCGACGTCGTCCAGGGCTTCGAGGCACTGGCCGGCCTTGAGCAGGGCGTCGGGCACCTTGTTCCCCTCGGGGAAGCGCGAGACCGTCTCCCGGAAGGCGGCCAGCGCCCCCCGGATGTCGCCGCGCACGTAGCGGCACTCCCCGATCCAGTACTGGGCGTTGTCCGCGAGCTCGCTCCTGGGATTCCCCTGGAGGAAGCGCTGGAAGCTGGTCTCGGCGTCGACGAAGTGCCCCTGGTGGTAGAGCGTGTAGCCGCGGTCGTACAGGGCCTGGGACGCGGGAGCGAGCACCTCGCCGGAGCCAGGGTCGGCGGCCGGCGGTGGAGCCGGGGCGGGAGCCGGAGGTACCGGCGGACGGGCCTGAGGCCGGGTCTCAGGTCGAACCGGGGGTCGAACCGGGGGCGCCTCCGGGACGTCGATGTCGTCCTCCTCGATCTCCTCGACCCTGACGGGCGCCGGCTCGGGAGTGGTCGTCCGGGGCGTGGTGGTCCGCGGGGCCGCGGGCTGGGTCACGGTCCTCGGTGTGGCGGTGGGCGGCGCGATCCGCGGCGGGTCCTCAGCAGGCCTCGTGGTCTGGCGGGGAGGGGGCGCGGTCTGCGGGCTCGTCCCTCGGGAGGCCTGGGTGGAGGTCGAAGTCGGTCGGGGGCTGGTCGGCGCCGGGCGTCCTCCCGCCTCGCCCGTCTGCTGGCGGAGCCGGGCCATCTCGACCTCGTTCATGGCCGCCTGGCGCTGCAGCTCCACCACCTGGGCGCGGAGCCGCTGGATCTCCTGCTCCAGGGCGGAGGTGTCGGGCCGGAGAGGGGTGCCGGCACAGCCGGCAGTGACCAGGACGAGGATGCCGAGGATCGCCAGGGTGGCGCGGTGCGTCATGTCTGCGCTCTCCTTTGCGGGATCTCCGCGAGGTAGGGGCTCTGCGGGTGTTCGGCGCGCAGCCGGTCGAACGCCTTGGCCGCGTCCTCCGCCTTGCCCATCTGCTCGTAGGCGAGGCCGAGGTGGTAGATCACCTTGTCCCGGTCCGAGTACTGCGGGTAGTTCTCGAGCAGGGTCTCGAAGCGCTGCACGGCCCCCACCGGGACGCGGTGGCGCATGTAGAAGCGGCCCACGGTGAACTCGTGCTCGGCCAGGTTGTTCTGCACCAGGGCGATCTGCTCCTGGGCCTGGGCCGCGTACTCGCTGGTGGGGTAGATCCGCACCAGCTCCCGGTAGGCCTCCAGCGCCTTGCGGGTGACCGTCTGGTCACGGTCCGGCTTCTCCATCCGCTTGGCCAGGCTGTTGGCGATCTGAAACTGCACGTAGGGGGCCTGCTCGCTGGTCGGGAACCGGTTCAGGAAGTCCCGGTACTTGGCTTCGGCCTGGACGTAGTTCGTCGTCCCGCCCTCCTGGTAGTAGGTATCGGCTGCCAGGAGCAACCCCTCGCGGCCGATGGCCGAGTTCGGCTCGACCTCGAAGGCGTGGGTGAAGTAGGGGCGGGCCTTCGCGTACTTCTGGTTCGCGAGCAGCTCCTTGCCCTGGGCGAGCGACTCCTCCGCCGAAAGCTGGAGGATGGGGTCATCGGCTTGGCCGCTCCGGCAGCCGGCGAGAGCCAGGAGGAGCGCGGCCAGCAGAAGGAAGGTTCGTTTCATATCGTCTCCGGCCGAGCGTGCGTGCGAAGCTCGGCTATCATGGCAACCGGGTCGCTCGCCGCGAAGATTCCCGACCCGACGATGCAGGTGTCCACCCCGGCGGCGACCACCTGCCCAATGTTACCGCGGTCGATGCCTCCGTCCATCGCGATTTCGACCGCGGCGCCGCTGTTTTCGATCATTTTCCTGAGACGCCGCGCCTTGTCGAGCGCCCGCGGCAGGAAAGCCTGGCCGGCGAAGCCCGGGTTCACGGACATGAGCAGCACGAAGTCCGTCTGCGGCAGGACGTCGGTCAGGAGCTCCACCGGCGTGGCCGGGTTGAGGACCACGCCGGCCTTGGCCCCGGCCTGCCGGATGCGGGTGAGCAGCCGGTCCAGGTGGACCGCCGCCTCCCAGTGCACGGCCAGGCGGGCCGATCCCGCCTCCAGGTAGTCGTCCAGCAGCCGGTCGGGGTTGGACACCATCAGATGGACGTCCAGGGGGAGCCGCGTGCGGCGGTGGAGCGCCTTGACCACCGGGACGCCGAAGGTGAGGTTCGGGACGAAGTGTCCGTCCATGACGTCCACGTGGACCAGATCCGCCCCGCCCTGCTCGCAGACGGCCAGCGCCCCGGCGAAGTCGGCCAGGTCCGCGGCGAGGATCGACGGCGCCAGCCGCATCAGGGAGGTCCGCCCTCCGGCACCGGGGTGGGCGAAGCGGGCACCGGGGCATTTGGGGAAGTTGGGGAATTCGGGGTGAGGAACAACGGCGTGGCGCTGTCGATCGGGGTCTCAGCCGTGGCAACCACAAGAGAGATGTTGTCCTGCTTGGTCAGCGGATGGCCGGGGAGCGGGTACTGGCGGAGGATCACGCCGGCCGCGACCCCTTCGTAGCGCTCGTACTTGACGTTGCCGAAGGTGAAGCCGCGCTGCTCGAACAACGGGCGGACGCTCTCATAGTCGCGATAGACGAGGTCGGGCATGACGTAGCGCTCCGCCGGCAGGTTGAGGGCGAGGAGCACGTGCACCGGGGTCGAGGGCGGGATGTTCGCGCCCGTGCCCGGGTCCGAGGTCAGGACCGAGCCGGTGGAAGCGGTCGTGCTGAACGCGCCCAGGAGCCGGCCGACGGTGAGGCCGCTGCCCGAGAGGGCCGCCTGGGCAGCGGGCAGGGTCTTGCCCTCCAGCTCGGGCACCTCCACGCGCTGCGGCCCGTTGGAGAGCACCACGGTGACGCCGCTCCCCCGCTTGACCAGGGTGCGGGCGTCGGGGCTCTGCCGGACCACGTGCCCGGCCGGGACCTTCTCGCTGTAGCGACCCTCGTTCTCGACCCCGCGCAGCCTCAGCCCCTGGTCCGCGAGGCGGGCGGCGGCCTCGCCCCGGGCCAGCCCCTCGACCGGCGGCACCGTGGTGACGCCGCTGCGCACGAACAGGCTGAACGAGGTGTAGGCCGCCAATCCGAAGACCAGCATGATGACCACGCTGTAGGCCAGGTAGACCAGTCCGCGGACGAGCTTCGGTATCGCCGACATCGCGCGGCAGTCTACTAGAATCCCGCGCATGTCATCCCCCCCGCCGAAAATACCTCCTCTCGGTGCCCACATCTCCGTGGCCGGGGGCCTGCCGACCGCTTTCGAACGAGCCGCCGACCTGGGCTGCGACGCCATGCAGATCTTCGTCAAGAACGCCAGCCAGTGGCGCGGCAAGGAGATGCTCGACGCCGACATCTCCGCCTTCCGGGACGCCCACGAGGACAGCGCCGTGGGTCCTCTCGTGGCCCATGGCAGCTACCTGATCAACCTGGCGGCGACGGACCCCGTCATCCTGGAGAAGTCGCTGGACGCCCTGACCGACGAGCTGATCCGCTGCTCGCGCCTGGGGGTCGCGGGGCTCGTCCTCCACCCGGGAGCCCACCTCGGGGCCGGGGACGAGGCCGGGATCGAGAAGGTGGCCGCCTCGCTGGATGCGGTGTTGGGAGACCTGCCGGACGTGTCCACCCGGGTCCTTCTCGAGAACACCGCCGGCCAGGGGAGCTGTCTCGGCTGGAGGCTGGAGCAGCTCGCGGCCATGCGCGCCCGGGTGGCGGAGCCCCGCCGGGTCGGCTTCTGCCTGGACACCTGCCACACCTTTGCCGCGGGCTACGCCATCCACGAGGAGTCCGGCTTCTTCGAATTCCTTGCGGAGGTCGAGGAGAAGCTCGGGCTCTCCGCCGTGGGCTGCTTTCACCTGAACGACTCGGTCCGCCCCTTCGGCTCGCGGCGGGACCGGCACGCCCACCTGGGCGAAGGGGAGATCGGCCTCGATCTGTTCAAAAGGATGCTGACCGAGCCGCGGCTTCAGACGATCCCCATGGTGCTGGAGACCGAGCCGGGGGACGACATGGCAGGCCACCGCAGAGACCTGAACGTCCTGCGGGGCCTGGTTGGATTGAAGAAGAGGAGGAAGAAGAAGAGGAAGTGAGGCCGTTCCCGCTCCCTCTCCCCCGGCACGGGGGAGAGGGCTGGGGAGAGGGGGAACGGGATCAATTCACCCAACGGTCGATGAGCCGGTTGATCACGGCCTTCGGGTAGCTCTTCGTGGGCGAGGGGAGATCCTTGAGCGCGCTCTCCACCTGCGGCATCGATTCCTCGACCGAGGCCACCGGGTTGGCGAGGAAGCGGATGCGCTGCCGGCGGTCCACCACCACCAGGGCCGGGGCGGACGGACGGCCTTCCTCAGAGGGGGCCACACCGTAGGCGGCGGAGAAGTTGCGGTCGTCGTGGAGCAGGGGGAAGAGGAGCTTGCGCTCGCGCTGGAGCTTCCGGAGGTCGTCGAGCGGGGCCGGCGACACGGCCAGGATGCGGACCTGGAGCTTCACCAGGGCCTCCCGGCGATCGTTCAAGGCATCAAGGTCGCGCAGCGCGCGCTCGTCCGCCGCTTGTCCGGAAAAATTGGCGAAGAAGTAGACCACCATGGCCGTCCGGACGACTTCGTCCTTCAGCATCAAGAGGGCGTCTTCCGTCGAGCTCAGGTCAAAGTTCGGCGCTTCATCGCCGATGGAGATCGGACCGGGCATGCTCTCTCCTCTTAGGATCCGGGGCGCAGGCCGCCCGAGAGGTTTCTCACCAACTCAGTCTTCGACAGGTCGAAGTAGATCACAACGAACATCAGCAGGAGGATCATCACGAACCCGACCTGGCTGATGACCTCCTTCATGCGCAGAGGGAGGTCGCGCCGGATCACCTCCTCGACCAGGAGGATGGAGATCTGGCCGCCGTCGAGGATCGGGATGGGCAGGAGGTTCATCACCGCGATGCTGATGCTGAGCAGGCCCATGAGGTAGATGAGGGGCTTGGGACCGCTGCGCGCCGCCTCGCCGGTCTCGCGGGCGATCCCGAGCGGACCGACGAACGTGCTCTTGGCCGACGTCTCGCGCTTGAAGAGCTTGCCGAGGATGTAGAAGGTGTCGCGGACGATCTGGACGTTGTACTTGACCGCCTCGACCACGGCGCGGGCCGGGCCGTAGCGCTGGAACAGGCCGATGCCCACGCCGATCTTGCCTACCTTGCCCTCCAGGTCGGGCGTGACGTTGAGGGTCTGGAGCCGGCCGTCGCGCATCACCTGGATGTCGGTGGCAACGCCGCCCCGCTTCTCGATCTGCTCCACGAAGCTCTTGCCGTCCGCGACCGGACGTCCGCCCACGGTCCGGATCTCGTCGCCGGGAAGGAAGCCCGCCCTGTCGGCCGGCGAGCCAGGGTAGACCCTGGTGACCTGGGGCCGGAAGATGGGGTAGAGGCCGGCGGTGTCGCCGTTGCCGTCCCGGGGGTTGATCTTGGGGGTGACCGTCGCCTGCAGAACCTGCTTCTCGCGCTGGAACCGGATCGGGACCTGCTGGCCGCCGCGGGTGGTGAGCTCGATCAGCACCTGCATCCAGTTCTTCACCGGCTTGCCGCCGACCTCCAGGATCACGTCCCCCTTCTGCAGCTTCGCCTCGGCGCCGGAGGAGCCGGGCTCGACCACGCCGACGACCGAGGGCACCGAGGTGGGGTTGCTCGCCTCGATCCCGACCATGAAGAGGCCGGCGAAGATGGCGATGGCGAGGATCACGTTCATGGCCGGGCCGGCCAGGTAGACCAGGACCCGCTGCCAGCGCGGCTTGCTCAGGAACTCGCGCGGATCGTTGCCCGTGGCCTCCTCGATGCTCTCACCGCCCAGACGCACGTACCCGCCGAGCGGGATCGCCGACACCCGGTACTCGGTTTCACCGCGCTGGGTGCTCCACAGCTTGCGGCCGAAGCCGACGGAGAAGGTGAGCACCCGGACGTCGAAGGCCTTGGCGACCAACAGGTGACCGGCCTCGTGCACGATGATGATCACGCCGAGGGCGAAGATGAACGAAAGGAGCTGGATCAACAGAGTTGTCATTGGTACGGGCCCTTTATCGCAGTCGGCGGCGTCGGCGCAGATTCTCGATTATACCGAACCGGCTGGCACCGCCCGGCATTCCCCCCGGACCCCTCGGATCATTGGGGGAGGGGGACCGGCACGCCCTCGACCCGCAGCAGCCAGAGCGCCAGCACCAGGACCGGAGCCGCGAACAGCAGGGCGTCGATCCGGTCCAGCAGGCCGCCGTGCCCCGGCAGGATCTGCCCGGAGTCTTTCACGCCCGACCCGCGCTTGATCATCGACTCGACCAGGTCGCCGATCTGGGCGGCGGCCGCGGTCAGCGCGGCCACCAGCAGCAGCTCGGGATCGACCCGGTCCAGCCGCCACCAGCTCCAGACCGCGGCGGCCAGGATCGAGGTCGCGAACCCCGCGGCCGACCCCTCCCAGCTCTTCTTCGGGCTGATCACCGGCGCCATCTTGTGCCGGCCGATCGCCGACCCCACGTAATACGCCGCGGTGTCCCCCAGCCACACGATGGACAGCAGCAGGAAGACGAGCCAGGGATCGGCCTGCTGCAGGTAGTGCAGGCTGGAGATCGGCAGGGCGAAGTAGAGCACGCCGAAGCCCAGGATGCCCAACGCATCCAGTGTCTCGGAGAGCGGAACCCGGGACAGCAGGATCACACTGCCCAGGCCGACGGAGAGCAGGACCCCGGCCGTGAACAGGTGGAGCCGCGGATCGAGGAGCTCGCCCCCTTCGATGAGCGAGGCGCTCAAGGCCACGGCCGCGAGGGGCACGACGGCCAGGAGAATCTTGAGCGGGGCGTGGGGCGCCCGGTTGCGGACGATCTGCAGGTACTCGTAGACAGCCCCGCCGACCAGGATGGCGGCGAAGGCGAAGAACCAGGGTCCCGGCAGCTTGAACAGGGCCAGGAGGACGAGGGGAGTCAGGACCGCGGCGGTGAGGAGCCTCTGCATGCGGCGCCGCCCGTCGGGAGAGATCGGCCTGGGTCAGACCGGACGGCGTCCGGCCGCGAAGAGCCCGGCCTCGGCTGGCTCCCCGGCCGGCTCCGCCGGCTCACCCTTGAGGACCGCGCCGTAGCGCCGCTCGCGCCCCTGGTAGGCGAGGATGGCTTCGAACAGGTCTCGCCGGCGGAAGTCCGGCCACAGGGTCTGGGTCACCCAGATCTCGGTGTAGGCGATCTGCCAGAGGAGGAAGTTGCTCACCCGCAGCTCGCCGGAGGTGCGGATCAGGAGGTCCGGGTCGGGCTGGCCCGATGTGTAGACGTAGCGGTTCAGGGTCTCCTCATCGATGTCCGCATGCTTGCCCGCGGCCCAGTCGGCCACGATGCGGCGGCAGGCGTCGACGATCTCGCACCGGCCCGAGTAGTTGAGCGCGATGTTGAAGACCATCCCCTTGCAGTGCCGGGTCGCTTCGAGAGTCGCCTCCAGCTCGCGAACCACGGTCGGGTCGAGCTCCTGCCAGCGGCCGATGGCGTGGAAGCGGATGTCGTTGTCGACCAGGTTCTGCCGTTCCTTGCGCACGTACTCCTTGAGCAGGTTCATCAGGGTCCAGACCTCGAAGCGCGGGCGCTTCCAGTTCTCGACCGAGAAGGCGTAGAGGGTGAGCACGTCGAGCCCGAGCTGGGCCGAGGCCTCGACCGTGTCGCGCACGGCCTGGACGCCTGCCCGGTGCCCTTCGACCCGCGGCAGGTTGCGCGACTTGGCCCAGCGCCCGTTGCCGTCCATGATGATCGCCACATGCCGCGGCAGCCGGGGCAGGTCGATCCGGCGGACGATCAGCTCTTCGGTGGAGCCTGGGGGCGCGAGTTTGGAAATATCGGCCATGTCGAAGGTCCCTTAAGGTACCACAACCCCATCACCAGCCAAGGGAACCGGAAGGAAACCGGGAGGGTAGAACACGGTCTCCAGAACCAGGCCGTGGGCCGGAGCCGTAGGGCCGGCTTCGGATCGGGGGCGGCCGGCGAGCAGGTCCGCAAGCTCCTCCGGATCACGGCGGCCGAGCCCCACATCGATCAATGTCCCGACTAGAGCACGAACCATGCCGCGGAGGAAACCGTCGCCGATCACGGTAAAGAGCAGCTCCGGACCCTTCGCCGTCCAGGCCGCGGCGTAGATGCGGCGGAACGGCTGGCCATGGCTCCCCCCGGCCAGGGCAAAAGCCGAGAAGTCGTGCCGGCCGGGGAGGAACGAAGCAGCCCGCTGCATCCGGTCCGGATCGATCCCCGCCGGCACCTGGACCGCGAACGGCACATCCAGGGGGGAGAGCACCCCGGCCCGGCTCAGGCGGTAGCGATACTCCTTGCCGACCGCGCTCTTCCTGGCGTGGAAGCCCTCGTCCACCAGCTCGGCAGCCAGGACCCGGACGTCCTCCGGCAGTTGGTGGTTGACCCCATGGACCAGGGCGCGGGGCGGGAGCGGACGCGGCAGGTCAAGGTGCGCCACCTGCCCCCGGGCATGGACCCCCGCGTCGGTGCGGCTCGCCCCCGTCACCCGGACGGGCGACCCCGCCAGCTTCGAAACCGCCTCCTCCACCACCTGCTGGACGGACAGGGCGTTCTCCTGGCGCTGCCAGCCGGCGTAGCGGTCGCCGCGGTAGGAGAGGGTCAAACGGGCCCGGTTTGATCCCATCCCCCCTCTCCCCTACCCTCTCCCCCGTGCCGGGGGAGAGGGCGCCTCCGCCCATCCCCGGGCAGCGAAGAAGACGATCGCAAACGGCACCCAGATCCCGAGATACACCCAGGGCCACAAAGGCACACTCATGAGCGTCAGGTAGGAAAGCAGAATCAACCCCGAAAGCGCCAGCCAGGCCCGATTCCGGGTGAGCGCCGCCCAGGGGAGCACCCATAAGAGATACCAGGGATAGACGGTCGCCGAGAGGAGCAGCAACCTCCCGAAGAGGCGCCCGGTGCCGGTGACTGGATCGGTCTCCCTGAGCGAGCGCAGGACCACGGCGGCCATCCCGGCGGCGAGGAGGAGCTTGGCCAGGAGCTGGGGATAGAGGTACGGATAGATCCAGTCCCAGGCGTACCACATCTCCGTCCGGCGCTCGAGCGCTTCCAGCCCGCGGGCGATCCAGGGCGCGGCTCCGGTGGCATCCAGCAACCTCCAGAGGGGCTCGTAGACGGGACCGTTGAACTCCCAGGAGACTCCGTAGGTCAGGAGACCCGGAGGGATGCCCCCGACCGATGCGACTACCGGCAATCCTGCCGCGGCGAGCAGGACGGCAGCCGTCCCCAGGAACCGTCCGGGCCTTCCGCTCTGGCGCGACCACATGGGCAGGGCCGCCAGGGGGACCAGCTTGGCGAGGGCTCCGGCCGCGGACCAGGTTGCCGAGGACCAAGCCGTCGCGGACAGCGTCCGGACCTGGCTCAGGGCGAGGACGGCTCCCACCGTGGCGGCCACGCCCAGGGCGTCGACGTGACCCATGCCCGAGACCTCCAGGGCCACGAGGGGGTTCCAGGCGTACCAGGCGATCCGCCCCTCGGGGATCCCCCGGCGCCGGGCGAGGCGGAGGAGGAGCGCGCAGGTCCCGAGGTCGGCGGCGGTTACCAGGAGCTTCCATGCAAGGATTGGAAACGGGAGCCGGCTCGCTATACTGAATGCCGCGACGGAGAGCGGCGGGTAGACGGTGGGCACCTCGACATGAGGGAGAATCCGCCAGTTTTCGTCGCGGAGAGGGGCGAGCTCCGGGTCGGCGGGGGGCAGGGCGTAGGGGTTGAAGCCGGCCAGGGCGACCTTCCCATCCCAGAGGTAGCGCAGCGCGTCGTCCGACAGCGTGAGCGGCAACGGAAGCATCGGCAACCTGAGGAGCAGCGATCCCAGGAGGATCACCCTGCCGGGGCGCAGGGCGGCTTCGAGCCGTGGAACCGAGAAGGCGAGCCAGAGGAAGGCCGAGCCCAGAAGGGTGAAAACGAGCGGAAGACGATGAGACAGATCCGAGACGGTCGCAAGACCTGCGCTAAGTCCAAGCAGCGGGAGCGCCAGCAGGGGGGCTTTCAGCGATGAGCTTTCCGGCGAGCTTTTCGGGCGCAGGGCTGCTGCTGACAATCTATTACCTCGTCCTGGGGGTCCTCGCCTTCTATGGCCTGCACCGCCTGGCGCTCGTGATGGTGTACCTGCGGACCCGGAAACGTGTGCCGCCCCGTCCTCCCGATCCGCCGGAATGGCCCGTGGTCACGGTGCAGCTCCCACTCTACAACGAGATGTACGTGGCCCAGCGGCTCATCGAGGCCGTCTGCCGCCTCGACTACCCGCGCGACCGCCTGGAGATCCAGGTCCTCGACGACTCGACCGACGAGACCACCGGCATCGTGGCCCGGGTCGTGGAAGAGCAGCGGCGCCAGGGGATCGACATCCACCACCTCCACCGCACCGACCGCAGCGGCTTCAAGGCCGGGGCCCTGGAAGCCGGGCTCGCCCAGGCCCGGGGTGGCCTGATCGCGATCTTCGACGCCGACTTCGTGCCCCAGCCCGAGTTCCTCAAGCTCTCCGTGCCCTGGTTCTCCGACCCGGGGCTGGGCATGGTCCAGGGGAGCTGGGCGCACATCAACCGGGGCTACTCGCTGCTGACCCGGGCCCAGGCCATCCTCCTCGACGGCCACTTCCTGATCGAGCACACGGCGCGGCACCGGGGAGGCTGCTTCTTCAACTTCAACGGCACGGCCGGGATCTGGAGGCGCGAGGCCATCCTCTCCCCGGGCGGCTGGCAGCACGACACCCTGACCGAGGACCTCGATCTCTCCTACCGGGCGCAGCTCGCGGGCTGGCGCTTCCTCTACCTCCCGGACCTGGCGGTCCCCTCCGAGCTGCCGGTGGACATCAACGGCTTCAAGGGGCAGCAGTACCGCTGGACCAAAGGGTCGATCCAGACCGGCCGCAAGCTCCTGGGCCAGATCCTGCGCTCCCCCCTCCCCTGGCGGGTCAAGTTCGAGGCGTTCGTCCACCTGACCAACAACACCAGCTACGCCCTGATGATCTTCATGGCGCTCCTGATCTTCCCGGCCATGGTGATCCGCAGCGACGCCACCTGGTGGGACATGCTGGTCATCGACCTGCCCCTCTTCCTGTCGGCGACGACATCGGTGATGGTCTTCTACCTGGCGAGCCAGTCCGCGGCTGGGCTCGGCTGGCGGACGCAGGTGCGCTACCTCCCGGCCGTGATGGGTCTGGGGATCGGACTTTCTGTGAACAACGCCCGGGCGGTTGTCTCGGGCCTGTTCCAGAGCGGGGGCACCTTCCACCGCACGCCCAAGTACCGGATCGAGCGCCAGGGGGAGGACTGGCTGGCCAAGCGCTACCGCTCGGGACGCAACGTCTCTCTCTGGATCGAGCTGGCCCTGGCCCTCTACTTCGTCGCCTGCTTCACCTGGGCCGTGGCACACCGCATGTGGATCTCCCTGCCATTCCTCTTCCTCTTTGCCCAGGGCTACACCTACATGACCATCCTGACCCTCCTGCCCGCGCTCCGGGACCGCGGGTCGCGCCCGGACGCCGCCTGACTTCGGGCTCGCCCTTTGCAGCCGGAACCGGAAGCCTTCGGGTCCCGTCCAAGGAGAGAGGGACCGGCCTGCGCCAGTTTCGGACGGAACGTGTGCTTTTCCTCTTGAACAGAAGCTGTGGGGGCTAGAATTGCCGTATGGCCTTCATGGAGCGCCTCTCACCCCAGGAAGTGACCTTGCGGCCCGCGGTGCCGCGTGACGCCGAGCTGCTGCGCCAGTGGCGGGCCGAGCCGAGCGTCCGGCGGTATCAGCCGCTGAACGAGCTGCCCACGGCGCAGCTCCGGGCGGACGTGGCGAGCCAGCGGATGCCCGATCTCTATCGGGGACGGGGCGAGAAGTTCCAGTGGATCGTGCAGGTGGACGGCGAGGCCGCGGGCTGGATCACGCTCGTGGTGAGCAACTGGGAGCACGGTCTGGCCGAGGTGGGCTACGCCCTCACGACCATCTTCCAGACGCAAGGCGTGATGACCGAGGCCCTGCAGGTCCTCCTCGACGACCTCTTCCTGAACACTCTCCTGGAGCGGGTCGAGGCCCGCTGTGCCGTGGAGAACGTGGGCTCGCAACGGGTCCTGGAGAAGAACGGCTTCCAGCGCGAAGGCCACCTGAAAGGCTACTTCAAGCTCCGCGGCCGGAGGGTGGACAACTACCTCTACGGCCTCCTTCGGGACGACTACCTGACCCTGCGGCGTTTTCCGGGGCGGTAGGAGTTGCCCCTTCCCGCAATTCCTGATATCTTGGAACGCAATCGAGGTTGGTCATGAGCACCCGGTCCGCTGTCGCCAAGGCCCCCGAATTTGAGCCCTCCACGATCGAGGAATTCCTCGCCTGGGAGGATGACAGATGGGCGGAGTGGGTGGACGGGAAAGTCATCCGAATGGCACCAGTCACCCTCGGACACCAGGAGATCGTCAACTTCCTTTTGACGCTCCTGAGGCTCTACATCGAAGAGCATGACCTTGGCATAGTCTCCACAACAGCCCCGTACGCGATGCACCTGCCCGCCCGCCAAAGAGTCAGAGAGCCGGACCTGCTGTTCGTGTCCAAGCAACGGATGGACCGGCTCAAGGATCTCTATCTGGACGGGGCCGCGGATCTCGTGGTCGAGGTCGTCTCGCCGGACAGCCGTCGACGGGATCGGGTCGAGAAGGTCGTCGACTACGAGGCGGAGGGGGTCCGGGAGTATTGGGTGATCGATCCTCGCCGCCGCCAGGTGGAGCTCCGGCGGCTGGGAGCAGATGGCCGCTTCCGCCTGATCGAGCCAGTGGAAGGGATCTTCACCTCCGAATCCGTCCCGGGATTCCGTCTCCGGATTGACTGGCTTTGGCGGCAGCCCCCGCCGAAGATCCTGGACGCCGCCCGCGAGTTGGGCCTGGTCTGACTCAATCGGCGCGGCTCCCTGCGCGGCCGGAGGGGATCCGGATGCAGTCGGTGCCCCTCGGAACCCATTCAGGATGGCTCCTAGTTGATCCGGAGGCCCTCCGAATGCATTCAGAGCCGCTCCGAGTTGAGCTGGAGCCCTTCGAATGCACTTGGAATGGCTCCGAGCGCATTCGGAGCCTCCTGGAATGAATTCGGAGTGCCTCTGAATGGACTCGAAGCGGCTCCGAATCGATTCAGAGCCTCTCTGGACGCATCGACGTCGCTCCGAGTGAAGTCGGAGCCTCTCCGGATGGACTCGGAATGACTCCAAACGCATTCGGAGCCCCTCCGGATGCATTCAGGATGGCTCCGAACGCATTGGGAGCCCCGTTGAATGAATTCCGAGCCGCTCCGACTGGACTCAGAACGGCTCCGGATGCGTTCGGGTTCGCTCGGGATCCAGGGAAGAGGGCGCGAGCCCCTACAACATCTCCAGGTTGGCGAACTTCGCCATCAGCTTCCTCTTGCCGGCCTTCTCGAAGAAGACCGTGATCCTCATCTCCTCTCCCTGACCCTCCATTTCCAGGACGACGCCGGAGCCGAGGGTGGGATGGCGGACGCGGCTGCCGCGCTTGATCGGACGGCGGGGGACCGCGCTCTCGTCCGGCGCGGGGACCACCCCGTCCTTCTTCGAGACAACTCCTTCCTGCCCTTGCCTTACGCCCCGTTTGTGACTACCCTCATCCCATGAGCGACCACACATCGATTGAATGGACGGATGCCACCTGGAATCCGGTCCGAGGATGTACGAAGGTCAGCTCCGGGTGCGCTCACTGCTACGCGGAGACCTTTGCCGAGCGCTTCCGCGGGGTTCCCGGCCATCCATACGAGCAGGGTTTTGACCTGCGGTTGGTTCCGGAGAAGCTCACGCAGCCCCTGCTTTGGCGGCGGCCCAAGATGATCTTTGTGAACTCAATGAGCGATCTGTTCCATGAGCAGGTTCCCGATGAGTACATCCTCAAGGTCGTGCGAGTCATGCAACTTGCGAACTGGCACACCTATCAAGTGCTCACGAAACGCTCGGCCAGGCTAAAAGCACTTCTAGACACGAAGATGAGGTTCGCAGCCGAAGAACCCCACATTTGGTGGGGCGTCAGCGTCGAGAATCGGAAACAAGGTCTGCCAAGAGTAGGCCACTTGCGTTCTGCCCCTGCAATGATCCGTTTCCTCTCAATAGAGCCATTGCTCGAATCTATTGGTGAATTTGAACTCTCTGGCATAAACTGGGTTATTGTAGGAGGCGAGAGTGGTCCCGGAGCTAGGCCGATTGAGGAATCGTGGGTAATAGAGATAAGAGATCAATGTCGTAGAGCAAGGGTACCCTTCTTCTTTAAGCAGTGGGGAGGGCGACAGAAGTCTAAAGCTGGACGCGAGATCCGTGGTCGAACCTATGATGAAGTCCCTCGCCGTGTCTTAAGGGGCGCCTTGGACGGGGATTCTTTCCGTGCAGCACTTGCGGAGGTAGAAGCGTTCTGCTAGGCCCTAAGGGAGATCCAATTGGCCGACAGATCTTTTTTCGAAGAATCCAAAGAGCAGTCTCAGATCAAGACAGCCATTGTATCGAAGTACTTCTGGTCATGGGCCAAGGTTATCATTCCTTGGGCTAAGAAGGGTGCAGGCAAGATCGCGTACATGGACCTCTTTGCCGGTCCAGGGCGGTATGAGGATGGGACCAAATCTACGCCGCTGCTGATTTTAGAAAAAGCGATATCTGACCCCGACATGCGGCAGATGCTCGTCACGACATTCAACGACGTAGATTCAAACAACACAGCCTCTCTTGAGCGTGCAATCAAGGAAATCCCAGGGATAGATACCCTTCGCTATAAACCTGCTGTCTACAATGAGGAGGTCGGAACGGGACTGGTGGATCTGTTCGAAAGTATGCGTTTGGTTCCTACGCTATTCTTTGTTGATCCTTGGGGCTACAAGGGTCTTTCTTTGAGATTAATAAATTCGGTCGTTCGCAACTGGGGCTGTGACGCAATTTTCTTTTTCAACTACAACCGCATCAGCATGGGTCTTCCGAACCAAGCTGTAGAGCCGCATATGGATGCCTTATTCGGCGAGGATCGCGCTGAAGTTCTCCGGTCCAAAATTCGAGGACTTTCTCCTGCCAAACGAGAGGCAACAATTGTAGAGGGGCTTGCAGCTGCGCTGCAGGAAATGGGCGCAAAGTACGTTCTTCCTTTCCGTTTTCGCAGCCCTGCGGTTGCACGTGTGAGCCACCATTTAGTATTCGTGAGCAAAAATATCCGCGGCTATGAGATCATGAAAGAGGTCATGGCGCGCGAAAGCTCAGAATTTGAGCAGGGTGTTCCAACCTTTGAGTACAATCCTGCTGTTCTAGATCAAGGAATTCTCTTTGAGCTGAGTCGGCCCTTGGAGGAACTAGGCGAGATGATCACTAAAAAGTTCGCCGGGAAGACTCTGCCAATGGTGGAGATCTATAACCAGCACCATGTCGGAACTCGTTTTATCAAGGCAAACTATAAAAGCATTTTGGGGCAACTTGAATCAGCCGGGAAGATAAAAGCAAATCCCCCAGCTGCAAAGCGCCGAAGGGATACCTTTGCAGACGCCGTCCTGGTGACGTTTCCGCCTCGATCTAGGTAGCTAGCCCCTACAACATCTCCAGGTTGGCGAACTTCGCCATCAGCTTCCTCTTCCCGGCCTTCTCGAAGAAGACCGTGATCCTCATCTCCTCGCCTTGCCCCTCCATTTCCAGGACAACGCCGGAGCCGAGGGTGGGGTGGCGGACACGGCTGCCGCGCTTGATCGGACGGCGGGGGACGCTCTCGTCCGGCTCGGGGACCACCACCCGTCCCCCCCGCTCTCCTGGCTGGGGACGGGACGGAGCGTAGGGGGATGTCGGAGCGGAGGGACGCGGAGCGGGGCGAAACGAAGAGGGGCTGCCCGACGATACCGGAGCCGCCTGCGGCGGAGCGGCCTGGCCGAAGAAGGAGTAGATGCTCTGGGAGCGGTCGCTCGCTCGGGGCGTGAGGTAGAGGTCGGGGCTGTGGTGGACCTCCACGAGCTGCGGGGGCAGCTCCTGGAGGAAGGGCGACTCCATCTGGTCCTGATAGCGCCCGGCGATCCGGCGCCTCCGGCAGCAGGTCAGGTACAGCTTCTCCCGCGCCCGGGTCATCCCCACGTAGAGCAGCCGCCGCTCCTCCTCGATGTCCTCGCTCGCCCCCTGGGAGTTGAAGTGGGGGAGGAGCCCGTGCTCCAGCCCGGCCACCACCACCGCCCGGAACTCCAGCCCCTTGGCGCTGTGCAGGGTCATCAGCGAGACCCCCTTCTCCACCTGGAGGGAGTCGAGGTCCGTGACCAGGGCCACGTGGTCCAGGAAGGCGGTCAGGAGGTCCTCGTCCCCGCGGTTGTAGCTGCTCGCCTCCGTGAACTCCTGGGCGGCGGAGAGGAACTCCTGGATGTTCTCGAGCCGGGCCTGATCGTCCGAGTCGTCCTGGTTGTACAGCTTGGCGTAGTCGGTGTTCTTCAGGAGGCGGTCGAGGAGCGCGGGCAGGGGCAGCTCCCTGGCAGCGTCCTGCAGACCCACGATCAGGTCGCGGAACTTGCGCAGGGCCGTGGCGCTCCGGGCAGGGAGCGTGCCCAGGTCATCCAGATAGAGGACGTCCCAGATCGGCTGCCCGAGCTGGACCGCCCGGTCGCGCAGCAGCTCCAGGGTCGACTTGCCGATGCTCCGCGGCGGCTGGTTGATGATCCGCGCGAGAGAGAAGTTGTCGCGCGGATTGCGCAGCACCCGCAGGTAGGCGACGAGGTCCTTGATCTCGGCCCGGTCGTAGAAGCGGACGCCGCCGACCAGCGAGTAGGGGATCTCGCGCTTGAGCATCTCGTCTTCAATGGCGCGGGTCTGGGCATTGGTGCGCACCAGGACGGCCATGTCCCCGAGCTTGTACTGGGTGCGGAGCTTCTGAATGCGGTCCACGATCCAGTTCGCCTCGTCCCCCTCGTCCGTGGCCTTGTAGAGCTCGGCCTTGGCGCCGGCGCCGTGGTCGGTCCACAGGCGCTTGCCCCGGCGGTGGACGTTGTTGGCGATGAGGGCACCGGAGACGTCGAGGATGGTCTGGGTGGAGCGGTAGTTGCGCTCCAGCTTGCGCACCTCGGCGCCGGGGAAGCTCGTCTCGAAGCCCAGGATGTTGTCGAGGTCGGCGCCGCGCCAGCGGTAGATCCCCTGGTCCTCGTCGCCCACGGCGGTGAGGTTGCCGGACGGGCCGATCAGCTCCTGGATAAGCCGGAGCTGGGCGTGGTTGGTGTCCTGGTACTCGTCCACGAGGAGGTACCGGGTTCGGGAGCGGACCCGCTCGCGGATCTCGGGGTCCTGGGAGAGGAGCTTGACGGAAAGCGCCAGCAGGTCGTCGAAGTCCACGCCCGAGGCCTGGCCGAGGAGCCCCTGGTACTTCCGGTAGAGGGAGGCGACCTTCTTCTCGAAGAAGTTGGTGGCGGCCGACTCGTAGGCGGCGGGCTCGATGAGCTTGTTCTTGGCCCCGCTGATCTGGGAGAGGACGGCCCGCGGCGAGAATGCGGTCTCCGAGAGCCCCTCGGAGGCGAGGGCCTCCTTGACCAGGCCGAGCTGGTCGGAGGTGTCGAGGATGGCGAAGTCGCGCCGCAGCTTGACCCGCTCGCCATAGCGGCGGAGCAGGAGGAGGCCGTAGCGGTGGAAGGTGCCCACCGAGGTGGGGAGCGGATGGAGCCCGAGGAGCTCCTCGACCCGCTCGCGCATCTCGGCCGCGGCCTTGTTGGTGAACGTCATGGCGGCGACGTGGCCGGGGTCGACCCCGCGCTCCTCCACAAGCCAGGCGATGCGGTAGGTGATGACCCGGGTCTTGCCCGAGCCGGCGCCGGCGATGACGAGCTGGGGACCGTCGCCGTGGATCACGGCGGCGATCTGCTCGGGGTTGAGCTGCTTTTCGAGGTCGAGGCTGGTCCGTCTCACGCCGGAAGTTTCTCCGAGGGGCGGTCGGATGGCAAGCGCTCCCGAGATTCGAGTATATTTCCCGCCTCACCGAAACCGGAGCCGGAGGGCGGCATGGGATCAAGGCACCCCTGGGAGATCACCCTGCGGGAGTTCGTGGAGAAGGCGCGGCGGGATTATGGGATGGAGGTCAACGTCTCTCCGCTCCTCGACAGGAGGCTGGTCTTCGAGGGAGAGGGAGATCGGCTGACCGTTCTGACCAGGCTGGAACTGGACGAGGTGCTCCCGCTCAATGTGCTGCGCATCCTGTGCAGGCTCTATGGAGTGCCGCCACTCGACTTCTTCCTGGACCCGGAGGATTGACTGTCAGGCGGCAAGACGCGTTTCGATCCTGGGGCTCGCTTCCGGGCTTGTGGGGAGGCTGACCGCCGCTGCAGGTTCCAATTGGGTCTTGGCCCCTTCGAACATCTCCCAAAACCGTCGGGGAGCCGGAGAATAGCCGTGGAATGGCTGGATCCCGCGTTCGAGGCTGATCGCGATCTGGGCCGTGACCGCCCATTGGAGCTCGCCCGGCAGTTCCTCGATGCTTTTGGAAACCGCCGCGAAGTCGTGCTCCAAGCACTGCGCCACCCACCAATCCCCTTCCCGGAAAACCACGGCTCGAATCCTGTACTCCGGCATGTCGCTTCCTCCTCTGTCGCTTCCCGGAACGATTCTACTCCCTTCGGCGTGTCCCCGGAATCCCCGCGGCTTTTCCCTGGTTTCCTGGACTGGCGGAGAGTGCGCAGCGGTCCGCCTTCCGCGCACGTATATATAAGGTAGGGGGATGCCAGAGCCATGAAGCCGGTCGAGATCAACGATTTCCTTGCGCAGCAGGTCATCGGACAGGAGGAGGCCCTCCGCTATGTGTCCGTGGCCATCTTCAAGCACCTCCAGGGGGAGAAGTACGGCAACCTCCTCCTGATCGGGAACTCCGGGACCGGCAAGACCACCATCATGCGCGGCATCGAGAACCTGTACGGCTCGCGGGAGGACTTCCGCGAGCACCGGGTGGTGCTCATCATGAACGCCAACACCCTGGCGACCGAGGAGGGCGCGGTGGACACCGGCCGCCTCTTCACCCGGTTGGAGGAGCGCGCACGGCAGATCCTCGGCCCCGGCGCCTCGGCCGAGGAGATCGGCCGCGCCATGGAGCGCGCCACCGTCTGCCTCGACGAGATCGACAAGGTCTCCGGACTCCTCGGCGGCAAGCCCTACGTCACCGGCATCAACATCCAGCAGGCCGTGCTCACCCTGATCGAGGGCGAGCGCCACTTCCATCCCATGACCGTGCTCAAGGACGGCGCCGTGGAGAAAGGTGTCTGGGTCGATACCGGCAAGATGCTCTTCCTCTGCGCGGGCGCGTTCGAGACCCTCTACGATCAGGTGTTCGCCCGGGTCATCTCGCCCAGGAGCGGGATCAAGCTGCCGACCACGACGACCTACGTCAACGGCAAGATCCAGATCCGCGAGTACTTCACCCTGCGCCATCACTTCCGACAGGAGGACCTCTTCGAGTACGGCATGCAGCCGCAGTTCCTCTCGCGGTTCGACAACGCCGTCATCCTGGAGGATCTGACCGCCGAGACCCTGGCGCGGATCTTCGCCGAGCCTCGGGACAGCGTGTTCAAGTCCTCCCAGGGCTTCTTCCAGAAGTACGGGATCGAGCTGGACATCACCCCCGGCGCCATCAAGGTCATCGCGGACGAGGCGGCCAAGAGCAGCCGCATCGGCGCCCGGGCGCTCAAGTCGGTCTATGGCAAGATCATCAAGCCGTTCGAGTTCGATCCGTTCTCCCGCGAGGAGGTCCAGCAGAACGGCGGCGAGATGCACAAGCTGGTCATCGACGAGCGCGTGGTCGCCACCGCGCTCAAGCCGCCCATCTGAGTCCGACGACTGAGTCCGAGGAAAGGAACCGCATGTCCCTGCGCATCACCCTCCTGATGCTTCTGATGGGCCTCGCCCCGATGATCGTGGCGCGGATTTCGGCCCAGCCGTCCATGACCTCGGACACCGTCCGCCAGACGATCGACCGGCTGATTGCGAAGCACGGGCAGCAGCACGCCGAGCGCATCCGCCGCGGCGTGGAGCAGGTCGCGCAGCGCTGGTGGACCGAGGACGGCGACGCCCAGGCCTTTACGGCCTTCTGTGAAGCCCGCTTCATCACCGACCCCGCGGCGCTGGACGAGACCTTCAACCGGCTGGAGCGGGTGTTCGAGCAGATGGACGGCCATCTCCACGAGGTGCGCCGCGAGCTGACCACTCCGCTCGACCTGGACACCGGCGAGATCTCCGGCGCGGACCAGCTCCTCGCGAACCTCGACCTCGCGGCGCACGTCAACGAGGACCTGTTCCGGACGAAGGTGGCCTTCCTCGCCCTGCTCAACTTCCCGGTGCACACGCTCCAGGAGCGGCTTGAGAACGGGGCGGGATGGGACCGCGCCATCTGGGCCCGGTCGCGGATGATGGACCGCTTCGTCCTGCGGGTGCCCGCGTCCGTGCAGCAGGAGGCGACCGAGACCTTCACCGCCGCGGACCAGTACATCGCGAACTACAACATCCGCCTGGACCGCCTCGTCACTCCGGAGGGGGAGCGCCTGTTCCCCGAGAACCTGCGCCTCATCACCCACTGGGGACTGCGCGACGAGCTCGGCTCCCACTACGCGGACCCGAGCCCGGCCGGGCTCGCCAAGCAGCGGATGATCCTCAAGGTCATGGAGAGGATCGTCCGCCAGGAGATCCCGGCCGCGGTGATCGACAACGCCGGCCTGCTCTGGGACCCGGTCAACAACACGGTGAAGGCGGCCCAGGGAGGACAGGCAGCTTCAGCAGAACGCGAGCCGGACACCCGCTACCAGCGCCTGCTCGACGTCTTCCGCGCCGTGCGCAAGGTCGATCCCTTCAGCCCGACGGAGCCGACATTCCTGGACCGGCGGTTCAACCTGGAGCGGCAGATCCCGGAGAAGGAGGTCGAGGCTCTGCTCGTCTCCGTCCTGGAGTCGCAGGAGGTCAAGGACCTGGCCCGGGTCATCGAGAAGCGCCTGGGGCGGAAGCTGGAGCCGTTCGACATCTGGTATTCCGGCTTCAAGTCGCGGGGCCAGTACAGCGAGGCGGAGCTGGACCGCATCGTCCAGCAGAAGTACGCCACGGTCGAGGCTTTCCAGACCGGCTTGCCGCAGGTGCTCCAGGGGCTCGGGTTCACGCCGGAGAAGTCGCGCTGGCTTGCCGAGCGGATCGTAGTTGATCCCGCGCGGGGCGCGGGTCATGCCATGGGCGCAGTGCGGCGCGAGGACAAGGCCCACCTGCGCACCCGCGTGCCCCGGGGGGGCATGGACTACAAGGGATACAACATCGCCATCCACGAGCTGGGGCACAACGTGGAGCAGGTCTTCTCGCTGAACGGGATCGACCGCTGGTCCCTGGCCAGCGTGCCGAACAACGCGTTCACCGAGGCCATGGCCTTCGTCTTCCAGAACCGGGACCTGGAGCTGCTCGGCCTGCAGAAGCCGAGCGCGGAGACGCGGCAGACGCAGGCGCTCGCCACTCTCTGGAACACCTACGAGATCGGCGGCGTCGCCCTGGTCGACATGCGGGTCTGGCGGTGGATGTACGAGCACCCGGACGCCACGCCGGCCGAGCTGCGGGAGGCGACGCTGTCCATCGCCCGGGACGTCTGGAACCGCTGGTACGCCCCGGTCTTCGGGGTGCGCGACTCGGACATCCTGGCCATCTACTCCCACATGATCGTCTACGGCCTCTACCTGCCGGACTACCCGCTGGGGCACATCATCGCCTTCCAGGTGGCGGACAAGCTGGAGGAGGGGGCCTTCGGCGCCGAGTTCGAAAGGCTGACTCGCCAGGGACGGCTCACCCCCGACGCCTGGATGCGCGGCGCCGTGGGTGGGCCGATCTCGACCAAAGCCCTCCTGGAAGCTGCAAGGGAAGCGCTCAGGTAAGGCTCAGCGGGTCACCCCGCTATACCCGCCCGACCCCACCGGTGCGTTGGCCGTGGTGTTCTCCGGGCTCCAGGCTTCCTGCGTGTCGCGCACGGCCTGGGGACCGAGGCTGAAGTCGATGTCATAGCCCTCGAACGAGAGCTCCTTCAGCACCACCTGCGGGATGATCTGCGACAGCTCCATGATGTAGGGCGTCAGCTCCTTGAGGTTGCGTAGGGCGATCTCCGCCGTGGTCCCCTGGCGCAGGCCCAGGGCGGTCGAGTGCAGCATGGTGTAGCTGATGGTGGCCAGGGAGAGGGCGGTGTAGTCGTCGCGCAGGGCACGGCTGACCTTGTCCTTGCGCACCTTGTCGTAGACCCCGGCCAGACCGCCGAGCACCCCCGTCACCGTCTCCTTGACCGTCGCGGCCACGCCGCCCCCCGGCAGGCTGCCGAGGTGGGTCTCCAGGTTCTCCACGTGAGTCTTGAGCAGGCCCGCCAGCCGGCCGACGAGGCCGAGGGCGTTCGGGAAGTCCTTGAACCCGTCGTCGTTGTGCTGGCGCTCGATCGCTTCCAGGATGTGCTTCTCCACGGCGGCCATGTCGGCGACGTAGGGGCGGATCTCTTCACGGTTGTCTTTCATTGATGTACCTCCTCCGGAAATACATAGCAAGACGCCTGCCCAACGTTTTTCCGGGCTGGCGCGTTTACAGGTCGTGACCATGCCCGTGACCACGAACGCCCTCCTGGACAGGACCGACAGCGTGACACGCACCGATCGGCTCGCGGAGCTTTTCGATACGCATCAGCGCAGGCTGTTCCACCTGGCCCTGCGCCTCTGCTCCGACCGGGAGGAGGCCCGCGACCTGGTCCAGGAGACGTTCCTCCGGGCGGCCCGGCAGTCCGGAGCCGTCGCCGGGGAGCCTTGGCTTGTCCGCACCCTGGTGAACCTCTGCAAGGACCGCTACCGCCGCCTTGCCGTGCGGTCGCGCGCCAGGGAGGAGATGACCCGGGATGGCCAGCAGGACCGGTCCGGTCCCGAGGAGGCTCACGTGGCTCGCGCCACGGTCCGGGCGGCGCTCGCCCGCCTCGCTCCCCGGCGGCGGGCTGTCCTCGTCCTCCACGAGCTGGAGGGGAGGCCGGTTCGCGACGTGGCCCGGTTACTCGGAGTGACCGAAGTGACCATCCGCTGGCACCTGCTGGCGGCCCGCCGGGAGCTTGCGAAGGTGCTCCGGGCGGAAGGAGAGATGCCATGAATGATCTGCGCTCCATCCTGAGGAAGGGAGATCCGGCGGCCGGAGACCCGGGGCTAACCGCGGAAGAGGTCCGTGGGATGAGGCGGGTGGTGCTGTCGGCCGTGCCCGAAGCGCGCAGGCGGGGGTGGCTGGTGCCCGCTCTGGCCACGGCGGCCTGCATGATCCTGGCGACCGTAATTGCTCTCAGCCTGTGGCGGCCGGAGCCCTCACCCCCCTGGCCCCCCTCTCCCTCCTCCCCGACCCCCTCCCAGGGAGAGGGGGGAACTGCAGCTCAGGAGGGTGTGCGGGGGCGCCCCTCTCCCGGGGAGGGGGTTCTTGGCAGGAGCGGGAGAGGGGACGGGGGTGAGGGCTCCGGCTCGACGAAGCCCGTCCACCCGACACCCGAGCCAGTCGTCATCGCCCGGGCGGAGACCCCGCCGGCTCCTCCCGTTCCGGAGCCGCCGTCCGTTCCGGCCGCTCAGACACAGATCCAGTTCTCAACGCCGGGCGGCACCCGTGTCATTTGGCTGCTCAACCCGGCCACCGAATAAGACCAGGAGGAAAGAGACCATGAGCTCCCTTCGTCTGCGATCGATCGCCCCCCTGCTGCTCCTGCTGGCCTGCCCGCTGGCAGCCCAGGACGGGTCGCGCACCTACAACAATCGCTACCAGATCCGCTATCTGACCGTCCACGCGGCTCAGACCGTGGCCTGGGAGCAGTGCCCGAAGAAGGACGCCTGCGAGATCAAGGGGGTGACCGAGGGGCGGGGCGCCATCCTGGATGTAAACGCCGACTCCGCCACGCACGCGGCGCTCGCCCGCGCCTTCGCGGAGCGGGACGTCCCCCGGACCCAGAGCTTCCATCTCGTGGTCCTGGCCGCCGGCAACAAGCCCAACGGACCCCCTCCGACCCTCTCCAAGGGAGCCCAGAAAGCCCTCGACGACATCCAGGGCTTCCTGCCGTTCAAGAACTACCGGCTGCTCGACACGGTCTTCGTCCGCGTCAACCAGGAGGACGTGGCCCATGCGCAGGTGGCCGGCTTCTCCGGCAGCACCTATGGCCTGATACTGCGGTTCCGGGCAGGGGGAGCGGACGGGAAGAAGCTGTTCATCGACGGCTTCCACCTGGAGGACGCGAAAGACAACAACCTCATCCAGACCACGTTCGCCATGGATGTCGGAGAGACGGTCGTGGTCGGCACCTCGTCCACCCCTCTTTCCCAGGAGGCCCTCGTGGCCATCCTGACCGCCGTGCCTTGACGCATCCCTGACTCCCGCCTTAGTGTCGCGAACGCCCGCCCGGGTCCCAGAACCCGGGCGGGCACTCGTCCGTAGACAGGGAGTCGCCGCACTCAAAAGAGGGAAATGTCATGAAGAGATCGCTTCTCTGCCTCCTCGCGCTCGCCTTGGCCTCGGCCCTGCCTTTCGCCTCGGCCCACGAAGGACCCCATGGACCCCGTGCGGCGCAGGACCAGCAGCAGCCGCCCGAGCCGGAAAAGCAGGAAGAGCAGAAGAAAGACGAGGAGGTCCAGGAGCTCCAGAAGCGCGAGCAGGAGCCCGAGGAGAACGCCTCCGAGCTTGCGAAGGAGGAGCAGGAGGGAGGGGAGAAGCCCCCTGGCGAGATCGCCACCAAGGAGGGAGAAGGGGAGAAGAAGGACGAGAAGTGGGACGTCAACAACCCCACCAAGATGGGGCCGTCCAAGGAGATCCCCCTCGACGTCACCGAGGGCACCTGGATGAGCCTCGACGTCAGTCCCGACGGCAGGGAGATCGCCTTCGACCTCCTCGGCGACCTCTACACCATCCCGATCGGCGGCGGCGAGGCGCGCGCCCTCACCAACGACGTGGCCTGGCAGATGCAGCCCCGCTACAGCCCCGACGGCAAGCACATCGCCTTCACCAGCGACCAGGGCGGCGGCGACAACATCTGGATCATGGACCGGGACGGCAAGAACCCGAAGCAGGTCACCAAGGAGACCTTCCGCCTGCTCAACAGCCCGGCCTGGACTCCCGACGGCCAATATCTCGTGGCCCGCAAGCACTTCACCTCCCAGCGCTCCCTCGGCGCGGGCGAAATGTGGCTCTACCACCGGAGCGGCGGCGGCGGCCTCCAGATGACCAAGAAGCCCAACGACCAGAAGGACGCGGGCGAGCCGGTCTTCTCCCCCGACGGCCGCTACCTCTACTTCAGCCAGGACATCACGCCCGGGCCGATCTTCGAGTACAACAAGAACCCGAACACCGAGATCTTCGTCATCCAGCGCCTCGACCGGAAGACCGGCGAGACCGAGCGCTTCATCACCGGCTCCGGCGGCTCCATCCGGCCGACCCCCTCGCCCGACGGCAAGCTCCTGGCCTTCATCCGCCGCGTGCGGGGCAAGAGCGTGATCCACCTCACCGACCTGCGCTCCGGCGAGGAGTGGCCGATCTATGACGGGCTCGACCGCGACATGCAGGAGACCTGGTCGGTCCACGGCGTCTACCCCCAGATGGCCTGGACCCCCGACTCGAAGTCCCTTGTCTTCTGGGCCGGCGGCAAGATCCACCGTATCGACACGGGCAGCAGGAAGGTGGCGAACATCCCGTTCCACGTCCGCGCCAACAAGCGGGTCTATGACGCCGTGCGGTTCCCGGTCGAAGTGGCGCCGGACCAGTTCCCGACCCGGATGCTGCGCTGGGTCCAGGTCTCCCCCAAGGGGGACCGCGTGGTCTACCAGACCCTCGGCCACCTCTACGTGCGCAAGCTGCCGGACGGCACGCCCAAGCGCCTGACCCGGCAGGACGAGCACTTCGAGCACTACCCGTCCTTCTCCCGCGACGGCCGCTCGATCGTCTACACCACCTGGGACGACCAGGAGCTGAGCACGGTGCGGATCGTCTCCGCGGACGGCGGCCAGGGACGGGTCGTGGTGGACGACCCCGGCCATTATGTCGAGCCGGTCTTCACGCCGGACGGCAAGGAGATCGTCTTCCGCAGGGCGGAGGGCGGGTTCCTCCGCACGCCGGCCTGGTCGCGGGAGGTCGGGATCTACCGGGTCGAGGCCTCCGGAGGGAAGCCGGAGCTGGTCACGGAGGAGGGCTTCACGCCCCACTTCGGAGGCGAGAACGACCGGCTCTTCGTGGTGAGGCCCGGCGAGAAGACCCAACTCGTCTCGCTCGGCCTGGACGGAAAGGACGAGCAGGTCCACCTGAGCAGCGAGAACGCCGTCGAGCTCCGGGTCTCGAACGACGGCCGCTGGGTCGCCTTCGTGGAGCGCTTCAACGCCTACGTGGCCCCGTTCGCGGTCACCGGCCAGCCCATCGACATCGGTCCCCAGGCCACTTCGATCCCCGTGACCAAGGTCACGCGCGAGGCCGGGTCCTACCTTCACTGGTCCGGAGACTCGAAGCAGCTCCACTGGTCGCTCGGCCCCGAGCTGTTCAGCCTGGAGCTCAAGAACGCCTTCACCTTCCTCGAAGGTGCCCCCGAGAAGCTGCCAGACCCGCCGGCGAGCGGGTTGGACATCGGTCTGCGGGCCAAGGCCGACAAGCCCACGGGCACCGTCGCCCTGGTCGGCGGCCGGATCGTGACCATGAAGGGCGAGGAGGTGATCGAGGATGGCACCGTGGTCGTCGAGGGCAACCGGATCCGGGCGGTGGGGCCGCGCGGCCAGGTCCAGGTGCCCGCGGGCGCTCACGTGGTCGACGCCAAGGGGAAGACGATCATCCCGGGCCTGGTGGACGTCCACTGGCACGGCGCCTTCGCCACCGACGACATCATCCCCGAGGAGAACTGGATGGCCTACGCCAGCCTGGCCTTCGGGGTGACCACGATCCACGACCCGTCCAACGACACGAGCTCAACCTTCTCGGCGTCCGAGATGCAGCGCGCCGGGATGATCACGGCGCCCCGGATCTACTCCACCGGCACCATCCTCTACGGCGCCACGGCCCCGGTCACGGCAACGGTGGAGAGCCTGGAGGATGCCCGCGGACACATCCGCCGCATGAAGGCCGCGGGAGCGATCAGCGTCAAGAGCTACAACCAGCCGCGGCGCGACCAGCGCCAGCAGATCCTCGCCGCGGCCCGGGAGCTCGGCATCATGGTGGTGCCGGAGGGCGGATCGCTCTTCCAGCACAACATGTCCATGGTGGTGGACGGCCACACCGGCGTCGAGCACTCGATCCCGGTGCCCGCCATCTACGCGGACGTGCGGCAGCTCTGGAGCGCGACCGAGGTCGGCTACACCCCGACGCTGGTGGTGGGCTACGGCGGCATCTGGGGCGAGAACTGGTTCTACGCCCACGACCAGGTCTGGGCCAACGAGCGGCTGCAGAGGTTCGTGCCGCGGGAGATCCTGGACCAGGCCGGCCGCCGGCCGTTCACCGCTCCCGAGGACGAGTGGAACCACTTCAACAACGCCCGCATCGCGGCCGAGCTGCAGGGCGCGGGGGTCGGGGTCCAGCTCGGCGCCCACGGCCAGCGCGAGGGCCTGGCCGCCCACTGGGAGCTCCGGATGTTCGGCCAGGGAGGCATGACCCCGCTGGAGGCGATTCGGGCCGGCACGATCGACGGCGCCCGCTACCTCGGCATGGACAAGGACATCGGCTCGCTCGAGCCCGGCAAGCTGGCGGACCTGGTCGTCCTCGACGCCAACCCGCTGGAGGACATTCGCAACGCGGAGAAGATCGGGCTGGTGATGCTCAACGGCCGGGTCTACGACGGCATCACGCTGGACCAGGTGGGCAACCATCCGAAGAAGCGCGAGCCCTTCTTCTGGCAGAAGCAGGCGCCGGCGTTTGCCAAGGACAAGTAGGGAAAGGCGGGCACCGGCGCGAGCCGGTGCCCCTGAGAGCGCTCAGATGTCGAACCGGACGCTCACGAAGAAGTTGCTGCAACTGCTGGTGGTCGGGAAGCCGGTGCCGGCCTTCCAGAACCCCTGGTAGGCGATCAGGGGCGAGTTCGTGAAGGAGTTGTAGAGCGATGTGGGCGAGCTCGGGCTGCAAGGGCTCTTCGCCTGCTTCGTGTTGGTGTTGACCGAGACCCGGTAGAGGGTGCCGGCCGTGATGGCGACCGGGGTCGACAGCGTGCCATAGGTCCACCCCTGCCCGAAGCCCGGGGCAGAGAGAGGGACCGTCCCGAGGGACACGCCGGTGTTGCTCCAGAGGGTGGCGGTATGGCTGCCGGTCTCTCCCAACGCCCAGTAGAACCCGAGGTGCGTGATGTACCCGGAATCCGTCGTGCCGAACTGGGTCCCGACCTCATAGACCCCGCCCGTGTCGTTCTCCTGATCCGGGCTCCAGCTCTCCGGGAAGAGGTACAGCCGGCAGATGATGGCCTTCGGGGACCCGGAGATGTCCCCGTTCGTCCCCCCGGTGTACTTGAGGCTCACGGTCTGCCAGGTGCCGGTCTTGAAGGCTACAGCGGTGTTGCGAGAGAACCCATGCTCGCCGTCCCCCTTGCCCGCGGCGAACAGGTCCGCTCGGTACTGATCGGCCAGGACGATGTCGTACAGCGTGGAGTTCCTCTTCAGCTCGAGGTACACGGGATCGTTTGGCGAGTCCGAGTTCCAGACCCAGCCGGAGATGGTCCGGCAGTTCGCCGTTTCGAGGTAGCCTTCGTAGGCGGGACCCACCGGATAGCGGTTCGTCACGCACTGGAGGCCGTTGAGGTCATCGGTGGCGAGCGACCGCCCCGCAGTATTGCAGGATGAGCCGCCCATGGTGGCGGTGGCGAATGCCGGATCCGAGCTGGGGAGATGACCGAGCCCTAGGGAGTGTCCGAGCTCGTGCGTAGCGATGGCCTGGGTGTCGAGCGGCGTGCCGGCAGCCGTGTCCGGACAGTTGCTCGTGTGCGTGCCGTCGGTCCTCCAGTCCATGAGCTCGTTGAAGACGATGTCGACCTCCTGCAGCACCTGCCCGGACAGGTCCATCACGGTGATGGCATGGCACGCATTGACCGAGCAGAGGGACGTGCTGGTATCTGCCCAGACCAGCGTGTTCTGGCTGTCGCTGAGGTTGAGCCCGTTGCCCGTGGTGCCGGCGTAGTTGAGGACGTGGTCGGACTGGGACGCGTTGGTCCAGGTGGCCATGGCGGCCTGGAGCGCGGACGCCTTGCCCGAGCCCTGGCCTCCGGTGTTGTGGTACCAGTTGAAGGTGCCCACGGTCGAAGGCCAGTGCACGAAGCCGTTGTTGCTGTCGCATGCCACGGCGGTGTTCGGGGCCTGGAACATCCGGTAGGCGCTGGCCGGCCAGGCGGCCGCGGCCATCAGGGCGAAGGCGGCGAAGCGGAAGGTCGTAGTCTTGAGGCTCATCTTACTTTGCCTCCTTGCGGCCGCCCCGCTGCACCATCTCGCGGACCGACTGCTTCATGGCATTGAAGGGGAGGCCCTCCGCTCCGCCCAGGGCCTCGGCCTGCCCAGCGCCGTCCGGGACCAGGTCGTGCCTGACGGCCTGGCTGACCGCGCGCAGACCGTCCCTGCCCATCTGGATCTCGAACACCCCCTGGCAGTGGTCGCTCACCATGCGGACCCCCTTGGCGCCAGGCAGGTCCCCCCGGCGGAGGAACAGGACGTACGAGCGGCCCGTTTTCAGCTCGGCTCCGCCGACCACCAGGTTGGTCCGCTCGCCGATCGTCCCGCCCGGGACCATCACCGTGACCTCGCTCTCCTCCAGGTTCCCCTTGAGGACGTCCGACACCGCCAGCCGGACCTCGGTGACGATGAGGGTCGCCGGCTCGTTCCAGTACGACTGCGCGTCCACGACCTCGCCAGCGACGATCAGCTCGTTTTCGGCCACGAGGTAATCGAGGCCGACACGGCCAAAGGTCGAGGCGTTCGCCGCGGCCGCCGCCCCGAAAGCGATCAGCCCGCACGCGATACCTCGTTCAACCCATCTCCTGCAATCCATCAGGGACTCCTTTCATCCAAAGCTCACCCGCTGAAGCGGGGACATCTCTGCCATGCGCCATCGCCCGGCGAAACTCGTCACGCGCCCTGGTACGTATACTTTGAGTCATGGCCGGGAAGTCGGGATCGCACGGAATCACAGAGCTGCTGCAGCAATGGGGTACGGGCGACCGGGAGGCGGCCGAGCGGGTCCTCCCCCTGGTATACGACGAGCTCCGCCGCATGGCCGCCCGCCAGCTCCGGCAGGAGGGGGGCAGGCACACGCTTCAGGCCACCGCCATCGTCAACGAGGCCTACCTCCGCCTTGCCGGCCAGGGCTTCAACTGGCCGAGCCGCGGCCACTTCTTCGCCTTCGCCGCGCACCTGATGCGGCGCATCCTGGTCGACCACGCGCGCAAGCGGAACCGTGCCAAGCGCGGCGGCCAGGTGCAGAAGGTCACCCTGGAAGAGATCGAGAAGCTCGGGATGGCGCTCACCGCCGAAGGCCCGGACCTCGTGGCGCTCGACGACGCGCTCACCCGGCTGGAGGCGCTCGACGCGCGCAAGGCGGCGGTCGTCGAGCTGCGCTTCTTCTCCGGTATGTCCCTCGAGGAGACGGCCGTCCAGCTCGGCGTCTCCTCCGAGACGGTTGGCCGTGAGTGGCGCCGCGCCAGGGCCTGGCTCTATGACGCGTTGCGCCCGGAGAAGCGCGGCGCGTGAGCGAAGCCGAGCGCTACCGGCGGATCGATGCCCTCTTCGCCGAGGCGCTGGAGCAGCCGGCCGCCGACCGCGATGCATTCCTGGACACGGCCTGCGCCGGAGATGCCGAGCTCCGCCGGGAGGTGGAGCGGCTGCTCGCCGCGGATGAGCAGGCCGGCGAGTTCCTCCAGCGCCCGGCCCTCGTGCCGCCCTCGGAAGAGCCGCCGCGCCGCCTCGGCCCCTACCGGCTGCTGCGCGAGATCGGCAGCGGAGGGATGGGTACCGTCTACCTCGCGGGCCGCGACGACGCCGAGTACGAGCGCAATGTCGCGGTCAAGATCCTGCGCGCCGGCATCGAGGATGAGGAGGCGGTCCACCGCTTCCTCGCGGAGCGCCAGATCCTCGCCCGACTGGAGCACCCGGGCATCGCCCGGCTCTACGACGGCGGCAGCACCGAGGACGGCCGGCCGTTTCTCGTGATGGAGCTCGTCGACGGCCTGCCGCTGGACGAGTACTGCGACGGTCATCAGCTCCCGGTCGATGCGCGGCTGGACCTCTTCCTGAGCGTCTGCGCGGCAGTCCGGCACGCTCACCAGAACCTGCTCGTGCACCGCGACCTGAAGCCGGCCAACATCCTGGTGACCCCGGAGGGCGAGCCCAGGCTCCTCGACTTCGGCATCGCCAAGCAGCTCGGCCCCGAAGGCGCCGTGGCCGACCTCACGCGCACCGGCTCGCGACTCATGACTCCGAGCTACGCCAGCCCCGAACAGATCCGGGGAGAGCCGATCACGACCGCGAGCGACGTCTACTCGCTCGGCGTGCTGCTCTACGAGCTGCTCGCCGGTCGCAGCCCTTACCGCGCCGAGACCGGTCTGCCGCACGAGGTGGCGCGGGCCATCTGCGAGCAGGAGCCGGAGAGGCCGAGCCAGGCCCTGTTCCGCCGCGGACCGGGCGAACCGCCGCCGGAGACCATCGCCCGCGCCCGGGGCACGCGGCCCACGGCGCTTCGCCGGAAGCTGCGCGGCGACCTCGACAACATCGCCCGGACCGCGCTGCGCAAGGAGCCCGCCCGCCGGTACGCCACCGCGGCCGAGCTCGCCGCCGATATCGGAAGCCATCTCCACTACCGGCCGGTCGCCGCCCAGCCGGATACCTTGCTGTACCGCATAGGGAAGCTGGTGCGCCGGCATCGCGTCGCGGCAGCGGCGATCGTCGCCGCCATGGCCGTCGTGCTCGGGTTCGTGCTCGGCCTGGTCGAGCAGGGCCGGCGCCTCGCCCGGGAGCGGGACAAGGCGCGTTACGCGCTGTCGTTCCTGGTGGATACCTTCCGCCAGGCCGACCCCTATCACACGCGGGGCGAGCGCCTCTCCGCCGAGGAGATCCTCGCGCAGGGGGCCGCCCGGGTGTCGAAGGAGCTCGCCGGCCAGCCGGACGTCCAGGCGGCGGTGATGGACGCCATCGGCCAGGTCCGCCTCGGGCTTGGACGGGCCGACGCGGCGGAACCGCTGCTGGCCCGGGCGCTCGAGCTGCGGCGGAGGTCTCCCGCCACCGTTCCCCTCGACCTGGCCGCGAGCCTCGAGCATCTCGCGAGCGCCCGCTACGAGCAGTCCCGGTTCGCGGAAGCGGAAGCGCTCCTGCGCGAAGCTGTCGCCCTGCACCGGCGCGAGGGCTCCGATCCGGTCGCGCTGGCCGCTGCGCTCAACCAGCTTGGTATGACGATCCGCGTCCGGGAGCCCTCGGACGAGGCGGCGGCGCTGCACCGGGAGGCCCTCGGCCTGGCCCGGCGGTCCGAGGGGGCGGGAGGGCCGACGGTGACCGCGACCCTGTTCCAGATGGGGCTCCTGGCCCGGGACAAGGGGGACTATGAGGATGCCGAGCGCCTCTACCGGGAGGGGCTGGCGCTCCAGCGGAAGGCCCTCCCTCCGGCCGATCCGAAGGCCTTGGGCGATCAGGCCGAGCTCGCCGTGATCCTGCTCGACAGCGGGAAGCTCCGGGAAGCCGAGGCCCTGCTGCTGGAAAACCTGAAGATACAGAGGCAGGTCCTCGGAGGGGATCACCCCGATCTCCTCTCCACCCTCAGCAACCTGGGCATGGCGCGCCTCTCCCTGGGGGACTATGCGGGAGCCGAGGATGCCTATCGCCAGGCGCTGGCGCTGCCCCGGTCGACGGGCCGCGAGCTGGACCTCCAGCGCGCTCTCGTGCTGGGGGACCTGGCGAGCACGCTCCAGGAACAGGGCCGGATCGACGAGTCCGTAGCGCTCTTCACCGAGGCCCTCGAGCTGCGCCGCCGCATCCTGGGGGACCGGCACTCCCTGGTGGCCCAGGTACTCCTGAACCTCGCCCGGACCGAGCGCATCCGCGGGCACGACGCCCGGGGGCTCGACCTCGCCCGGCAGTCGCTCGCCATCGTCGAGGAGACCGAGGGACCGGACCATCCGCACGTCGCCGCCATCCTGCGCGAGATCGGCAGGAACCTCATGAAGCAGGGCGACAGCGCCGCGGCCGAGCCCCATCTCCGCCGCGCGCTCGACCTGCGGACCCGCAGCCTTCCGGCTCAGCATCCCGACCTGGCCTCGGCGCAGATCTCGCTCGCCATGTGCCTGTTCCGGCTCCACCGGGATCAGGAGGCGCAGAGCCTGCTGCGGCAGGGGCGCGCCATCCTGGTGGCGAAGTTCGGGGCCGGCGACCTGCGCGTCAGGGAGACCGACGAACAGGTAGAGGCCCTGCTGCGGAATCGAGCATCTGTCGTGCTACCCTGAAGCCACAGTTCCGCAGGAGGCAGGCAATGACTACAAAGAAGGATGGCGAAGGCCAGCAGGGCAGCTATGTCTTCCGGGTCCGCGAGGACACCCGGCGCTACGTCCAGGACCTGCTCAACGAGAACGACCGCCTGCGCCGGCTCGTCGCGGGGCTGGAGAGCGACAAGGGACGGCTCCTGACCGAGAAGATGTCGCTCCAGGAGAAGGTCCTGGCTCTGCGCGAGGAGCTCGACCGCATCTACCACGAGCAGACCGACCTGCGGCGCCAGCTCGCCGACGTCGAGGCCTCCAACCAGAAGTACTCCCACCAGTACCTGGAGGTCGAAAGCCAGAACAACAACCTGGCCAACCTCTACGTGGCCAGCTACCAGCTCCACAGCACCCTCGACCGGGCGGAGGTGGTCTCGGCCATCAAGGAGATCGTCATCAACCTGATCGGCTCCGAGGAGCTGGCGATCTACGAGATGAGCGCGGACGGCGCGGCGCTGCGGCTGGTGGGTTGGTTCGGGATCGACCCGGTGACCTACTCCACGGTGCCGGTCGGCTCGGGGATCATCGGCAAGACCGCGGTCACGGGCGAGATCTGGCTTCCGGGCAAGGGCATCGAGCTCCAGCCCGCGCCGCGGGAGGTGAACCTGACGGTCTGCGTCCCGTTGAAGCTGGAGGAGAAGGTGATCGGCGCCCTGGCCATGTTTCGCCTGCTCCCCCAGAAGAGCGGCTTCGAGGCGATCGACTTCGAGCTGTTCAACCTGCTAGCTACCCACGCCGCCACGGCCCTGTACCTCTCGAAGCTCCACACCGAGAGCCAGGCCGGGGTGAAGTCGCCTTCCTGACGTCAGCGGCAGTAGCGGGCCAGATCCTTGCGGTTGAGCACCTTGATCCGGTGGTCGGGCTGCACCGAGATGGCTCCGCGCTGCTTGAGCTCCACGACCACCTGGTTCACCCGCTCGCGGGAGGCTCCCACGATCTCTCCGAGGTCGCTCTGGGTCAGGCGCAGGGGGATCGTCACCTGGCCTCCCGCCTCCCGGCTGCCATAGCGGTCGGCGAGGGCGAGGATCTGGCGGGCGACGCGGCCCGCGACGTCCAGCGTGCAGAGCGCCTGGATCTGCTCGTTCGCGAAGCGCAGGCGGTTCGAGAGCAGCTTCACCAGGTTGTTGGCCAGCGGGGTCAGGCTGCGCACACAGGTCTGGAATGTGATCCGGTCCATCCAGAGCAGCCGGGACCTTTCCGTGGTCACCACGTTGGCGGAGCGGCCCGAGCTGTCGATCAGGCTCATCTCCCCCACCGTGTCCCCCCGGCCCAGGAAGGCCAGGATGACCTCGCGGCCATCCTCATGGCTGACGTAGATCTTCACCGTCCCTTCGAGGATGACGTAGACCACCTCGCCCGGCTGCTCCACGGTGATGAAGTTCGTGCCGGCGGGGACGGAGGAGGAGCGGAGGAGCCCGTTGAGGTAGGCCAGGTCCTCGGGCGACAGCCCCTGGAAGAGCTCCAGCTCCCCCAGGGTATGGGGATCTTCGACGGCGGCCACGAAGGGATTCTAGCGCCCGAGCAGCCCGGCCAGCACTTCCACCCCCCGATCCACCACATCCGGAGGCGCCGCCGTGAAGCAGACGCGCAGGTGCGTGGGGTACGGTCCGAAGCTCGGGCCGGGCGCCGCGAACAGCCCGCGCTCCACGCAGTCCTCCAGGAACCCGGTGAGTCCCCGGTCGTCCAGGTGGTTCGCCACGTCCAGGAAGAGGAAGGTGCTCCCCTGGGGCGGATCGAGGCCAAGCCGGGCGGCAGCGCGGTCCCCGACCTCCTTGTAGAGCTTGCGGGCGTTCCCGATCCACTGCCTCCCCGGCTCGCCCATCACCCGCAGCGCCGCGATCTGGGAGGCCGTGGGCGTGCTGTAGAAGCTGTGCATGCCGATCTTGCGCAGCTCGCCGACCGCTCCGGCCGGACCCACGATGTAGCCGCAGCGGTTCCCGGCCATCCCGTAGGCCTTGGAGAAGGAGTGGGTGGAGAAGGTGTGCTCGGGCGCCAGGGGGCGGACGTACGTGTGCTCCCCCTCGTAGACGTAGTCCTCGTAGACTTCGTCGGCGATGAGCCAGAGGTTCTCGCTCACCGCCCAGGCCACCAGGGCCTCGATCCAGGGGCGGGGGATGACCCGGCCGGTGGGGTTGCTCGGCGTGTTCAGGTAGAGGGCGATGGTGCGGTCCGTCTTCCTGGCCCGGACGGCCTCGACCGCGGTCTCGGGGGAGTCCACAGCGCCGAAGAAGGGGACGTCCACGGGCACTCCGTGGAAGGAGCGGACGATGCCGGTGATCAGCGGCCAGTGGGGGGCGAGCTGGAGCACCTCGTCGCCCGGGGAGACGATGGCGCCGGCCACCGCTCCGAGGCCGCCGGTGGCACCGGTGGCCACCAGCACGTTCTCCCTGCCGGTGGGGACGCCGGTGCGCTCCCGGACCTGCCCGGCGATGGCGTCGAGCAGGGCGGGCATGCCCTGGGGCGGGGCGTAGCGGTGCATCCCGGGGTGGTCCGCGACCCGGATGTCCTCCATGCGGCACCCCTCGGCGGGCTCCATCCAGGTGTCGCCGACGTGGAGCGGGTAGACCTCGCCCTGGTAGGTGGCGAGCTTGTGCGCCAGCGCGGAGTAGACGTTGCCGGCGATGTCCTGGACCGACGGCGAGAACCCGGGATAGGTCGGCATTGCTTTACCAGGACGCTTTACCAGGAAAGGATCAGGCCGATCGAAGCTTCACCCTGGAACAGGCCCTCGTCGGACCGGAAGCGGTCGTTGCGGTCGTCGAAGCCCGTTTCGAGGTCCACCCAGTAGCCCCGGCCCTCGAAGCGCAGACCGACGTTCTCGGCAAAGAAGACCTTGACGCCGCCGCCGAGGTTGCCCGAGAAGCGGCTCTCGGCCTCCACATCCGCGCGGTCGGGCTCGATGCGCGCGATGCCGAGCCCGCCGGAGACGAAACCGTTCACCTGGCCGGGTCCCCACTGGTAGAGGAAGCCGGCGTTGACCAGGTCGACTGTCACGTCTCCGAGCTCCTGTTCCGGAGTGAAGAGGCCTGCGTCGACGATGAACTGGCTGTTCTGGCGGTTGGCGATGAACTCGAGCTGCCAGTTGGGGTTCAGCGGAATGTCGAGGATCACTCCAAACATGCCCCCTTCGTCGACGCGGACGTCGCGTTCCTCGAGGAAGTCGCCGTCGACGTTGAACTCGCCGTCGAAGCGGTAGCCCACCATGGGGGTGATCTCGAAGCGGTGGGTCTGGGCGAAGGCGGAAGCGGGTATGAGCAGCAGGGCGGCGAGGATGATCGCTTTGCGCATGACAGGCATCTCCTTGGAAGACAGCCGGCCGGAACGCCGGGTCCAGCACCTCGGTTGTATCATGGACCCGGATGAGCGCCCAAGACACGAAATCACCGATCCCGCCGCCGACATCGCCCACATCGCCAATGCTCACCGAGGTGCGGAGGATGCCGGAGGAGCGCCGCCTGCGCCTGACCTGGCACGACGGCCACTCGGCCGAGTACGAGTACGATTATCTCCGTGGCTGGTGCCCCTGCGCCGGCTGCCAGGGCCACAGCGTCCTCAAGATCCATTTCCACCCTCCAGCCTCGCCGGTCACCGCCGAGTCGATCAAGCCGGTAGGCAACTACGCCATCTCCATCGCCTTCTCGGACGGCCACGGCACAGGCATCTACCGCTTCGACTTCCTGCGCGGGCTCTGCCCGTGCGAGCAGTGCGGCGGGGTGCCGCCGGAGATCGAGGGCTAGCCAGGCAGGTCCGAAGGCCGGTTCACGTTCAGGAAGACCTCCGCCGGCTCTCCGAACCGCTCGATCTCCTCCACCCACCGGACCCGCAGCCCCGGGGTCTCCGGAAGCGTTCGGAGATCAAACCGTCCCAGCTTCACTCTCTCCTCCAGAGCGGCGAGAGCAGCCGGTCCGTAGAGAGCGCAGAGCGGCTCCACTCCCCCGCTCCAGCGCGGGACGGCCAGGTCCGCGTCCGACCGGGCCAGCTCCTCCAGGAGGGGGACCGGTACCCGCGGCAGGTCCACAGCCAAAACCAGGAGGGGCTGTCCCGGACGGACGAGGGCCGCACCCAGGATGCCCGCGGCCGGTCCTTTTCCCGATCCGTCCGGGACCGAGCCGGGCAGCAGACCCCGTCCGGCATCCGCCACCAGCACCTCGCTGCAGACCTCCCCCAGCCGCCGGGCTGCCCGGACGACCAGGCTCTCCCCCTCGATCTCCAGGAGGGCCTTGTCCCGCCCCATGCGGGTGGAGGCTCCGCCCGCGAGGACCACACCGATCGTCCGTGGTACCATCCCCCGCGCATTGGAAGGAGAACTTGCCATGAAGCTGAGCTTAGCTGCTGTCGTCACCGTCCTAGCCCTTGGAGCGGCGTCGCTTTCGGCCCAGGCCCCTCCTGCGGCAGCCAAGGCCAACCCGCGGGTGGCCCTGGAGACGTCCAAGGGGAAGATCGTCATCGAGGTGTACCAGGACAAGGCCCCCAAGAGCGCGGCCAACTTCCTTCAGTACGTCCGCTCCGGGTTTTACGACGGAGTCATCTTCCACCGGGTGATCCCCGACTTCATGATCCAGACCGGCGGCTTCACCCCGGACATGAAGCAGAAGGCGACCAAGGGCGCGATCCAGAACGAGGCCGACAACGGGCTGCGCAACGAGCGCGGCACCCTCGCCATGGCCCGCCTGGGCGAGCCCCACTCCGCCACGGCCCAATTCTTCATCAACCTGAAGGACAACCGTGCGCTCGACCACACGGGCAAGAACCAGCGCGGCTGGGGCTACGCGGTGTTCGGAAAGGTCGTGGAGGGCATGGACGTGGTCGACGCGATCGCTACCGTGCGGACCGCAACCCGCGACCCCCACGGCGACGTGCCGGTCGAGCCGATCCTCATCAACAAGGCCAGCGTCGTTCCGATCCGATAAGGAGCTGCCAACATGCCGCGAGTGACTCTGGATACCAGCAAGGGCCGGATCGTCCTGGACCTCGACTCGGCCAAGGCGCCGAAGACGGTCGAGAACTTCCTGGAGTACGTCCGTTCCGGACACTACGACGGGACCATCTTCCACCGCGTCATCCCCGGCTTCATGGTCCAGGGGGGCGGCTTCACCGCCGAGATGTCGCAGAAGCCGACGCGGGCGAACATCCCCAACGAGGCCGACAACGGGCTCGGCAACGCGCGCGGCACGATCGCCATGGCGCGCACCAGCGACCCGCACAGCGCCTCGGCGCAGTTCTTCATCAACGTGTCGGACAACAAGGGGCTCAACCACACCGGCAAGAACCCCCAGGGCTGGGGCTACGCCGTGTTCGGCAAGGTGGCCGAGGGCATGGACGTGGTCGACGAGATCGTGAAGGTGCCCCGCGGCCGCAAAGGCTTCCACGACGATGTTCCGAACCAGCCGATCCTGATCAACCGGGCCACGGTGGAGGAGTAGGAAGCCGGGGGGGAGGGCTCCCCCCTACTTCTTCGTATTCTTCCGGATCACCACCAGGGAGGCCCAGAGGATCTCGAGCTGCTCCTGTCCGAAGGGCAGGTCGGAGTCGCGCCAGATGTCCCGCACCGCGCTGAGGAATTCGGTCCAGTCCACCTTGTGGCCCTTCTCGTAGATCCGCCGCATGGCCGCGAACAGGTCGGCCACGGTCCACATCGCCGGCCGCCGGCCGCCCATCTCCATCCAACCGAAGCGCAGGTGGTGCAGCCTGCGGCGCGAGAGCTCCTGGTTCTTGTAGCGCACCCGCAGGCGGCCCACCTCCGGCAGACGGTTGAACACGAGGTCGTCGGGTGCGGCGTGGCTGGTGAGCACCTGCCAGTGCTGCGCCAGCAGCTCCTCCTTCTTCACCTGCATCATCAGGGTATCGAAGCGCTTGACGTCGATCTCTTCGAAGACGGCTCCGAGGGTCGGCACGTCGGCGCCGTGGATCCAGGCCGCGATGTCCTCGTCCGAGGGCAGTGCGCGGGGGGGACCCGCGGCTGCCGTCGCCTTGGCCGCTGCCGCCTTTGCTGCCGCTGCCGCTTTCGCCGCCTCCAGCTTCGCCGGGTCCACGCCGGGCTTGACCGGCGCCTCGGCGGGCGGGGACGTCTCTGTCTTCGTGGTCTCCACGTCGGCCGCGGTGGCCGGCGCCTCCGGCTTGAAGGTCACATCGGTCGTTTCGCTCATGGTCGGGATAGTGTATACGGATGGACATGAGGACCGGAACGTATGAGAGCCGCGGCCTGCGGCTGAGCTATCAGGAAGCCGGCGAAGGGCTGCCCTTGCTGCTCCTCCACGCCTTCCCACTTTCCGGCCGGATGTGGGATCCCCAGGTCGAGGCGCTCGCCAGTGCCCATAGGATCATCGTCCCCGATCTGTCCGGCTTCGGCGCGTCCGGGTTCAGCGCTTCCAAGCCGGGTCCCGAGACCAGCCGGATGACCGACTTCGCCACGGATGCCGGCGCTCTCCTGGACCACCTGGGGATCGACCGAGCGGTCGTGGGCGGGTTGTCCATGGGAGGCTATGCCGCCCTGGCCTTCGCGGAGATTTTCCCCGACCGTCTCCTCGGTCTGGTGCTGGCCAACACCCGGGCAGCCGCGGACACGCCGGAGGCCCGGGAGAAGAGGCTCGCCACCGCCCGTGACGTCCTGGAGAAAGGCTCCGGCATCCTGGCGCCCTCGGTGGAGAAGCTGCTCGGCGCCACCACCCGGTCGCAGCAGCCGGAGCTGGTCCGGCAGGTCGGACAGTGGATCTCCGGGGCCCCTCCGGCCGGGGTGGCCGCGGCGCAGCGGGGCATGGCGGAGCGGCCGGACCGCAGCGGGCTCCTCCCCCGGATCGCGGCGCGCACCCTGGTCATCGTCGGAGACGAGGACGAGCTCATCCCGCAGGAGGAGTCCCGCGGGATGGCCGAGGCGATCCCCGATTCAGAGCTGGCCGTCTTCCACCGCGTGGGCCACCTGTCGAGCCTGGAGGCCCACGCGGACTTCAACGAGATTCTGCGAAGCTTCCTCTCGCGCCTCCCCTGAGAATCCCTGCGAATCAGGCGCGCAGGACGTTGCGCGCCTGCAGCCCCTTGGGTCCCTCCACCAGCTCGAAGTTCACCCGGTCCCCCTGGTTGAGGGTGCGGTAGCCCTCCGCCACGATGGCGGTGTGGTGGACGAAGACGTCGGCGGCGCCCTCTTCGGTCTGGATGAAACCGAAGCCCTTGGCGTTATTGAACCATTTGACCGTTCCCTCTGGCATTACTGCGACTCCTTTCTGACCATGGACCGCGCAACGGCTCACATGCCCATGCCGATGCACCGCCGGGTTCGTCGTACTGCTGCAAACAGGTTTTGCGCAGCATGGCGCTGCCGACGCCAAAAAGCAAGGCGGAGGTTGCCCAGTCAGAGGGCAGTTGCTCTCAGAAGGAAGTAAGGAAGAGGATGCCTGGTCAGGAGGGATGGTGCCGAAGACCGGACTCGAACCGGTACGGGTTGCCCCACACGCCCCTCAAACGTGCGCGTCTACCAATTCCGCCACTTCGGCGCACCAGGCTAGTTGTCAAACACCCGGAATCCCTGAGAAATTCCGGTCCGTCTTACTGCGGTGGCGGTTGACCGCCACCAGCGGGCGCCGGGGTGGCCGGAGCCGCCGGAGCCGGATTCGCGGGCTGCGTTCCCGAGCCGGGGGTCAGCGGACCCTGCTCGTTCTGCACCGGATTCGGGAGCTGCGTCTCTCCCACACCGCCGGCTGCGCCGGCGGGCGAACCCTCCGCGGCGGGGACGTCGCCCATGACCGTGCCCCGCCGTGCCTGAGGGATGCCGATCAGCAGGGTGGTCAGGATGAAGACCGCGAACGAGATCACGGTCAGCTTGTGCAGAAGGGTGGTCGCTCCGCGCGCGCCGAAGGCCGCCTGCGTGGTCCCTCCTCCGAACACCGACAGGTCGGCGCCCTTGCCCTGTTGGAGCAGGACAACGAGGATCAGGAAGATGCAGATGATGACATGAATCGTGTACAGCAGATAAATCACGGGTCGAAGCCTCCAGACGGCGCAGACGGTCCTTGCCCGTCAGCCGGAAGCACGGATGATACTCAGAAATTTCCCTGGGTCAAGGCTCGCCCCTCCCACGAGGAAGCCGTCTACGTCCGGTTGGGCGATTAGGCCGGCCGCGTTTTCCGGCGTCGCCGACCCTCCGTAGAGGATCGGAACGTCGTGTCTCAGGAGTCCCCGGATGAACCGGTGGGCCTCCTGCGCCGTCTCCGGAGTGGCGGTCTCCCCGGTGCCGATGGCCCAGACCGGCTCATAGGCCAGGGCGAAAGAGGCCTCCTCAAGAGGGTCCACCGCCGCCCGTACCTGCCGCTCGAGGACCCGGAGCGTGTCGCCCGCCTTGCGCTCGTCCCGGGTCTCGCCCACGCAGATCATGGGGGTCAGGCCGTGGCGCAGGGCCGCCGCGATCTTGCGGGCGACGAGGTCGTCCCCCTCTCCGTGCCCCTGCCGCCGCTCGCTGTGGCCGCAGAGCACCCAGGAGCAGCCGGCGTCCGCGAGCTGCGCGCCGGACACGTCGCCGGTGAAGGCCCCTTTCTCCTCGGGATGGAGATCCTGGCCGCCGACAGCGATCCCACTCTCCTGGAGCTCGGCGGCCACGGCCGGGATCAGCGGGAAGGAGGGGAAGACGACCACGCGGACCGGGGACTCGCCGAGTTCGCCCCGAAGCGCGCGGGCGTGTGCCGCCGCCTCGGCCTGGAGGAGGTTCATCTTCCAGTTGGCCGCGACGATCCGGCGGCGCTTCACTTGCCCTTCTCCAGCACGGCCACTCCTGGAAGCGTCTTGCCCGCGAGGAACTCCAGCGAGGCGCCGCCACCCGTGGAGACGTGACCGATGCGGTCGGTCACCTCAGCCTGGTGGGCCGCGGCCACGGTCTCGCCGCCGCCGATGACCGAGAAGCCGGGGCAGCTCGCCAGGGCCAGGGCCACCTCCCGGGTGCCGGCATCGAAGGGTGGCTTCTCGAACACGCCCAGGGGGCCGTTCCAGAACAGGGTCTTCGCCCGGCCCACCGCTTCGGCGAACGCCTTGCGGGTGGCAGGGCCGATGTCCACTGCCTTGCCCGTGGACGGGATGCGGTCCGCGGCCACGGTCCGCGAGTCGGGGTCCGGGAGATCCAGGCTTTCGGTGACCACCACATCGGTGGGGAGGAGCACCTCGATCCCCTTGGAACGGGCGCGCTCCAGGATCTCCCGGGCCATGTCCAGCCGGTCGGGCTCGTAGAGGGACCCTCCCACGTCGAGCCCCTGCGCCGCGAGGAAGGTGTTGGCCATGCCGCCGCCCAGGAGGAGCATGTCGAGGCGGGGAAGGAGGTTCTCCAGCGTGTCGATCTTGCCCTCGATCTTGGCACCGCCCAGGATGGCGGCGAACGGTCGCTCGGGCTCGCCCAGGAGCTTCCCCAGGGCCTCGACCTCCCGCGTCAGGAGACGGCCGGCAGCCTTGCGCTGGAGGCGCTCGGGCACACCCACCACGGAAGCATGGGCGCGGTGGGCGCTGCCGAAGGCATCGTCCACGAAAGCTTCCGCCAGGGCGGCGAGCTGATCGGCGAAGGCCGGATCGTTCTTCTCCTCCCCCGCGTGGAAGCGGAGGTTCTCGAGCAGCAGCACGTCCCCCTCGTCCATCTCGCGCGCGATCTTCTCCACCTCCTCGCCCACGCAGTCCTCGGCGAAGCGGGCTCCGCACTGGAGGATCTCGGACAGCTTCGCCACCACCGGCCTCAGGCTGTAGCGCGGATCGCGCTTGCCCTTGGGCCGGCCGGCGTGGGAGGCGAGCAGCAGGATGCAGCCGGCCTCGCGCAGCTCGCGCAGGGTGGGAACCACCTCCTCGATCCGGGTGGCGTCGAGCACCTCGCCGGCCTCGGACATGGGGACGTTGAAGTCCACGCGCACGAATACGCGCTTCCCCTTGAGGCTGCCCAGGTCCAGATCGTCCAATGTATAGAGATCAGCCATTCGCTCCCTCCTGTCGATTCAGCCGGGTCGATTCAGCCGGGCCAGCAGCTCGGCGAGACGGTTCGAGTAACCCCACTCGTTGTCGTACCAGGCGACCACCCGCGCCAGGCTGCCCACGGCCTGCACCAGCGGCAGGTCGACCACGGCCGAGCGCGGGTCGCCTACGAAGTCGGATGAGACCGGCTCGTCCTCCGCGACCCCGAGGAGCCCGGCCAGGGGTCCGGCCGCGATATCTCGATAGGCCTGCCGGATCTCCTCCGCGGACGCCTCCCGCTCCAGGTCGGCCACCAGGTCGAGCATGGCCACGGCGGGGGTGGGCACGCGGACGGCGAAGCCGTCGATCCTCCCCGCCAGCTCCGGGAGCAGCAGGCCGGCCCCGTGGGCCGCGGTGGTCGAGGCAGGGATGATGTTGAGCGCGGCTGCCCGGGCGCGCCGGGGGTCCGGGTGCGGCAGGTCGAGCAGCCGCTGGTTCTCCGTGTAGCTGTGGACCGTGCTCATCAGTGCCCTTCGGACCCCGAAGCGGTCGTGCAACACCTTTGCCACGAGGGCCAGGCAGTACGTGGTGCACGAGGCGTTGCTGGCCACGGCCTGGCGCCCGGGGTCCCAGTCTTCGGCGATCCCCAGGCAGAGGGTGGCGTCCGCGGGCTCCGCCGGGTCGGAGTTGGCAGAGACGAGCACGTTGCGGACTCCGTCTCTCAAATGGGCGGCGGCGAGACTCCTCCTGAGGAACCGCCCGGTGGACTCGACGACGGCTTCCACCCCGGCTTCGCCCCAGGGAATGCGGGCAGGGTCGGGCTCCTGGAAGACCGGGATGCGCCGGCCGCCAATGCCGCCGATACCGCCGATAATCAGGGCATCCCCCTCGGCGTGCACGGGAAGGGCGAAGGGGCCATGGACCGTGTCGCGGGCCAGGAGCCGGGCCAGGATCGGGGTGGGCACGACGTCGTTGACCGCGGCCGGTTCGAGGGCGGAAGCGAGGTCCTCCCGGGTGAGAACGATGCGGAGCAGGGCGCGGCCGATGCGGCCGAAGCCGTTGATGCCGAAGCGCAGGGGCATGGCGGGAGCGGAGTCTACAGCAGTGTCACGCCTGGGGGATTCGCCGCACTTAGAGAGGATGGTAGATAATGCCGGGCTGAAGGCACCCGCTGTTTCGACAGCTTCCTCTTCAATAACATAGCAGAAGGAGCGACCATGGCTGAGATGGGCAAGTACTGCAAGGCATATCTCGCGAAGCAGTTCCGGGAGTATCCGGGCTGGAGCGAGAACAAGGACAATGCCCGCAAGGACAAGAAGGAGGTCGACGGCAAGGAGGTCGAGGTCAAGCGCGAGCTTGATGACGACTCCATCCTCTACCTCCAGGAGAACTACGTCGTCACCGACGGGATCTTCAAGGACGAGAACATCATCTTCGACAACGTCACGGACGAGTGGAAGGAGTTCTGCCACGGCACCCTGGCGTTCGAGATCCCGGTCTACGAGCCCATCAACATCCCGGTGGCGGGCGGCTCGGAGGCGGCCGAGGGCAAGGAGGCCGGGAACGGGTAGGAGCAGCAGTTGAGGGCCGCCCCCCTCGTCCTCGGCATCGAGACCTCCTGCGACGACACCGCCTGCGCCGTGCTCGACGGCGACGGGCGGGTGCTCGCGTCGGTGGTGTCGAGCCAGCTCGCGGCGCACCGCCCCTATGGCGGGGTGGTGCCGGAGATCGCCTCGCGGGAGCACCTCTCGAACTGGCCGCTGGTCAGCGGCGAGGCGCTCGAGCGGGCCGGGGTAGCCATGAAGGACGTGGACCTGGTCGCGGCCACGCGGGGTCCGGGGCTGGTGGGGGCGCTCCTCGTCGGCCTCTCCGTCGGCAAGGCCGTGGCCTTCGCCCTCGGCCGGCCCTTCCACGCGGTCCACCACCTGGAGGGACACCTCTATTCCCCCTTCCTTCCTCCTCCTTCGGAGCCCGGCCCGGCCCTGCCGCCGCCGGATCGCTTCACCGGCCTGGTCGTCTCGGGCGGCCACACCTCCCTGTTCGGAGTGGAGGATGGCGAGGTCTCCACCCTCGCGGAGACCCGCGACGACGCCATGGGTGAAGTCTTCGACAAGGTGGGCAAGCGCCTGGGGCTCCCCTATCCGCAGGGTCCGAAGGTGGACGAGCTGGCCGAGCGGGGAGATCCGTCCGCCTTCAGGCTGCAGGTGCGGCCTGCCGGGGACGACCTCTTCTTCTCCTACTCGGGCCTCAAGAGCCAGGCTCTCCTGGAGATCGAGAAGCTGGAGCGCAGGCTCGGGCCGATCGATCTCGGGGAGGGAGCAGGTGCTCCGCAAGAGGTCTTGGACCTCCTGGCCGGCTTCCGGGCTGCCGCGGTCGGCCAGATCCTCGACCGGCTGGAGCGGCTCCACCGGAGTCAGCCGCTCGGTCTCCTCGCGGTATCGGGAGGCGTCGCGGCCAACCGCCTCCTCCGCCGCGAGCTGCCCGCCTGGGCCGCGGAGCGCGGAGTGGAGCTGCGCCTCGTCCCCCTCGCCTGGTCCGGCGACAACGCCGCCATGATTGCCCACGCCGCCCTCCTCCGCCACCTGCGAGGGCGGGACGGCGACCCGTTCGAGGCCGAGGCCGAGAGCCGAATTCCGATCTGAAAGAGGGTTGAAAAAACGGAGGGCGCGGCCTCCCGGAAGGCCGCGCCCTTGCTTCACCCGGCCCCACCCTATCTATGGCCGTGCACCGCGGGACTGCCGACGTGCTTGCCCGGCTTGGGCTCGTGCAGATGGTCGTGGTGCTCGTGGTCGTGATGGGCAGAGTCGTGATGTCCGTGTCCGTGCTGCGGAGCAGGCTCGACGTCGGCGTCGTGACTGGTTTGAATCTGCTCCGGGTGACCTTTCGGGGTGCGGGTGCTGGGCATCGTGACTCTCCTTTCATTATGGGGGCTTGATCCCCTCCTGAAAGGAAAGCACGCGGGGAGGGTCGGCGATTACAGGGACCGGAGGGATTGGGAGGAGAGCGCGATCCGGAGACCGCGCTCTCAGGACTGCGCCGTCAGCGCGGGGTCTTCATCTGCTCGCGCGCCTGCTCCTGTTCCTTCTCCTTCTGAACCACTCTCAGACCGGTGAGGAACAGGTGCGCGAGGCGGTCCTGGCGTAATCGGCGCAGGGTGCGGCCGGGGGGCGGCTCCAGCCCATAGGGGTCTTCCTGGGTGCGCGGCGGGGTGCGACTGGTCGCGGTGGGCTCGTTCAGGGCCTCTTCCGTGAGGTCGATGACGATATCGGCCATTTTCTCTATCTCCTTTGAGCACGGGATCGCCCGAGCCGCGCGGGATGTCGCGGTCGGCCTGAGCGATCCGGGTTTCCGTTCGCTCAGGTCGTCGCGACTCGACAAGAATGGGGGTGGGTGGTGATCTCCGGGAAGAAGACAAAGCTCCGCCCGCTCGACTGCAGGTGCGGGCGGGCGGAGCCTGCTATAACGCCGGATCGGGCTCGCTCGAGTCGCTGCGGCATGAGTCCTCCTAGTGGGGCTGCCGACGGAAGGCCAACAGCGCTTTGAAAGATCCGCTTTCGATCATGTTCAGAAGCTCCTCGAGGACAGCCGGCTCGTCGCAGGCCCCCTCGCGGAGGGCGTCCGTCAGTACCCGCCAGAGCGACTTCAAGAAGCGCTGGCGGGCGCGGTACAAGGCGACGTTGCGGGCGTTCCGCGTGAGGCTCGTCAAGTCCTCCGGCGAGGCCGGCAACTGGCCGAGGCCATAGACCTGGTAGAACAGCGTCCGGTCGCGAACGGACAGACACTCCAGGGCGAGAACCAAGAACTTCCAGGTCTTGCGGAGCAAATCGAGGATCTCCTGCATCAGCTCCGCGGCCTGCTGCTCCCGGTTCGACTGCTTCTGGGGCTCGGTTTCCAGGTACTTGTACGCGGAGAGCTCGTAGTCCTCCCAAGTTATGTTCCTTCGGGAAGTCTTGAAGCGGCGCAGGGTACGGGCACGGACGCGATGAAAGGCCTTGCGCAACTCGTAGACCGCGTTATCCATAGGGACGAGCGGATTGTCGAGAAAATTCTGCACTTCGCAGACACCGTCAGATACGATGTCTGCACATTCTTGCGAGGGGATCCACCCCCTCCGTGTGACCCAGGTCTCGCACTTCCTCCGGAAATCGAGGTAGACCGCTTTGAGACTCTTGTTTTCCGGAAGCTCCCCGTTTCTCCAGATGATCTCGACTTCCTTGCCGACATCTAGAATCCCGCGGACCTGAGCGCTCATTGTCCATTCTCCTTATGGATGCCTGTGGTCGTGATGGGCGTGTTCGGACGCGGAGCGACACTCGGCGTCCGCGGCGGTGGTAGGGCTGGGCTTACCGGCGTCCGGAGTACCGGAGCTGGATCCTGTGGCGGGGTGAGGGGCAGGGGGGCGCCCCTCGGGGCTGGGTTTCAGGGGAGCTGGGCTTTTGGACATGGGCTTCTCCTCCTTTCGGGTGGGGTGTTCCTGTGCGCCTACACAGGAAGCACGCCCCCGATGGGCGTGCTTACAGGGCTATCTGGTTGTTGGAGCGAGCGAACGCGAAGGTACGGGAGAACGCGAAGAGAGCCCGGGCGGCCTGGGAGGGGATGCGGGACTTCTGGGGCCGGGCGGCCGGGGCTCGAGCAGAACTCATCTAAAAACAAAAACAGCGAAGGAGCATCCTGGATTCCGAAATTCCTGGCCCAGTTGTCCCAAGGGGACGTCGCACGGGGAGTTGGAAGGGGGGAAGGGGCTCGGGACCGGTGGAGTGGAAATGCATGGATTCAAGGCCTCCTGGAACAGAAGCACGCCCCCTCTGGACCCGATTACAGGTTGTCCGACCGCTGAAGCGGACGATCCTCTGGAGGTGCGATCCGTTCGAGGGCCGAGGGCGAGAGCCGCATCCCGCTATGGCCCTTGGCAAAAGTGTTACCGCCGGTAGCAGAAGCCGATTCGACCGGAGCGGCCCGTCCGGCCCGGACAGAAGGCTGCAACTCTCTCATCCTCAGCGGCTTACCGCCTTCCTGACCTCTTCTTGAAGCTGTGGCACCCGCCTTGCTCTAGGCCGGGACGCCATGAGCACCCAAATTGAACGCAGCCGCAGCGGCGGCTTCACGCTGGTCGAGGTCCTGGTTGCGATGAGCGTCATGATGATCCTGATGCTCATCGTCGGGCCACCGCTGGCCAAGTTCCTCCAGCGGAGCAAGCTCACGGGGGCGGTACAGCAGACCGCGTCGCTGATGCGGCTGGCCCGCATCCATGCGATCAAGCGGTCGAGCTGGACCGCGGTGCGCATCCAGCCCGCCGCCACGCCCCCTCATGCCACGGCGTTCGTGGACATGGACCGGGACCGCCAGTTCGACTCGGGGGAGCCGGTCCTGGGGACCGTCCTGCTCGAACGGGGGATCACGTTCCTGGCGCCGGACGGCTTCGCGGTCTTCCAGGAGAACGGCGGCCTGGAATCGTCGGGTGACTTCCGCTTCACCGATGCCAAGGGCAACGAGATGGAAGTCCGAGTGGAGCAGGCGGCCACCGGCAAGATCGGGATCTGCAAGTACGAGAACGGCGTCTGCATCAAGAGAGGCCAAGGAGGAGAGGTATGGACGTGGAAGTGAGCGCCGGAAAGCCGGGCGAGGCGGGCTTCTCGATGATCGAGGCGCTGATCGCGGCCGCCATCCTGCTGATCATCGCCATCGGGCTGATCCCGATGTTCACCCAGTCGATCCTCAACAACGCGGCGGGCAGCGATTACACGACCTCCAGCGTCCACGCCAAGGACGAGCTGGAGAACCTGCAGGACGCCGCCTTCCACAACGAGGCCCTGGTCATCGACAGCGGGGACGTGGAGCTCCTGACCACCGACTTCTGGCTGCCGGGCACCGCCGGCCTCGGCGACGAGCTCTGGACAGATACGGTGCCGTCGGGCTCCGAGCCCAGGTGGACGAGGACCACGGGCGTGACGCAGTACTCGATCATCGCGTTCGACGACGGCATGCTCGCCGACGCGGAGCGCAAGAACGGGAACGCGCAGCCGACCGAGGTCCACTTCAAGATCATCGAGGTGCGGCTGGCCAACAACAAGGCGCAGTCCGGCCTGCCGCCGGGTCCGAGCCTCGTCTACCGGATGATCAAACCCTTCTGAGGTCATTGAGGATTACCGCGAGGATTATCGTCATGCGTCCAGCTCCCAATCCAGCTCCGTCCCGCGAGGCGGGCTTCACCGTCGTCGAGCTGCTGGTCTCGCTCGTGGTGGTCGTCGAGGTCCTGCTCGGCGTGCTGATGCTGTTCGACTTCAGCAACCGGCTGACCCGGGCGCAGATCAACGTGTCCGACATGCAGCAGGCGCTGCGAGTGTCCCACCAGGAGATTGCGGAGGAGATCCGCATGGCCGGGGCCGGCGGGCTGCCCCCGATGCCCGTGGCTCCCGGAGGAGCCCTCTGGTGGATCAACGGCGCCGCGGACGACCAGCTCATCGGACCGGACGGCACGCCCGAGGTGCTCGGCGGGACCGACATCCTGATCGTCCGCGGGGTCTTCTCGACCCCTCTCTACCACGTCGATCCAAAGGCGCCGGGGACGTTCACCTTGAACAACGTGAGCCCCCCCGCGGCCACGGCCGGCACGATCCTGATCCGCGACAAGACGGCGACCCTGGTCCCGCAGAACCTCACGGCCATCATCGACGCCGTGACGGAGCGGCGGCCGGAGGCGCTCCTTCTGATCAGCCCGCTCAATTCGGCGATCTACTCGGTGGTCGAGCTCGACCCGCAGAACTCCGTCGTGAACGATCCCGCCAACATCACGATCGCGTTCCGGATCACCGCCGGCACGTACACCGACCGTTACCTCCAGTTCCGCCCGGGGAACGCCTACAACCCCGACCTCACCAAGGTGGCCTTTGTCGGCCTCCTCGAGGAGCACCGGTTCTACATCCGCGAGGAGTATGCGATCCCCAACGACCAGACCTCGGAGCTGACCCCGCGGCTGTCGCGGGCGCGCACCTATCCGAACACCGAGGTCCCCTATCAGGAGAATGACGACAACTGGGGGATCGACATCGCCGACAACATCATGGACATGCAGATCGCCCTGGGCTTCGATTCGCTCAACGGCGGCGGCTCGATCCTGCAGGACACCAACGACGTGGGGCTCGACGACCGCATCTTCGAGGCTGCCGACGGGCAGACCGATGACTGGCTGTTCAACTTCGCCGGTGAGCTGCCCACGGACCCGGACTGGGTCAACGCCCGGCTCCACTATCTCCGGATCAACCTCCTGGGCCGCACCGAGCGGCGGGACCCGAAGTACGAGGCGCCGCTCCTGGCGCGGATCGAAGACCGGACGTTCGCCGCGAACCACCCCCTGAACGTGCCGCAGCGCGACGGCGGCAACCAACGGATGTACCGGCGGCGCGTCCTCCGGACCCTGATCGATCTGAGGAACATGTGATGCGCAACACGATGAACGCCCGGCGCGGCGAGAACGGCAGCGCCTACATCGTCGCCCTGCTGGCGCTCGCGGTGCTCACGATCCTGGGCCTGTCGCTCGTGCTGATCACGGGCACCGAGGTCCAGGTGGGAGCCAACGAGCGCACGGTCACCCGCACCTTCTACTCCGCGGACTCGGGGGTGGCGCTGGCGGCGGCCAAGGCCCTGGCCAGCGGGCAGTACTCGGGGTCCACGGTCCTGCTCAACGAGACCCAGGTAGGCAGCTCGCGCGTCGCGGACCGGATCGAGGTCTCGAACCTGGTGACCACCCTGGCGGTGCCCTGCGACTGGTGCCCCTACAACGACGACGGGGTGCCCGAGTTCTGGAAGGTCCACCACGTGGCCACGGCCACGGCGGAGAGGGTGGCCTGGTCGGGCGCCGGCCTGCCGCCCGTGAACGCCAAGATCCTGAGCCGCAAGACCACGAGCGCGATGTTCGAATTCCAACCCTGGCCAGCCCCTCCACCCGAGTCGATGCCTAGCGATCCCGCGGTGCTGGCGAAGATCAAGTTCTAAATCAATACACGTCGGAGGGGAATCCACATGTCGCCCGAAAGACCGTCGACCGGCAGGACCGCCCTGGGCGCGCTCGCGTGCGCCGCCCTGCTGCTCCTGGCCCTGCTCCTGGCTGGTACCCCCGCGGCGCTCGCCGACGACCGGGAGCTGCTGCGCGGCTCGGTGAGCGAGCCCTACGTCTTCATCCTCCTCGACACCTCCGGCTCGATGCACTGGACCCCCAAGTGCACACAGGCGCAGTTCAACGCCGGCGAATGCGACTTCCTCTGCCCGGAGGGCGACTGCTACGCACCGCTCCAGGGCGACGACCCGAGCTCCAAGTTCTTCCAGGCCAAGGAGGCGCTGTACGAGGTCATCAAGGACATCGACAACGTCCAGTTCGGCTTCGCCACCTACAACCAGGACGGCGCCTTCATGAAGGCCAAGCACTACCTCTACCGCGCCAGGGAGAACGGGCCGAACATCGTGACGGGCCTCCCCTTCCCGTCGGCCGGCTCCCAGGACGTGTTGGGAATGTTGTGGAGCTGCACCTCCGGCAGCCAGATCGGGTGCAACGACGACAATCCGGCGGACTCCGGCGACTCCTGGGAGATGACGCGGATCCGGCGGCTGCCGAAGGGCGGAGTCTCCTTCAACCAGGACGTCACCGTCTGGGTCCGCCACAACGGCAACAGGTACCGGATCAAGTACGACCCCGTCGCCGGCAGCCTGGGGTCGAGCGTGCGGTTCAACATTGACATCGACCGCTGCACCAACGACTCCTGCTCGAGCACAGCGAACGTCAGCAACAAGGACGTCAATTTCGATTTGATCGACCAGTTCAGCTCCTGGGATCTCGAAGTCAACCGGACCAACCCGAAGCTCGGCTTCTTCAACCAGGGAGACGTCGCCGACCCGAGCGCCACCGACACCTGCGCCGGATGGGACCCGAACGCGACCGCGACGGGTGTGCCCCCGGGCACGTTCCCGAGCGAGAGCGCGACCGAAGACAGGTTCGGCGGCGCGTACAGCATCCGCTTTCCCACCACCGCCGACCCCCAGGGGCGGGGTGCCTTTTTCACCATGGGCGACGTCGTCCCGCTCGACTGGAACAACAACCACCAGCAGGACATCCTGAAGCGGCTGGCGCCCAACATCATTGACAATCCCTCGGCGACGCCGGACTTCCGTTCAGTCTCCTACTTCCGGGACACGCGCTCGGGCTCGGAGTCCTTCCTCCGGCTCAAGGATGAAGACCTGCGGCCGTTCGTCGCCAGCGGCTCCACCCCACTCGGCAACTCGGTGAAGTCGTTCCGCTCCTGGTGGGCCGGCTGCACGGGTGCGAACTGCGCGCCGGGAGGCTGGGAGAAGGAGGCGGCGCAAAGGGACCCCGAGTTCGCCTGCCGCAAGAAGTTCCTGCTGGTCCTCACCGACGGCGACGAGAGCTGCGTGCCGCCGCCCAGCAACCTCACCGGCGCCGATCCCTGCCCCTGGACGAAGACGCTGTTCGACCAGGAGGGCATCAAGACCTTCGTCGTGGCGTTCGGCGTCGAGAACACGGCGGGGAACAAGCTCGAGTGCATGGCCGCCAACGGCGGCAGCGGCGAGCCCATCTACCCGCAGAACAAGCAGGAGCTGATCAACGCCCTCACCGACATCTTCGGGCAGATCCGCGAGGAGGCCAGCGCCTTCGCCTCCGCCGCCGTGCCGTCGGTCCAGGCCGAGGTGGCCGACCGCATCTTCCTCTCCAGCTTCACTCCGCTCAACGGCGAGGCGGTGTGGGACGGCCATCTCGACGCCTATCTCAAGCCGCTGCCGCTCACCGACGACGGCAAGCCGGACCGCGAGCGCGCCTGCCCGCCGGTGGGCAGCTCGAACCGTGGAAGCTGCCATCTTTGGGACGCCGGAGAGGTGATCGTCGGCCAGGCGCCCGAGATGGTCGACATGAACAACTCGTCCACGCTCTCTCCGGGCATCCTCAAGCTGGGCATGAACCCCAACGAGCGCCGGGTCTTCTACGGCAAGACGCCGTCGACGAACGGCATCCATCAGAATCTCGGCCTGTTCGCGCCGCCCCAGACCGCGCCGGTGGCGACCGACCCCAACTGGCTCGACATCTGGAACGCGTTCAAGATCCCCTTCACCGCCCCGGAGACCCCTGCCACCGCCAAGAAACGGACCGAGGACATCATCAAGCAGACGCTGGCGGTCAAGGACTCGGAGATCGAGAAGGCCGACGGCTCCAGGACTCCGATCCGCTACGTGCTCGGCGACATCTTCCACTCCGACCCGGCCATCATCGACCGGCCGAGCGACTTCAGCTTCTACTCGTCCGACGTCTTCGGCATCCCGAACGCGGTGAGCTGCACGAACAACCCGGGCTACCGCTGCTTCGCCGACCGGCACCAGCGCCGCCGCAAGATGGTGGTCGTGGGCAGCAACGACGGCCAGCTCCACTTCTTCGACGCCGGCATCTGGGACTCCGACACCGGGAAGTTCACCGACGGCACCGGCACGGAGCTGTTCTCCTACATTCCGCGCGTGGGCATGCCGCTCGTCCGCGAGCTCGCTGAGAACGGCCGCCAGCTCTACGGCATCGACTCCACGGCGAGGCTCGACGACGTCTTCCTCGATCCGCAGCACAACGGCACCCCCGATCCGAGCCAGCGGGAGTGGCGCACGCTGGTGATCGGCGGCTTCCGCGAGGGCGGCGAGATCGACGCCAACGGCGGCAACGTGGCCGACTTCTTCAGCGGCTACTATGCGCTCGACATCACCCAGCCGGACCAGCTCAGGACTGACAAGTCGCCGATCGACGAGCGGATCGTCCCGAGCTGCATGACGACCAACAACCAGACCGTTTCGGGCTGCGGCACGCTGCCGTTCCCCGCGCTCCTCTGGGAGTTCACCGACTCGCTCCCCGGCGGCGACTACCGGTTCGACGAGGACGACAACAACGAGCCCGACCTGGGCCAGACCTGGTCGGTGCCCACCGTGGGCAGGATCCGGGTCAATATCGGCACGACCACGACCTACAAGTTCGTGGCGATCTTCGGCGGCGGCGCCGATCCCGCGAACAAGAGCGCGCCCAGGCGCGGCAACTGGCTCTACATGGTCGATATCGAAACCGGGCAGGCCATCTACAAGCGCCAGCTCCCGGGAGCGGTGCCCTCCGATCCGGCCGTGCTCGACACGGACCTCGACGGCTTCCTCGATACCATCTACATCGGCACCACGTCGGGGTTCCTTTTCAAGGTCGACATCAGCGTCGCGGCCACGCTCCAGGCGGCGACCATCGCCCCCGGCCTGACCATCCCGGCGAGGACGGGGCTCCCGGCGCTGGTCAACCCCGTCACGGTGCAGCGGATCGTGGGCTGGAACCCGTTCCAGCTCTTCACCACGGGCGGCAAGCCCATCTACTTCGCGCCGACGGTCTTCTACGTCAGCAAGCTGAGCCGCTTCGCGCTCGCCTTCGGCACCGGCGACCGCGAGGACCTCTGGGCCGAGACCGGGCAGCCGGGACGTTTCTTCCTGATCATCGACGACAACTACAAGACCGGCGACCCGCTCCTGCCGCTGGACGAGACTGATTTCCAGGGCATCGACTACAACGCCGACGACCAGCCCGGGGGCACGGACTTCGTGTTCAACCCGCCGATCGGGCTCCAGCGCGGGTGGTACCTCCGGCTGCCTCCCGACGAGCGGATCATCACCCAGACCTTCGGTCTCTCGGGCGTCGTCATCTTCTCCAGCTACCAGCCGAAGCTCGAGATCAACCCCGACGGCAACGGCACGATCTGCGCGCGCGGCGGCGACAGCAGCATCTTCGTCGTCTACGCGAACAACGGTAACGGCATCATGTCCGAGGAGCATTCGGACGACGACGATCCGGATGACCCCGATGATCCGGATGACCCGGACGATCCGGACGATGACGGTGAAGACGACAAGACCCGTTTCCGGACCGTGCCCGAGTTCGTGACCAACCCGTACGTCGAGCAGGGCGCGACCAAGAACCCGGGCAACAACGAAAACCCGGACGATGACGACGCGCCCGACAACTCGGAGCAGCTCCGCGAGGCGCAGCGGGAGATCATGGAGACGCTGAAGCAGTTCTTCCCGCCGGAGACGAAGTTCGCGAACTACTGGATCAGCGTCAGCGGCATCCGCTCGGACACCGGCTACGAGCGCTATGCGACAATCCCGATCGGGATCATCCAAAGGAACTGGAAGGAGCACCCGTGAGATCACACGTTGTCCTGGCCCTGGCCCTGACCCTCGCCGGATCACCGGCGGCGGCCGACTGGCTGGTTACCCGGGAGGGAGGGCGCGTCGAGACCAAGGGACCCTGGAAGGTCAAGGGGAAGCTGGTCGTGTTCACCACCGCGGACGGAGCTCTCTCCTCGCTCCGCCTCGCCGACGTCGACCTGGAGGCGAGCGAGCGGGCCATGCAGGAGGAGGTCGCGGCCCGCGAGGCGAAGCTGCGGGAGGCCGAAAAGCCGGCGCCGCCGCGGAGGAAGTCCGTCCGGGTGGTGACGGATGCCGATGTCAGGCCCGCCGAGCCCAGGCCGGAGGAAGAGGCCGAGACCGGCGAGGAGAAGAAGGAAGAGAAGGCCAAGGACGCCGGCAGCAACCCGATCGTGGTGAGCGACTGGGAGAGAAGGGAGCTGCCCGGCAAGCGGGGGGTGGAGGTCGTCGGCCAGTTGGAGAACCGGGGCGACCAGCTCGCCACCGGCCTGAAGGTCGCCGTGGCGCTCTTCGATGAGGCCAAGCAGATCCTGGCCACCGGCGAAGCGATGCTCGACGCCACCGCCCTGCGCCCCGGCGGCACCACCCGCTTCCGCGCCGACTTCGTGGGCACCTTCTCCTTCGCCGGAGCCGGCTTCGACGTGAAGAGCTACGGCCTCAAGCTCACGCAGGCGGAGCCGCAGGACACCGCGGAGTCCGGAGAGCAGACCCCGCCGTGATTTGACCGGAGGGTGCCCCCGCTTCATGGGGGAACCCTTCCCCTTCGCGGATCGCCGATTCGGGCTCGCTGGGGAGCCGTTCCCCGGCAGGGACGAACGGCTCAGGACCGACGGGGAGCGGTTCCCCGTCATCCATGGACAGCCCGGGCTCGCCGGGGAGGTGTTCCCCGATGACGACGGCCTTCGCATCCCTGTTGGGGAGAGGCTCCCCCACGCCGCGCGGCCTCCCGGGCACGGTGGGGAGCGGCCCCCCTCCGCCTCCGGCTGCCGATCCCTGTCTGCCGAGGCGCTCGAGGTCCGGCAGCTCCTGCGTTCCCGTGGTCCGGACCCCGCGGTAGGGATACGGGCGCATCCCGAACGCATGCAGCACCTCGCTGTTCTTGCCGTAGTGGCTCCAGAGACCGCACCGGATGCGCATGGCGGCGTCGTGGGCCCTGCGCTTGGCCGCTTCCAGGTCGCGCGTGGCCTGCTGGGCGGCCGCGCGGTGCGCGAGCTGCCGCCGCTCGGCCTCGCGGGCCTCCTTCAGGGCCTGGTCGAGCTTCTTGCGGTCGGTCTGCAGGAGAGGGGGCAGTCCCCGGGTGATGGCCACGGAGGTGGCCAGGTGGCTCCAGCTCCTGTTGAGATCGGCGAACGCGGCGTTGTGCATGGCTCTTCCCTCCGTTTCAAGGTTCCCTGGTTTACGGAGGGAGAGCGGCTGGAGTCTAGCGCCTGAGCTTCTCTACTCCCGGTACCGCGGCACCCCCTCCAGATCGTGCTCCTTGACCTTCCTCTGGAGAGTCCCGTAGCTCATCCCTAAAAGGTCCGCGGCCTTCTTCTTGTCTCCGCCGGTGTCGATCAGGGCCTGCCGGACGCGGTCGCGCTCGGTGGTCTGGGGGACGGGATGGAGGAGCTGGCGGAGGTCGGAGGCTCTCAGGGCCGGACCGTCGAAGAGGATCACGGCCCTCTCCAGCACGTTGGCCAGCTCGCGGACGTTCCCCGGCCAGGGCTGGTCCATGAGGAGGCCCTCGGCGTCCTCGTCCAGCCGCGGGGGCTCCATCCGGTGGCGGCGGGCGATCTCGCCGAGCAGGTGCCGGGCCAGGAACGGGATGTCGCTCGACCGTTCCCTCAGCGAGGGCAGCTCGATCGGGAAGACGTTCAGGCGGAAGAAGAGGTCGGAGCGGAAGGTCCCTTCCGAGACCATGGCCTCCAGGTCGCGGTTCGTGGCCGCCACCAGCCGCACGTCCGCCCGCAGGGTCCGGCCGCCGCCCACCCGCTCGTAGGTGCGCTCCTCCAGGGCCCGCAGCACCTTGCCCTGGACCGAGAGCGGCAGCTCTCCGATCTCGTCCAGCATCAGGGTGCCCCGCTCGGCCATCTCGAAGCGGCCGGGCTGGCGCCGGTCCGCTCCCGTGAACGCTCCCTTTTCGTGGCCGAACAGCTCGTTCTCCAGGAGCGACTCGGGGATTGCGGCGCAGTTCAAAGCCACGAAGGGGCCGTCCTTGCGCGGGGAGACGCAGTGGAGCGCCCGGCTGAACATCTCCTTGCCGGTCCCGCTCTCGCCAGTCAGGAGCACCGTGCTCTCCGTGGGGGCGACCTTCTGGAGGAGACGGATCGCGGAGCGCAGCCGCGGGTGGCGGCCCACGATCGCGGGTGCGCCCGGCACGTGGAAGACCGCCGACTCGTCGCGCTCTCCGATCGCCCGCTCGATGAGCCGGGCGAGGTCGTCGATCTCCAGCGGCTTCTCCAGGAAGTCATAGGCCCCGAGCTTCATGGCCTCCACGGCCGAGCCCACGGTGCCGAAGCCGGTGAGGACCACCACCGGTGCCCGCGGCTGGGCGCGGCGGCTCGCCGCCAGGACCTCCAGGCCGGAGACGTCCGGCAGCTTGAGGTCGGTCAGGACCAGGTCGAAGGGGCTCTCTTCCACTTGGCGGATGCCCCCCTGGCCATCCGCGGCCGTCGCCACCTCGTACCCTTCCTGGGACAGGGCGCGCTCCAGCATGCGGCGCAGGGAGTCGCGGTCCTCGACGATCAGGATGCGGCCGGTAGGCATGAGGGAGTTACCCGATACTGCGGCGGACGGCGGCGATCAGGGCCGGGTCGTCCTCGGGGTCCACGGTGCGGAGGTCGAGCAGGAGCCGGCCCTGGCGGAGGTAGCCGACCACGGCCGGCTCGCCCTGGCGCAGACGGGCGAGGAGGGCGTCGTCGCCGGGCAGGGAGAGGGCCTCACCCGGGATCGGGGCCTCCGGCGCCGAACCGCCGCCGACAAAGGCCTCGGCGGGGACGATCTCGGCAGTGTCCGGCGGGAGCTCCGAAGCGGCGCGCTCCAGCCGCGCCCGGTGCTCCGCCGGGTCGGGCCACATCCGGTCCAGGGGGAGCGCGCCGCCGGCGAGGTGGAGGCGGAGGACCCCCTCCAGGGCCGCGAAAGCCATGCGGTCCGGACGGAAGGCGCGGTAGAGAGGGTGCTTGCGGCAGGCGCGGACCAGGTCGGTCCGGCCCACCATGAGCCCGGTCTGGGGACCGCCCAGGAGCTTGTCGCCGCTGCCGCAGACGAGGTCGCAGCCGGCCTCGATCAGCTCGGCCATGCTCGGATGGTCCGCGAGCTGCGGCTCGGGACGCGGACGGAGCAGGCCGCTCCCCTCGTCCACGAGGACCGGGAGCCCCTTCTCCCGTCCGAGCCCGGCCAGCTCCTGGGGGGAGACGGACAAGGTGAAGCCGGTGATCCGGAAGTTACTGGGGAAGACCTTGAGGAGGAGAGCGGTCTCTGGCCCGATGGCCTTCTCGTAGTCCGAGAGCCGGGTGCGGTTCGTGGCGCCCACTTCGACGAGACGGGCGCCGGCCGTGGCCAGGATCTCGGGGATGCGGAACGATCCGCCGATCTCGACCAGCTCGCCGCGGGAGACGACCACCTCTTTCCCTCGGGCGTGAGCCGCCAGGGCGAGCACCAGGGCGGCGGCGTTGTTGTTGACGGCCAGGGCGGCTTCGGCGCCGGTCAGGGCGGTGAGCAGCCTCTCGGCCCGGCGGTTGCGCTCGCCCCGCTTGCCGGTCCCAACGTCGAGCTCCAGGTCGCAGTAGGCGTCCAGGAGAGGGGCCAGGCCGGCGGCCACGGAGCGGGGGAGGGGAGCCCGCCCCAGGTTGGTATGGAGGAGGACGCCGGTGGCGTTGAGGACCCGGGTGAGGGAGTCCCCGAGCGCGGCCTCGATCCGGGCGGCGATGCGGCCGGGCAGGGAGGCCACGGCGCTCTCGATCTCCTCCGCGGAAGGGGCAGACCCGGCGGTCGTTTGCTCCCGGAGCCGCTCCCGGAGATCGTCCACCTCCCGGCGGGCTTGGACCCTCACGGGACCTCGTCCGTATAATGGGATGAGGCTCGAGACCGCCGGGTCGCTGAGCAACCGGTCGAGCGAGGGGATCCCGCGACGGAGATCGGTGGTTTCGGCGGCTTCCATCTTGCTGAGAGCATTCTAGGAGATTCGTGGACCCCAAGCGACCTTATCGGCCAGGCGCAGCGCCGGGCCAGCAAAACCCCCAGGCACCCGCCGCCGCGGCCAAGCGGCCCGGGGCCGGGGGACCCGTGCCTCCCCAGGCCGCGGTGCGGAAGGGTCCAGCCATCTCCGAGGCCCTCGACCAGCTCCAGCGGGACATCCGCCAGCTCCAGGTCGACTTCGAGCGCTTCTTCAACGGCGGCCTCCCGCTGCCTCCCGAGGAGCTGCGCGGCCGCATCCAGGCCCTGCTCCGCAACCTGCGCAACACCAGCATCACCGCCCCGGTGGACAACTTCCGCCTCGGCGACCTGGAGGCGCGCTTCAACAGCTACAACGAGATGTTCAACCGCCGCCTGCGGGACGTGGAGGAGGGCCGCGGCCCCCACCGGGTCTTCGCGTTCGTCGAGAAGCAGCGCTTCGACGCCCGCGGCGGTATCGTGTTCGGGTCCGAGATCGACTCCGAGGCGGCCGAGGCGCTCTACCGCGGCCTGGCCTCCGGAGCCGGGGACGGGCCCAAGTTCGACCTCGACAGCTTCCAGACCTACCTGCGCCGCCAGACCGAGGCCATCCGGCAGAAGACCGGATGCGACGAGGTGCAGTTCCGGGTGGCGGAGGAGGATGGGAAGCTGAAGCTCAAGGCAAGACCCGTCCCGGCCCGATAGGGGCGTAAGACTTCAGAAGGAGATTCATGGTGCGTAGACGGATCAAGTCCCCTGCCGGCCTGTCGCTCGCCGCGGTCCTGCTGGCCGCCTTTGCGATCGCGGCCTTCGCCGCGGTGCCGCCGAACCTCTCCAAGGCGATCGAGGCGCAGCGGCGCCTGGTCGTGGAGAGGCCCCAGGACGCCGCGGTGCACAACGACCTCGGCAGCCTGCTCCTGCTCGCCGACCGGCCCGCCGAGGCCGAGACGGCCTACCGCAGGGCCATCGAGCTCGACCCGGACAAGGTGTCGGCGCTGTTCAACCTCGCCCAGCTCCAGCAGCAGCGCGGCGAGATGCGCGAGGCGCTGCGCCTCTACACCCGCGTGGTGGAGGTCCAGCCCAACCACGCCTGGGCCCACTACCAGATCGGCACGCTCCACGAGAAGTGGGACCAGGAAGGCAAGGCCACCGAGCACTACGCCCGCGCCTTCGCCCTCGATCCCCAGCTCGCGTTCAAGGAGGTGAACCCGCACATCGTCGAAAACGGTCTGGTGACCGAGGCGATGCTGCGCGCCTACAACGAGAGCCCCGGGCAGCCGCAGGCGCCCAGGTATTTCGAGGAGCGGGACCGGATCGTGAAGCTGCTGGTGCCGCTGCCGCAGCCCGAGGCGGAGGCTCCGGGCCGCGAGGACGTGGCGGAGCGCGAGGCCGCCCCCCGCGGCCAGGCCCAGCCTCAGAGGGGGACGGCCCAGCCGGGCCAGCCGGGTCAACCGGGCCAGCAGACGGTCATCCGCGAGGGAGACCTGCGCGACCGTCCCACGGGCCAGGCGACTCCGCAGGGCCGCAGCGGCCGCCCCTCCCTGCGCCAGGCTACGCCGCAGCGCGGTCTGCGCCAGTGGGAGCGGCCCGATCCGAACATGCAGGAGGTGCCGAGCGAGGACCAGGAAGTGCAGCCAGGCATCGGGCCGGGGGGGCCGATCCCGGGAGAGGTCATCACGCCGCCGCCCGGAGGGGTCTACTACCGCCCCGGCTCCCCCAGCTCGGGCCGCCTGAACATCCGGGTGGTGCCGGAGAAGGACCGCGAGACGCGGGGGTAGAAGACCTCACCCCCTGTCCCCCTTCCCATCTTCCGACCACCCCCCGCCGGGAGAGGGGGAGACTTACAACTGCCAAAGACAGAGTGGGGTGGTGGCTCCCTCTCCCCCGGCACGGGGGAGAGGGCCGGGGAGAGGGGGGATGGGATCAAACGTTAAACCGGAAGTGAGCCACGTCGCCGTCCTGGACGACGTACTCCTTCCCTTCCAGCCGCGTCAGGCCGGCCTTGCTGCAGGCGGCCATGGTCTTCAGACGCACGAGGTCGTCCCAGTGGACGATCTCGGCGCGGATGAAGCCGCGCTCGATGTCCGAGTGGATGGTCCCGGCCGCCTCGCGGGCCTTCGTGCCGCGGCGGATCGTCCAGGCCCTCACCTCGTCCTCGCCCACGGTGAAGAACGCGATCAGGCCGAGCAGCTCATAGCTCGCCCGGTTCACCCTGTCGAGGCTCGGTTCGGTCAGGCCCAGGTCGGCCAGGAACTCCTTCTGCTCCTCGGGCGCCAGTGCGCTGATCTCCTGCTCGATCGGCGCGCTCACCACGACGGCTGAGACGGCGGGCCGCAGCTCCAGCCCGAGGTCCGACACGCTCGCTCCGGCCCGGTCCTCGCCCACGTTCACCACGATCAGCATCGGCTTGGCCGACAGGAGCTGGAAGCCGCGCAGCCGGCGCTCGTCGTCGGGCTCCAGCGCGATCTCGCGCAGCGGCTTCTCCGCTTCGAGGGTCGGCAGGATCACGTCCGCGAGCAGCGCCTTCTCCCGCTGCTCCTCGGGGTTGAGGCCGCGCTTGGACGACTTCTCCAGCCGGTCCAGACGCCGCTCCACGAGGTCGTGATCGGCCAGGATCAGCTCCAGGTCGAGCATGGCTACGTCGCGGGCCGGGTCGAGGCTCCCCTCCGCGTGGAGCATCTCGGGGTCCTCGAAAGCGCGCACCACGTGAACCAGGGCGTCCACGGTCTTGAGCTTCGCGAGGTCCAGGCTCTCCGCGCTCTCCCCCCGCTTCATGCCCGGGATGTCCACGTACTGCACCGTGGCCGGCACATAGCGCTTGGGGTTGAAAAGGTCGCGGAGCTGCTCCAGACGCGTGTCACGCACCAGGGCCGTGCCGATGTTGGTCTGGGCGGACGCGGCGAACTTGTCCGTGGCCTGGTGCGAGGCCGTCAGCGTGTTGAAGAGCGTGGTCTTTCCCGATTTGGGCAGGCCGAGGATGCCGAGTTGCACAGGTGTCCCTCCCTCCGAACGAGCCCGGGAGGTTACCACAGGGCCGCAAGAGGACCGTAAATCCATTGACTCCCAGGGGAGTCGCCTGTTATAAGACTCGGGAACTAGGTTTGATTTAGCGGTCTCGCGGAGGTTTTGCCATGCAATGCAAGCGCTTCGTCGTCGTCCTGTGTCTGCTCCTGCTGTGCGCGGGGGCCGGTCCCGTGGCTGCCCAGGAGAACGGTCGCATCGACGGCCGGGTCACGAGGGAGGATGGATCCGGGATCGGCGGTGTCTCGGTCCGGCTCGACCAGCTCGACCAGGTCGTGCTCTCGGATGCCGAGGGGAATTTCTCCTTCGCCAACGTGCCGCCAGGCACCTATACCCTCACCTACAGCCTGCTCGACTACTCGGACACCCAGGAGGCGGTCGAGGTCGCGGCCGGCCAGACGGAGACGATCGACCGGGCGCTCGACTGGGATGTGAGCTTCGCCGAGACGATCACCGTAACCTCGGTTTCCCGGCGCGAGGAGCGGATCACCGAGGCGCCTGCCGCGGTGACCGTGATCAGCGAGCGCGAGATCGAGCAGGAGGCGAGCACCGGCCAGGTGCCGAAGCTCCTCGAGTTCACCCCCGGGGTGGACTTCGCGCAGAGCGGGCTCTACGACATCAACTTCAACACCCGCGGATTCAACAGCTCGCTGAACCGGCGCATCCTGACCCTGATCGACGGCCGCGACCCCGCGGTGCCCTTCCTGGGCTCCCAGGAGTGGGCCGCGGTCTCCTTCCCCATGGACGAGCTCTCCAGCGTCGAGCTGGTCCGCGGCCCGGGCGCCGCGCTCTACGGCGCCAACGCCTTCAACGGCGTTCTCAACATGACAACCAAGGCGCCGCGCGGGACCGAGGGCGGCCAGTTCCGCCTCACCGGGGGCGAGCCGAACACCTTGCGAGGTGACCTCCGCTGGGCCGGTGCCCTCGGCAACGACTTCTACATGAAGGTCGTGGGCGGCTATCAGCAGAGCGACGACTTCACCCGCTCGCGCAACACCCAGGTCGAGTACTCCACCTTCTGCGCCACGACGAGCCAGACGAACTGCCTGCGCCGCGAGGCCGTCCCCCTGGACCTGGACGAGGCCAAGATCGGCTTCGGCGGTCTTCGCTTCGACAAGTACTTCGGCTCCTCGGCGCTGACGGTCGAGGGCGGCACCGCCCAGTTGGAAGGCCCGACCTTCCTGACCGGCATCGGCCGCGTCCAGGTCACGGACGTCACGCGCCCCTGGACCCGCGTGAACTTCAACACCAACCACTTCAACGTCCTGGCCTACTACGACCAGCGCAAGGCCGAGGAGCAGCGCGCCCTCGCCTCGGGCGTCCTCCTCTTCGAGGACTCCTCGAACCTGCACGGCGAAGTGCAGGGCAACGTCGGTTTCGGCGGCGGCAAGGGCTTCCTGGTCGGCGGCCTCTCCTACCACGAGCAGGAGGTCGACACGGCCAACGAGGTGGGCTTCCAGACGCTGCTCAAGACCCCGGCCCGCGAGGAGGACCAGCAGGCGGCTTTCGCGCAGCTCGACTACAGCTTCACCGACAAGCTGAAGGCGGTCGTGGCCGGCCGGGTGGACGAGAGCACGCTCCACGACACCCAGGTGTCGCCCAAGGCCTCGCTGGTCTACTCCTTCACCCCGAACCAGACGATGCGCCTGACCTACAACCAGGCCTTCCAGGTGCCGAACTACTCGGAGTTCTTCCTGCGCGTGGTGGCCGGAGCGCCGATCACCGCCTTCGCTCCCCTGGAAGCCGCGCTGGCGCCGTTCCTCGGCGGCCAGACCCTGGGCCTTCGGAGCATCCCCATCCTGGCCCTGGGCAACGACAACCTGGAAGTGGAAGAGATCACCAGCTACGAGATCGGCTACAGCGCCATCATCGCCAGCAGGCTCTTCCTGACCCTGGACTACTACCAGAGCGAGGTCGAGAACTTCGTCACCGACCTGCTGCCGGGCATCAACCCCCAGTTCGGGGGGTATCAGCCCCCGGCCTTCCTGCCGGCCCCGATACGGACCCAGATCCTGAACACCCTGCGGGGCGGTCTCGGCGTGGCGAACTTCTCCGGCCTGACGGACCTGAACGGCCAGCCCACGCTGGTGTTCTCCTACGCGAACGCCGGCGCCGTGGACACCCAGGGCGTTGACGTGGCCTTCAACTACTACGTGGCCAACGGCTGGGTGGCGGACTTCAACTACTCCTGGTTCGACTTCGAGGTCAAATCGTCGCAGCTCGGCGACCAGCTCCTGCCGAACGCGCCCGAGAACAAGTTCAGCGCCGGCCTGGCCTACAACGGAGGCCGTTTCGGCGCCGCGCTCAAGTACCGCTGGGTGGACGAGTTCCCCTGGGCGGCGGGCGTGTTCGTGGGCTTCGTACCCTCCTACGACGTGGTGGACCTGGGTCTCAGCTACCGCATCACGGACAGCGTGCAGGTGGGTGTGGACGTGAGCAACCTGCTGGACGAGGAGCAGTTCCAGACGTTCGGCGGCGACCTGGTGACCCGCCGCGCCCTGGGCCACGTCGCCTTCTCCTGGTAGGGGTTGGTCTCCCTCCCCCCCCGCCTGCGCGGGGGGGAGGGAGACCGGGTTTGACACCCTCCTTGACGTGGCTTACACTCACGTGCGCGTTTTCGTCGGGGCGTAGCGCAGCCTGGTAGCGCACCTGCCTTGGGCGCAGGGGGTCCTCAGTTCAAATCTGGGCGCCCCGATATCAAGAGATACCGACGGAGCCCGGGGGTCTCGCCGGAACCGCGTTAACGGCTGCCTGTAGCTCAGTTGGATAGAGCGGCGGCCTTCTAAGCCGCGGGTCGGGGGTTCGAATCCCTCCAGGCAGGCCACTGTTTTTCACATCCGCGTGACATCGACACGCGCCCTTAGCTCAGCTGGATAGAGCGGCAGCCTCCGAAGCTGTAGGTCAGAGGTTCGAATCCTCTAGGGCGCACCACCTAACCTCTCCAGAATCAACATTTACGGCCAGTGCCCGGAATGGGCTCTGTGGTGCTCTGCGCCTCGGGGACCACTGGGGGACCACTCCCGCACAATGTCGCGGCTTCTGCCGGCTGAGAGTGGCGAATCTCCCTGCTTCGCTGTTCCCCTCGATTCCTACTACCCCAAAAGACGAACGGCGCCGATGTGGCGCCGGGTTGAAGCTCCGTCTTCCCGTAAGGGGAGCGGATAACCAGACGGCCCGACAGAGAGCCACTAACTCCCTGCCGAGCCTAGCCAAGCACAGGAGACCAGCTCCCATGCCCGACCGCAAGAAGTCTACCCCGCCACCCGTCCCACCTGTCACCCCCGCAGAAGCGGAAGCGCAAGGCATCTGCCGCACTGCCCGCTCGATGCTGGAAACCATCAAGGCATTCTTGGAAGTCGCCTACTTGAACCTCCCCGATCCCTCGGACGCGGAAGACATGGGCGAGGGGAGGATTCCCGAGTCGCTCGCCTTCTCCCTCCGGGGCTCCATCGAGTGTGCCATCTCTGACCACCTGGACCCGCTCATGAAGCTCTTGAGGCGAGCCGCGAAGGAAACCCCGGCCCGCCTTGTCCGCGACTGGCAGAAGCGGCAAGGAAAGGCGAAGGTCCACTAGCCATGCCCCGCGTTCCTGTCCCTCTCGCCTGGAAGCGGCGCAGCTTCGCCGTGCTGGAGCCTGAAGGCATGATCGACCGAAGGACAGCCGTAGCCGTCACTGGTCTGGTGGCGGGTCCCTTCGCCGTCTACGCGTGGCCGGTCGGGTCCAGCTTCAAGCTCATCCATCTCCCCTCTCAGGCGAAGATCCTGGATATGGAGATGCAGCACACCGCGAAGCACGCGGCGGAAGAATTTGCCGTCCTGGACGTGAACTGGTGGACCTGCATTTCGGAGGAAGTCATCGGGCCGGATCTTCAAGAGATGCGGAACGTCTGGGCTCGGCTCAAGGGGCAGTCCTGGGTACCCTGGCCGAACGTCAAGCCTTTGGAGGAATGAAGGTTCCCACGATCTAGCCTAATCGAGGGGCGGTCCTTTGGGGCCGTCCCTTCTTGTCTTCCCCGGTATCACCCTGTCCCAACGCCCCGCCCCTTTTGCTCTCCAGTGCTGTAGGATCTGGCAATACTGAGTCGGTTGAACACTAGGCTAGCTATGATCCTCAAAGGGTACTACGACGGCAGCGGGAACGAAGAAGATAGGTTCTTAAGTCTGGCTGGATTTGTAGCTAGCATTGAAGTCTGGGAAAGATTCGAAAGGTGCTGGCTTGAGACTTTGCAGGCAGCTCCACATCCTTGCCCCCACTTCCATACGTATGATGCCCACCAGCGGATAAAAGTTTTTGACGGGTGGACACAGCAAGAGGTTAGAAGCCTGCTACACTCCCTGCTTAATAACTGTGTATTTCCGGCCACTATTGAGCCGTTGGCAGATATCTATAGCGCCCCGTTTTTTGGGGTGTACTGCTCGATAGATAAAGAAGAGTTTGAGAGAGCTTGCGTAGAAATACCATCTCTTAGGGCGAAAGGAAGGGCAGCCGTCTGTGCCGAATTCATTACGGATACAGCTCTAAAACGATTGCCGCAGAAAGGTGGGTTACAACTATACTTCGATAGCAACGAGAAGTTTAAGGGCAAAATTGAAACAGAATGGAACAAAGCTAAGAAAAAGCCTGCGGGTAAAAGAGGCCCGCTAGAGATGATCTCACAAATAACGTCTGCTGACATGAAAACTACTCCAGGCATTCAAGCCGCTGACATTTTGGCATGGCATGTCAATCGCTGGCAGACAAATAACGATGATTGGGGAGCAAACATGTTGGCAGTCTTTTGTGCTGGCCGAGGAGTTAGATTTGATTGCGAAAAACTAAAGCGATGGTATGGGTATAATAAGTAGATTCTAAGCTGTCAGCATCGATAGCTTATGTCCGGTCTACCGTTCACATCTCTGGCAAATCTTCAAGCGGAACTCCCAAAACCTTGGAAAGGATCTCATCCGGGAATTGGCCCCTGACTTCATTAAGAAGTCCATCTAGCGGCATCTTTCCCATGTATCTCATTTCAATTAGAAGAAGACCCGCGACGAAATCGCCGCGTCTAGCCGCTTCGCAGTAAGTAACGGCTAACAATGCTAGATCCTTGATAAGCGCTTGAACTTCGGGAGCTAGGCTTATCTCCAGCTTATGCCCGAACATTCCGAGATCGCGGCCTAATAGCTCTAAGCATTTGTTAGCCACATTCCCGTTATATCTATACTCTCCTGTTGCGTTTCCTTCAGCGTCTATAACTGGTCTAGCCTGCATTGAGCGTTCCAGATTCTCTTTTAAACGTGCTCTAATCCAAACCGCGTTTACATTTGACTCACTAGCCAGCAACTGCAAGCGGGATTGAATTTCCGCCGAAATCTCAGGTTTATTCAGGTTCTCTTGTCCAATGGAATAGGCGGTCTTTGTACTATAGCCAGCTCTTATAGCTGCCTGAGTGGCATTGCAGTCTTTCACGTATTCATCCATGAAGCGCAGTTGTTTAGCCGTCATAGGTCGCGCCCGCCCTCTTATATACTATTCTTATATCCGTCCCCTTTTCGGGCTTCCAGAGATTCCGTCGGTAGCGCTTCCCGCGGAAGTCTTCCAGTGGTAGGCGCTACCCTGGGAAGCGGCACCACAGAAGCGCTTCCAGAATTCATACTCCAAGCTCTTGGAGAACTTCGAGCACGTCCACGCACAAGGGGATCTCATACGACTTAAGAATGTGGGCCAGTTTGGAGAGTCTCTTGTGGAGCTTGTGGTAAAAGTCCGTCACGATCTTATCCATGAGATCGCCATGGATAATGTCCTGTTGGGATCGTAGTCCATCAATGAGGAGGATTTGCGTCAATATCGAGACGGTGATGCCAAGCTTTGGGGCAAGCGCAGTTAGTTTGGACCTCAAGCGGTTGGGCATTCGGAGGTTCCTGGTGTAGTGCTCTCCGTGGTTATCCTCTATTTTGAATGGAAACTTGGCGCAAAAGCCATTCACTTCATCAAAGTCTTCAGGGTCGGGGTATTTCTGTTTAGTCCCAATGGCAGCCTCTGAAAGTTGTTTCCATAATCTTATGTCCGAGGTTGCCTCTAATCGTGCCGTGCCTTTCTCGATACAAATACACATAGCTGACTCTTCAGAGAAGCGAGAGTCGAAGAGTTGCCGTTTTACCTCACTTCGTACCCATACGGGTATGTTGCGCATTGTGAGGGGGCTTATGTCTTCTTCTGGGAGGAGATTCTTTAATGGGCCTAGCTCCCCTGAGAGTCTGAATATAAGCTTGGGGAGAATGGCAGCGCTTCCGCTGTTAGCAGATAGCGAAGCTGCATCACGCTGTTTTATTGCCATTGCCTATCCTAGCTCTGGCCACCACGGGGAGCCTGAGCAATGAACGCGGCGAGATCCTCTTCTTTCCATCCGCTTGTACCTGGACCGAGAATGACTCGCGGCGCTAGACGGCCGGAAGCTTCCCAGCGGTAGAGAGTCGCTCGCGAAATACCGAGCAAGCGCGCGGCCTGAGCTGGCCGGATGATTCGATAAAGGGGGAGAGGATTCTGCATAGCGCGCAAGCTCCTTTTTCCGAGCCTACGCGCCAAAGAGGAAAAATCACGCAGGCAGTTGGTAGTTAGGTTGGTGCCCACTCGGGGGCGCCTTACCTTGCCTTTCCCTACCACGCGATTGGATCGCGTTTGCCCTGTCCCTGCGTTTGCTACAGAGGAAACTGTACCATGGGGGCGCGCGCGGTGTCAAAGCGCAACTGCGAGGCTCATGCGATTTTCACAACGTTGGACCGCTCCGCCCCCGCGAGAACGCTTTCCACAAGCTCCCCGAGCAAAATCACCGCTTGCCGCTTCTCCGCGTCGTATCCCGCGCGGTTGTAGGTTCGGGAGATGCGCCCCGCCGCGTGGTTTAGAAGCTGGTCAATCGTATCGGGGCGGACCCCAGACCGGCCTAGCCACGTTGCGGCAGTCCGGCGGAGATCATGGGGTGTGAAGTGTTCCAAGCTGGACCACTCACGCAGGCGAGCCGAGCTATGGGAGAGCCACGTCAACCGCTTGCCATCGGCGCGGGAGGCGAGCACCCATCCCGTGGACTCGGTGAGGGGGCGGAGAGTCTCGATTATCGCGAGAGCCTGCGGGGATAGCGGTACGCGGTGCGCACGGTTCGTCTTTGTTAGCTCCGCGGGCAGATTCCACCACCAGCCCCGCGAGTCACGCTCAAGATCTCGCCAGCGCATCGAGAGCACCTCTCCGGGCCGCTGCGCCGTCAAGAGGATCAGGCGCCAAGCTGCGGCGACGGTCGGCTGTAGACGGTCAAAGAGCGGCCATAGGGTGCGAATCTCTTCCTCTGCAAGCACCCGCTCCCTTGGCGTCTCTACATAGAGCCGCTTCACGCCGTAGACGGGATTTAACTCGACGCGCTCTTTCTCGATTCCGAAGGTGAAGACTCTGGACACTAAGGTGCGAGTGCGGTTGGCGCAAACGCCGCCCCGCTCCGCCGCGATCGTTTCGAGCAACGCCCGGACATCGGCCCGGCGGATCTCGGCAGCCGAGCGGGAGCCCCATATGGGGAGCACTTCGACGCGTAGTTTCCGCTCGTCTTCTTTCCACGCACGGAGCCGCTTGTGCCGCTTCGCGTGCTCTTCCAGGTAGAAGACGGCCAGGGCCTCGAAAGTGGCCGTCTCTGCCTGCCGGCGGGCAGCGCGTGCGGCTTCACGTTCGGCCATGGGGTCACGGTCGCTCATCTTGACCCCCGCCACGAGCTCGCGCGCCTTGTTCCGGGCCGCGTCCAGGGTAAGAGTCGGATACGGCCCGAGAACGATCCTCCGGCGAGCCTCCCGCGGGCCGTAGCGAAGAAACCAGCTCTTGCTACCCGTAGGCGAGACGCGGATGCCGAGCCCCGGGACGGCGCCGTCCATCAGCTCGGAACGCTCTCCCTCAGTCCTGAGAGCGCGGATTTGCCGGTCGGTTAGGAACTCTGTGCAACGTCTCATAGTGGCCTCCGGAAAGGGATGCCGCCATGGGATCGCGCTCGGGGACCACTGGGGGACCACTGGGGGACGCGCTTGCTTGGAGCGGCATGATGCCTTATGATACAGGCTATGCCGCTAACTGTCCATGGATCAAAGGCTTAACGAGACACGCTGAGATGCCTAAGAACCTCTCTGCTACAGACTCCGAAGCTGTAGGTCAGAGGTTCGAATCCTCTAGGGCGCACCATCCTCCCTCCGTATGTCAACAGACCCGTCCGGTCGGCCGGTTTAGAATAGAGTTCCGCGACAATCTATACGGACCGCAACGCGGGTCACAGCCATGAAATCGGATCGCGAAGCGAGTGCAGGGGGTTCCCTAGTGCTGTTACTCGTCTCGCCATCACGCAGGGAAGATTTTTTCCACGTGACGCGCCTCAAGGTGGTTGCCGCGCGCTTGGAAGAAGGCGTTGTAGCTTTTGAGCTATTTCAGCATAAGACGAGGCGCGGACGGTATCTGCTGCGCGAAGTCTACAAGAGCCCTAAAGACGTCGAACTGCATAAAGCTACCGACCACTACGCACGCTGGTGCTCCGCGATGGATGATCTTCTCACCGAACCCAGACGGCGGATCGAACCAGGCGACCTCGATTGGCACGAATGGCGCAGAGTTATCTAGGCTCTTGCGATGGCCGCAAGATGAAGAGTCGATACTTGATAACCTCGGCGAACTCGGGCGACGCCAGTGGCCTGTACATGCTGGAGACTCCGACTGGCTCGGTTCAGCGGCTTTTACCACGTGAGTGCATCGGTCTGGCCCGAGTGGGCTCTTGCTACGTTCTTGGCTGTCACACAATCCACTCCCGTGCTCAGGGTCCGGGCCATGCCAGCTCGGAACATGGCACGACCAACTTTGCTCCGCATTCCCTCCTGGTGTTGAACAGTGCGCTGGCAGTCGAGTGCGAGATAGAGCTAACCTCTTATGGGATCGGTGACGTACACGACATTCACCCCGTCCCAGGGGGATTTGCACTGACCGACACTTTCGGCAACCGTCTCGTCGGCTTCCGGTGCGAGGCCGTGCCACGACACGGAGCCGTTCCCGCCGGAGGTTTGGGTTATTTGCGTCCCGATTGGCAGTGTCGAGATCGTGTCTGCAGGCAACCGGACGCCTCTCATCTGACCGGTTTCTGCCTGTCCGAGGGACGGTTGCTAGTGGCGGCCTTCGGCCGCTTTGCCATTCATCGTGAATACAAACACCGGCAAGGCCTGGGTGTCATCATGGATATGACGGAATTGGCCGAGCCCTTTGCGCGCAAGGCGCAAAGCGATTCCGAGCCGCAGGAACTTGCGAACGAACTCGCCGATCCCCATAATCTGACAGTTTTTGAGGGTTCTGTCTATTTGGCGGAGGCGAGTCGAGGGCGGGTACTCAAGAATTATCGGGAGTTTTGGCGTTCGGCGCAGTCGGGCTATCTCCGAGGATTGAGCATCCAGAGAGACAAAATGCTTCTCGGACTAAGTCAACCCCGACGAATGGGCCGCGACAGGGCTCCCGCACAAGTTGTCGAGGTGGATTTTCGGAGGAGCGATCTGGAGCGTAGCTACATCCTTCCGACTTCTGAAGTCTACAACATACTGAACATGTAGTGATCGCCGCTGCGGCTACAAGGTTTCAGCTTCGTGCCTTCGCCACAACATTAATCGGTATGCCGAGCCGTTCTGCCAGCTTTTGGTGAGAGCTCGGCACTTGACCTCCGAGCTGCAGACACAGATCTCGAACATAGGTATGGAAGTCAGCGGCCTCACGCGCATTCCATAGATTGGAAAAATATAGAGAGAGGATTGCGTGGAGGCGGTCGCTGTGAATTGTAGAGAATACCTGGCTCAGGCTTTTGGTCCCCGGTGGCTGGTGTGAAATGACAACCACTCGTTGGTCCACGAGTGTAAAGCGTAGATCCTGGTCTTCCAGTTCAGAAAGGAAACGAACAGGAACGCCATGGATCTCCGCCAACTCGTAGCCGGCCTGCGCTCGGTCAGGGCCGTTAGGCGCGAGCAGGCGAACGTCCACTCCTCGAGCGACCGCTTCGCCCAGGGCTTTCTGGAGGGCCGCAATGCGTGAATCCCGCGCGCCGGGATCAAGCGTGTGCACCATCATGAGCACGGATACTTTCGCCGCCTGAACCTGTTCAATTTGCTTGTCGATATAGGCGGGAGAGATCTGGGGGAAGACGAACGCGTAGACCAGAAGTGCCAAGGGGAGTGCTAGCGCGCTGATTGCGATGACGGCCGTTGGAATCCAGTCCGGAAGACCAAGCCGTGGTGCGATCAAATCGGCTACCTGAATCGCCACCCAAGCGAGGCCAACATATGACAACAAGAAGGTGGCGGCGCGGCGAGATCCTATCGTTGCAGTCTGTAAGCGCACACCAGCAAGTATAGCAGGATGGCAAGGACCGGCAGGCTGACAAGGTGCCATTTCGTTTCCGTCGCGGCGCAGGACCACGACCGATCTCTTTCATGTAGCGCTTGGCAGGTAGGTGCGGCGCGTTTCTCCTGCCGAAGGGCGGAAGGGTTCCCTCCAGCCTTGATCTACGCGAAGCGATCCTCTGCTAGATTGCGGGCCTGCTCGGGTGTAAGCTTGCCGTGCTGACCGAGCGTCAGGCGCCTTTGGTCGCCACTCAGGGTACGGTATCCTCTAGGGCGCACCATCCCCACCTCCCGAATGATCACCCCCGCCCTCCTGCGCCAGCTCTACCGCGGTCCGGCCGGCACCTGCTCCGGCGTCTGCAATCCCTATCGCGACGAGGACCCCGCTCTTGATCAACTCGGCGCGGCTCGCCAGCGGCGGCGGAACCTGGAGGCTTACCTGGAGCGGGTGGGAGAGCCCCGGCTCATGCTGCTGGGCGAGGCGCTCGGGTTCCGGGGGGGACGGTTCTCGGGCATCGCGTTCACCAGCGAGCGCCAACTTGCCGGTCCCGCCGAGCGGCGGCTCCCCTGGGCCACCGATCCGCCCTTCCGTCCCACCAGCCGCAACCCCGCGCTCTGGCTGGAGCCGTCGGGGAGCGTGGTGTGGGACGCGATCGGCGGCAAGGCGGGCGGCGTGCTCCTCTGGAACTCCTTCCCCTGGCACCCCTCCGGAGCGGCCGGCCCGCTCTCGAACCGGACCCCCGAGCGGAGCCTGTTCCTGGCCAACCTCCACATCCTCGAGCGGCTCCTGGAGGAGGTCGAGGGCACCCGGGTCGTTGCCGTGGGGCGGACCTCGCAGGCCGCCCTCGCCGCTCTCGGAGTCGAGGCCCCGGCGGTCCGCCACCCGGCCCATGGCGGCGCGGGCCTGTTCCGGCAGCAGCTTGCAGGGTTGATCCCGGAAGGGGGCGTGTTACACTGATACGAGTTTTTCGATAGGAGATCGCCATGCGTAGGAGCTTCACTCTCGTCGCGCTGCTCGCCCTGTCGGCGGTATCGGCCATTCCGGCCTCGGCCGAGGTCTACACCGTGATACTCAAGAACGGCAACGTCCTGGAGACCCAGTACCAGCCCCAGGAAGCCAGCTTCGACGAGGACATGGTCCTGCTCATGAGCGAGGTCGGCAACTGGATCGGCGTGCGCCGGGACGAGATCGAGAGCGTGATGTCGGACGCCGAGTCGAGCGGCTTCGGCAAGGTCATCGCCAAGAACACCGTCCTGCTCGGATGGTCGGCCAACGACGCCGCCGACCCGGCCACGCAGCAGGCGGGCCAGGTGGACCCCGCGGTCCAGGCGATGCAGAACCTCTACCAGCAGCGGCAGGAGCAGCAGAGCTACACGGTCAAGCAGTTCGTGAGCCCGAACGAGACCCAGGGCATCCCCGCCGGCCTGGTTGGAACGTACTCCGCGCCGCCGTCCCAGCTCCCGCTGCCCCCCCTGCCGCCGCCGCCGCAACAGTCGCCCAATTCAGAGCAGTAGGATAGACTTGTCATTCCGGGTCGCCCCAGCGTGGGGGGACCCTCTTTGACAGACCCGACGGTGCGGTGACGCCGCCTCCCCGTGGAGGCTCGTCTTGAAAGGGAAGCCGGTGCGAATCCGGCGCGGCCCCCGCCACTGTAACCGGGAACGAAACCGGAACACGCCACTGCATGGGTGGATCGCCTTGTTCGAACAATCGGCGGTTACCCATGTGGGAAGGCCCGGGAGTAGGAAGATCCGGGAGCCAGGAGACCTGCCCTACCGTCCCAAGCCGCAGATGCCACCCGCGGGGTGCGGGCAGGATGATGCGCGTCCGCGCGCTCCCTCCGCCCCACCTCCCCGGTGGGGCGTCGCGTTTCGAGAGAGGAGCACGCCCATGTGCCGTACCATCCTCGTGATGGCCGGGATCCTCGGGGGCGGGATCCCGCTGTTCGCCCAGACCGCCGTCAACCCGGTCACCAATCCGGTCACCCCAGCCGTCCCCACGTTCGAAGAGACCGTCGTGGTCAGCGCCTCGCTCGACCGGGAGGAGCGGGACGATGTCCCCGCCACGGTCACCGTCATCTCCGCCGAGGAGCTCGAGGCCCGCCAGGCCGACACCCTCTCCGAGGCCGTCGCCACCGTGCCGGGTATCGCGGTCATGCAGGCGGGTCCGCCCGGCCAGCAGACCTCGCTCTTCACCCGCGGCACCGAGTCCGAGCACACCCTGCTGCTCTGGAACGGCATCCCGCTCAACGACCCCTACTTCGGCGCTGTCAACTGGCAGTTCGTAGCCCTGGACGGCGTGGCCCGCGTCGAGGTCGCCCGCGGTCCGTTCAGCGCCCTTTACGGCAGCGGCGCCCTGGGCGGCGTGATCCAGGTCTTCACCGGCTCCCGCCAGGGGGGCACGTTCACGGCCGAGGGGGGAGAGGACGGCTACTACCGGGGCGGGCTCGCCGCGGGCGCCGACCTCGGCAATCTCAGGCTGGATGTGACCGGCCACCTCCGCCGAGGGGGAGGCGAGCTGCCGAACGACGACTACGACAGCGAGGAGATGCTCGCCCGCGGGCTCTGGACGGTCCGCCCGGGCGTGAGCGTCGGATTGCTCGCCCGCGTCAACGACTCCGAGACGGGCATCCCGCGGGTCAGCGGCCAGCCCAACCTGATCGGCGACATCGCCTGGCAGGAGCGGGAGCTGGCCGTCCCCTTCCTCGCCGACCTCGGAGCCTGGGAGGTGGAAGCCCAGCTCTCGCAGACCCGCTTCGACTCCGCATTCCGTGATGCGGACGACCCGTTCGGCTTCACCGCGTCGGACACCGAATCCGAGGGGCTGCGCGGCCGCGCCGTGGCCACCTGGCGGAAGGACGAGGATCTCTGGATCGCGTTCGGCAGCGAAACCGAGCGCCTGGAGGTGACGAGCACCTCCTCTTTCGGGACCGACCTGGACGCCGCCGACCAGAAGACCTGGGCCGTGTTCGGCCAGGGGAGCTGGGGCCGGGGACCCATCCGGCTCGACCTCGGGGTGCGGAGGGACGACAACGACGTCTACGGTACCGAGACCAGCCTGCGCACCGGGATCGTGGTCAAGGCCGGAGCGGGAGTGCGGCTGCGCGCCAGCTACGGCGAGGCCTTCCGGGCGCCGTCGCTCGGCGAGCTGTTCTTCCCCTTCTCGGGCAACCCCGACCTCCAGCCCGAGACCGGAGAGAGCTTCGAGGTCGGGATCGAGAGAGAGGCAGGGGGCTGGCGCCTGGGTCTGACCGGCTTCGAGAACCGGCTGCGCAACCTGATCGACTTCGACTTTGTGGCCAACCGCAACCTGAACGTGGACCGAGCCCGCACGCGGGGGATCGAAGGCGAGGCGGGCTTCCGGAGAGGGATCTTCAGCGCCACTTGGAACGCCACCTGGCTGGAGACCGAAGACCTGTCCACGGGGCTGGATCTGTTCCGCCGTCCGGAGCGGAGCTCCGCGCTGGTGCTGACCGTCCGGCCGGGGGACTGGACCCTGAACCTGGAGGGCCGGTACGTGGGCGAGCGGGCGGACGTGGACGCGGTCACGTTCCAGCGCGCCGAGAACCCGGACTACCTGCGGGTGGACCTCGCTGCCCGCTGGCGGGCCTTCGAGCGTCTGGCCCCCTACGCCCGCATCCAGAACGTCGCCGACGAGGAGTACGAGGAGATCCTCGGCTATCCCGCTCCCGGGAGGACTTTGATCGGCGGTGTGGCGGTCGGGTTTGATTGATCCCATCCTCCCTCTCCCCTGCCCTCTCCCCCGTGCCGGGGGAGAGGGAGTTTCCGGAGTCCGGGGAAGGGAGGGGGCTCCCTCTCCCGCGCAGCGGGGGAGGGCAGGGGAGGGGGTCTTCCTCTTCCTTCTGCTCCTGGCCCTCCTCTTCGGCTGCCGGGAGGGGGAGCCCCCCCCTCCCTCTTCACCCTCCCCCACCCCCCAGCGCATCGTCGCCCTCGCCCCCAACCTGGTCGAGACCCTCTTCGCTCTCGGGCTCGGCGACCGGGTGGTGGGGGTGGGCGACTACGCCACCTGGCCTCCCGAGGCCCGGGAGAAGGCGCGCCTGGGCGGGCTCTTCGACGCCAACCTCGAGCGCATCGTCTCCCTGAAGCCCGACCTTGCCGTGCTGCTGCCCAGCGAGAAGGACCTCACGGACCAGCTCAAGCCGCTCGGGGTCGAGACGCTGATCGTCCCCAACGAGACCCTGGCCGACATCGAGCGGTCGTTCACCCTGGTCGCGCAACGCTGCGGCGTGCGGCAGGAGGGGGAGCGACTGGCGGCCGAATTGCGCGCGGCACTGGCACCAAGGGCCGTCCCCGGGGCAAAAGCGGGCAAGCCGAAGGTGCTCATCTCGGCCGGCCGCCAGGAGGGTCGGCTCGCGGACATCCTCGTCGCCGGCCCCGATACCTTCTACCAAGAGCTGCTCGACCGGCTCGGCGCGGTCAACGTCTTCGCCGACGCGCCGGTCCGCTATCCCAAGGTCAGCCTGGAGGAGGTGGTGGCCCGCGCTCCGGACGTGATCCTGGAGCTGCGCGGCCAGGATCTCTCTCCGGAGGTGACCCGGCAGCTCGTGACCGACTGGAACCAGTTGGGGGACGTGCCCGCCGTCCGCAACGGCAGGGTCCGGGTGCTGGCCGGCGACTACACCGTGGTCCCCGGGCCGCGGCTGCCCCAGCTCTACATCGAGATGTGGTCGGCGCTGCAGGGGGGTGAGGGGCCATGACGCCCCTCCTCGCCGTCCGCGGGCTCGCCTGGCACCCTCCCGGTGACCGCCGGCAAGTCCTCGGACCCGTGGACCTCGACGTCCTGCGCGGCGAGTGCCTGGCCGTGGTCGGACCCAACGGCTCCGGCAAGACCACGCTCCTGCGCTGCCTCACCGGACTGCTTCGTCCCTCCGCGGGCGAGCTGCGCTACGAGGGGCGGTCCTTCGCGACCCTCACCCGGCGCGAGCTGGCGCGCCGCATCGCGTACGTGCCCCAGATCCGCCCGTCCCGGGTCCCCTTGAGCGTCGAGGAGGTCGTGCTCCTCGGCCGCTATCCCCACCTCTCGACGCTCCAGCTCGCGCCCCGGAAAGAAGACTTCGCCGCGGTGGATGCCGCCCTCGCCCTGGTCGGCATCGAAGACCTGCGGCGCCGGCCCGTGGACGAGCTCTCCGGCGGCGAGCGCCAGGCCGCGTTCATCGCCGCGGCCCTGGCCCAGGAATCCGAGCTGCTCGTCCTCGACGAGCCCACCATCCACCTCGATGCCCGGCACCAACGCGAGCTTGCCGAGCTGCTGCTCCGCCTGGACGCCGAAGCGGGCCGCACCGTGGTCATCGCCACCCACGACCTCAACCTCGCCTCTCTCCTGGGAGATCGATTGCTCGCCCTCTCCTCCGGCCAGGTGCTCGCCTGCGGAGCTCCGTCCCAGATCCTGGAGCCGGAGCTTCTCGAGCAGCTCTTCCGGACAAAGTTCGAGATCGTGCGCGGCGGCGAGCGTCCGGTCACCCTCCTCCAGTTGGGTCCGTGAATTGAGACCCCGGCCCAGGTTCGGACCCGGTACTGCGCTGCTTGTCCTGCTCCTGCTCTGGGGAGCGGTCCTGGTCGGCGCGCCGCTCGTGGGGAGCCAGCCGGTCTCCCTGGGCGACGTCCTCCGCGGCGATCCCACGGCCACGGCCATTTTCTGGCAGCTCCGCCTGCCGCGGGTGCTCCTGGCGATGCTCGCCGGGGCCGGTCTGGCGGTCTCGGGCCTCTCCTTCCAGACCCTGTTCCGAAACGAGCTGGCCGAGCCCTACACGCTCGGGATCGCCACGGGCGCGGCCCTGGGAGCGGTGCTCTCGCTCCGTCTGGAAGAGGCCGGCGCGCTCCTCGGCATGCCCCTCGTCTCCCTGGCCAGCTTCGTGGGCGCGATCGGCGCGACCGCGCTCGTCGTGGGGCTCGGCTGGCGCCGGCAGGGGAGCACGGCCACGCTCCTGCTCGCGGGCATCGCGGTCTCCCTCTCCTGCTCGGCGCTGATCCTCTTCCTCCAGTACCTGTCCGACTCCACCCAGACCTTCCGCATGGTGCGCTGGATGATGGGCGGGCTCGCCGTGGTCGGCTACGGCGAGGTGCTGTGGACGGCCCCCTGGGTCCTGGGCGGAGTGGCGGTGCTCCTGGCCCTGCGCTGGGACCTCAACCTCCTCCTCCTGGGCGAAGAGCTGGCCGCGAGCCGCGGCGTGGACCTGGTCCGGCTCCGCCTGCGGGTGCTCGGCGTCGCCGCCCTGATGATCGGCGCCCTGGTGGCGGTGGCCGGCCCGATCGGCTTCGTGGGGCTGATGGTCCCGCACATGCTCCGCCGCTTCGTGGGGCACGATCATCTCTTTTTGGCCCCCGCCTGCCTGCTGGGAGGCGGCGCCTTCCTGACCCTCTGCGACCTGGCCGCCCGCACCATCATGTCCCCCGCCGAGCTGCCGGTCGGAGTGCTGACCGCGCTCCTCGGCGGACCGTTCTTCCTCTGGCTGCTGGTGCTGGGGCGGCGGGACTGACCTTACAATCCCTCCATGCTCCTCTACCGCATCGCCACCGAAGGTTTCTACGCCGTGCTGGAGCCGGGCACGACCGAGCTCCGCGTCCTCTATTCCGACCCTTTCGAGACCCCTCCCGAACGCTGGGAGTACGGCGGCGTCAAGCCTCTCGACACGGCCGTGCCGCTCGCGCCGGTGCTCCCCGGCAAGATCGTGGGCATCGGCCGCAACTACCGCGAGCACGCCAGGGAGCTGAACAACCCCATGCCCGCGGAGCCGGTGATGTTCCTCAAGGCCATCTCCTCGGTCATCGGCCCCAACGCGCCGGTGGTGCTGCCGCCCGAGAGCGAGCGGGTCGAGCACGAAGGGGAAATCGCGGTAGTGCTGCGCCACCGGCTGAAGCGGGCCACGCCCGACGAGGCCCGGGGGGCCGTCCTGGGAATCACCTGCGCCAACGACGTCACCGCCCGCGACCTGCAGCGCAAGGATCCCTGCTTCTCCCGCGCCAAGTCTTTCGACACCTTCTGCCCCCTCGGTCCGGCCATCCTCCTCGGCGCGGACCTCGAAGACATCGAGGTGGTCACGCGCGTCAACGGTCAGGAGCGCCAGCGCGGTCATGCCAGGGATATGACCTGGGGGATCGTGGACCTCCTCGTCTACGCCTCGCGCATGATGACCCTGGAGCGGGGGGACGTCCTCCTCACCGGCACGCCCGCCGGAGTCGGCCCGCTGGTTGACGAAGATCGGGTCGAGGTCGAGATTCCGGGCGTCGGTGTGCTGGGGAACCCGGTCGAAGACTTCAGGGCCTGATCAGGCGCCCCGCAGCAACTCCCGCAAAGCGCGCCAGGGAAACAGGACGAGCGCTCCGCCCAGGAGCAGATGGACGGCCCCGCCCGCGGCGAAACCCGCGAAGAGCAGCGCGAGCCATCCCGTGAACAGGAGCAGGGCCAGGGCGGCCCGGAGCGTGGGGCTCATGCCGGGCAAGGTATCACGGCTCGTCAGGCGAAGCCCTCGTAGCTGATGACCACCAGGTGGAACCCGCGGTCCGCGAAGTTGCCCTGCGAGTCCGGCGCAGGTTCTGGATGCCGACGTGCTTTGTTCCCTTCAATGTCTCTGGCGCAGCTCCTGGTCGATGCGCTCCGCCAGAAAGATCTTGAGCAGCGACTGGTAGGGGACGTCGCGCTTGTTGGCGAGCATCTTCAGGTTCTCGAGCAGGGCCTCCGGCAGACGAAGGGAGATCGTCCGGGTCGAAGGCCGGAGCCGGGGGAAAGAGACGGCCTTGGCGCGGCTCCAGTCCACGTAGTCAGTCGAATCGTGGGTGGCCCAGAACTCCCGTTCTTCGTCTTCCGACTTAAACTTCGGGATCGGCTCCAAGCTCTTGCGCTCTGGCATGTTCGTATTCCTTTCTCTCAGGCTTGGTCATGTCTCGGGCCGAGATGACCCGCAGCCGTTCGCCGCGATGGGTATAGACGACGAAGAGGAGCCGGCCCGCATCGGTCTGTCCCTGAGCGAGGAACCGGATCTCGCCAGAGCCCGGGTGGGTTCTTCATGACCTTGATATCCTAAACCCGGGCTTTCGTTTTTCAAGGTCTCAGATGCCCTTGCGCTTGATGCCGGAGACGTGGGACGCGATCGCCTGCCAGCGTCCGTCGCGCCGGATCAGGACGTTCGAGGACTGATATTCCATGACATAGGGACCCTGCTCATCCCGGCTCTGGATGACGCCCGTCCCGGCCACCACGGCCGAGCCGTTCTCGAAGAGGTCGAGGCGGCGGATCACGAAGCGGAACGAGTCATAGCTGGGCTTGTTCTTCCGGACCCAGTCGAGCTCCTCGGCCTTGGTCGACCAGTTCCCATCCGCGTCCACCATCTGGAACTCGTCCGCGAGGATGCGGTCGAGCAGCGCCACGTCCTGCTCGCGGTAGGCCCTGGGCCACTCCACCTCCTTGAGATGGCGGAGGGCCTTTTCATCCGCGGACCGGTCCTCCCGGCCTGCCGCCGACGTAGCCACCGCGACGAGAGCGAAAATCACGACTGCCAACGGCGCTCGATGTCTGTGCATGTCCGATCTCCCATTCCGGAGCCAAAATCCGGAACAGGATTATCCCGTCCCGGAAGCGGGAGAGGGGTAAAGGAAGGGTAAAACGAGAGTAAAACCTGATCGGGCACCGGCCGCAGGCCCCAGGGAACAAACTAAAAAACCGGGGGCGCGCCGGCCTTGCGCGCCCCCGGAGGTGCTTCGGGTGCATCAGTTTTCAAAGAACGGTGGACAGCCGGACGGCGCTGTCTCTGTCTGCCCTACTCCAGGGGAGGTGCGACGTCGAGCACCGGCGGATTCGGGACCGGGACCCGGGCGCGGCGGTTGCGGATCGGCGCGATGCCGAACTGCGGCAGGCGCTCGCTCTTGGTGCCGAGCCGGGATTTCACGAAGCCGCGCACGCGGCGAGCGGTTTCGCGACCGTCCTCGGCGAACTGCCGGAGGTGCTGGGTGGCCTCCTGGCGAACACCCTCCATCTGCTCCTGGAGGGCCTTCTTGGACTTCAGGTCGTCCAGCGCCGTGGTGAGCTGCTCCAGCGAGGGCTGCATGCCCGGCAGCAGAACCAGGTTCTCCTCGCAGGCGGTCTTGAGCTTCTCCATGTCGCGGATGAGATCCGCGTAGGCTCCATTCGTTGCCATTGCTCTTCTCCTTTCCTTTCTGTTTGAGTGGATCGGTTCGATTACCCGAGCTGCAGGGCGAGGTCGAGGACGCGCTGGGTCACCGGGCCGGGCCGGCCGTGGAGCTTCGGACCCCGCAGGGTCACGAGCACCACCCGGTCCGCCAGATGCACCGAGAGCGGTACCTTCATCCGGCGCGCGAGCTTCTCCGCGAACCCGGCGTAAGTCATCGCCAGCTCCGAGCTCGGGAACTGCCGCACCCGGTCGATCGCCTTCGCGTCGGGCTGCACCTGCCAGCCCGGCAGCGACTGCAGCCGCAGCATGAGCTGGATGCGCTCGGGCTTCAGGTACATCTTCTCCGGCCCCTCGTCGCCAGGTACGACGGGGAGCCAGGCGGGCAGGACCACCGGCTTTTTCGTGGTCGCCGTGGTGGCCGCGCCCTGGGTGTTGACGGTCTGACTGCTGTTGTCCATGTCACGTCTCCTCATGAATTCCGGGCCGGTATGGCACCGGAAGGGTTGTTCCTGTCCGTGGGCTCCACGCCCGCCAGCTCCTCGATCGAGACCTCCAGCACCCGCCCCAGCGCGAGGAGTACTGAGAGCGGCGGCTGGTGTTGGCCCCGCTCCCAGCAGGCCAGTCGCGTTCGGGGCACTCCCAGGCGGCGGGCCAGGTGGGCCCTTGCCCACTGCCGGGCCCTACGCAATGTCTTGATCCGCTGGCCCAGACGCTTCAGAAGCGGGTCACTTCCTTCGGGTTCGGAATTTCTCCGGCCTCTGCCTCTCATGGTCCATTCCTTTCTTGACGCAGCGGAGTGTAGATGGCGTCTCTCCGGCTTGTCTAGGCCCTTTCGGAATGTTGACCAAGAAAACTGTATGTAAAACGTACGTTTTGCGGATTTGCGGGGCAGACTCGCTCGAAAGGCGATTTGCAGGCCTTCGCGTTGCGTAAGTACGCAATGCTTCAGGCCCAAGAGGATTGGCGCTGGTGAAAACGGAATGGCGACAAGATGTCTCCATTCTCGGCGTAAGTCGTGACGGACCAGAGGCTTACGAATCTCCAACCGTGCGAAACTGTCCAGCACTGGCAACCGGAGGAATGTTGCGTCCGCGGGCGGTGGAGCCATGGCGGCGCCAGTCCGGCCCGCGGTAGGAGGAGATCCCATGTCTGGAAAGTCCGTCCGCCGTGCCGCGCTGGCTCTGCTCGTCGCCGTCCTGCTCGGAGTCGCAGCGCCCATACCCGCCTCCGCCCAAAGCGGAGAGAGCACCACCGCCAGCTTCTTCACCCAGGTCTGGGATTGGCTCCGGACACTGTGGCCCGATCCCGTCCTCCCCGCCGGGGACGGGGACGCAGGCTACGGCGTCGATCCGAATGGATAGCTTCCCGGTCCCTCCCTCCCCCTGGAGGGAGGGCTCCCTTCCCCCCGCTCTCCTGTGAGAGAATCCCCCGGACGAAAGGAGAGTGAACCTTGATCGATCACCCCAGCTCAGAGGAGCTGGCGGCGTTCGTCCGTGCCGGGCTTCCGGAAACACGGACGCGCGAGGTCGTCCGCCACCTGCTCCTCCCCTGCGCCCCGTGCGCAACTGCCGTTTTCGAAGCGATGGGAAGGATCCTCGCCCCCGGGCCCGTGGACGAGGACGAGTACGACGCCGCGCTGGACCGAGCCATGGCGAAGGCCGTCCAGTACGAGCAGCAGTTGCAACAACGGAAGGTTGAGGCGGAGAGGCTGGAAGAGGTCTTCGCGCAAGGCGGCGTCCTGGCCGTCCAGGATGTGCCCTGGGAGGCGGACGACCTCGCCCTGTTCGACGCGCTCCTGGCCCGGAGCTGGGCCTTGCGCCATGACAAGCCGGCCGAAATGGTGCGCTTCGCCACGCTCGCCGTGAAGCTCGCCCAGCGGCTCGACGCCTGCATCTACGGGGTCCGGCAACTGGCCGATCTCCAGTGCCGCGCCTGGTCCGAGCTGGGCAATGCCCACCGGGTCTCGGACAATCACAGGCAGGCCACCCACGCGCTGGTCACGGCCCGCGGGCTGTTCGAGCTGGGCACCGGGGACGCGTTCCTGGGGGTCCGCCTCACCGAGCTGGAAGCCTCCCTGGCAGCCGATCGCCGCGACTTCACGACCGCGCTCCTCAACCTCACCCTGGTCTACCGCTTCTACCGGCGGCACAAGAACGACCACCTTGCCGGCCGCACGCTGATCCTCCGGGGGCTCTACCTGAACTACGCGGACCGGATCGACGACGCGATCGAGGCCCTGCGCCAGGGGAGGGCCCTGCTCGACCCGGACCGCGATCCCGACCTCCACTACAGCGCGGCCCACAACGAGCTGCTCTGCCTCGCCGACAGCGGCCGTGTGGCGGAGGCCAGGGTGCTGCGAATCAAGAGGAGCCGCGAGCTCTCCCTGGACAAAGGCCGGGTGAGCCAGGTCAGGCTTCGAGCCATCGACGGCCGGCTGGACGCCGCCCAGCGGAAGTACGAGCGGGCGGAAGCGATCTTCCGCGAAGTGAAGCAGGACTTTCTGGGGCTAAATCGCAGCTATCATGCGGCAATCGCGGGGCTTGACCTGGCTACGGTCCTCTTCCGTCAAGGGAAAGCGGCCGAGGCGAAGCAGGAGGCTCTTGGGGCTGTGGAGATGTTCCTGGCGCTCCGGATCGGGGAGCAGGCCTTCGCGGCGGTGATCGTGCTGCGGACCTTTTTCGAGATGCGGATGGCGACGCCCGCGCTCATCCAGAACCTGGCCGACTTCATGCGCCGCACCGAGATGAACCCGGAGGCTCCGTTCACGCCTCCGCCTTCGGTGCGGATTCCGTAGGAGACCTCACCCCCTGACCCCTCTCCCGTCGGGGAGAGGGGGGACGTTCCTTTACCCCCTTCGCTCCGCTTCAGCCTCCGTGTTCAGGGGCGAGGTTCCGCGGAGCCAGGCTGGCGGTGATCTCCCGCACGCGCCTTCCCGCCTCGCTCGGCGGCTCGCCCCACTGGGGATAGGCGAAGCGCAGGAGCTCCTCCGGTCTCAGTCCCATCGCCCTGGAGATGTCGACGACGTGCTCGAACCGCAGCTCGATGCTGCCACTGAGCAGGCGGCCGAGGTAGCTGACGCTCCATCCCAGCTCCTTCTCGATCTGGCTCTGCCGGAAATCGAGGATCTGCATCACGGTCCGAAGGATCGAAAGCATGTGCCGTGTCTCAGGTCTCATGGTGCGGGAAGGTTAAAGCAGATTCACGGGATTGGCAAGCCCTATCTTGACGGAAGAGGAATACATCATGTAGAACAGAATCCAATCAAGGGGGAGAGACATGCCAGACCAGGAGACCAGGGTGTTCGTGACGAGGTTGAGGACGGGCAAGAGGTCGTTGAAGTTGCCTCTCTCGGGAATGAGCCGGAAGGATCTGGAGAGGTTCCGGTTCGGGGACGGTCAGGAGGTGAGGGTAAGGGTGACGGACGAGAGGCTGGAAATCCGTCCGAGACGGGACGTCGGGGATGTGCAGGACGGTCTGGGCGACCTCGCGCTGCAGCTCCGGAAGCTCGAAATGTGTCTCCGGACGTTGCGGAGCCACCTTTCGGAGCCTGTGACCCGCAACGAGCGTCAGGAGATCCCAACCCTGGAGTCCGAGGTCGCGGTAGCGATCGACTGTCTCCTGGCGGACGAGATCCTCCCCGCAATCGCGCACCTCGAGACGGCGGCGGGGCTCACCCCCGACGCGCTCCGGGAGGTTTGAAGGCGAGCAGGGACGTCCCGCCTGCGGAAAGGGGCGTTCCGGAGCTGAACGGCGACGTTCCGGGCCTGGAAGGGGACTGCCGCCATCGAGACGGTAACGACGCCCATCTGGCTCGGGAAGCTCCGACCTGGATGGCGCTGGTCGCCGTCAAGCTGGGGGTTGTCCCCGAGTTGACGGGGAACACGCCCACCGGGATGGGGGAAGTGCCCGTCCAGATGGGGAAAGGTCCCAACTCTCCGGGAGACGGTGCCATCCAGGTGGGGATTGTCCCCGAGTCGAGAGGGAGGTTCCCGTCGGGGTGGGGGAGGCTCCCGTCCAGCTCGGGAAGGTCGCCGTCTGGATGGGGAAAGTTGCCAGAAGCTCCCGTGACTCTGGAAGAGGGAATTCAGGACTGGCAGAGCCGCAAGAAAGGACGCATGGTAGGATACCAGAACGGTGAAGGGCGAAGGCGTACAATAGGAGCCTGAGAGTGAGAGCAACCAACCGAGGAGCGAAGGTGCTCACCGCAGTCGAAGGAATCTACAAGGATGGAGAAGTGGAGCTCCTGGAGCGGCCCGAGGGCTTGCGGGAGGCGAGAGTGGTCGTCACATTTCTCCCCGCGGCTCCCTCTGGACCTTCCCGGGAAGAGGCCCGCGAACGGATGCTCAGCCGCATGAGGGCAGGGATCCCCCTGGGCGGACCACCGTATCCCCGGCGGGAGGAGATCTATGACCGGGACCGTAAAGCGTGAGCCGCGTCCTGGTCGACTCCAACATCTTCGTCTATGCCTACGACCCTGCCGAGCGGGACAAGCACGAGAAGGCGCTTCGGCTCATCGATGACGTCACCGAGGACGGTGCTCTCGTTCTCTCGGTACAGATCCTGAACGAGTTGGCCGCGACGCTGCTCCGCAGAGGGACGGATCTCGGAGTCGGTCCTCAAGAAGTCCGCGAGATCCTGGAGGACATCGTCCGGGTCAACCAAGTGGTGTCCCTGACCCCTGCCATGACGTTGAAGGCCTTGACCACAGGGCTCGGGCATGGCCTCTCCTTCTGGGACGGCCTGATCTGGGCGGCGGCTCATTCCCATGGGATCTCGACGATCTATACCGAGGACTTCCAGCATGGCCGGGTGGTCGAGGGAGTCCGCTTCGTGAATCCGTTTGTAGCCTGAGCGGCTGACAGGCCCACCTCCGCCAACCGGATTACGTCCGCGAGGATCGCAAGTCGCCGCTCTCAACGCTATCATGCTGCCCTTCGAGATCACTGGGAGGGCCAGCGGATGACCGTACAGGAGGCGATTTCACAGTTTCTGTTCCACTGTCAGTACGAAAAGAACCTCAGCCCCAAGACCCTGAAGGCCTACTCGATCGACCTGAGGCAGTTCCGGACCTACCTGGAGACCGAGCTCAACCTGACCGAGCTCGCCCAGATCGACAAGGTCCCCCTCCGCGCCTACATCAAGAGCCTCTTCGGCCCCTTGGCCGAGAAGAGCATCAAGAGGAAGGTCGCCACCCTGAAGTCGATGTTCCACCACTTGGAACGAGAGGATGAGGTGGCGGTTAATCCCTTCAGGAAGATCGATGTACGTATCAAGGAGAAAAAGCGGTTGCCCCGGACGGTGCCTTTGGCGGATCTGGAGCGGCTGTTTCGGTATCTCTACCGGAGGAAGGCGGAAATCGCGGATCGAGGTTTGCCAGCGTACACGGCCTTGGTTAGGGACATTGCTGTGCTGGAACTGCTCTTCGCTACGGGAGCGCGAGTGGCGGAGGTGTGCAACCTGGCAACCGAGGACATGGACCTGCGACAGGGGCAGGCACGGATCCTTGGAAAGGGGGGGCGGGAGCGATTGCTGCCCTTTCAAGATGAGGAGGTGCTGAGAATCCTGCGCGAGTACTTGTCGCTCGCGCCTGAGTCAGGGGCTGGCTCCAGCCACTTTTTTCGAAACCTCGCGGGCAACAGGCTCTCTGAGCAGGCAGTCAGAACAGCCTTGCGGAAGCACGCTGAGCAGGCCGGGCTCCGGCTGTTGGTTACGCCCCATATGCTTCGGCACTCGTTGGCCACTCTCCTCTTGGAAGAGGGTGTAGACATCCGCTATATACAGCACCTCCTCGGGCATTCATCGATTGCGACGACACAGATTTACACCGAAGTGCGGGCTCGAGGACAGCGACGTATCCTTTCAAGCAAGCACCCTCGGAAAAGGTTACGGCTCAGCGTTGAGAGAACGAAGCCTGGTCGGAGCTCAAGAGAGTGATACTTCGTTTAGCAATCTCCTCCGCAAGCTTGCTCTCAATGGCTGCCTTGTTATACACGAAGTTCCAGTAGAGACGCCCGCCAAACGTTGTTGCAGTGGAACCAAAGTGCCAATCTGGGGGACCTCCGACGACGAAGGAAGCCGCGACTACGCGAACACCAGGGACGTCCGCCATCTGTGGCACGGGCCCTATGTTGCTGACCATGAGATGAGGCGCAACCGCTAGCTCTGAAAGCTTCATCAACCAATTACAGCTCTGCTTCGCACGCCCGTTCAACATTAACAGCAATCGAAGAGCTGCGTCTACCAAAGGCAGGGCGCGTATGTGTTCCTCGCGTGCAAGTGCCGTCGCGATTGCACTCTTGATCTCGACTGCCAAAGGCCACAGAGTGCTAGAGGATGTAATCCGATGCTCTGTGATCACAGCCGAAAACAGTGCCCCGATACGCTCGCGCACCTCCGGCAGCAAGTAAGGTCTAAGATCGACGGCTGTTGACGTAGCGAGCGCATGAGGAAATCTCAATCCGACACTTTGTCCCGCGGAGAGTAGCTGGGCGGCGCACAGGGCGCCGTGCACAGTGGTACCCAACATTCGCGCAGTATTCCTGACCCGGCTCACGCACTTCTCATCGAGCTCAGTGAGCAAAACACCCGGCCTCCAACCAGCATTATCTACTTCGGTTATAGCCCCAACTTCACCGGCCCGATGCTGGAAAGTGCGACGAAGGCCTTGTGCGACGATCCTCCGTAGACCTCTTCCCGTAGCCAGGACTCCTTTGCATTTCTCAGGAAAGTATGCTTCGGCACAATCCTCAATCGAAGTAGATACTTGATTGGACGTGTGGGTAGACCCACTCTCTGGAGCTCCGAGAAGTGCCGCGACTTCAAACGCCAATTGCCTGGCGCTGAACCCGTCAAATAGAGAATGGTGGAGCGTCAAGATCAGTCGACTTCCGTTGCTCCGGTCCCAAAGGAACAGGCAGCGCGCCAGAGGCGCGTCTTCTATCGTGAATCGTTCCTCAAGCTCTTGCTCAAGGCATTGACTGATCTCGGTTTCGTCGAGCGGCAGTATCTTCAGAGGTATCTTGCGATAGGAGTCGGTAAGTCGAACAGCGAAGCATTTGTCAGGATCTATGACAGCCCTCAGTTGCCAGTGCAGTGCCTGAATGGAATCAAGCGCCTCCCTTACCATGACCGAGCTAACGCGACCTTCAATCCCGAGGATCATCGAGATGTTGAGCGGGCAGCACATATCATACAAGCAATAAAGGAGCTCCATCCCTCGTAGCTGCCGTTGGTAGGCCATTTGGCTCCTCGTCTGGATAACCTACAATTATCTTATGAGTGACAAGGACATACGCCTTCTCATTCGTCGATATTCCTTCTACCTGTTGACAGTGAATGACCAGCTGCAATACACCCGAGGGAGCTACATTCGCCTTCTGCTAATTTTCTCTATTCTCCCTATCGCACAAACAATCGGCTCGTACTATGATAATGCTTTCTTCCTGGCCGGTGACGACAGGGGGCTTCTCGAGCATTACGGCCAATGGTCCGTATTTTTGGCGCCTCCCTTGCTGGTCTATCTGGCCTCGCTTGCACTGAAGAAGATTGCCGTGGCAGCAAGGGACTTGGCATCTTACTCGGTTAAGGGGGAAATTCCTGCAAGGGCTGCAGAGGCCGTCGAGCGCCACCTTGGATACTTCAAGCTAAAGGGTAAACGGATAAAGTTGTTCTTCTCAACGCTCATTGTGCTCGGTGCCGCGGTGTCGGCGGTTAACTTCCTACAGACTTCCGACCCCGTCAAGGCATTCGGGAATTACACATTCGATTCCATCAAATATTTCTGGGGGTTCTTGTTCACCCGCATAAGTAATACATTACTCTACACCCTTGTTTTCCCGATCTTGATCTTCGAGATCCTTCTAATAACTCTTATGCTTGTCAGGCTCCTTCGCGCCATGGTTGACGAAGGCGCTCTGTACATTGACTTCTTCAACGACGATGACTGTGGCGGAATGTCCGCCTTCGGTTTCATAAATGTGCTGATCATGTTGTTCTGGGTGGTAGTCTTCTGCATAATACTTTGTGATTTTCTGGTGCAGAAGGAAGTGGCTACCACGCTCGTGATTTCGGCAGTGTTTTGCTCAACGCTCTTCATCGTGCAAAGCGTATGGGGGGTTTACTCCATTCACACGTGCGTTCAAAGCAAGAAAACCGAGACCCTTGCGGAGATTGAAAAGGTCTTGAAAACGATCACGGCCGGCGAGCTGCAGGTTAATACGGTATTGAAATATATCATGGCTGGCGAGGTCCCGCTGGAGCGGATTCCCCCCGTAATGCAACTTCGGGAAGTGGTACGGTCAACCAGAACTGTTCCTTATACGCGGAATGCGGCAATCGCAGTCAACACGATGAGAATTGCTCCTCCCGTGATGGCAGTCATTCGCCTGTTTGCCTAACGAACTCTGATACTTTCAGATGTACCGCATAGTAGAGCAATACAACGGCAATCCACGCAAGAGACTTCTGAGCCGCAAGGAAGAGGAAGTTGGAGGTGACAAGATGAGCCGAGCTGAGACTCCAAGCCGATCCTGCATCCTGCACCACATAGGTCAGAATCCATAGGCGCATGAACGTCCAGTGAAGAACGTGGAGTCCGCGCACCGTTTTGACCTTAGCGTGCCACTCGCCATGCATTAGCCGCAAACCGTAGATTAGAATTTGTCCGAAAACGAGCAGCCAAACTGCCAGCTTGTTCAGGTCGTGGCGCAGGAATAGGGACAAAATGAGAGCGCTGTAGAGCGCCCTGTCACCCAAGCCATCAAGGACATACCCGACCTCAGAGGCAACTCCCAATTTCCTTGCCAGGAAACCATCGATATGATCGGAAATCTCCCCGAGCAGAGCAATCGATACAGCGATCGAGAAGGCTATTGTATCCGTTGGATCGTAAAGCAAAATTACAACGAGACCAGCCACTATCCTGAAGCATGATGTCGCATGTGGTAGGCGAGCGAACCAGGATAATTGTAGGTTATCCATAGTATAAGGGTCGTGAGAGGCGTCTCTGCGGTCAGCCAAAGGTCCGCCGCCTTCCTGGTCGCAGGTCTGAGATCGCCGTCTTCTCCCGGAAGCCTCATATTATCGCGGGAACGCCTCTAGGTAAAGCCCGCGAGGCACCTGCAATCCGGGGCATGGGAAAGCTTTCGGATATGCGGGTGCTAATGCTTGGATTAGGGAACGGCAGACTCTTGAGGACGGGAGGGAGCTGCTCCTCCTTCCCCTGCGCGGACGGTTCATCGCCCTGAGCAGGAGCAGTTCCCCGAGGGCGCTTCGTGCCCTCTCGATCCCCAAGGGGCATCCGCTCACTCTGCTGGCGCAGTTGAGCTTCAAGGAGATGCCCGCGCTGGAGGACTATCCCCGCAAAGGGCTCCTCCCAGTCTTCATCTCGAACGAAGATTCACGCGAGCCTGTGTGGTGGTCTACTACTGGAACTAGCACTGAGCAGGGCAGAGTCAAAGATATGAACAAAGCAATCGCACGAGTGTATTTCTAAGTGCCGCCGTCATTCCAGTTTCGAGGTCCGCAATTGAAAACTCGGTCGCCGATTCGATCAGTGCCTTGGCCTTCTCTTGTATCCAACCTGCAACTGCCGAATCATGGATCTCGAGGTCAAACTCAAAGTTGAACTTCAGGCTTCGCGGGTCCCAATTCGTCGAACCGATTAGAGACCAATGGCCATCTATTGTCATTAGCTTGGCATGATTGAACGGAGGCGACGCAACAAAAACTCGCACTCCTGCCTCGAGAAGCCACTGCATCACCGCCAACTGAGCCCGGTGAATGATCGAAAAATTGTCACCCGACAGTATCAGCCTGACATCAACTCCTCTGAGCGAGGTAAGACAGAGGGTGTGCAACAGCGTCTCATCAGGTAGAAAGAAGGGTGTCATCACCAAGACCGTCTCGCGTGCTACCGAGAGCGCTCCCAATATCATCTTGTAGTTGGACTGCAGCGTTGCGTCTGGACCTGAAATAACTCCCCGGGCATATGATGTACCCACTGGCCGAAGATGTGGAAACCATTCGGCTGCCGGGAGCGCCTCGCCAGAAGCGAAGAACCAGTCAGCCGCGAATGTTCTGTGCATCTGATGTACGATAGGACCCTCTATGCGGAAGTGCACATCTTGATTCAGTCGATACAGCTTCTTTTCTGCGAGATAAGAGTCTCGAATGTTCATGCCTCCTGTAAACCCCAAGAGGCCGTCGACAAGAAGAAGCTTACGATGGTAGCGGAAATTAAGGCTGCGAAATGCATCCATGCCGGTGGGAGGGTTGAAGTGCTGGGCCGCAACGCCAAGTCTGCGAAGTCTCAACACGATCGAGGACCATTGAAGCCAAGCGCCACAGAAATCAACCAACACACGAACTGATACTCCCCTTGAGGCTGCAGAGCATAGGGCCCTTTCAAACCGGGCTCCAATCTCGTCGCTAGCGAAGTGGTACGTGGATAAGGCTATTGTTCGAGAGGCGGAATCAATTGCCGAAAGCATCTCGGGATATGCCTCAGATCCATTGCTCAGTGGAATGATTTTGTTTCCTGCGCAAAGAGGAAATGGCGAGATCTGCTCGCCCAGCCGGCCAAGGTGCTCATAACCACTTGTTTTCATGAATGTAGACAGTGTCTCTGTCGGTGTCTCTGTCGCCGCGCCGTGTAGGGGCATCGTGAGAGTCTTTAAAATCAAACCTGTGCGAGCAATAACCCGAGCTCCAAAGATCAAGTAGAGAAGTGGCCCGACAATAGGAAGAGCTATACAGGAGAGAGCCCAGCTGAAGGCCGTTGGCAGGCTACGGTGGTTGATCAGGGCATGCCCAGCAAAGGCGAAGCCGGGCAGTGCCCAAGAGCAAATGACAAAAAAGAGCATCATGAAGCTTATATATACCAGAAATCTCGCTCGTCGGCAACGGAGCGCTCGTCACGTTGGTCTACTACTCAAGCCTTCCGTGCTTGAGCGCATCCCGAATCTCGCGCAGCAGGACCACATCCTCCGGAGTGGCCGGCGCGGGGGCGGGCTCCTTCTACCGAAGCAGACGGTTCATGGCCCGGATGAGCAGAAACAGGGCGATCGCAATTAGCAGGAAGCTCACGATCGATTGAATGAAGCTGCCGTAGTTGAGAGTGGCCGCCCCTGCCTCTTTCGCTGCCTCCAGGGTAGCGTATCCCCCCGGGCCCCAGGGTCCAGAAAAGGTTCGTGAAATCGACGCCTCCGAGGAGAAAGCCGAACGGAGGCATGGGCACGTCGTCCACGAGAGGTCACGATCCTCCCGATCGTCTTCACCCTCCCCACCGCCCCGCTCGTCAAGCGGACCTTGATCCCGTGTGGATGTGTCGGCGAAGGGGTCAGGATTCCTTGACGATGCCGCGGGTCCTCTTGCCCGTCGCCTGATCCTGCTTGAGGACGATCTCGACAGTGAGGCCGGGGCGGACGTCCTGTCTGCGCGTTCCGTCCATGGCACCCATTTTATTGATGTGCCGCTGCCGAGCCTTTTCAGCGAGACGGCGTTCGGCTAACCTTTCGAAATGCCCCTGATCCTCGTCCTTGCCCTCCTGCTTTCCGGTTGCGGATTGTCCTCGGCCCTTCGCGAGGCGAAGGACGTGGCCAGCCCGTCGGTCTCCGGGGAGCTCGCCGTCCGCACCCCTCAGGGGGAGCCCGTCGCCTGGAAGCCGGACGCCTGCCTGTCCGGCGAGCACGAGCAGTTCTTCGGCTTCATTCTCGTCTCAGAGGGGTCAGATGGTTCGCCGGTCGTCTTGCGCGCGGTGGTCGATCCGCTGGACGGGCCTGGCCTTCGTGTCGTCGTCGCCGCCGGATTACAGGGCACGGCCGGCATGGTCTTCCGGCCGGACATGTGCGAGAGGTTGGAACTGGTCGTGGAGCCGACGGGCTGGCGGGTCAACGACTTCCAGGACCTGAGCGGCAGGCTCGACGTGAGCTGCAGGAAGGCAGACGGCGGAAGCGTCAAGGGCTCCGTCGAGGTCCGTCACTGCCACTGACCTGCTTACGAGACGATCGCCTTCACTCTCCCGACTGCCCCGCTGGAGAGGCGTACCTTGATCCCGTGCGGGTGCGTCGGCGAAGGGGTCAGGATTTCCTTGACGATGCCGCGGGTCCTCTTGCCCGTCGCCTGGTCCTGCTTGAGGACGATCTCGACGGTGAGCCCGGGGCGGATGTCCTGTCTGCGTGTGCCGTCCATAATCTATAGCCCTCTCCTTAGGATCGCCAACGATTCAACCAAAGAACCTGGCCTTCAACCTCAGACGCATCCGCCTCGGAGAGGAAGCGATCGAGAGCGCGGATCAAATCGGCGGCCGTCCAACTCTTTTTGTGCAGCGAAAAGAATCCCGCGATGATTTGGATGGCTTCTCGAAAGCCGCGTGAAATCGGCTATGTTGAAGGTGAAGAGACAGCGATTCTGGGTAATGGAGGCGAGGCATGGCTGGACTCGAGCTGCTGCTCCACCGCAAGGGATGCATCGATCTCAGCTCGATAAGCCTGATAGAAGGAGAGCGCTTCCTGAGCCTGTTCCAGGGACAGCCCGTGTTCCTCAGCGATCTCGGCCGGGCTCATCTGCCAGTCTTGTGACTCGACGGCGAGTGTCTGGACGCGGATCGCGGTCCCGCGGACGACGGGGATCGGCTGCCCGGACGCTCCACGGCGGTAGGTGATCCGAGGAAAGCGGGAATCATCGAGACCCTGTTTGAGCTCACCGATCTTTTCGGCAACCGCCCAGAGGACGAAGGCGTCGAGAGAAACGCCCTGCCTTGTTGCCCATTGCTCGGCTTCCTCTTTGAGCCTCGGCGGTAGATTCAGGGAGGTAGGTGCCATCATCAGGTCTCCGCAGAAAAGAATACCACCTACCCGGAAGGGGTGCCAGAAGGTGATGGTCCTCGAACCGGAGCGGAGAGGCAGCCTCCCCGCTCCGGCCAAGGTGTCCTCGAAGGGTCAGTTCAGGGAAATCACCCTGCTTTCGAGGGTCGCGGTGAGCTGCTGCCGGAGCTGGTGCAGACCCATCTCTGCGTCGGGCAGGGCCGGCCCTGCCCCTCACATCGAGGGCGCAGGGCTGGCACGATCAATCAATTGCAGGAGAAGGCGGAGGTGTCGGAGATGAGCGGAGCGGACTCGCCGAGACTGTTCTTGTAGGTATTCATGCGGCCGGTTTCCGTGTCGGTCACCGTGACGGTGTGCTCGACGGTGGAGCCGGAGGAGAGGAAGACCCACCAGTGGCCACCGATCCCACAGCCGTTGAGCACCTTGACGGTGAGCTCGACGTTTTCCTCGTCGAAGTACCAGAAGAGCCCGCTGTCGTCCCGTTCTTCGAGCGGGATTGCGTGACCCTTGCCGGTGTTGCCCTTGAAATCTTTCCAATCCACTTCGATCCGGAACCTCCCGTCCTGGAGGCAGAGCGCCGTGTCCGAGGGCGAACAGCCGCCGGTGCCGTGCACGATCAGGGTCTCCCGTTCGAGATAGGGCTGGACTCCCGGCGGCACGTTGAGATCGAAGAACCTGACGTCATATTCGCCGGCCGGGAGAGGCCCGAGCTGGAATTCCTCCTCAAAGACGTGCGGTCCGCCTGCCGGCAGGAACTCGCAGCCGCTGCTGAAGGAGGTTTCGATCACGTTGCCGTGGACGGCGGGCGGCTCGACGACAATGCAGAGCGACGACGCCGGTCCCCGGAGGACGATGGGGAAGGGAGCCGCATCGGTGGCTGATTCGGGCAGCTCAATCTCCAGAGAGGCCTCGCGGCGAACGCTCAGGGTGGTTGTGTCGAATGGCGGGGGCGGCGGGCTCACGAGGTGCCGGATTGAGTTCTGGAGCTGGACCGTGTAGTCCTGCGGGTAGAGTGGGCCGATCTCGACCACGGTCGAAAAGGGCTTGGTCGAAGCCGAGTCGCACAGGAGATCGATGTCCACGATCCATCCGGCCCAGGGGAGGAAGTGGACGGCGGTTTCGCTCTCGCCGGTGCAGCCGACACCTTCGATCCGGGCTTCGATGACGTCGTCCCACTCCGCCACTTCGGGAAACAGGGTGAGGGTCGCCTGCGGTTCAGCGTGGACGGCTCCGCAGAGCAGAACGAAACCCAGGAGCAGAAGTGTGAGAGATCGTGACATTCCGTTCCTCGAGCTCAGGGTGTGCAGGAGAAGGCGGAGGTGTCGGAGATGAGCGGCGCGGATTCGCCTAAACCGTTCTTGTAGGTCTGCGTGCGGCCGGTCGCCGTGTCGGTCACCGTGACGGTGTGCTCGACGGTGGAGCCGGAGGAGAGGAAGACCCACCAGTGGCCGGGTCCGATCCCGCAGCCGTTGAGAATCTTGACCGTGAGCTCGATGTTCTCCTCGTCGAAGTACCAGAAGAGCCCGCTGTCGTCCCGTCCTGCGAGCGGGATCGCGCGGCCTTTGCCGGTGTTGCCCTTGAAGTCCTCCCAATCCACCTCGACCCGGAATCTCCCGTCCTGGAGGCAGAGCGCCGTGCCCGAGGGCGCGCAACTGCCGGCTTCGTGCACGATCAGGGTCTTCCGTTCGAGGTACGGCCTTTCTCCCTGCGGTACGCCGAAGTCGAAGATCCTCACGTCATATTCGCCGGCCGGGAGGGGTCCGACCTGGAACGTCTCCTCGAAGACGTGCGGCCCGCCCACCGGCAGGATCGGGCAGTTGTCGATGAAGGACGTTTGGATCACGTTGCCGGTCACCACGGGCGGATCGAGAAAGAAGCAGGACGACGATGCCGGTCCCCGGAAGACGATGGGAAACGGAGCCGCGTCCGTGGCCGCCTCGGGCAGCTCGATCTCCAGGGAGGCCTGGCGGCGAACGCTCAGGGGGGCCGTGTCGAGCGGTGGAGGCGGCGGGCTCACGATGTGCCGGATCACGTTGTGGACCCGGACGGTGTAGTCCTGCGGATAGAGCGGGCCGAGCTCGGCCACGATCGAGAAGAAAGCGGTCGAGCCCGACGGACAGGTCAGGTCGATGTCCACCACCCATTCCCCCCCGCCGATGAACTGGACGGACGGCTCCTCGGCCAGCCCGGTGCAGCCGGTCCCCTGGATCCGGGCCTCGACCGTGTCGTTCCACACCGCGACGTCGGGGAACAGGGTGAGGGTCGTCTCCTGGGCCCAGGCGGCTCCGCAGAGCGGGACGAGGGCGAGAAGCGTGACGCTGAGGGATCGAAGACGTCGTGACATGGCAGGTCCTCCCGAGTAGTGGCGCAAGTAACTGGCTTGTCGGCCAGCCGCCATCCAATATGTTGTGGAGGCATATTAGCACGATGGAGCTCCTGCCGGACGCTGGTAACATCCGGCCCCCGCGGATCGCCTGACCCGGTGGACCCGCTTGCCGTTCTTCTGAGGGAGGGGCTGAGATGACTGACTTGATTCCTCGTTTTTCCGCGCAGGGGTATTCGACCGAAAACGTGACGGCCCGGCGCCGCTGGATCGAGGAGCGGACCGGCATGGACCTGGCGCAGGTGGGTACGTATTGCTTCGCGCCGGAGGAGATGCGCGGCAACATCGAGAATCCGATCGGAGCGGTGCAGGTGCCGCTCGGCGTCGCCGGCCCGCTGCTGGTCCGGGGCGAGCACACGGACGGCATCGTCTTCGTCCCGATGGCCACCACCGAGGGGGCGCTGGTGCGCTCCTACGAACGGGGGGCGCTGGCGCTCACCCGCGCGGGAGGGGTGAGCGTCCGGCTCTTCGTCGACGAGAACCGGGTGTCGCCGCTGTTCATCTTCGACGGAGTGGCCGAGGCGGCCGAGTTCGTGCGCGAGCTTCCCGAGCACTTCGAGGCTCTGCGGGCCGAGGCCGAGGCGACCACCCGGCACGGACGGCTGCTGCGGATCGAGCCTCATCCGATCGGCCGCCAGGTGATGGTCCACTTCTGTTACTCCACCGGGGACGCCGGGGGCATGAACATGGTCGCGAAGGCGACGGACCGCGCGTGCCGCTGGCTGGTCGAGCAGGGCGTGGTCCGGGACTTCTATCTCTTCAGCGCTCTCGACTCGGAGAAGCACGCGAGCTCTTCGCTCTACGCCGGCGGCAAGGGGAAGAAGCTGGTGGCGGGGGCCCGGGTCCCTGCCAGCATCGTGCGCTCCTACCTGGGGACTACTGCCGCGCGGATGCACGAATTCTGGGATTCCAACGTGCTTGGCCAGTTCCACGCCGGCTCGAACACCTGCAACGCTCATTTCGCCAACGGCCTCGCCTCCCTGTTCATCGCCTGCGGCCAGGACGTCGCCAACGTGGCCAACTCCGCGGTCGGCCTCACCCGGATCGAGGTCATGGAGGGCGGGGATCTGTACGCGACGGTCACCCTGCCTTCTCTGACCCTGGCCACGGTTGGGGGAGGCACCGACCTGGGGACAGCGCGCGAATGCCTGGGGATGCTCGGCTGTGCGGGGACGGGCAAGGCTCCCCGGCTCGCCGAGATCACCGCCGCCTTCCTGCTCGGCGGCGAGATCTCGCTGATCGCCGCGATCGCTGCCGGCGAGCTGGCCGGCGCCCACGAGGTCTACGGACGCAACCGGCCCCTGCAGAAGATGGGTGAGGCAGGAATGTGAAGCGCTGTATTGGGTACAGAGGGGTACAGAGGGGGTACGGAGGCGGGCGAGGGAAGGTTGCGTGTATTCTCCTCTCATGCTCCGGGCTGTCACTTTTGACGTCACACACACCCTGATCTACTGCCCGCGGCTCGGGGAGACCTACGCGGAGGTGCTGGACCGCCACGGGATCCGGGTCGCTCCGGAGGAGGCCGGGCGGCTGGTGCGCCTGGTCTGGCAGGAGTTTGCCTGCGTGGCCGATCCGGGCCGGGACCGGTTCACGTCGCATCCCGAGGGTCCGGCGGGCTGGTGGAAGCGATTCCTTGAGCGGCTGTGCGAGCACCTGGAGGTGCCGTCCCCTTCGCGCTTCGCCGCGGCCGAGCTGTTCGCCCGCTTCGGCCGGGCCGACGCCTGGGAGATCTACCCGGACGTGCCCGAGACCCTGGCGGTCCTGCGCGAACGGGGTCTCGAGCTCGGCGTGATCAGCAACTGGGATCCCCGGCTTCCGGACCTCCTCGACCAGTTGGGGCTGGGTCCCTCCTTCAAGGCGGTGGTCTACTCGTCGTCGGCCGGGGTGGAGAAGCCCGATCCGCGGATCTTCCGGGAGGCCTTGCGGCGTCTGGAGGTCGATCCCGGAGAGGCCCTGCACGTGGGCGACGGCAGGCTGGAGGACGTCGAGGGGGCTCAGGCGGTGGGGATGTGCGCGCTCCACCTCACCCGCGGCCGGGGCACGGGGGACCTCCGAGACCTGTCGCGGCTTCCCGGTCTCCTGGCAGAGGGGCGCGCCGGGATCCGCTCGCGTGTGTTAGAATGAGGTAACAAATCTGGAGGAAGCCGCCCCGCTGTAACCCGGCCGGTGGTCCAAGCTCATGAAGATTTCTACCAAAGGCGAATACGGAATCCGGGCGATGCTCTACATCGCCATGCAGAGCGGGCGCGGCCCGGTCACGAGTCACGAGATCGCGCAGCGCCAGGGCATCCCCGAGCCCTATCTGCGGCAGATCCTGGCCCTCCTTTCGAAGGACCGGCTGATCCACTCCAACCGCGGTCCCCAGGGCGGGCACATGCTCGGCCGGCTGGCCGCGGAGATCACCCTGCGCGACATCCTGATCACGCTGGAGGGGCAGACCACTCCTATCGACCAGATCCTCGCCCTTCCGTGCACGATCGCCGTCGGCACGGAGCACTGTGTCATCCGCGAGTTCTTCCTGGAGGTCAAGAGCGCGGTCGAGCGCCTGCTCGGCTCCACCTCGCTGCAGGACCTCGTGAGCCGCCAGCGGGAGATCCTGGAGAAGCGCATCTCGGTGCCGCTCGACCTGTGCGGGTCTTCCGTATCGCCGGTGGCATCGATACTGCCGATTTTGCCCACGATGCCGTTGCTGCCGATTCTTCCCGACTGATGAAGCTCGAAGGCGAAGGCCTGCTCATCCGGATTTTCGTCGGAGAATCGGACCGCTGGGACGGCGTGCCGCTCTACGAGGCGATCGTCCAGTGCGCCCGCGAGAAGGGGCTGGCCGGCGCCACGGTCCTGCGCGGCATCGAGGGGTTTGGCGCGCACAACCTGATCCACAGCGCCCGTGTCGTGCGCCACGCCGAGGACCTGCCCATCGTGATCGAGATCGTGGACCAGAGGGAGAAGATCGAGTCCTTTCTCCCGGAGCTGGACTCGATGATCCCCGAGGGGCTGGTCACCCTGGAGCCCGTCCAGGTCATCCTGTACCGCGTCCGCGATCTCAGCGAGACCACTCACACGAACTGAATGCATCTCCCTCTCCCCGGCTCTCTCTCCCGTTTGCCGGGGGAGGAGGCGGAGGATCCATGGCACGGAAAACGACGGTTGATCCCCAGCTCTTCAGGATGCGGCATTCCGCTGCGCACCTGATGGCCGCCGCGATCCAGCAGCTCTGGCCCGGGGCGAAGTTCGGCGTCGGGCCGACCACCCGCAACGGTTTCTACTACGACGTGGACCTCCCCGTCTCCCTGAGCGCCGAGGACTTCCCCCGCATCGAGGAGAGGATGCGCGAGCTGCGCAAGGCGCGGCTCCCGTTCGTGCGCCGGGAGATCGGGATCGAGGAGGCGACGGCCGCGATGACGGAGGCGGAGCAACCCTACAAGGTGGAGCTTCTCCGCCTGCTCCGGGAGAAGGGCACGACCGCGGTGACCAAGGAGACCGGGGATGAGGGGCTGGTCGAGAATGGGGAGGGGGGCAACCAGGGGATCAACCAGGTCAGCTTCTACGAGACCGGGTCGTTCGTGGACCTCTGCCGCGGGCCGCATGTCGACCACACGGGGGAGATCGGCGCGTTCAAGCTTTTGAACGTGGCCGGGGCCTACTGGCGCGGCAACGAGAAGAACCCGCAGCTCCAGAGGGTCTACGGCCTCGCCTTCCCCACCGACCAGGAGCTGAAGGCAGAAATCCAGCGCCTGGAAGAGATGAAGCGCCGGGACCACCGCCGGCTGGGCAAGGAGCTGGAGATCTTCACCTTCGCCGACGAGGTCGGCGCCGGCCTGCCGCTCTGGCTCCCCAACGGTGCCGTGCTGCGCAAGGAGCTGGAGAAGCTGGCGACGGAGCACGAGCGGCGCGACGGCTATCTGCCGGTGGTGACGCCGGTGCTCGCGAAGGAGGACCTCTACTTCCGCTCGGGCCACCTGCCGTACTACCGGGAGGACATGTACGCGCCCATCGACATCGAGGGGCAGAAGTACTACCTGCGGCCGATGAACTGCCCGCACCACCACCTGGTGTTCTCCTCGACGAACCGCTCCTACCGGGAGCTCCCCTTCCGGATCGCGGAGTACGGGCTGTGCCATCGCTACGAGGCGAGCGGCGTGCTCACCGGGCTCATGCGGGTGCGCGGCTTCAGCCAGAACGACGCCCATATCTACTGCCGCTTCGACCAGGCCAAGGACGAGTTCATCCGCGTGATGAACCTGCACGCCCGGTACTACGAGCTGTTCCAGATCCGGGACTCCTTCATGCGCTTCTCGCTGCCGGACCTGGAGAAGCTGGACAAGTACGTCAACGAGCCGGAGAAGTGGCTGCGGGCCATGGAGATCGTCCGCCAGGCCATGGAGGAGTCGGGGCTGCCCTATGAGGAGAGCCCGGGGGACGCGGCCTTCTACGGACCGAAGATCGACTTCATTATCGAGAGCGTGGTGGGCAACGAGTACGCGATCTCGACGAACCAGCTGGACTTCCTGGCGACCGAGCGCTTCGGCCTTCGCTACATCGGGGAGGATGGAGCCGAGCACCCGGTCTACGTAATTCATCGGGCTCCCCTGGGTTCGCACGAGCGCTTCGCGGCCTTTTTGCTGGAGCACTACGCCGGCAGCTTCCCGACCTGGCTCGCGCCCGTCCAGGCCATGGTCGTCCCCATCTCGGACCGCCACGCGGAGTACGCCCTGGAGGTGAGGGACCGGGTCTTCGGAGCCGAAGTCCCGACCGCGACCGGGGGAGCCCGGGTGGAGGTCGACCTCTCCTCGGAGCGGATGCAGAAGAAGATCCGCAACGCACAGGTGAAGAAGATCCCCTACATGCTGGTGGTGGGGGATGCCGAGCGGGACAGCGGCGAGGTCGCGGTGAGGCTGCGGTCGGGGGCCGATCTGGGGAGGATGAGCGTGGAGGGCTTCCTGGAGCGGCTGAGGCAGGAGGTCCGGACCCGGAGGGATCTCTCTTGAAAGCCGCTTGTGACACTTGTCACAAGCGGGGTGGTTTTGTGCTATGCTGCGCCCGCCGAGGAGAGAGGGTGCCCCAGAACAGGAAAGCGGATACTGAGTGGATGAAGCTCTCCGGCCTCGGGATCGAGCTCGCGGCCGCGGTCGGCGGGCTCACCCTGGCGGGTTACTGGTGGGACCGCCACTTCGGCACGGAGCCGTGGGGGTTCTGGATCGGGCTCTCCATCGGCATGGTAGGCGGCATGTACAACCTGATCCGTCAGGCGATGGCCGCCGGCAGGAACGAAACCACGAAGCGAAACACGAAGCGCGACGACAAGCCATGACTGATGCCCGATCGTCGGCCGCGGAGTATCTGCGGTTCCTGGCGTGGGTGGTAGGGGTGGCGGTTCTGATCGCGCTGGTCGGCGCGCTGCCGACCCGGCGGATGGGTGGCGAAGAGGCCATCCCCGCCATGATCGCGGGGTGCGTCATCGGCGCCCTCGCTTCGGCGGCGGGAGGCATCCCGGTCGCCCTCGGGCGCACGGCTCGGCGTAATGCTCCGGCCGGCGATCCGGCCCAGAAGCTCAAGGCCATGATGCTGGCGATGGCTCTGCGGCTGGTGGTGGTGGTCGCCCTGGGCGCGGCCGCCTCCCTGTCCGGAGAATTCGAGCGCGTGCCCCTGCTGCTCTGGATCGCGATCGGCTACGTGGCGCTGCTCGCGGTCGATACCTGGTACGCGGTGAAGGGCTTCTGAAGAAGATAAAGGGAACCTGGAGACGATATGGCTTTCTTCCTGATGTTCGCGACGGATCCCATGGACCACGTGGTCCAGCATCCGATCATTCAGCGGCCGGCCGATCTGGGACTGCTGACGCCCGAAGGTCAGATCTCGGTCCTGACGAACCAGACCGCGATGATGATCGTCGCTGGCCTGCTCCTGATCCTGTTCGTGCCGGCGATGGTGCGCCGCCGCCGCGGCAGCGACGAGGTCGGCCGCCTGGTGCCGACCGGTTCCGCCAACGCCATCGAGGCCATCTGCGAGTACCTGCGCAAGGAGGTCGCGCAGCCGAATCTCCTGGGATATACGGACCGCTTCATCAAGTACATCTGGAGCGTGTTCTTCTTCATCCTGGTCTGCAACCTGCTGGGCCTGCTCCCAGTCTCCGCGATCACGCCGCTGTTCGGATCGCACATCGGCGGCACGGCCACGGGCAACATCTGGGTGACGGCCACGCTGGCGCTGATGACCTTCGGGCTGATGGTCTTCAATGGGATCCGGCTGGGCGGGGCGCACTACTTCGCGCACTTCTGCCCTGGCCCGCTGTGGCTGTCGCCGATCCTGGTGCCGGTGGAGATCGCCGGCCTGATCGCCAAGATCTTCGCCCTGACCGTCCGGCTCTTCGCCAACATGCTGGCTGGCCACATCCTGCTCGCCGTGCTGCTCGGGTTCATCCTGAGCGCCGGTGCGAGCTCTGCGGCCCTTGGGTTCGGCATCGCCATCCCGGCCGTGGCGGGCAGCGTCGCGATTACGATGCTGGAGATCTTCGTGGCTTTCCTGCAGGCGTTCATCTTCACGTTCCTGACGTGCCTGTTCATCGGCCAGTCGATCGTCTTCCATCACGGCGACGAGCACGAGCATGGGCATGGGGAGGCGGCAGCGCACTGATTTAACCAATCGCCATGCCCGGACAAGCGCGGGGCACTCGGGCCGTGAGGCGTGACTGCGATGGCGATTCGAAGAGGGCGGCCGGCCCCGCACGGCAGCCGAGAAACGAAAGAAAGGACCTGTTTCCAATGAGCAAGAGGGCTTCCAAGATTTCCCTGATGATGATCCTGCTCGGCTTCGTTCTGATGTTCGCCTCCGTGGTGCCGGTGAGCGCCCAGGAGGAGGGCGGCCCAGGCGGCTTCGTAGCTGGCCAGGGCGACGAGCCGTCGTACTTCCTGACCTCCGACGGCGCCGGCCGCCTGGGCGGCGCGATCGGCGCCGGCCTGGTGATCATGGGCGGTGCCGCCGGCATCGGCCGCATCGGCGGCAGCGCCGTCGAGTCGATGGCGCGCCAGCCCGAGGTCGCCGGTTCGATCAACACCGCGATGATCATCACCGCGGCCCTGATCGAGGGCGCCACGCTGTTCGCCGTCATCGTCTGCCTGCTCGCGGTGCAAGGCTGATCGAGATGGACCTCGCTCCCTCCCCAATCCAGGGGAGGGGGCTTTGATCGAGTAACCCGCAATGATTCAGAGAGCTTTGACGATCCTGATCTCCCTGGCCCTCCTGGCAGCCCCGGTGCTGGCGGCTCCGGCCGAGCATGGCGAGGGCGGGGGAGAGAACAACATCTTTGCCGGCGACGTCGGCAACATGATCTGGACCCTGGTGATCTTCCTGCTGGTGGTCCTCGTCCTCGGCAAGTTTGCCTGGGGTCCGATCCTCAACACGCTGCAGGCGCGCGAGAGCTTCATCCACGACGCCCTTGCCGCGGCCAAGCGCGACCGCGACGCGGCCGAGGCCCGCCTGCGGGAGTACGAGGAGCGGCTGGCCCAGTCCCGCGCCGAGGCCACGGCCATCGTCGACGAGGGACGCCGCGATGCCGTGGTGGTCAAGCAGCGCATCGAGGAGGACGCCCGGCGCGAGGCGGACAAGATGATCGAGCGCGCAAAGCGCGAGATCCAGATCGCGACCGAGACCGCCACCAAGGAGCTGTACCTGCTCTCCGCCCGGCTGGCGACCGACATGGCCGGCAAGATGATCGGGCGCGAGCTCACAACCCAGGACCACGAGCGCCTTATCGCCGAGTCGCTCGACGGTGTGAACGCGTCGTCGATACCCCCTCGCATCTGATCGGAATCGGAGACCGACGACCATGGCGACCGTGAACGACCGCGAGCTGGCCATCGCCCGCATCTACAGCAAGGCCATGCTGGACCTCGCCGAGGAGCAGGGCGAGGCCGACAACCTGCTCGGCGAATTACAGGAGGCGGTGAAGTTTCTCGGCCGCAGCCCGGAGTTCGAGCAGTTCCTGGGCAGCCCGCTGGTGGACGACGAGGACCGCTCCCGCACGTTGGAGCGCGCCTTCCGCGGCCGCGCCAGCGACCTGCTCGTGGACTCGCTCCAGGTGGTCAACCGCAAGGGCCGGCTCGGCCTGCTGCGCGCCATCGCCGAGGGCTACCGCATCGAGCACAGCCTGGTGCGCGGCATCGTCGAGGCTCATGTGAGGACGGCGATACCGCTCAGCGAAGCGCTGCGGGCCCGGGTGCGCGAGTCTGTCGCCCGCTACACGGGCAAGCAGCCGCGCCTGATCGAAAAGGTGGACCCGTCGCTGATCGGCGGCATCGTCATCGACGTCGAGGGCCGGAAGATCGACGGCAGCGTGGCGAGCAAGCTGCGCGAGCTCGGGCAGGCGCTCGAGCGGCGCGCATCCGAGGAGATCGTCCGCGCCCGCGCCTGAACAATAGGAATCCTTTCGAGAAACACTGAGGAACAACATGAGATTGAATGTCGACGAGATCGGATCGGTCATCACCGAAGAGATCCGGAATACCGCACGGAGGTCGACCTCTCCGAGGTGGGCAAGGTGCTCGAGGTCGGCGACGGCATCGCGCGGATCTACGGCCTGACCGGCGCCATGGCCGGCGAGCGCCTGGAGTTCGCGAACGGCGAGTTCGGCCAGGTGTTCAACCTGGAGGAG
>DATMER010000106.1:0-14238 GCA_035556715.1 Thermoanaerobaculia bacterium
CATGCCGCTGCTGTCCCTCCTGGTCTTCAGCTTCGCCACCGGTCGCTGGCCGTGGGACGCTCCGCCCTGGTACTGGATGTACGCCTGGGTGGGCTTCTTCGTAACCTTCAATTGGGAAGTCTCGCGCAAGATCCGAGCGCCCGAGGACGAGATCGAAGGAGTCGAGACCTACACGCGCATCTTCGGCACCTACGGAGCTGCGTACGTGGTCCTCCTGATCCGGGTGATCGACACCGCGCTGGTCGCCCTGGTGGGCTGGCACCTGGGCCTCTCCCCCTGGTTCTACGCCGCCCTGATCATCCTCTTCGCAGTCTCTCTAATCGGCTTCTTCCAGTATCGCCGCCACACCAACCGCAAGACCGCCAAGAGGATGGAGACCTACGCCGGCATGTACATCATCGCCTTCGATCTGATCCTCGCCGTCGAAATAGCACGGAAGCTCGGGATCTCCCTATGACCCTCGTCATCTCCGATCCTCGCGAAGCGCTGGAAAACCCGCTGATCCTGGGCGGCAAGGCTGCCAACCTCGCCCGCCTCGAAGACCTGGGCCTGCCGGTCCCGCCTTGGTACGCAATCACCACCCGCGCTTTCGAGGAAGCAGTGAAGGGAATCCAGGTCGCCGAGGACATCCGCAGCCGGATCGCCTCGGTCCCAATCCCGCCCGAGCTCGAGCGGGAGGTGGAGCGTGCCCACGCCCTCCGCATCCCGGAAGAGGACGCTTACGTAGCCGTCCGCTCCTCGGCCGCTGGAGAAGACGCGGCAGGGGAGTCCTTCGCCGGGCTTCACGACAGCTTCCTTTATATAAAGGGTTGGGACCGGCTCTTCGATGCGATCCGCCGCGTCTGGGCCTCGGCCTACAACGAGCGGGCGCTCGCCTACCGCCGGGCCAAGGGCATCTCTCTCGACAAGATCGCCGTGGCCGTCGTGGTCCAGAGGATGGTCGATGCCCATGCCGCCGGCGTCCTCTTCACCGCGAACCCCAACGACGGCAACGTCTACGAAGCCGTCGTCTCTTCTCTCTGGGGAGCGGGCGAAGGGCTGGTGAGCGTCGGCCTGGACGCCGATACCTTCACCGTGGACAAGGAGACGCTGGAGATCCGCGAGCAGATCGCGATCAAAACCGAGCGCATGATCCTGAACGAGGCCGCGGGCGGCGGACTGCTCCGCACCGAAGTGCCGCCCGACATGAGAGAGATCCCGAGCCTCACTCCGGACCAGGTGCGCGAGCTGGTCCGTTCCGGCCTCGATCTGGAGCGCCGCTTCCGCCGGCCGCAGGACATCGAGTTCGCCGTGGACCGCGGCGGCAAGCTCTTCCTGCTCCAGGCGCGGCCGGTGACCACGGTCGAGGAGCTGGGACCGGCCGCGGGAAACCGCCTGCTCTGGGACAACTCCAACATCATCGAGAGCTATTCAGGCGTGACCTCGCCCATGACCTTCAGCTTCATCCGGCGGGCGTACTCCATTGTCTATCACTGCTTCGCCGAAGTCATGGGCATCGACGCCTCGACCGTGAGGGCCAACCGCGACGTCTTCGACAACATGCTCGGCCTGTTCCGCGGGCAGGTCTATTACAACCTTTTCAACTGGTACCGGCTCGTGCGCCTCTTCCCGGGCTTCAACTACAACAAGGCTTTCATGGAATCCATGATGGGCGTCCGCGAAGGGATTCAGGAAGAACCCGCTCCGGTGACAGGAGTCCAGCGCTACACCCGCGAGCTGCCGGCGCTGCTCCGGCTGGTGGGCCGCTCGACGCTCAACTTCCTGCGCATCCGCCGCATCGTGAGCGACTTCCAGGCCCACTTCCGCGAGCACTACGGGCGCTGGTCCGCGATGGACTTCCGCACCATGCCGCCGCACGAGCTGGGCGCGCTCTACCGCGAGATGGAGGACAAGCTCCTCTGGCAGTGGAAGGCGCCGATCATCAACGACTTTTTCGTGATGATCTTCTACGGCACCCTCAAGAAGCTCTGCGCGAGCTGGTGCGGGGACGAAGCGGGCTCGCTCCAGAACGACCTGATCGTGGGGGAGGGCGGGATCGAGAGCACCGAGCCCACGCGGATGCTCCTCCGGCTCGCGGCCCAGGCGAGGGAGATGCCCGAGCTGCGGCAGATGCTCCTCGAGCGCCCGCCCGAAGATCTGGTGAAAGAAGTCCCGGCGCGCTTCCCCGACTTCGGGGCGGAGATCCACCGCTACCTGGACCTCTACGGCTTCCGGGGCGTCAACGAGCTGAAGCTGGAAGAGCCCTCGGTCAAGGACCGTCCGGCCTGGGTCTACCAGATCCTCCGCAACTACCTCACGGGCGATCCCGCGGCCCTGGACCTCTCCGTGATCGGCGAGAGAGAGCAGCGCATCCGGAGAGAAGCCGAGGCCCGCGCCTTCGACGCCATCCGGAAGAAGGGGGGCCTTCTCCCCCGCGCCGCGATCTTCCGCCGGGTGCTGAACAACGCCCGCCTGGGAGTGAAGAACCGGGAGAACCTCCGCTTCGCCCGTACCCGGATCTACGGCCTGCTCCGCGAGGTGCTCCGCGCTGTGGGAGAACACCTCACCTCCGAAGGCATTCTCGATTCCCCCCACGACATCTTCCATCTCACCCTCGACGAAGTCTGGGACTACACCCGCGGCCGGGCCGTGACGACCAACCTCAAGCCCCTCGCCGCCCTCCGCCGCGAGGAGTTCGACGCCTACCGCAGCGAAACTGACCGGATACCCGCCGACCGTTTCGAGACCTGGGGCCTCCCGTACCACCGCAACCGTTTCCAGGGCCGTCCGCGCCCGGCCGTCGAGAGTGCGGACGGCCTCCTCCGCGGCATCGGCTGCTCGCCAGGCGTGGTGACGAAGCCGGTCAAAGTCATCCGCACACCGTCCGAAGACGCCCGCCTCGATGGCGAGATCCTGGTGGCCGAGCGCACCGATCCCGGCTGGGTGCCGCTCTATCCTTCGGTCTCGGGGCTCTTGATCGAGAGAGGCAGTATCCTCTCCCACTCCGCCATCGTGGCGAGGGAGATGGGAATCCCCACGATCGTGGGGATTCTCGGGCTCACCTCGACGCTTCAGACCGGACAAAGGGTAACCATGGACGGGGCGGCGGGAACCGTGAGGCTGGAACCGTAGAGAGGGGCCCGGATGCCTGAAAATGGCGCGGAAAGGCTTTCAACGGCGCGGAGAGCCTGAAAACGCCGCAGATCGTCTTCCAAGCGGCGTGAAAAGCCTGAATCTGGCCCGGAGAGCCTTTCCACGGCAGAAAAAGCCTCGAAATCGCCGCGGAAAGGCTTTAAAGACTCCCGGATACTCTCGAAATCCCGCTGAAAACCCTTTCCGCGTCGCTGAAAGCCTCAAAACCGTGTCCCGACACCGAATGGCGCGCTGATTTCATTTTCAGCGCGCCAACTGCCAGTAAGGGCGTTGAATTGGAAATCGTCGCGCCGCAGCCCGGGTCCGCTCCTCGTCCTCGGGACGATATTTCCTGTTCGCACCGCCACCCGAGCATCCCGGCCTCCCTGGCACCTCCTCCGCGCTCGTGCGCTATCAAATCTTCCGCGTTTTCTGATCCGCAACTTTGGGGATATAGCTTTATCTATGTTGTCATAGCGTTCGCTGATGTTGTACAGTTAATTCGGTATAGTTAAAGCAACGCGATATCAGCGGCCGCTGCCGCCCCTTACACGCGTCTGTCCCTGCCGAGTCGCTCGATGCCCATTATGAGATCGGCCCGGAAACCAGGAGGTCGTTATGGCGACACCGCGGAACACCTCGGCACCTGGAATCGCTCTCGATCAGGTGGATGTTGATGTGGATCGGCGCGGCTGGCTGATCCATGGCCGGCATGCGCGGGACTCGATGCTGCGCACTCTCATCGTCCTGCTTGCGGCCGCAGCGGCCGGGGGCGGTTTCGAGCCGGCGCTCGCGGCGACCTTCAATCCCGGCGACCTCTTCGTCAGTCAGCAGTCGGGGAAGATCCAGTGGCGGGACTCTCAGGGTGTCCTTCTCGGTACCATCTCGACAGGCGACTTCGGAGACCAAGCGGGAACGCGCCATTCCCCGGCTACCGGTCGACTCTGGGTTACCAATTTCAATGCCGCCACTCCGAGCCTGAGGATCGTGGATACATCCGGGGCTTCCGTCGGCACTGTCAACATCGCGGCCCTTCAGAACAACCCCGAGTCGGTCGACTTCGACGCCCAAGGCAACGCCTACGTTGGCGGCCCGAACGGCAACCTCGTCAAGCTCGACCCCAGCGGAGCGGTCGTGGCGACCTGGGCCCTGCCGACGGACCACAATCCCGGGCCCGACTGGATCGATCTTGACCCCGATGGGACCACGGTTTTTTACACGTCCGAAGGTCTCCACGTGCAGCGCTACGATATCCAGGCTTCATCTCCGCTTCCGGACTTCGCGGACCTCACGGGGGTCGAAGCGGATCGCCTGTACGCCCTGCGGCTCCTCCCGTGCGGCGGCCTTCTCGTCGCGGGTACTCATGCGATCTACCGCCTGGATGGTTCCGGAACGATCACTCAAACCTACGACGTGCCCGGTGAGGATTCCTGGTTCTCGCTCGCCCTCACACGGGACGGCCGCGAATTCTGGGCAGGAAGCCTCGGGGCCCCGTATAAGGTCTACAGATTCGATCTCACCTCCGGGGCTGTTCTGACCTCATTCACAGCGGGATTGCCCGTCGGCGGGCTTGCGGTGTTCGGCGACTATCATGGAATTTTCCCCTCCGGAAACAAGGAGTCCATTACCCTGAGGAGCGGAACGGTCAACGGAGTTCCGGGAAGTCCGAACCAGCAGGACGACAACCTGACCTCGGTCGCGAGCCTTTCCTGCTGCATGCCTCTCAGCACCTCCGCGTTCACGAGCACCGACTTCGCCTCCGCGAAGGCCGGGCAGAAGGCGGTCGTCAGGATTCCCCTGTTCTGGTCGGCGTCCTTGTCCGATCCCGCCGCCCGATGGGTGAACCACGGACCCGACACCGAGGTCTCGCCAGCTGGAATGCCGCCGGTCTCCACACTGTACGCGTACTCCTTCAATGTGACGACGCAGAACATGGAATCGGCATCGCTTGCGTTCACCTGGCTAACCGACGACAGGCTTGGCGACCCGGCGGCTGGCGGCCCCAATCCGATCGGTGTCTACCTCAATGAGAAACCGGTGGATGCGACGTTCAGCGGCGGAGGATACAGCGCAGAGACGATGGCGAACGCGGACGTCACCGCCCTTCTGCACCCCGGGGTGAACACGCTCTACGTCTATCAGCGAGACGTCGGCGGTGTCGTGAGTGGTGTCAACTTCAGCGCGACTTTCGATATCGAGCCACGACCGGTTTGCCCATGCGTGGCCCCACCTCCGAACATGATTAGCTGGTGGACGGGGGACGACTGCGGGGCCACGGATCGGATCGGGCCCAACGACGGGACCTTCTTCGGGCTGCCGGTCTGCTCGATCTTCTCGAAAGTCGGCGGGGCAGCCCTGAATTTCAATGCTTCGAACCCCGACTATGTAAAGGTGAACGATCACCCCTCGCTCCACTTCGGCGGCGGGAGCTTCTCCATCGACACCTGGATCCGTACCGGCCAAGCCGACGCGCCCATCCTGCAGAAGGGAGTGGTGGGATCGGGGTTCGCCCTCGAACTTATCCAGGGTCAACTCGCCTTTTCGGCCTGCGACCTCCAGCAGTGCACCCTCCCCGTCACCGGAACCTCCGCGATGGACACCAACACCTGGCGCCACGTCGCCGTGACGGTGGACCGAGTGCAAGGGGTGGTCGAGCTCTACGTGGACGGCCTGCTGGATGCGACAGGGCCGTTCGGCCTCGGCTCCCTGAACACCAACGACCCCATGCTGATCGGCGCTGCCGGGTTGCCTTCGTCACCCGGGAGTTTCCTTGATGGTCAGTTGGATGAGATTGAGATCTTCCCACGAGCTCTCACGCCTACGGAGGTCCATAAAATCTTCGAGGCAGATTCCCAAGGCAAGTGCAAGTGCGTTTCTCCGCCTCCGGGAATGATCTCGTGGTGGCCCTTGGACGAGCTTTCGGGAACGTTGGCGGCCGACATCATCGGCGGCCATACCGGGAGCTATGTGGGGAACCCGATTCCAGTCAGCGGCGAAGTAGGTCCGGCGCTCCTCTCCAACGGGAGCAACCACGTTCAGGTGCCCTGGACATCGGGCTTTCCGTTCGACTTCGGCACCGGCGACTTCACCATCGACGCTTGGGTCATGCCCAGAAGCGGCGGCGACGGCAGCGGCGAGCTGTGGATCGTAGACCGGGGCGACCCGTTTCACTTCGCGGCCAACCCCTTCACTCTTTCGCCGCCGCACCTCCGCTACGCGTGCGGAGTCGCTTCCTGGCCAGCTCCGATCCCATATGATACGTGGACCCACCTTGCTGTCACCGTAACCCGGGGGAAACTGGGTGGCCTCAAAAACTATGTGAACGGACAGCTCGTCGGGCAGAGCAACACGTGCCCCTACAACATCTCTTTTCCGAACGTCCCCCTTGGGATCGGCGGCGGCGGACCGCGCTCGAGCGAGAAGAAGGTCGACGAGGTGGAGATCTTCCCTCGAGTCCTCATGGACTCCGAGATCCGAGCGATCTATCAGGCGGGTTCGGCTGGGAAGTGCAAGCCCTGCATCGATCCCAGGGACACGGATGGCGACGATATCGGGGACCAATGCGACAACTGTCCCAGGGCCGTCAACCGCAATCAGACGGACTCTGACCGTGACGGAATCGGCGACAGATGCGACTTTTGCCAGGGCCCCGACGGGAACGAGTGTGACGACGGTTGGATATGCACGATCCACGACCGGTGCCAGCGCGGAGTCTGCAGCGGGGACCTCATCCCGCCGTTTCCGAAGGGTTGCAGATTTGATTTCTTCTAGGCTCTATAGGCGAGGTCGGCGTCGCGCCCGTGCTCCTCGGGGATGAGCGCGGCGAAGGGTCCGCTACACTTAGGCTGCACAAGTGCCAAGCGAATGTTCGGGGGCACAAGTGCCAAGCGAATGTTCGGGGCGGCGGAGACGTGACCCTCGTAGGCGCCGACTAACGCGCCAAAATGCCGGTAGGCACGCTGATTTTATTTTCAGCGTGCCAAATTGCCGGCAGGCGCGTTGGATTGGAAATCATCGTGCCAATTTGCCGGTAGGCTAGCTGGCAGAAAATTTAACGCGCCAAATTGCCGGTAGACTGGCTGGAACAAAATTTAACGTGCCAAATTGGCGCGAGTACGCGCTGAATTTTTATTTGGCGCGCTGAATTTCAAATTGGCGCGCTTGCCGGCGAACTGGGCGGATGTTCGCTCCATCAGGGGGTCGATTCAGGGGGCGAGCGGCCAGCTCAGAGAATCGACCACCACATCGGCCGCGGCCCGGGTCCGCTCCTCGTCCTCGGGACGATATTTCCCTGTTCGCACCGCTACCCCGATCATCCCGGCTTCCTTGGCTCCGAGGACATCCCCCTCCAGATCGTCGCCGATGACGGCGATGCGGTTGGGAGGCAGCCCCAGCTCGCGGGCGGCGGCCTCGAAAAAGGCGGGGCTCGGCTTGCCGGCGAGGGTGGCGGTCTTGCCCGAGGCATACTCCAGGGCGGCGACGAAGGGACCGGCGTCCAGGCTCAGGCCGCCGTCCGTCTGCCAGTAGCGGTTGCGCTGGATGGCCAGCAGCTCCGCGCCATCCATGAGGTTGCGGAAGGCGCTGTTCAGGACCTCGAAGCTCCACCCCGGGCCGAGGTCTCCGACCACGATGTACTGCGGCGAAGATTCATCGACCTCCATCCCCTCGAACTCTCCCCAGGTCTCCCGGGCGAGAAGCAGGCGCACCCGCTCGACGCCGCGGGTCCGCAGCCAACGAGCTGCCGCGGAAGGTGCGGAGAGGATCTCTTCGGGACCTGCCGGGATGCCCAGGGCGACGAGCTGAGCGGCCAGCGTTGCGCGAGGTTTGCGAGTCGTATTCGTCGCGAAACGGAATGGAACATTCGCTCGACGGAGCGCCTCGATCGCGGAGGCGGCGCCGTGGATGGCCCGGCCTTCCTGGTACACGGTGCCGTCGAGATCGATGAGGCAACCCTGGATGCAGGGCATGTCGTGCGGTCCCTCTGTCGTGCGAGTGTAGAGCGGATCGCGCTCCGGCACCAGCCGGTTGAGCCAGCTCTCCAGGGCGCGCCGCGACGATGCCGGCCGCCCCTGCTATGATCGGGCGGCAACAACGACAAAGAGGAGAGCCTCGCCATGAGAAGACGACTCTCGCCCACCTTTTGCGGAGCTGTCTCGGCCGCTCTCGCCCTGATCTTCCTGACCGGCGGCCCTCTGTGCGCGGAGCCGGCACCGGCGCAGCCGGCGGTGTACGCCGCCTATGTGCTGCTGGCGGAATCACCTGCCGGGCGCACCGCCGCCTTTGCCCGCGTGATCGTCGATCCCGGCCGGGAATGCCCGGCGCTGGCCGGCACGGGGTCGGAAAGGATCAAGACGACGCCGCGCCGCAATCCGCATGGGTTCACGGTCAAGGTCTGCGAGGCCCCCTACCCCTTTGGGCGCTCTCTGGCGGTCGAGGGCGGACCGCGTCTCCCCGTGGTGGCCGAAGCGCCCTCCCGCATCGCAGTCCTCGGCGATTCGGGCTGCAAGCCGAAGGATCAAGCCGGATGCGGGCTGGACGATCCGCAGTGGCCGTTCCCGGTCCTGGCTCGCGCCGCCGCCGCCAACCGGCCGGACCTCGTCCTCCATGTGGGTGACTACAACTACCGTGGCACGCCCAGCGGCTTCACAGCCACGGTCGACGGCCAGCAGGTCAAGCGCTGGTACTACGATGCCGGCGACGGCGCGGAGCCCTCGGAGAAGTGCGGGCTCCCGGGTCCCTACCTCAGCCAGAACAGTACGGGCAATCCGGACGCCGATCGCTGGGAGGCCTGGTGGTTGGACTTCTTTCAGCCGGCCGGCCCCCTCTTGACTGCGGCTCCCTGGGTCTTCACGCGCGGAAATCACGAGCTGTGCAGCCACGCGGGCCCGGGCTGGTTCTACTTTCTCGACGCCAGCTCGGAGCTGCCCGATGGCGGCGGCAGGCAGCTCGCCTGCCCGTCGCAGGATGGCGAGGGGCCGGCGCTCCCTCATCTCCAGCTCGTCGAGCCCCAGGTGCTGCATCTCGGCGGCCTCAATCTGGTGGTGATCGACTCCGCCAACGCCTGTGACCAGTTGCCCGGCTTGGTCGACGTCTACCAGCACCAGCTCACCGAGGCGGCGAAGCGGCTTCGCGGTCACAAGGCCTGGCTGATCAGCCACCGGCCGATCTGGGGAGTCGAGGACGCGGCGGAGACCCTCTACGGCTGCGACGGCCAGCCGCAGAGCGGACCCGCGGTTCCCTACGGAGAGCTCAACCAGACGCTGCAGTGTGCTCTGCGCGGCGAGGCCGGCGAAGCCCTCCTCCCCCTTCTCGATCAGATTGTCGCCGGCCACATGCATCGTTTCGAAGCCATCTCGTTCGCCGCCCCAACCCGCCGCCCACCGACGCTGGTGGTGGGCAACAGCGGAGTGGCCGAAGACACCGGACCGCCGGCCGGCGCCTTCGCCCAGACGGTGGACGGCGCGCCGGCCGCCGGGTTCTCGGTGGATCAGTTCGGGTATCTGGAGCTGACGCGGGACAGCCACGGCACGTGGCGAGGCGCGATGGTCGCTCTCAATCCTACGGATTGGTCGCCGTTCCTCGCTCCCTGCGCAACACCGCCCACCGCGGACCAGGCCCTCTGCGTCAAGCCGCTGCCTTCGGCAGCGCCCTGATCTGGTCTATTCGAAGTAGCCATTAACGTCCACGATCAGATGGACGTTGCCGGCAGCCTGAGCGCAGCGGACCGCCAGGTGCTCGAAGTCACCTACCGCCAGGATGGCATTGTTGCTGCGAGTCTGCCCCGCCGAGTAGTTGATCGACGAGGTCAGAGGTGCGCCGAAGGCAGCGGGATAGACGAGAAGATTCCCGCCTGTGTCTGGTTGAGTGACGGTGATGTTGAGCGAGACCGCCCGCGCCGTTGGCGGGATAGGGCAGGCGCCGGTCACCCGGAAGAGCCGGGTGGTTCCCGCCACCAGGGCGGGTCCACCGAAACGACTGGTGGCAAGCCGCGTATCCACCATCCGGCATGGCGTCACGGTGTGGAGGTCCAGGGGAATGGGGACATGGCTGAAATGCGTCACCACGGTCTCCTGGTCCTGGGTCAGCGTGCACGAACTGCCGCAGAATCGCCACAGGTTGAACCGGAAACGCTCGCGGCCGGGCTCCGGTACGCCGCTCGTGAATACCTTCTCGTGGATGAGATCGCTCGGGGGCGGAGCCCCGAAATGATGGCCATGGTAGACGGAGAACGTCACCATCCCCGGCTCCCACAGCATCAGGAAAGTCAGTTCGCTGGCGCCGTCTGTGAGCGTGATCGGAAAGCGGTCCCGATTGCCGCTCTGGCCGAACGGCTGTAAGACGAACTGGGCGTTGAGCGGATCGCCGGGAACACCCCACCGGCTCAACTCGATGTCCATCTCGCGTTGCGACGGTTTGGCATCCGGATCCCAGGTGAACAATCCGAAAACGGCCTGAGGATCGAGATCGTCAATCCGGCCGATGGTGTGGATCCGGTACTCGCCATAGCCGAGGCTGCGCGCCAGCCAGACCTCACCGCCGCATGAGCTCGACGCCAGCGTGAGGTGGAACTGGCCTTGGCCGTCCACGAAGGCATGCTCCGGAGAGAAACAGTTCGATTCGGGACCACCGGGGTAGGGCGAGTTGCGCTGCACCCAGGTGTAGCCGGAGAACTGAAGGGTGAACGGCGTCCGTTCGACGAGATCCGAGGGCTGGTCGAGCAGCTCATCCGGCAGGAACGGTACGCCGTTGGCAAGAGGACAGGGATCGCTCGCGGGAAGAAGGAACACGGCATACCGGTGAGCCAGGTTGTCGACCCCGCCGGTGGTTACGTCGACGACAAATTCGCCGTTGCCTGCGATGGAAGTGCAAGGCGATGCAAGAGTCGGCTTGACGTACCAACCCAGCCCCTCCAGGAAGAGGTAGGCAGCCACATGGTAGGTACCCGGATCGACGTTGCTGACGCGGCCACGCAGGTTTTCCTGGCTGCCATACGCCGGAATCGAGGTGATCTCGATCGGGGGTATTTGCGCATCGAGGCGTCCGCAAAGCAAGACAGGCACGAGCAGGGCGACACCCCATCGGATCTGAGAGAGCAAAAGCGTCTTTGCCATGACGACCCCTTCACTATTTTAGCACTAAGAACGAGCATGGAGAGGCTTCGCCGCGTTTCCGGCTGGAAACCCTGATGGCGGACTGGCAGGATCTCGAGCGTGCCCAGGATTACGACGACCGCACGCTGACCTCGATCCCCGACGCGCACAGCACCCGGCTGTTGTCGGGGATGTCCTGCGCCACGATCGCGTTGACCCCGATGAAGACGTTGTCTCCCACCCGGATCTCTCCGATCACTTTGGCTCCGGCGCCGATGAAGACGTTGTCTCCGATCACCGGCATCTTCTCGACGACCCTGGGGTTCGGCGAGCCGATGGTCACCTGGTGGAGCAGGAGCGCGTTGCGGCCGATCTTTGCGTAGCCGCCGATCACGATGCCGTAACCGTGGGCGATCCGCAGCCCCGGTCCGATCTCCGCGCCCGGGCCGATGTCCACGCCTGTGAAAAACTGATTCATCCGGGCGAACAGCGGGCCGAGCACGGGGATGCCGCGCCTCTTGAACCAGTGCGCGATCCGGTGCAGCACCACCGCCTGGTAGCCGTTCTCGAACAGCAGCGATTCGATCACGTACCAGGGGAAGGGCTTGGTCTTGATCTCCCGCAGGCGGCGGGTGTCCTCGCGCAGGTTATCGAGCATCCTGGGTCACCTCGATCTGCCGGCGGAAGGTGGCGCCGCCGTTTTGCTCCGAGAACCAGCCCACGTTCTCGAACACCGGGTCAAGCTCCAGCACATAGGTGCCCGGCTGCTCAGGGGCGAGGACCTCCTGTGTGACGCTCACCCGGCCGCCGGGTGGCACCGGGGTGGGCAGCTCGGTGCGCTCCCCCTCCCAGAGGACCGCGCGGCCGTCCGGGGTCCGCCAGTGGTAGGAAAGGCGAACGCTGGCTCCGCCCCGGTTCGGCCAGGTCACGCGGCTCCGGTTGAACAGGCGGGTGATGACCTTGAAGCGCTGCCCGGCCGTCACTCGCTCCGGTACGATCGTGTTCCCCCAGCGGACGGCGTAGAGGTCCGCGTCCAAGGCTTCGCCCGTCCCAAGATACGTCAGCTCGGCCCCGACGAAGAACGACTCCTCGACCTTCTCATTAGACGCGAAGTAGGAGCAGGACTCCGGAGGCAGATCCCGCGTCCAGTGGCGGATGCGGCCGGTCTCCGAGGAGACGAGCATGCGGTAGGCGTGGATCGTCCCCTGCTTGGTCTTCCAGGTCCGGGTGGCCTCGCCGGGCCGAAGCTCCAAGCGCCGGGTGTCTCCCGCCTTCATCTCGAGCATCTCCGAAGCGTCGCCCAGCTCGATCCCGACGCGGTTCCTCGGCGCCGGAGTGCGGACCAGGAACACGGCCTTCTCGATCGGCTCGCCTGCGATCAGGTACATCTCCACGGGATCTGCGCCCCGCGTCCACATCAACTCCCCAAAGGGGAGGAACTGGTCCCGGCGGCCGACGACCCGGAAGTCCCCGAGCCCGATCCGGTGGTAGCCGGGGACGTTGCGCAGCGTCAGCTCCAGGGGGAGCCAGCGGAACGGCACGTTGCGCACGTGCGCCTGGAGTGTGGGCTCGGGTCCGCCCGCGCCGAACGGGGTGAAGAGGAGCGGCCCGAGGAACAGGCCCGCGAACGCATATCCCGCGGGGATGGTCCAGAGCGGGCGGATGCGCGTCACCAGGAAGAGGAACGCCGGATAGACGTTGACGAAGTACCGGTTGCCCACGAACCCGCCGCCCCCCTGCCAGTTCCACGCGATCTGGAGGAGGAAGAACAGCGCGATCCCGGCCGTCGCCGCCAGCAGGAGCCAGCGCTCCACCGACCTCCGGCCATGAAAGAAGAAGAGCAGAACGGACAGGGCCGCGAACGGCAGGTAGGGAATCAGCCCCGCGTGCCGCCCCCAGAGGAAGTAGCCCACGTTGTCCGTGAATTCGCTCCAGTGCGTGTCCGGCGCACGGAACAGCCACGTCATGGCATTGCCGGTGGGGGACTGGGCTACGGCCGCCGCTCCTCTGGATCCAGCGCGTCCCGGCGGAGGTGCCCCCTCTCCCCCGGCACGGGGGAGAGGGCTGGGGAGAGGGGGAACGGGATCAACCGGAACGGGATCAGCCTCCACAGGCATTTTCCCTGGTTCACAAACCGAGAAGCCACCCCGCTTCGCACCCAGATAAGACGTCGGTGTCCCCGTCAAAGCCAGAGAGATCCCGGCGACCAGAGCCATGCAGACGACCGCACCGGCCATCCAGGCTCCCGCCGTCTTCCACTGCCGCCCCCGGACGTAGACCCACAGCGGGGCGATCCCGACAGCCGCGAGCATGGGCTTGTTGTAGACCGCGAAGACCAGCGCCGCACCGGAGATCAGGGCCAGGATGAGGGTCCGCCGGTCCGTCCGGATCTCGTCCTTGGGCAGCCCGAAGTAGAGGCAGGCCGCCACCGACGCCATGTTGAGGACCTCGGGCTGGATCCAGAAGACGTAGACGAATCCGGCGCTCAACAGGAAGAAGCCGGTGGAGTAGAGGGCCGCGGTCCCGTCCGGGTTGAAGCGGGAGAGATAGCTCGTGCCCATCCAGATCATCGCCACCGTCAGAAGCATGTTGAAGAAGAACAGGCCGTCGGCACCGAACGGGCCGGCAAAGGGGGCGGCGAGGAGCGAGTAGATGTACGGCTTGCCGTAATGGACCGTGCTCCAGCCGTCCCGGGTCATGAGGATCAGGTTGTTGACCGGCTGATAGGGGAACTCCTGGAAGAGCCGGTCGATATCCCGCACCTCGACGCGAAGGTCGCCGTCCCGGGCCAGGCTCAAAGCCATCAGGTAATAGGCCGCCTCGTCGGCCTTGAGATGGGTCGGCAGCCCGGGCTTGCTCAGCGCCAGGGGGAAGAGCAGCAGGAACAGGGAGACCGAAACCAGGGTCAGCCGGACGGTGGAGCTCACGGCGGGGGAGTCTACCAGTTGATCCCGTCCCCCCAGTTGATCCCGTCCCCCCAGTTGATCCCGTTCCCCCACTCCCCGGCCCTCTCCCCCGTTCCGGGGGAGAGGGAGAC
>DATMER010000107.1:0-46011 GCA_035556715.1 Thermoanaerobaculia bacterium
GTTGTGCGGAGGTCGGGATCAAGGCAACGGGCCGGAGGCTCTCTCCGCACATTCTTCGTCATAGCTTGGCGACGCACCTGCTCCAGGAGGGTGTGGACATTCGCCAGGTTCAGCTCCTTCTCCGCCACCGGTCGATTGCGACGACGGAGCTGTATCTGCATGCGGACGTGGACCGGCTGGGGTCGGTGTTGAGCCGCAAGAGTCCGCTGAAGCGGGGGCGGCGGAAGAAGGCGGTCCCGCTGCGCCCTGCGCTGGAGCAACTCCTTGGGGAACTCCGGGGGTTGGTGCGTTGAGCGGCCTTCTTCGCTTCGGCGGCAGACTGACCAAAACTCATGTTCTGATCAGTGACTTTCCCAGCCGGGTTGCTCCGCGCAAAAGCTTGGCCGGCCGTGGTTTAGCCGCGCTGATCCGTCGCGGCCTCCCCCCTCGGGCGCCACAAACAGGAAAAACGAAACTAGGTTTCGTTTTTTGAGGCGAGCAAAAGCCCGCCGGGCTTGCGTTTGCTCGATGTTGGCCGGGTGCGTTTCCTGGTTTTCACCCGCGTAGAAAGGCAGCCACGGGAAGGAGGTTTGGACGGGGTCGGGTGGGTCCGGGGCGGGCGGTGGTGGGGTGGGTGGCGGGGGCGGGCAGCTCCCGGGCCGGAGGGTGGGGGAAAGCTCGGGAATGCCACGGCACGTTGCGGGGCCCGAGGGCGGGGGAAATGGAAGAGGGCGGGCGACGGGGATTGGGTGGGCGCGACGGAGGAACGGAGGACGGCTTGCCGGCCGCAGTCTTCGGCGCGTCCCACCCGGCCTTTTAGACAGGAGGTTGCCGTCGGCGCCGAGGCTGGGCGAAGAGAGGGAGGAGCAGTTCGGCGTAGCGCAGCGAAGCCGATCTGCGGGGGGAGCTTGCCGTCCGCACGGTGGCTGCGGTGACGGGCGAGCTCGCGGCCGGCTCAACGGCGGCTCCGACGACGGAGGAGCTCGGGGTGGGTGCGGTGGGCGCGAGAGCTGCTCCGGCGCAACCACGAAGACTCGCAGGAGAGGGGCGGGGGAAATGAAAAGAGGGCGGGCGGCTCGGGAGATGGGTGGGCGCGCCGGAGGAACGGAGGACGGCCGATCCCGGCCGGCCGCAGTCTCCGGCGCGGACACTCGGCCTTGTAGTCCAGGAGGTTGCCGTCCTCGATAAGGCTGAGTAAAGCGAGGGTGTGAGCAGTTCGGCGGAGCGTCAGCGGAGCCGATCTGCGGGGGAGCTTGCCGTCCGCACGATGGCCGAGGTGGTGGACGAACTCGTGGTCGTCCCACGCGGCTCCGACAACGGAGGAGTTCGGGACGGGTGTGGAGGGCGCGAGAGCTGCTCCGGCGCGACCACGAGGGCTCGCAGGAGAGGGGGCGTTTGCGTCAGCAGGTCGGGGGGAAGGTCGCCGTCTCCACCAGGTCGGAGCTCGCGAGGGTGGGCGGGACGCCGTCCCGCTGTGGGATACTACCGCCATGGGGAAAGCATCCGCTCTCAACGTTGCAGATCTGAGCCGTGACGAAAAGTTTGAGCTCCTCGACCGACTTTGGGAGAGCCTGGGCCAGGATCCGGAAGCCCTGCCCCTGACGAACTCTCAGCGAGAGGAGCTGGATCGACGACTTGACGAGCTGGAGGCCGAAGGTCCAACTGGGCTCTCGTGGGATGAAGTTGTCGCCCAAGCCCGGGCGCGCTCACGGTGAAGCACATCTATCGGCCTGCGGCTGCGGATGACATCGATCGCGCCTATGCCAGGTACGAAGAGGAGCGGAAGGGCCTCGGCGAAGAGTTTCTCGCCGAGGTCACTGTGACCGCGAAGTTGGTTCTGGAGAGGCCCGTGGCCTACCCGGTGGTCGTTCGTCAGACGCGCCGAGCCCTCGTTCATCGATTCCCGTATGGGCTGTTCTATCGAGTCCTCGGCGACACGGTCGTCTTCGTGGCGTGTTTCCACACAAGCCGGAATCCTGCACTGTGGGGGCGGCGCCGCTGACAGTGACTCGACCGTCCAAATCATGACGTGTGGGCAGTAGACTCAGCGGCGACGTGCCGACTACCTTCGTCGATCCGCGAAGCGATCCCGACCCGCGAGGTCCACGCGCTCCCGCGCGGTTCACCACGAATGCGGCCGAGTTGGAGGAGCTCCACCGGTGCTGCCTCGATGGCCGGCTCTATGACGTGGAGCGCTGGATACAGGCCAGCAGGCCGATGCAGCTCGCATCCGGCTCACTGATCAAGCAACCACGCCGCTTCCGCACGGCTCTGGAGATTGCGCTCGAGCGCCAGGATCACTCGCTTGTGCTTCTCCTCGTCGCGAACGGGTATGACTTGAACGCAGAGCCGAAGTCCCCTCTCGACCAGGCACTGCGGCTGCGCCGCATGGACTTCCTGGACCTGCTTCTCGACTGGGGTGCCGACCTTCGACAGGTGGATCTGGACGCGCTCTGCGCCACCTACGATTCCCAGCTCTACGAGCGGTTTCGCCGCCTCGGCGTCGACTTCGCTGCTGGTCACGCACTCGCCTACGCCCTGGGCTACCACACGAGCAACAAGCCCCTCTTCGGCTTCGCGAAGCGGCACCGATTGCAGGACCCAAAGATCCAGACCGAGCTCGACATTCGCCCTCGCGCACCACGCATGGGAGGGCAACGAGAAGGGGGTGATGCTCTGTTTGTGGGCTGGCGCCGATCCGCATGCCGCGGTGCCAGATCTGCGGTGGGGCCTCGGGGACCAGGAGGACGAGGAGGACCGCTATAGCGCCGTCTACGCCGCATGCAGCGGCGGGCATGTTGCCATCCTCGAGCGCCTGAAGCCCGACCCCTCGCTGGACGACTACGAGGAGCTCTACCGCTGTGCGCGCAACGAGAAGACCGTCGAGCTCCTGGCCCCGTTCGACGCCACCCGCGAATCCCTCACAGGCGGCGGCAATGCAGCTTTCGCGAGCGGCGTGGCCGTTCCGCCAGGATCCACCTGTGGAGGCCCTGCAGGCTCTGTTCGAAGCGGGAGTGCGATGGGAAGCGAGCCCCATCGAAGAGATCGCTGGCGCCCGCCGCGATTTGCTGAAGACGGACGATTGGACCTTCGTCCGGCTGATGAAGCTCCTTGCGACCGACGACTACTGCTCGCGCGAGGTGCTGGCCGAGCTCGCAAGGACCCCGAGCATGCGGAAAGCGCATGGTCCAGGTCGGGCTGATCCCGCCGAACCACAGGCAACGGAGCAAGTTCGATCCAAGCAGCCCAGCGAGGGCCAGAGAGGCTCTGGCGAAGTTCGGGGTCGAGCCGCCGCAGGAGAAGAAGGCGGCCGTCGTTCTTCCGCGAGTCATTCAGATCGCCGGGTGGAGTCGGAATGGGCGTTACGTCCACCTCGACCGTCCGACACTCTTCGAGCACGTTTGGTCTGTGCCGGTCGACAAACTCGCGAAAGAGTGGGGTCTGTCAGGCCGGGGTCTGTCGAAGGCGTGCAGCCGTCTGAAGGTCCCCGTGCCGCCCCGCGGCTATTGGGCGAGAGTGGCGGCTGGTCAGCAGGTCCACCGCCCAAGCTCCCCGTCTTGCCCCCACGCCTGGACCTCCCGCAGCCAGGACAGCAGAGGGTTCCAACTCCCGCGCAGTTGGTCCACCATCCACATCTCCAGACATTTATCGCTTGGTTCCATTCCTTGCCTGCGTGGCTGCGCGGAAGCCGTGCCCTGGGCAGGCGACCTGCGGTGCTCGCTCAGCGCCCGATCTCGTCGACCAGCTCGGCGCTGACCAGCACGCGGATTCCGTGGCGCAGCAGGGGGGTGAAATGGCGACGGTTTTCGGTGGCCACGAGCCGCGCTCCTGCCTGCCGTGCGATCTCAGCGATGTGCGCATCGTAGATCCTGCCGCCAGCCGTTCCCTCTCCTGCGGCGGAAACCAGGAACTCCTCACGGAGATCAGCTTGGAGGTCGTGGATCGAGAAACGCGCGAAGATCTCTTCCCGGAGGAGCCGCAGGGCGGCCTCCGGCTCAAGCCGGTATTCTTCCGGAAGGCGCGTTGTCACCGAGTAGAACTCAAGGCAGCAGTGCCAAGCCGTCAGCGGGCGCTCGATCCGGCCGTCCGCCACCGCATCCATCAGCAGCAAGGCGTGTTGCGAGCTGTTGCCAAAATCGATCGTTCCGGCGATGAGCACACTTGTGTCGAAGAATGTACCCGTCAAGCCGGCCACCGGTCCCTCTCCTCTTCGATCAACCGTGCCACATCGACCTCGGTCCGCTGTCCCTCTGCTGCCCGGGGGCGGGCAACCAGACGCTCGCCGCGTCGGACAAGCTGAGGGCCGGCCACCGCTCGAACGAGGCGGAGGGCGAAGCCCTCGATCACCATCTCGAGCTCCGTCCCAGCAGTAAGACCGAGGCGCTTTCGCACCTCGGCGGGGATAACCACGCGGCCCGCCTTGTCAATGGTCGTTATCATGGGGGCAGCATACCATGCTGCTGCCACTGCCATACCATGTTCGGCGGTATGCTGGCTCCGCGGGGTTCCGGGAAGCCTCGGTCACCGGGAGCTTTTTCGCCCACTGGCCCGCCCTCGGAGTTTGTTCTCGCCTTGATTCGGTGGGACAATTCGAGCATGGCGATTTCGACGGTGGATGCAAAAGCAGCGAGTGGTCCTTCCTGCGGCAAAGCCCGGAGATGTCTTCGACATCCAGAGCGAGGGTGAAGGCCGCCTGCTCCTGGTTCGCCTCGAACGTCCGAAACCGGGACCCGGGATGAGCCTGGATAGCTGCCTCGAGGCCATTGCCGCCGCCCCTCTGCGGCCGAAGATGACCTGGGACTCCCTGAGGGCCATGACCCGGGAGCCATGATCCTCCTCGATACGAACGTCCTGATTTACGCCTTCACCGATCAGTCGCCCTTCCTCGAGTGGGCCCGGCGCACGATCGCCGCGGGGGTGTCGGAGGACGGAGCGGCGGTCAATGCGGTCAGCCTCGCGGAGATCTGCGTAGGTGATTCCGAACCGGAGACTGTTGCCGATCGGATCCGGAGTTGGGGCGTCACCCTCCTTGCTTGACGTCCCGGTTGCTGCCGCGGGACCGTGTGCGAAGGCATACCAGGAGTACCGGGAGCGGCGACGCGCGGAATCCGGTCACGACGCGCCCTCTCTACCGCTGCCCGATTTCTTCATCGGTGCTCATGCTCAGGTCATGGGTTGGCCGCTCGCGACAGCCGACGGGGGACGGTTCCGGACCTATTTCCCGACGGTCACCCTCCTGACGCCCTGAGAGGGCTCAAGACGAAGGAGGGCCGTCCTTCGGGCCGTCCTCGGCAGGTGTCCATCACGGGGCCGCTGCCGCGCGAGGTGCGTGCCGTTCTCGCGCAACCCGCGCAGAGTTGCTCCACCGGTTTCCTCCCCTTCCCTGATTCCCCTGAAGGCCGGAGCTTGTGGCGGGCAGGAGCGCTTTCGGATTTTCCTTGAAACGCCCGGTCCCATTGGCTACACTCCCCCCTGGACTGCCCCAATCATCTGGGTCCGGGAGAGAGCTTTGCAGCCACGGAAAGTGCTCGTCGTCGACGACTCTAAGCTGATGCACAAGATGTACGAGGTGATGCTCCGCCAGTATCCGCTCGTCTATGCCTCGGACGGGCGCCAGGCCCTCGAACGGCTCAAGGACCACGCGGACATCGACCTCGTGCTGCTCGACATCAACATGCCCAACATGAACGGGCTGGAGTTCCTCGCCGAGCTCCGCTCCGACGCGGCCCGCGCCGACCTGCCGGTGATCATCATCAGCACCGAGGGGCGCGAGGAGGACACGGCCCGGGGGCTCGAGGCGGGAGCCACCGAGTACATCAAGAAGCCGTTCCACAGCGAGGAGATCCTGGAAGTCATCAGCCGTCTGGAGAAGAAAGGCGCAGCTTGAACGAGCGCAGCATGACCGAGAGCGGATCGCGGCTGAGCTCCAGCGCCGTCCCCGGGCGGGACCTCCTGGCGGAGCTGCGCACGACCCTGGAGAAGGCCAACGAGCTCATCCGGGTCGTCGAGGCGAGCCAGCAGGGCGCCGCCGTGCGCGAGGCCGGCACGGCCGAGGAGCGCATCGCCGAGTTGGAGCGCCGGCTCTCCACGGCCGAGTCGGACGTCAAGGAGCTCGCCTCGCGGCTGGTCGACTCCGAGCACCAGGGCGGCCGCCTCATGAACCTCTACGTGGCCACGTACCAGCTCCACGCCACCCTCGACCCCGCCGAGGTGCAGGCCACCATCGCGGAGATCGCCATCAACCTGCTCGGCGCCGAGCAGTTCGTCCTGCTCCTGCGCCGCGACGAGGTGCCCGGCGAGGACCTCCCGGCCTACGAGATCGCCCTCATCGAGGGGATGTACGACGAGGTGGACAACCCCTACATGGGCGAGTCCTACGCCGGCGGCGATCCCATGGTGGACACGACGCTCGGGGACGGCGTGCTGCGCCTGGGTCCCACGGCCGAGTCGCCGGCCCTGGCGGCCGTGCCGCTGCGGGTCCAGAACGAGATCGTGGGCGCGCTGGTGCTGCTCAAGCTGCTCGATCACAAGCCGATCCTGCGCGCCGAGGACCGGGACCTCCTGGACCTGCTTTCGGCCCACGCCGCCTCGGCGCTGTTCGCCGCTCGCCTGTTCGCCACCAAGGACCGCAAGCTCCGCACGCTGGAGAGTCTCGTCAAGCTGGCTCGGGGGGAGTGAGCCCCGGCCGCACCGACAGAGAAAACCATGGGGATCTCCGGCAGCCTCAAAGACGTCTCCGTCGCCGATGTGATGCAGTTCATCCATCTCGGCCGGCGGACGGGCACGCTCCTGCTCTCGCAGGGGACGAAGCGCGCCATGATTGGCTTCCACATGGGCCGGCTGGTCAGCGCCCAGGCTCCCCGCACGCCCAAGCTCGGCGACCTTCTCATCTCTTCGGGGATGATCGACCGCGGCATCCTGGAGCGGGCCATCAACTCGCAGCAGGTCGAGCCGGAGCGCCGCTCCCTCGGGCAGATCCTGGTCGGCTCCGGGTCGATCGACCCGCAGGGGCTGCGCCAGGTCATCGCCCAGCAGATCGAGCAGGCGGTCTCCGAGGTCATGGTCTGGGACACGGGCAACTTCGAGTTCGCCATCGACGACCTGCGGCCGATCGACGACATCGCCCTGTATCCAAGCGACGTTCTCCCCGACGCGGACATCAACACGCAGATGGTGCTGCTCGAGGCGGCGAGGATCTTCGACGAGCGCAACCGCGACCGGGCCGAGGGACGCGAGGACCCCCGGAACGCGAGCGGCGGGTATGCGGCCGGGGATGCCACGAACCCCACGATGATCATGGAGCCGGCGCCGCAGCCTCTGGGCGGCAGCCTCATGGTGGCCGAGGCCGACGACCTGGAGCTCCGGGAGTTCCCGAAGCACGCGGCCGAGGTGCTCAAGCTGCACCTGGTCTCGACCGACCACGGCTTCGCCGAGCGGCTGGGGGAGGCCCTGCACCACGAGGTGGCGGGTGTGGAGGTGACGACGCTCGCCCAGGCCGGCACCACGAATCCGGGCGAACCGCAGCCGGTGATCCTGCTCGACCTGCGCTCGGGCGGCGGCGTCTCCCTGGAGCAGGCGGCCTCGGTGCACCGCGCCCGGCCCAAGGCGTCGCTGATCGCGCTGGTGGACCCGGGGACCTCCTTCGTCAAGGCCTACGAGGCCGGCGTGCTGGCGGCGATGCCCCCTGACGTGGAAGCCGTCGTGGCCTGTGTCGAGAACGTGATCGACACGCGGCGCGACCTGATCCGCGGCGGTCGGGCGGAGGAGCAGCGCTCCGGAGTGGCACGGCTGCGGCGGGTGTTCGGGGACCTGCGCTCGGGCCTGATCTCCGCCACAGTGGCCCTGAACCTGATGCACATCGTGTCAGAGTCGGTGGAGCGCGCCATCCTCTTCCTGGTCAAGCGGGACCATCTGGTCGCGCTGGGCGCTTTCGGCGTGGACGCCCGGGGCCGGCCGCTGGCCGAGTCGACCCGCGCCATGAAGCTGGAGATGCAGGGGGAGAGCGTGCTCATCCACAGCCTGGAGACGGGCGAGGTCCAGTCCGTGGAGTTCGACCAGTCGGGGCTGCCCGAAGCCTTCCGCCAGATGGTGGGCCGTCCCAAGACCGGCCAGGTGGTGGTCTTCCCCGTCCTCGGCGCCCAGCGGGTGATCTCGGTGATCTACACGGACAACGGCGACCGGGACACCCCGATCGAGGACATCGACATCCTCGAGCTCGCCACGGCCCAGGTGGGCATGGCGTTCGAGAACGAGCTGCTCCGGCGGCAGATCTCCCAGAGTAGGGATTAGTCTTCTACTGGGAGCGCCCGGCGCTCCCAGTCCCCCCTCCCTACTGGCTCATCCCCGCGATCGGGTTGTAAGCCTGGGCCTTGTACCCGGCGGGCAGGTCGTACGTGCCGCTGGGAGCAGCCTTAGTCTCCACCGAGACCAGTTCCTCGCGGGTGCCGAACTGGGCGCCGAGGGCATCCACCCGGGATTCGGTGAGCACGGGGAAGCCGTCGATCTTCTCGAGCTGCTTCGACCATTCGCCGGAGCCGGGCTGCAGCGAGGCCATGGTGGCGGCCAGCTTGTTGAGCGGCGCGAAGCCCTCGACGTCCTTGCTCACCCAGAGGGTGGTGGCGATCTTCATACCCATGGCGCTCTGGACGTTCACATCGTAGCGCTTGGCGTTCCACTGGCTGATTTTTTTCGTCTCGTCGCGGGGGGTCACCTGGACGGTGACCTTCATGCCCGCGGCGATCTGGTCCGCCATGGCTTCGCTCCCCTTGGGCATCATCTTGCGCAGGTCGATAGGGAGGGTGATCTCGCTGTAGGTCTTGTCCGCGTGGTCGACCATGTAGAGCCGGTTCGTGTCCAGGCGGAGGATCATGCTCTGCCCGTCCTCGTCGCGCCGCAGGCGGTCGCCGGCCGCCCAGATCTTGACGGTGGCGTCCTTGGCCGGCTGCGTCTCGCCCGCGACCCGGAAGGAGTCGGTGTGGCTCTTCATGGTGTAGAGCGTGTCAGCCCAGGCAGTACCGGCGGAGAGGGCGGTCAGGGTGAGGAGGATCGTGGCGAGCAGGGCGCGTCGGAACATATACGTCTCCTTCGAAGGATCGGGACAGGTAGCTTAGCCGCCGCCGGAGGGCTTGGCAAGGCGCACATAGAGGAGCTTCTCGACCTCGGCCACGACCTCTCCCTGCTCGTCCAGGACCTCCACGGTGAAGACCGGCTCGATCTTCTCCCCGCGGTCGGCGGCGGCGCGGATCTCCCGGACCCTCTCTTCGGGGATGTGGAACGTGGCTTTGACGGTCCCCTTGCCCGGGCGCCGGAAGCGGATCGTGGCGGCCTTGTCCCAGACCACGTAGCCGCGGCCCAGGGCATTCATCAGGATCAGCATGAAGAAGGGGTCGCACATGGAGTAGAGCGATCCGCCGAAGTGGGTGTTCACATAGTTCCGGTTCCACCACCGGAGCTTCATCCGCACTTCGAAGGTCCGCAGGTCGGGCGAGACCCGCACCCGGATCCCTGCCCCGATGTAGGGCGGCCAGAAGCTCAGCATCCGGAGAAGCAAGCTCGTCCTGCGGCGCTGGGAGGTTGCCATGGGCGGGGAGTCTATCGGATGTCCATCCGCGCCCCATCCGCCAGATCGATCTCCGCCAGGTAAGCCTCCTCCAGGTTGGGCTCGATGACCTCTCCGCTCAGCGGATCGCCGGGCCGTGCCACGGCTCGCACCCGGATGCCCTCCAGGGTGCGGACCCGGGCGGTGATGCGGTAGCGGCGGCTGAACTCGGCGAGGTCGGCGTCGCCGATCAGGGCGCGGAAGACCCGGCCCCGGGCGCGGGCGGTCAGCTCCTCGGGCGTGCCGTCGAAGCCCAGACGGCCGCGGTGGAGGAGGAGGATGCGCGAGGCCGCGGCTTCGACGTCGCTGGCGATATGGGTCGAGAAGAGGACGACCCTTTCCGCGGACTGCTCCAGCAGGATCTGGCGGAAGCGGTTGCGCGACTCCACGTCCAGGCCCGTGGTGGGCTCGTCCACGATCAGGATGGGCGGCGAGCCGAGGAGGGCGCGGGCGATGCCCACCCTCTGGCGCATGCCGCCGGAGAAGTCCCTCACCTTGCGGCGGGCGTGCTCGGTGAGGCCCACGGCGTCGAGGAGGCGCTCGATCTCCTGGCGGCGCTCCCGGTCTCCCATCCCCCTTTCGATCGCCCAGTGGTCGAGGAACTGCTCGGCCGTCAGCTCGGGGTAGGCGTTGAAGTCCTGGGGGAGGAACCCGATCTGGCGGCGGTACTCGGAGAGGTTCTCGGGATTGACCGCGATGCCCCGGAAGCGGACCTCGCCCCGGCTCGGGTCGAGCAGGCCGGTCAGGATGCGCAGCAGGGTGGTCTTGCCCGCGCCGTTGGGGCCGAGGAGACCGACGATGCCGGGGGTCAGCTCGAAGCGAACCCCGGATAGAGCCGTGACCTTGGTTGATCCCATTCCCCCTCTCCCCTGCCCTCTCCCCCGTGCCGGGGGAGAGGGAGAAAAGCGGCCGCCGTAGACCTTGGTCAGGGTGTGTGCTTCCAGGACGGGGGCTCCCGCGGCGGTCCATTGGGGAGGACGCTGCCGGCGGCGGACCTCCTCGGGGTGGCGCAGCCGCTCCGCCGCGCCCCGGGCCAGGAGGAGCAGGGCGGGGGAGAGCAGCACCGAGGCGAGCAGGGCGGTTCCTCCTGCCACCGCGGCGGCCCGCAGCGGGGTTACCCAGCGGAGCAGCAGGGGGTCGAGCCCGAGAGTCGGGGCGACCAGCCCGACCGCCAGGACAGGGACCGCGCCAAGGAGCCAGGGGGTCTCCTGGCGCAACGACCGGTAGAGCCTCGCGGGACGGATGGCAGAGGAGGAGAGGGTCCCTTCGACCACGGCCGGCAGGGAGAGGGCCAGGGCGGCGGCGAGGGCGAAGACCGTGAGCTCGTCCGCCTGGCGGAGGCCGGACTGGATCAGGGGCGTGGCCGCCAGGAGTCCCAGGCCGAGGGGTGCCAGGGCTACGAGTCCGCGGAGGAGGGAGCCGAGCCGGCAGGCCGCTACCGCGAAGAGGAGCAGAGGGACTGCAGTCCCCAGAGCGATCAGCCGGGTGCGCTCGCTCTGCCAGAGGCCCGGGGCGAGGGACGGCCGTTCCAGGTCGGAACCGGTGGGGAGGTCGAGCTCGCCCAGGCTGCGGTCGATCTCGCGGCGGAACTCGATCCGGCCGAATTCGGTGCGCAAAGGGATCCTCAGGTCGACCGGCATCACGAAACGGCCCGACTGCCGGGCGATCCGCGCCTGCACGACCTCCTCCCGGAGCACCAGGGAGGACGCGGGGAGGAACGGCTGGCCGTCCAGCAAGAGAGGGCGCTGGAGGAGCGCCACCATCGGCGGCGCCTCGTCCGGGTCGGTCGAGACGCCCGCGGGGACCACGAGCAACGCCCTTTCGGTGCCTTCGGATGCGGAGGGCAGGCGCAGCTCCCGGGGGGGTGTGCTGGCGCGGCGGAGGTGCGTGGCGAAGGCCGCGGCGCGCTCCGGGGATAGACCCGAGACGGGCCGGAGCGCCAGGCGGACCGTCCGGACGTCGTGGCGGACGAACCAATAGCTGCGCACCTTCAACGCGGCGAGACGGTTGAGGACGCGGTCGTAGCCGTCCAGAAGGGTCTGGAGGTCCGCGCTGCGTAGGATGGCCCGGTAGGTGTTGCCCTCTTCGTCGATCTCGGCGCGGTCCTCCAGCCGGCGCCCGCTCCGCTCTTCGCCCCCCCCACCTCCCCCGGTCTCGATCGTGAGGGAGCCGCCGGCCGCGATGCCGTACCGGAGCCGGGTGACGAGGCGGGCGAGGCGGTCGGGGCGGCGGTCCCTGCGCCGGACGTCGGCGTTCACGAAGCCTTCGCCCTCCCAGGAAAGGCTCCAGAAGTCCTCGATCTCCTCGGCCTCCTTCACGCGGGCCTCGATCTCCTGGATGCGCCGCGCGGTCTCTTCGAGGGTGGTCCCCTCGGGCATCCGCAGGCGCAGGACGAGGCTGCCGGTGTCCGCATCGAGGTCCGCGGGGCGGGGGAGGAGCGCGGGGCCGAAGAGGGCGGCGGCCACGTAGGCGATGGTGGCGGCGAAGAGGACGATGGTGCCCGGATCGCGGAGGGAGACGGGGAGGGAGAGGGAAACCCCCTCCCCAGCCCTCCCCCGCTTCGCGGGAGAGGGAGCCGGAACCAGGGCGGCGGCGGCGAGGGCTCCAACGATCGCGAGCAGGAACGCCCCGGCCGGCTCGGACAGCAGCGGTCCCAGCTCCTCGCTGGCCAGCGCGACGGTCACCGGCACCGTCACGGCCGCGGCCGCCGCGGTGAAGGCCATGGCCCGGAAGCTGGCCTTCCCCGCGACACGAAGCAGGGCGGAAGGCAGGACCGCGGAGGCTCCGATCGCGAGGGCGACCAGGGTGGTGACGTTGAGGCCGATCCCGGCGAGCCAGAAGGCGTTCGCGGCGGCGGCCACGGCGGCCGGGAGGGCGAGCCCGAGGGAGAGGGCTCCCCGGCGGCCGGCGAGCCATCCTCCGGTGATCGCGGCGGCGCCCGAGGCGAGGAGCAGGGCCAGGGAGAGACGGAGGGCCAGCTCGCGCAGGGGCTCGGCGTCGCTCCAGCCCACGGTCCCGGTCATGCCGCCCGGGAGCGTCTCCAGCCGGTGCCTCAGCGCGCGGTCCACCGCAAGGGAGGAAGCGCCGTAGGCTCGCCAGACGAGGAGGGCGCGGGCGGGCTCGCCCCGGTAGCGCACCAGGTCGAGCGGCTCCTGCCAGCGGGAGAGGACCGAGGCCAGGGATGTCAGGGGCACCATGCCTCCCCCTCGGGGGACGGTCACTCCCTGGACGTCGACCGGGGGCACGACGAGCGGCCACTCGCGGCTACCCTGGCGGACCCGGCCCAGGGCGGGAGCCTTCAACGCTCGCTCTACCTCGGTGCGGACCGCTTCGGCCTCCTCCCAAGGGTCGAACGACGCGCCACGAGTCTCCACCCGGACCTCCTCCCGGCGGGTGCCGTACACCCTCACCGCCTGGATGCCCGGGACCGATCTCAGCTCCTCGGCGGCGGCTTCAGCCCCCCGGTCGCTGGTCGCCCGGCCGGAGCCGGCCAGCCAGACGATGGCGAAGAGCTCGCCCTCAGCCTCCGAGGCCGGAGTGATCCAGAGGCCATCCGCCGCCTCCGCCGATCCTCGTAACAACCTGCGCCGCAGGTCCGCGAGCTCCGACTCCAGGCGGGCCGCCTTGCGCTCCGGGTCGGTCCCCGGGGAGAAGCGCACGGTGAGCCGGGCGCCGTCGGCCCGCACCTCGCCTCCGACCTCCTCGACCCGGCCGAGGGAGCGGATGGCGCTTTCAATCTCCTCGATCCACTCGCGGGTGACCATGCCGGGATCGGTGGTGTCGCCCAGGGTCAGGATGACCGTCAGCTCCGGGAAGCTCTGCCGCGGGAGATAGTCGAGCGGCAGGCGGGCCAGGGCCACGATCCCCAGGATCAGGAGGCCGAGGGTCAGGACGAGGCGCGCCAGGGGCCGGTCCGAAGTCATGCCTTCGCCCTTCGATACAGCACCGGCACCAGGACCAGAGACGCGAAGGTCGAGGTCACCATGCCCCCGATCACCGTGATGGCGAGAGCCCTCTGCAGCTCCACCCCTTCGCCGGGGAGGAGGGCCAGGGGGAGCATGCCCGCGATCGTCGTCGCGGTCGTCATCAGGATCGGCCGGTAGCGCTCCCGGGCCGCGGCGCGGATCGCGTCGTCCATATCCTCGCCCCGGGTTGCTCGCTCGTGGATGCGGTGGACCAGGACGATCGCGTTGTTCACCACGACTCCGGCGAGCAGGATCAGTCCCAGGAAGGAGAGGATGTTGAGCGTCTGGCCGGTGACCGCGAGCAGGCCCAGCGCTCCGCCGAGGGCGACCGGCACCGTGGCCATGACTACCAGCGGCAGCCGGAACGACTCGTAGAGCGCCGCCACGGTCAGGAAGACCAGGAGCAGGGAGAGCGCCAGGGCCAGGCGGAGCTGGGAGAAGGCCCGGCTCAGCTCCAGCGCCTGCCCCTCGGGCGTGACCCGCTCATTCGCCTGGGAGAGCCCGGAGAGGAGCGCTTCCGGATCACGCGTTTTTCCCTCCATACTCCCTTCGAAGACGATCCGCTCGGCGGGGCGGCCGTCCAGCCTCTCGAGGACCGCGGGCCGGAGGCCGGGATCGAGCCGGGCCAGCGCCCGCAGGGGAACGATATTGGGGACACTCACGGGGAGCAGCTCGGGGTCCTGCTCTGAGGACCGCACCAGGACCTCGGGCTCGACCCCATCCATCCGGATGCGTCCGGCTGTCTGCTCGCCGAGCCCCTGCCGCACCTGCTCCTCGATCCGGCCGCGGTCGGCGCCCAGCTCGGCCAGGCGGGTGGCGTCCCGGGTGAGGAGCAGGGCCGGCTGCGGGCGGTTGCGGCGCCCCGCGACCTCCCGCAGTCCGGGCGTCTGGCCCAGACGCTCGCGGACCCGGCCGGCGAGGGCCTTTGCCCGCTCCGGGGTGGCCGCGGTCGCCACCACCTCCAGCCTCCGGCCCGCTCTCTCGATCGGCTCGACGAAGGCGCTGGTGCGGGGCTCGACCCAGACCTCGACGTCCGGCAGGCGGGAAAGGGCCGCAGTCAGGGTCTTCCGAGCCCGCCTCGCCTCGTCCGGATTGGAGAAGGAGAGGACGACGCGGCCGGTCTCCTCCCGGCTCTCGTCCTCCAGGAGCTGGGTGGCGAGGGATGTCGCCCCCTCCCGGGCGGGGGCAAGCCCCGCCCCTACATTCACGACCTGCTCGCCCAGAATCCGGGCCGCTTCCGGCGAGAGGTCCGGAGCCAGGCGGTAGCGCACGACCAGCTCTTTCGAGGCGGCGTCTGGAACCAGCTCACGGGGGAGGACGGCCAGGGCGAGCAGCGCCACCAGGGCCGTGGCGGTCCCGGCGAGGACCGTGATCCTGGGGTGGGCCAGAGCCCTTTCCAGGAGGTTCAGATAGGCGCGCTGTCCAGGGCTCTTCCCGAGAACTTTCTTCGCCGGTGCGTTGCCGCTGAGGACCGGGGTGACGGTCAGAGAGAACAGGAGAGAAGCGGCCTGAGAGACCACGATGGCGAAGGCCTGCACTCCGAAGAAGGCACGGGCCAGGCCCTGGAGATAGATCAGGGGGAGGAAGACGACCGCGGAGGTCAGGAAGCTCGCGATGACCGGCAGGGCGATCTCCTTCGTGCCGGTGACCGCCGGGTTGGGGTCCCCGGAAGCCCGCGCGGTCTCGATCGATTCCAGGACCACGATGGCGCTGTCCACCAGCATGCCGGCGGCGAGAGCCAGGCCGGCGAGGGAGACCACGTCCAGGGAAGAGCCCGCGAGCTGGAAGCCGGCAAAGGAGGTGAGCAGCGAGGCCGGCACCACGACCATCATGGCGAAAGTCGGGCGCCAGCGGCCGAGCAGGATTCGCAGCACGGCGGCGCCGAGCGCCATCCCGATCAGGGCCGCGAGCCCCAGTTCTTTCAGAGCGGCCACGACCTCGCCGCTGCGGTCGGAAACCACCCGGGGCCTGGGGCCGGAGCCGGTCCGCCCGGTCAGCTCTTCGACCCGATCCCTGACGCTTCGCGCCAGAGCCACGGCGTTCGCTTCCGGCGCCCGGAAGACCCTCACCAGCACCCCCTCCTCCCCGTTCAGACGGAAGAAGGTGCCGTCCTCCACTTCCTCCAGACTGACCCGCGCCACGTCTCCGAGATAGCTCTGCCCCTCCGGACCGAATACCCGGACGGCGCGCAGGGCGTCGAGGGAGGGGACGTCCTCCCGCACGAGGAGCGGGCGCACCGTGGACCCGGCCAGGGCGCGCCCCGCGGGGAGGGCGATCCCCATGGAGCGCATACGCCCGACCAGGTCCGCGGGGGTGAGCCCGCGGGCGGCCAGGGCCGCGCCATGCGGCCGGACCACGGCATGGAGCGGGGTCAGGCCGACCGTCTCGATGCGGCCGGCGCCGTCGAGCCGCGCCAGCTCGGGCACCAGGAGCTTGCGGGCGAACGCGGTCCGGGCCGAGCCGGAGGTCCCCCCGAGCACCGCGACCTCCACGATCGGCTCGGCATCCCCGGTGGCCAGCTCGATCGACATCGAAGCCACGGCGGGGTCGTCCAGGTCGGCGAGCAGGCGCTCGGCCTCGATGCGCAGACGGTCGGCGTCGGTCTGCCACTCGCTTTCCACCCGGGCACGGAGGAAGCCGTCGCCGGTCCAGGTACGGACCGAGGTCACGCCGGCCAGGGCCGCCAGCCGCCGCTCCACGGGCCGGGTCAGACGGTCGATCACCTCCTCGCGGGCCCTCCCCTCGGCCGCGATCGAGATCTCCAGCCGCGGCCTCTCCAATTCGGGCAGCAGCGAGACCGGGAGCCGGAACAGGGAGAAGGTTCCGAGGACCACCAGGGTGACCGCGCCGATCAGCGTCGAGACCGGCCGCTCGACGGCTTGGCGGAGGAGACCGTGCCGGATCATTTTGGAGCGTCCTTCACTTCCAGAACCTGATCCCCGTCCTCAATCAAGGAGGCTCCGCTCACGACCAGCTTCTCGCCGGGATCGAGCCCGCGCACGACCTCGACCCGTCCCCCTCCGCGGGCTCCGGTCTCCACCGGTCGGCGCCGGGCCACGAGGCCCATCTTCCGCTCGACCACGAAGACGGCGCTGCCGCTCTCGGCCACGACCAGGGCCTCCTCGGGCACGGTTACGGCTTGGGAGCGGGCATCCAGCTCCACCCACAGCTCGACTCCCTCGCCCGGGGCCGGGAGCCCCTCGGGGTCCGTCACCTCCACGATCAGCGGCACGGTGCCGCCGGCTTCCACGACCGGGCTGACCTCGCGGATGATCCCCTCGCCCCCCGCGCCCGAGATTTTCTCCGAGTCGGGAGCCACGAAGCGCACCTTGAGCCCGGGATGGAGGCGTCCGCGGTCGGCCGCGGCGGCCCGTCCCTCGACCTTGAGGGAGCCTCCGGCGGCCACGCGGACGAGGATGGTGCCGGGTGCCACCTCGGAGTCGGGCGGGATGCGGTGGTCCACGATCAACCGGCCGCTCACGGGGGAGCGCAGGCTGAGGCGGCCGGCGCGTCCCTGGGCGGCTTCGAGCCGGCCGCGGGCGATGTCGGCTTCCGCCTTGTAGGAGGCGAGGACCGCCGCGGCCTCGACGCCCGAGTCGAAGGCGCGTTGGTGGCGGGCCAGCTCGGACGAGGTCAGCTCCACGCGCAGCCGCGCCTCGGCAAGCTCGGCCTCGGAGTCGTGGCTGGTGATCCGGGCGAGCACCTCGCCCTCCCGCACTGCCGCGCCGGTGACGAGCCCGCTGCCGAAGCGGCCGGGGTAGTCCAGCCGGCCGGACACCGGGATCGCCACCTCGGCGAAGCCCGAGGGCTGGACCACGCCGAGCAGCGCCAGGGTGGGCTGGAACGGCTGCCACTTCACGGTCTCCAGGCGCACGGGCGCGGCCGGCGGCTCGTCGGGCACATCGGCCGGCGCCGGGCTGCAGGCGGAGAGGGACAGCAACAGGAGCGAGAGGAGGGTGAGGAGTCGCATACCGGTGGTCTCCATCAGGCGCATCAGGCGATCATCGTCTCCGGCCGCCGGAGCCGGCGCCGGGCATAGAAGTAGAGGAGCACCGTCGCGGCACCGAGCACCGCGACGCTGACGATCCATTCGATCAGGGCCTCCTCGCGCGGGAGGAAGCTCTCGTGGACCCCGAAGTGCCGATGCGGCACCGGGTTGTGGAAGAACCACCGCTGCAGCGCGATCGTGGTCGCGACCGAGGCGAGCCAGACGCCGCCCGCGCTCTTCAGGCGCACCGCCCAGAACAGGGCCAGCGCTCCGAGGAACACGCTCACCACCAGCACCTGGGTCAGGCAGGACAGGATCGGGAACCAGCGGTCCTCCTGGAACCAGGTAAGGAGGATCAGCACCGACCCCTGAAGGGCCATCAGCGCGCTGACCGCGGCCGCCCGGCGCAGGAAGTAGCGCTCCACGGCCGGAGCCGAGAGCGCGAGGTCGAGGCAGCCGGCGCGGCGCTCCACCTCCACCAGCCCGGCCAGCGCCGGAAGGCCCAGGATCAGCAGGGGGAGGAGGACCACCTGCCGGTACATGTCCTGGGGCTCGGCCTCCGTGTCCAGCATCATCGAGAGCAGGGTCCAGAGGACCACGACCACGTCGGCCGTCGCGAACAGCTTGAGGCGCTTTCCCAGGAGGAGGTCCAGCGTCCGCTTCAAGGAGCGGAGGGACTGCCGCGGCCGCTCGAGTCCCGCGATCACTTCCCGTCCCCCTCGAAATAGACGCGGTCCCTCGGCGCGCCCTTGCGCACCAGGCGGTGGCACTCCAGGTTCGGATCGAGGAACACCCCCTGGGGACGGTGGCGGGTGGCGAAGGCGAAGCCGGCGGTCTCCCCGGTGCCGGCCCGGACCACGGTCGACTCCGGCCCGAGGTCGGTGGTGAGCACCACCTTGCAGAGCGCCTCGCCCTTGCCCTGGTTGACCATCCGGCCGGTCACCCGCCAGCCGGTGCTCCCGCCGTCGGCCGCGCGCCGGAACTCGACCCCCTCCAGGACCGGGTACGGCAGGTCGCCCGTCATGAACCCGTCCTGGATCAGCCTCTCGACCGGGGCCGGGCTGTGCCGGGCGATGCTCGCGAACAGCTCTTCGGCCGTCCCCGGACCGGCCGCGGGGTCGTCCCCGCGGGCCAGGACCTCCTCGACCGCCAACCTCAGGGGCTCGGCGCCCACGCGGCTCTCCAGGGCCGTCACCAGCGCCGGGAACCGGAAGTTCCAGTAGGGATACGCGTTGCTGTCGGACAGCGCGGAGGCTTGGGCCAGCGCCTCTTCGCCGGGGTGCAGGGGGCCGACCACGGCACCTCTCTCCGGCCCCAGGCCGAGCCGCTCGCGGGCCAGGGCGCGGAAGAACTGCCGGAAGAAGCGGTTGTGCGCGGGCGCGACGCGCCGCCGGCTCGCCAGCCGCTCGGAGAGGATCTCGGCCAGCATGCTCTCCGGCCGCATGCGCCGCAGGACGATCAGGTCGCTCTCCTGGAGGAAGACCAGGTTCCCCATCACGGTGAGGAAGCTCTCCGTCGGGTCGCGGTACCAGCCCATGGAGAACCGCGCGCCGCCGTGGGAATGGACGTACTGGTCCGGCCTCTCGACGACCACGAGGCGTCCCAGGGAGCCGGTGCCGGGCCAGGCCTCTTCGAGCATGCCGGTGCTGCGGGCGAGGAACCCAAGGTGAAGCTGTGCGGCCTGAAGGTGCGCGGGGAAGACGGCTACGACCATGTCCTGCCCCTTCTCTTGCAGCACTTGGTGGCGCCCCCCGGCCACGGCAAGGTCCGCGAGCGGCAGCCGGCAGCGGCTGGAGAGGGCGCCGCCTGACATAACGAACCCGCCGCAGCTATCGGCCAGGAAGAGGCCCTGCGGACCCGAGATGGACAGCTCCACCCGGGCTGTGGGGAAGACCCCCTCCGGCTTGCTCCAGGCTGCGTAGCGGGGCACGGGGATCAGGTCGCCCTGCTGGAGCTCCACGCGATAGCCCGAGATGGACGGCACGCGGTACGAGCGGGAGAAGTCGAGCCGGTCGCGGCCGAACTGCGCTTCGACGTGCCCGGTGTAGCTGCCGGCAAAGCTGAGGCTGTCCATCGCGGAGGGGAAGACCGTCCAGGCCGGCTCACCCGACAGACGGAAGCGCAGCTCGCGCCGCCCTCCCGGCGGGATCGGCGGCTCCAGCTCCACGTTCAGCCGGCCCGAGGCCCGCGACGGAGTGACCCGGCCGGAGTCGGCGGTGACCTCTACGTCGAGATAGGAATTGAGCTGGAACGACAGGTGACCGGCGGGCTCCGGCCCCTGGTTGATCAGCTCTCCCCTCACCTGGATCGACACACCGGAGCCCGGACCGATCCGGCCCTGGATGCGCCAGAGCCCGGGCAAGATGGAGGTGGGCGTGGTGGGGGCGGACGGCTTGGTCTCGGTGTCGAACCGCGCCTCCGCCTGGTTCTCATAGTGGCTGGCCCGGACGACCAGAGCCGCGAAGAGCGCCACGGCGACCAGGAGGCTGAACGCCAGGGCGTGCCGGTCGGCGGGTGCCGGAGCCGGGTCGGGGGTGTAGCGCTCCCGCAGCCGGCCCCAGGTCTGGAGGAAGCCGCGGAAGGGATGGCCGGGCCGCACCCGCTGCGGCCGCACGTCCGGCCGGGTGCGCCGGAGATAGACCGTCGCTACTCCGAGGGACAGCGCGGCCAGGGCCGCGAGCAGGGCACCCGCCGCAAAGTGCTGCTCCCCGAGGACCCTGGCGTCGAACCCCGCTTCGCTCGCCGGGATCGGGAAGATCCAGCCGTACTTCTCGGTGCCGGACATCGCCGCGGAGGCGCGGCTGAGCGTCCAGGCGACGAAGGGGAAGTCCACCCACTGGAGGGGAGCGGAGAAGCGCATCCCGAAGCGGTGCAGGAACCCGTTGAGCAGGGCAGGGGCCAGCGCGAGCGTCAGGGCCAGGAGAGGCAGCGCGCTCAGAGCACCGCCCCCGATCGTGCCCACGCCGATCCCCAGGGCGGACATGACCATGGCGAGAGGGGCCGCGTGGAGGAGCCAGGGGCCGGCGAAGACCCAGGGATCGAACCGGGCGGCGCCGTCCGCCAGGGCTATCCCGGCCGCGGCCAGGAAGGGGAGAGCGCTGAGCGGCAGGAACAGGGCCTGGAGCGCGAGCCACCGCCGGAGGAGGTAGCCGGTGTTGGACACCTCGCACAGGGTCACCGTGGTCCAGGCCCCCTCCCCCTGCTCGCGGGTGATGCCGTCCATGGAGAGGAGGAAGGCGAAGGCCGCGGTCAGCAGCGGCACGACGCTCGAGACCTCGAAGGCGTAGCTGGCGCCCCCGATCACATAGCCGGTTTTCGTCCGTAGAACATGGATCAGCACGGCCGGGAGCGTGCCCGCGAGGACGTAGAGGACTGCGGCCGTCCGGAAGCGGAGCGACCGCCCCTGGGTGCGCAGCTCGTGGGAGATGAAGGCCGCGGTCAGTCTCACGCGGCCTCCTCCAGTCGGGCCGATTGATCTGCCCGTAGGCCCTGCTGGGCGAGGAAGGCGGCATAGGCCTCCTCCAGGCCGACCTCGCGCGGTTGTCCGACCGGGATCTCGGAAAAGACGATCCGCTCCACATCCCCCTGCCGGTCCGCCCGGCAGCTCACCTCCAGGGCGCCGTCCGGGAGGGGGATGCCCGAGGGCACCCGCCAGAGCCGCCCCGCCGCCCGCCGCAGGATCTCGGTGGGAGTGCCGTCGTAGAGCAGCCGCCCGCGTCCGATCACCGCCAGGCGCGGGCAGGTCGCCTCCACGTCCTCCACGATGTGGGTCGAGAGCAGCACGGCCGTGCTCTCCGAAACCTCGCTGATCAGCCCCCGGAAGCGGATCCGCTCCTCGGGATCGAGCCCGGCCGTGGGCTCATCGACCACGAGCAGCCGCGGAGAGTGGAGGATGGCCTGGGCGATCCCCAGCCGCCGCTGCATGCCGCCCGAGTAGGTGCCGGCCGCCCGCCGGGCCGCGTCGGCCAGGCCTACGCCCGCGAGCAGCTCACGCACCCGGTTGCGGCTGATGTCCACCCGCCGCAGCCGGGCGCAATGGAGGAGGTACTCCTCGCCCGTGAGGTGGGGGATGGGCTTGTAGTCCTGGGGAAGGAAGCCGATCCGCTTCCGGATCGCGCCGCGCAGGGGAGCCCGCGCCGCGTCGAGCCCGTCATACACCCGCCGCCCGCTGCTCGGCTCCAGGGCCAGCACCAGGATGGAGAGGAAGGTCGTCTTCCCCGCCCCGTTGGGGCCGAGCAGGCCGAACATCCCCTGGTCGAGGGTGAGAGAGACCCCCTGGAGGGCCACGGTGCCGTCGGCGTAGGTCTTCGAGAGACCTTCGAGCTCGATCATGGTGTGCTGTGTCTCAGTGTACTACACATGCCATACGGTATACGAGGGAGCGCGGGAAAGGGTTTGGTGGGATCGCGCGGTCTCCGGCCTCCAGTGCAAGCCGCTTAGCTCCCGCTCTCCGGGCGAGAGGGCGGAACCGGGGGTATCGGCGTTGACTTCAGGCTGTCGGAGGGAGGGAGGCGCCCTCTCCCGCGCGTAGTGCGGGAAGGGAAGAGGAGGGGCCCCCTGCGGCGGCCGGGAGAAGACTCCTCCCCCAACCCTCCCCTGCTTCGCAGGAAAGAGAGCCTCTGCCGGAGCCTCCCGGCCTCTGGGACTTGCCTCTCGCCCTCTGGGACTTGTGGCTCGCCCTCGAGGACTTGCGTGTCGCCCTCGGGGGCACTGTCCTAGTTTGGATTTCTCCCCGCCCCGTCCCACCTAACCCCTTGGTTTTCCTGTAGCTTAGCACGCGGAAGGGGGGAATTCATCCCCCCTTCACATCACGTGAAGCGGCCCGACCGAGTGCTAGCACACCCGGCCGAGCCTAGCCGAGCACAGGAGCTAGCCCCATGCCCGACCGCCAGCAGTCTATCCCCGCAGCTACCCCACGAGAAGCCGAAGCACAACGCATCTTGAAACGTGTCCTGGAGCTGGTAGGACTGCTCCGCTGGTTCCTGGAAGAGATCCACTTCCGGCTCCCGGACCCTCCCCAGGCCGAAGCGATGGGAACCGGGGAGATCCCCGAGTCCCTCACGTTCTCTCTACGCGGCTCTCTGGAGTGCGGTTTGACAGACTACGTCAAGCCGTTGCAGAAGCTCATCCAGGAGGCGATTACGGAGAGCCCCGGAAGCCTGTTCTATGACTGGCAGGAGCGCCAGCGCGAGAGGGGAGAGGGTTGATGGGACAGGAGAAGAGCCGCCGCATCTGGCCACTCGACGCAGACCGCACCGTCACCGTCCGTGTCACCCACGAGCAATGGGTGCGCTGGTATGAAGCCGCCAGCAACGGGTCGATGAAGCCCCATCTTGGTACCTATCTCGCACGTGCCGCGGACTTCTACGCTGCCCGGCTGAAGGCCCGCGGAGAGATGGCCCGCCGCCTGGAGAAGGATGGCAGGCTGTGAAGGTCGCATCCTTCACGGTGCGGGCGACCATGGCGCAGTCGATCCGCTGGAAACAGGCCGCAGAAGGGGAAGGGTTCGCTTCCGTGGGATCGTGGGCAGGGAAGGCCCTGGACGCCTACCTGGAAGCCCGTACACGAGCCGGGAGACCCATCCCTCTCGCGTGGCACCACGGGAGCGTCCGTGTCGCGCTGGACAGCCAGGAAGTCACTCTCCGGGGTTGGGTGTCCCCTCCATTCGGCATCTTCCGGGGAACGTCGGAGGGGCCGCTGTACAAGGGGTGCGGCCGTTTTACCCTGGTCCACCTGCCAGCACGGCGGATCGTCGCCACCCTCCGCTCCCTTCGCCAATGCCAATCGCTAGCTTCCGAGCTGGCGCCCGTCCTTGCCCGAGATGAACAGGCCGGCGGGCCTGTCGTAGCTCGCCACGTCTCAGAGCAAGCGTAGAGACTCTACGGGGCGGTCTCAATTCCGGGACCGCCCCGAGTGTTACGATAGGAGCATGACGATGCGTCCCAAGCGTTCTCGCGATCCCGTCCAGGCCGCGCACCAAGTGTATTTGGAGATCATCGGCGAAGCTCCCCGGCAAGTGCCACAGGAACCGGACCCAAGCCCGGCAGCCATCGCAAAGCGCAAAGGAGCGGCACAAGGCGGGGAGAGACGAGCCACGGCACTGACGCCTGAACGGCGCCAGGAGATCGCCGTAAATGCTGCAAAGGTTCGATGGAAGAAGGACTAGAAAGCTAACGTGAAGAACCCGATATCACCGTTGTAGATAAGAATGCACTGCGCCAAGATGTCTCTGCCTAGCAAAGCATGGAACCCCTGAGGGAGCAACTCGGTCTCCACAACCGGGATTGTCCGCAAGAACAGCGGCACACTACTGCCACCGCCGGTTGGAATGACAAAACCGACATCATATTGATCCGCGGAGTGTGGCGTTTGCCCGCTAGAGGCCGTATTCAGTCCAACTTGGCCGGTTGGTGTCAGATCCAGTGCTGCCAGTACGGACGGGTCAATGCAGGTACAGCTGGCACCAGTATCGACAAGAGCCCGGATCGGAACAGGAGTGGGAATCGGCTGCTCCGCAGCTCTCAAGGCCGAGGCCCTTGCCTCACTAACCGTGACGATAGCGTTGAGAATCGGGCCATCAGCGTTGAGCTGAAGCGTGAAGTGAGCCACTAGACAACCAACGCACGCCTAGACGTGCACGGGTCCACAAGTCGAGAGACGAACTGGGCGTTCTCCAATGCCCGCACTTGCTTTACCAAGAACGGTTCTAGCTTGAACTTCACATATCCAGCCTTTATCGCGTCGTCATAGCTGCTGAAGGTGTCAACGATCTCTTCACCCTTAATCAAGACGAACTTGCCTTCATGCTCTGCCTTCAACTCGTGTAGCTTGCTGTTGTAAGTTGTCAGTTCTTTCTCTAGCGCCATAAGGCACCTCCACGTACGGATAGTATACACCCGGTATAGGCACCGTATAGACCTTTAAACCCTCTATAGTGCCGTGAATTCCCTATGTCTTACCCCTGTTTTGGGCCTGTTTTGGGCCTGTTTTTCTCTCGAATTGAGCCTCGAACCGCATGTCACTCTTCGTTGACGGCGCCGGACTGATCCGGAACCACTGAGCAGGCTTGACTTTGCAAGACAAGGCAAGCATAATGTCTAGTATGGCAAACGTCCTCAGCACCGAGAAGCGCTCCGCGATCATCTCCGGCTTGGTTGAAGGTCTGTCCGTGAGGGCCACGGCCCGAATGCTGGACGTGAGCAAGGACACCGTTGCGAAGCTCTCGCTTGAACTCGGGGAGGCATGCATCCGGTACATGGACGAGACTCTCCGGAATCTCCCCTGCAAGCGCCTACAGGCCGACGAAGTGTGGGCTGTATGTTATGCAAAAGATAAGAATGTGCCTCAAGACAAAAAAGGTGTATTCGGTTTCGGCAGTCTTTGGGCATTCACAGCTATCTGTGCCGATACTAAGTTGATCCCCTGCTTTCTGGTGGGCTCACGGGACAGCGGATGCGCTACCGAGTTCATGCAGGATCTCGCTAGCCGTCTGGCTAACCGCGTGCAGTTGACGGTCGATGGACACAAAATGTATTTAAGCGCCGTCGAAGATGCCTTTGCCGGGGACATCGACTTCGCGCAGCTTATCAAGGTCTACGGCCCGACCTCGGAGGGGGATCATCGGTATAGCCCGGCTGAGTGCCTGGGAACGCAGAAGCACGCGGTCACGGGATGCCCAGAGCCAAAGCATGTCTCTACGTCCTACGTGGAGCGCCACAACTTGACCTTGCGCATGGGCATGAGGCGCTACACCCGCCTCACGAACGCCCATTCCAAGAAGCTCCGGAACCACGTCGCAGCGCTTGGGCTCTTCCTCTGCTTCTACAACTTCTGCCGCCTTCACCAGACCATCCGCTGCACTCCCGCGATGGCTGCCGGTGTCACCGCCCATGTCTGGTCCGTCGCAGAGCTGGTCGAGCTGCTTAACCGGCCCGCAGCGGAAGTCGATTCAAACTAGGACAGTGCCCCCTCGGGGGCGAGAGCCTCGCCCTCCGGGGCTTGCGGCTTGCCCTCCGGGACTTGCGGCTCGCCCTCGGGGGCTTGTACATCGCCCTCGAGAACTTGTGTATCGCCCTCGAGGGCGAGAGGCTCGCCCTCTGGGACTTGTGGCTCGCCCTCTGGGGCGAGAGGCTCGTCCTCAGGGGCAAGAAGCTCATCTTCGCGGGCGAATCGCTCATTCACGAGTGCGAGTCGCGCCTTTGAGGGGGACATACGGTATACGAGAGGATACTGAGCTGGAGACCGAGCGCCTGCCGCCGGATCTCCCGCTCCCGTTCTCCGGGTGGGCGGGGGTCCCCCTCTCCCGCGTAGCGGGGGAGGGCAGGGGAGGGGGTCTCCAGGTGGGCGTTGGCGCCACCTTCGCGATGCTAGACTCTGGCTCGTGGAAGGAGAGGTGCTCCGTGCCTGAGGATCGCCCTGTTGCTCTTGCCGATGGCAGCGTCGTCATTTCAGACCCGGAGATCCTGGGAGGAACGCCCGTGTTCATAGGGACCCGGGTACCGGTGCGGACGCTGGTCGACTACCTCGAGGGCGGCTACAGCGTCGACGGGTTTCTGGATAACTTCCCCAGCGTGCGTCGCGAGCAGGTCAACGCCTTTCTTGAGCAGGCAACATAGAGCCTCAAGCCAGCTGCCGTTCCAACCACTCCACCTCCCGCCTCCGCCGCCCATACCCCGTCTCCTCCACCAGCCTCCGCGCCCGCGCCAAGTGCCGTTCCAGGCCGTCGCGGTCTCCCCGCTGGCGGCAGAGCCGAGCCCATTCCAGGTGCGCGTCGCACTCGTGCAGGCGCATCGAGCCCCGCTCGGCGATCTCCAGCGCCTCGGAAAGGTCCGACTCGGCAGCGGGGAGGTAGCCCCGGAGCCGCAGCAAGGCGGCTCGGGCCAGGAGGCCGCGGGGGAGGTGATCCTCGTTGCCCGACTGGCCCAGGCCCTGCACGGCGTGGTCCAGGTGCTCCGCGGCCTTGGCGAAATCCGCTTCCGCCTCCTCGCCGGGAGCCGCCGGCCGCAGGACCGTCAAGGCCAAGCCGAGATGGGCTCGGCCCAGGCTCAGGTGGTCGAGGGCGATATCCAGGAGCCAGTGGTTGCGCTCAGCCACCTTGATTGTCTGCTCCGCCCGCTCCCGCACCTCCCAGCACGCCTCGCGGAACCGCCGCGCCGCCTCCGGGTCCGCGGCGAGACCGTTCGGAACGATCCCATACTCCGGCTCCCCACGGCTCAGCAGCAGGTCGCAGTACAGATAGCCCAGAAGCGAGGTAAGCCGGGGGTGCGACAGTTCCTCCGCCTGAAAGGCCTCGGCCTCGCGAAAGGCCCCAGCGCTCTCCTCCCAACGGCCCGCCTGGTGCAGGGCATCGGCCAACCTTACCCGGTTGACCGTCTGCTGGAAGGCGTCGACGCTGCGGTCGGCCAGATCGACGCTCTGCTCCCCGAAGGACAAGGCACGCTCCACCTCACCCAGGGTCAGGGTCAGCTCGCTGAGGTTGCTGCCGGCAATGGCAGCGTTTTTCCAATCTTCGCGATCGATGTCAGCCGCCAAACCCGTCTCCAACGGTTGAACCGCCTCTGCCAACCGACCCAGGGCGCGCAGGTCGAACCCGGCAATATTGAGGACAAGCGCCTGATGGCGCGTGCTCAGGCTAGCCGAGGGCTGGTCCCAGGGACGATCAAAGAAGCCGGAAAGCGCTGACAGATCCGAGCCGTAGGCACCGAGCTTCTTTGTGCTGAAGAACTCCTTGCCCCGCTGGATGCGCCGCCGGTAGACCTCGTCGAACGCCTCCTGCTGCCGCCCCGCCCGGCAGCCATGGATCACCGCGGTGAAGAGCGGCTCCATGGCATCCAGCGTATCGGGCAGATCCGGTGCCTCCTTCTGGAGGTGCTCGTAGAGGCGCAGGTTCTCAGTCCGCCAGGCTTCCGGTCGTTGTTTCTCAAGCTCCTCCTGGAAAAAGACCCGAACCAGGGGATGGGCGTCCAGGATGCCCGGCTGATGGGGATCGGCGGGCAGGAGGAGGCCGTGCTCCCGGAGGCTCGAGAGCGCCAGTTGCCAGGCTTCCTCTCCCAGGCCCATCAGCGGCTCGGTCAGCCCCGGAATGGCCGGATTCGCTCGTAGTGCCGCCAGATCCTTGGGTCCGGCCGGACGGTCGAAAAGCCCCAGCAGCCGCAGGACCGCCAGCTCCGGAACCTCCCCCAACCACTTGGCGTAGGTGCCGATAACCCGCAGGGCATGACCGCCTTTGCGCTGGTCGGCTCCGGCGAGGTCCACCTCCTTACGTCGGCGGATGTCTCCCCCGCAGGCCCGGCTCAGGTAGCCTCCCAGGAGCGTCAGCGTCAGGGCGTGGTTGCCGAATTCCTTGGAGGCGGCAAGAAGCTCCGCAGCCTTCCCCTTCACACCGAGCCGTCTCAACAGCTCCGCTCCGGCCTCCGGGGAGAGGGTCTCCAGATTCTCCTGGGGTGCGGTCCTGGAGAAGGACTCCAGGTCGGTGATGCGCTCGCGGGTGGTGACCACGCACAGGCCGGGATTGAGACCGGCCAGTCCCCTGAGCAACGCCGCGAGGCCCGGGTCCTTGAGCCGCCCCGCCAGCGGAAACGAAGGGGGATGCTGGAGCGGCTCGACGCCATCCAGGACAAGAAGGGTCTTCTCCCGGCGCACCAGATCGGCTAGGCGCAGACCACGGTCGCGGGGCGCGCCGGCCTTGGGATCGGGATCTCCGAACCAGGACAGGGCGTGATCGAGGAAGCGGTCCGCGGAGGTGACCCGCTCCTCGGTTCCCTGGCTGTAGAAAGACCAGTCCAGGACCCGCCGGGCGCCGCGCCAGCCATCGGCCGACATGTGGTCAAGCCAGTGGCTCACCAGGGCGGATTTACCCATGCCTCCGAAGGCGACGAAGGTGAGGACGTGGAGGCCCGGGTCCTCCCAGGCGGCGTCGAGGCGGGCGAGCTCGGTCTCGCGGCCGATCAGGAGAGGGCCGGCGATGGGCAGGCGGCCGAGGTCGAGGCGGGGGGTACGATCCCTCACCCTCTCATCCAGATACCACGCCAGCACATCCGGGTGCTGCCGAAGCAGGTCCTCAATGTCTTCCCATCCCAGGACATCCACGGCGAACAGGCCATCCTTCTGATTCTGCTCCGTCAGATCCCGAGCTTCTTGCTGGAGGACCGCGCTGCGCCGGGCCGTGGTGGCGAAGGTGAAGCGCCGAAGCGGAGGCTTGAAGCTCTTGGCCTTTTCCACCTCCTCCCGAAGCTCGGCGACGAGATCCCTGTCCTTCAGGGGAGTGGCCGAGCCGTGCTGTTTGCACTGGACGCCGTTGAGCCCTGTGCCTCCGACGCGGTCCTCTCCATAGACATCGACTCCGTGCTGCCCCTGGCCGGGGCGGCCGTGGAGCTTGGCTCCAGGGTCCTTCCAGACGGCGCTAAAGAGGGCCCGGGCGAGATCCTCGAAGTCGTCGTCCCCCTTGGGGAGCGGGATCTCCTTGCGGGGTGCTCCGCTCATGGGAGCCTCTGGGCTGACTTGGACATGGAGAGCTTATTGTAGCGAGGAAGCGGCCCCCCTCCTCGATCCTCCCCCGCTGCGCGGGAGAGGACGCCACCTCCCGTTTCGGGTGCAGGGACTCGCCTCTCCAGCCCTTGTCCTCGGTTAGAATGGCACCATGCAGAGGATCAAGATCGTCTATTGGCAAGAGGACGATGCGTGGTTGGGGTATCTCGACGAATACCCGGACTACTGGACTCAGGGCGAGTCCCTCGAGGATCTCGAGGAGCACCTGAGGGACCTGTATCAGGATCTCACCGGTGGCGAGATCCCTGGAGTGAGGAAGGTCGGAGAGCTTCTCGTCTCGTGAAGCGGGCGGACCTGATCCGGACCCTTGAGGGGATGGGTTGCGAGCTGATCCGCCACGGCTCCAAGCACGATTGGTATCGCAACCTGAATACAGGCGTTTCCCAGCCGGTCCCGCGTCACCGTGAAATCAAGGAGCACCTGGCCAGGCACATCATCAAGATGCTCGGGCCGGCTGCCCGTTAAACTTCAGAGATCAGAGCCATGGAGCCGGGAGTAGCTCCTCGCAAGTCGGGGCGGCCGAAGGCCCTGAAGGACCCCCTCCTCGATCCTCCCCCGCTGCGCGGGAGAGGACGCCGCCGCCCGCCACCTCGGAAGCAGTCCGGGCGGGGCGCACGCGCCGGGTAGAGCACCATACCCGAAGGCCGTACTCTGCACGCGATGGTTCTACGCTGTACGGAGCGCGCAGGAAGCGTGCGTAGCGGGTACGACCCCATACCCTGCCGTTCTGCGCCGTACGCGCTCCTTGCGAGGCGTACGCGGAGGGTAGCAGCCCGTACCCGCAGGGTATTGGCTCGTACCCGCCGGGTAGCGGTGCGTCCCCAACGGGTATGGCCGCACACCCGGACCCCCTCCTCGATCCTCCCCCGCTGCGCGGGAGAGGACGCCGCCTACCACCTTCAGTCGCAGGGGAGGAAGGCTCTTTGCCTCTACTTTAGCCGGACCTTCACGCGGCGAGGTTGCGCCAGCGGAGCCCGGGAAAGCGCGAGAAGCCCCCATCGATCGTCCACCATTCGCAGCCATGCTCCATGGCAAGGGCCGCCAGGTACGCGTCGGTGGTGTCCGAGCCACGGATGCCGGTTTCGAGCACAAGGTCTCGGAAGATCGTCCAGTAGCGGGGGCCGGGTTCGATCCGGCGCACATGGGCTTGAGAGGTCAGGGCCTCGACAAAGCGGAACACCTCAGCGGGGGTCGGCAACCATCGCCCCGAGCAGCACGTTGACGTCGCAGAGAATCAATCGATTTCCCAGAGACGGCTCGTGTCATCGAGGTCGATGCCCGCGACCGGCACCGGATCGCGCAGAAGCGGCAGGGGCGAGGGCACGTCCTGTATCTGGCGTAGGCGCTGCTGGCTGAGGTAGAAACGGAGGCTGTCTTCGAACAGCCGCGTCAGCGGGAGGCGTCGTTCCGCGGCCAGTTCCTTGGCTTCGGCGAGCAGGTGATCCGGAACGTCGATCGTCGTGCGCATGACGGGATAAGGATACACCCTCACGCCACCGACGCCTGTGCCCTGCCGGCGCCCGCCCCTCGGTGGCAGGGGAGTAAGGCTCTCGGGCTATAGTCGTCCCGGTGAGGAACCTCTACTTCGATCTGACCGAGGAGCTCAACGCGGAGGGTCCCATTGCGGTGCTCGCCTCCGGTCAGGCGGTGGTCTTCTACCGGATCACCCTGATGAGCAAGGATGGCGACTGGATCCTGCGGGAGACTCCGGAGGCGTGCCGGCGGGCGCTCGAGGTGCTCGCACGCCATGGTGCCCGCTATCGGCCCAGCGCTCCGCTCGACGTCCGCTGGCTCTCCGGCGGCTGGTCGAGCCACTTCGAGCTCTTCGATTCGCAGGGCCGGCGGATTCGCTGCGACTTCGTGACGCGCCCGCCGCGGGTCCGGCCCGATGAGCTGGCCGCTCTGTTCCGCTCGCAAGGCGAATCGATGCTGGTGGTAGGGGTCGAGCCGCTCATCCGCATGAAGCAGACGCAGAGGGCGAAGGACTATCCGGTGATCGGCGAGCTGGCCCGCCTGCTCCCTCCGGAGCGGGAGATCGCGTGGACGACCGACCCCGATCGGGTCCTGGCCCTCGCTCCTCTCCATGGCCAGGGCTCGGACCGCCGGCCGGTCCGGGTTGCCCTCGCCGGCGGCTCGCGCGAAGATGTGGTGGTCGAGCTGGCCCGGGAAGCGGATCGCCTTCAGCAGGAGGATCGCGCACGCCTCGAAACCTATCGCCGGGCTGCGGAGCCCTACATGCGGGCCTTTCAGGCGACGGACCTCGGCGGGCTGGACCTCCCCGAAGCGCACCGGCGCGTCGGCGAGCTCGCCGAGCGCCTGCTGCCGCCCGATCCTTTCTCCAGGGAGACCTGAGCCATGGAGCTGCTGAGCGAGGACGACCTCAATCTGAAGGATATGACCCCCGAGGAGCTGGACCTCGCGTGGGATCTCTGGTTCGACCTCGCCCAGGCTACGAACGATTTCGATCCGCCTTACACCCACGGGGTCTTCATCCTCTGCGAGGTGCCGCCCGCCGGGGAAGCGGCTCCCCGGAAGGAAGCCGGGCCGGCCGAGAGCCGCTGAGACTCCCTCCTCGATCCTCCCCCGCTGCGCGGGAGAGGACGCCCCCTCCCGATCCCTCGGTCGTACTTCCCCTGCAAGTCTCCCCCTCTCCCGGGCGGGAGGATGTGCGGTGGGAGAGGGGGCCGGGGGGTGAGGGCCCGCAAGAAACCCCTCCTCCGGGTGTTCCTACCCCTGAGAAGGAGGAACCCGATGCGAGCTGTAACCCTGACCCTCACCGCGATTCTGACGATCGCGTTCTCCCTGCCCGCCATCGAGCGGGAACCGCGGGAACCGTCGACCCGCCTGCCTTGGAAGGAAGCCGGGCTCACCGAGCGCGAGGCCGCGGCCCACCTCCTCAACCGCTTCGCCTACGGTCCGCGGCCGGGGGAGGTCGATGCCGTCGTGAAGATGGGGCTCGACCGCTGGCTGGAACGCCAGCTCGCGGCGGATCTCCCCGACCGGGAGCTGGAGCGGCGGCTGGACAGCCTTCCGGTCCTGGAGATGTCCGCCTCGGAGATCGCGCGCACCTATCCGCGCCCGGGGATGCTGCGGGCCGAGGCGAGCCGGGCAGGCGTGATCCCGGAGAACAAGGAGGAGGTGGACAAGAAAGAGCGGCGTGAGGCGGTGATGCGCTGGGCCAGCCAGCAGGGCTACCGTTCCCAGCGTGAGCTGGCGAGCCAGCTCACGGCCCAGAAGCTCTGGCGCGCCGTGGAGTCCGAGAACCAGCTCGCCGAGGTCATGACCGACTTCTGGTTCAACCACTTCAACGTCTCGATGACCGACAACCAGAGCCGCGGCCATCTCCTCTCCTACGAGCGCGACGCCATCCGGCCGAACGCCCTGGGGAGGGTGCGTGACCTGCTGGGCGCCACGGCCAGGCACCCGGCCATGCTGCTGTACCTGGACAACGCCCGGTCCAACGCCAGGCGCGGCCTCAATGAGAACTACGCCCGCGAGCTGATGGAGCTCCATACCCTCGGAGTGGACGGCGGCTACACGCAGAAGGACGTCGTCGAGGTGGCCCGCGCCTTCACCGGCTGGACGGTGCTGCCGCGCGAGGGGGAGTTCCTCTTCCGGCCCGCCGCCCACGACGCCGGGGCCAAGACCGTGCTCGGCCGCAAGCTTTCCGCCCGTGGAGTAGAGGAGGGGGAGGCGGTGCTCGACCTGCTAGCCGTCCACCCCTCCACGGCGAAGCACCTGGCCACCAAGCTCGCCGTGCGCTTCGTGTCGGACAAGCCGTCCCAAGCCCTGATCGAGCGTCTGGCCGCGGTCTACCTGAAGAGCGGGGGACAGGTGAAGCCAGTGCTTCAGGAGATCGCCGGATCGCCCGAATTCTGGAGCCGCGAGGCCTTGGGCGCCAAGATCAAGTCCCCCTTCGAGCTGGCGGCCTCGGCCCTCCGCGGCCTGGATGCCGAGGTGAAGGACCCGCGGGAGACCCTGCGCTGGATCGCGGACATGGGGCAGAAGCTCTACGCCTACCAGGCGCCGACAGGCTATCCCGACCGCGCCGAGGCCTGGGTCAACACCGGCTCGCTCCTGAGCCGGATGAACTTCGGCCTGGAGCTCGCCGGCGGACGGGTGCGGGGGGTGGATTTCGATTTCGCCGCGCTGAACGGCGGCAAGAAGACGGGCGAGTCGCTGCGGTTCTACGCCGAGCGCCTCCTGCCCGGCCGCGACCTGAAGCCGGCGCTCGCCCTGATGGAGCCGAAGGTGAGCACGTCTGAGGCGCCGGAGCAGGTGGTGGGCGTCATCCTGGGGTCTCCCGAGTTCCAGCGGAGGTAACGACCATGTTCACACGCAGAGTCTTCCTCAAAGCGGGCGGCGTGGCCCTGTTCGCCCTGGGGGCAGGCCCGCAGTTCCTCACCCGCGCAGCGCTGGCGGCACAAGGCCGGCGCAAGGTGCTGGTCACCATTTTCCAGCGCGGCGCCATGGACGGCCTGATGGCGGTAACGCCGCTATCCAAGGACTTGCGCGCTCTCCGGCCGCGCCTCGCCATGACCGCGAAGGACTTGCTCGACCTGGGGGTCGACTTCGGGCTCCATCCCGCGTTCGAGCCGCTGGTGCCGCTCTGGAAGGAGAAGCGGCTGGGGATCGTCCACGCGGTGGGCTCGCCGGACTCGACCCGGTCCCACTTCGACGCGCAGGACTACATGGAGAGCGGCACGCCGGGCCGCAAGGGCACGCCCTCGGGCTGGCTCAACCGGGCGGTGGGGCTCCTCGGCCATGAAGGCACTCCGTTCCGGGCCGTGTCCATGACCCCGGCCCTGCCGCGCTCCCTCTATGGCGACGAGCCCGCCGTGGCGGTGACCGACCTCACAGACTTCCGAGTCCCGGCCTCAGGCCAGGGCTTCGAAGCGCTCTACAAGCAGACCTCCGACACGGTCCTCCGCGACACCGCGGACGACACCTTCCGGGCCATGGACATGCTCACCCCCGAGAAGATCGCCCGCTACCGTCCGGCCAACGGCGCCGAGTACCCCCGGAGCCCGCTTGGCGAGGCGCTGCGGCAGATCGCGCTCCTGGTCAAGAGCGACGTGGGGCTGGAAGTGGCCTTCGCGGAGTCCGGCGGCTGGGACACCCACGTCCAGCAGGGGACGGTCAACGGCAGCTTCGCCCGGCAGGCCCGCGATCTCTCCCAGTCGATCCACGCCTTCTGGACCGACCTCGGCCCCTCGTACCAGGACGGCGTCCTCCTGACCACCATGACCGAGTTCGGCCGCACCGTGAAGGAGAACGGCTCGGGCGGCACGGACCACGGCCACGGCTCCTGCCTGTTCGTGCTCGGCAACCAGGTCCAGGGGGGCAGGGTCCACGGCAGCTTCCCGGGGCTCGATCCGGATGTCCTCCATGAGGGCCGCGACCTGCCGGTGACCACCGACTTCCGTGCCGTCTTCTGCGAGCTGGCGGGGAAGCACCTGGGCATCCGGGACGATGGCAGGCTCTTCCCGGGATGGACGGGCGGGCGCCTGCCTCTGCTCAGGGCGTGAATCGATGTAGAGTGACGGGACAATCCCTTCTGAGCATGGACCGCTGGAATCGGAGGTGTCCCCATGCTGTCGAGGCGAGACCTTGTCCGGATCGCTGGGCTGTCGGTCGCGGGAGCGGCGCTGGGAGGGTGTGATCCATCCTCTTTCAACCGGGGCCTTCCGGAGATGCGCGCGGCCCGGGAGAGCGCGCGGAAGCATGCCTCCCGCGAGACCCTGATCCAGGCCCTGGAGCGCATCCGGGCCTGGTCCGAGGCGGAGAACCCGGTCGTGGCCAGGGCGCTCCAGCCCGGCCTCTCCGAGGCGGAGATCGACGAGAGGACCAGCGAGCTCCCCTTCCGGCTCCCGCGGGAGGTCCGCTGGCTCTATGGCTGGAGGAACGGCACCGGCGGCGCCGGCGACTTCCTTCTGTACCACCATTGGCTGAGCCTCGAAGACGCGATCAAGGAGTACCGCGGCCTGCGCGATCTCGCGATCGTGGGCTGGGACGAGCGGTGGTTCCCGGTCTTCAGCTTCCAGGAGGAGTACTTCTTCCTCCCCTGCGGCAAGGAGCCCGAGGAAGCCCTGCCGGTGCTCTTCTACTTCACGGAGAACACCGACACTCCGATCAGCTTCACGAGCCTCACCACCCTGGCGGTCACCCAGGCCGAGGCCCTGGAGACCGGCGCCGCCTGGGTCCAGGACAAGAAGATGGGCTTCCTGGAGATGCACAACGGCAGCTACTCCAAGATCCATCAGCGCCACAACCCGGGAGCGACCTACCCCTACTACATCGATCCGCGGGACTCCCCGCCCCCGGCGCGCCGCCAATAGGTAGCCGGGATCGTTTTCGGGACCTCGCGTGTCTAAGGGGATGAGGAGGTCCTCCCATGCCCCGAATGTCACGAGCCTTCACGTTCCTTGGTCTGCTTGCCGTCGCCGCCGTGGGTCTCTCCGGTCTCGCCATGGACGCGGCGAGCGATCCGCGGCCCGCTTCGTTCCGCTTCGCGAAGGACTCCGCCAACCGGCCGGAGGCCGCTCCGGCCGCTCCGATCCAGCTCACGGCGTCGGACGGCACGGGCCTCTCCCTGGTGGCCCTGGAGGCGAACGGCGTCCTGGAGCCGCCTCTCGCGTTCACCGAGCTGCGCCTGACTTTCGAGAACCCCCGCGACGAAACGATCGAGGGCCGTTTCCGGATCGTCCTGCCGCCCGGCGCGGCCATCTCGCGTTTCGCCATGAAGATCGGCGAGGCCTGGCAGGAGGGCGAGGTGGTCGAGCGCCAGCGCGCCCGCCGGGCTTACGAGGACTTCCTCCACCGCAAGCAGGACCCGGCGCTGCTCGAGCAGGAGGCCGGCAACGAGTTCTCGGCCCGCGTCTTCCCGATCCCCTCCCGGGGGCGCAAGGAGCTGATCGTCTCCTACTCTCACGCCCTGGCGCGGGCGGACGAGCCCTACGTCATCCCTCTCCTCGGGCTCTCGGAGGTCGGCCGGCTCGACGTGCGCGTGCTGCTCGGGGACCGTCCCGCGGCCGGCGCGGCGAGCAACCTCGGCGGCGAGGTCAGCGAGCGCCGCGTGGTCGAGCTGCACAAGCAGAGCTGGACGCCCGACCGCGATCTCGAGATCGGCCAGGAGCAGGCCGGGGACCGCCCGGGGCTGCGCCACGCCAACCTCGCCGTGGTGCGCGTCTCCGCTCCCGCGGATGCGGTGCCGCAGGCGCCGGAGGAGATCGCCGGTCTCTACGTGCTCGTCGATTCGAGCGCGTCGCGGGCCCTGGGCTACGCCTCCCAGGTGAGCCGGCTCGCCGAGCTGATCGCCGGTCTGCGCGACGGCGCGGGCGGCGCGACGCCGGTGGGGATCGCCGCCTTCGACCAGGAGGTGGCTTCGATCTTCGAAGGCGCGGCGAGCGGCTTCGGCGCGGCGGAGGTGAAACGCCTCGCCGACCGCCGGGCTCTCGGGGCGTCCGACCTCCATGGGGCGCTCGCCTGGCTCGCCGAGCGGCTGGAGCAGGGCGGCCGGAAGCATCCGCGGGTCCTGCTCGTGACCGATGGCGTGGCCACGGCCGGCGAGACCGAGACGCGGGCGCTCAAGGCCGCGGTGCGCGCCCTCGCAGCGAGCGGGGTCGAGCGGCTCGACGTGCTGGCCGTCGGAGGCCTGCGCGACGAGGCGGTCCTGCGCGGGCTGACGACCGGCAACCTGCCGCGCGACGGCCAGCGCATCGATGGCGGCGCTCCCCTGGCCGAGATCGCCCGCCGGCTGACCCTCGCCTGCCGTTCCGGGATCGCGGTGGCGGTCGAAGGGGCAACCTGGGTCTGGCCCGACACCCTCGACGGCGTCCAGCCCGGCGACGAGACGCTGGTCTACGCCGACCTGCCGGAGGGGCGGCCGCTGCGCCTCTCCCTGGGAGGCCGTCCGGTGCCGCTCGGCAAGCCGGCGTCCGCCGAGCGCGCCCTGCTCGAACGCGCCTGGGTCCAGGCCCGTATCGAGAAGCTGCTGCACCTGCGCGAAACGGCCCTGGCCGAGGACAGCGACGTGCGCAGCGGGCTCGGGCGCCAGATCACAGAGCTGAGCGTCAAGCACCGGGTGCTGAGCCCGTTTACCTCCATGCTGGTGCTCGAGACCGAATTCGACTACGCGCGCTACGGCCTCGACCGGCGCGCTCTCGCCGACATCCTGACCGTCGGCGCTGGCGGATTGGACGTGCTCGCCCGCGCGCGGTCGCTGCCCTCATCGGCGGGCGTCGTGGCGGAGTCTCTCAAGGAGGAACCCGAGCTTCCCGAGGACTTCGACGATTTCGTGTTGCCCGTGGCTGTGGACGGCGTCGAGGAGGGCGTCGAGGGCGGCGTGGAAGGTGGTGTGGAGGGAGGTGTCGTTGGCGGTATGCCCGGTGGTGTGCCCGGCGGGGTCATCGCCGGGGGGCCCGCGCCGGTCGAGGTGCCGCCGAGCGTGGCCGCTCCCATGGCCGACGCACCCCTCCGGGTCGGCGGCGAGGAAGGGGACGTCGAGGAGATGATCGCCATCGCCCCGGAGCAGCGGCGGACCCTCCGGGCCGAGGAGAAGGAGAGGCGGGTCGAGCCCTACACCGGCCGCTTCGCCGAGGTGAAGAAGCACCTGGCAGCCGGCCGGACCGCGCAGGCCCGCTCCCTGGCCGAGACCTGGATCGCGGAGGCGCCGGGCGACGTGCTGGCCCTGCTGGCGCTGGGCGAAGCGTGGGAGGCCGCGGGCGAGGACGCGGCGGCGGCGCGGGCCTACGGCTCGCTCATCGACCTCTTCCCGGGCCGCGCCGACCTGCGGCGGCTGGCCGGGGAGCGTCTCGAGCGGCTGGGAGAGGCGGGGCTCGAGCTTGCGATCGACACCTACCGCAAGGCGGCCCTGGACCGGCCCGACCACCTCTCGGGCCACCGCCTCCTCGCCTGGACCCTGGTGCGCGCCGGCCGCTTCGAGGAGGCCTTCGAGGCGCTCGAAACGGGGCTCGGGGAGCGGAACCAGGACAGGCGCTTCGGCGCCGTCCACCGGGTCCTGCTGGAGGATATGGGCCTCGTGGCCGCGGCCTGGCTGCGCGAGGAGCCGGCCCGGCGCCAGGAGGTGCTCGCCCGGCTCGAGGAGCGCGGCGCCCGCCTCGAGAGCGAGCCCTCCCTGCGCTTCGTCCTCAGTTGGGAGACCGACGCCAACGACGTCGACCTCCACGTCCACGACCGCAAGGGCGGACATGCCTACTACAGCCAGAAGTCGCTGCCATCGGGCGGGGAGCTGTACGCGGATGTGACCGCGGGCTACGGCCCCGAGTGCTTCACGGTGCGCGGGCCGGCGGACCGGGCCGCCGCCCCCTACCGGCTGCGGGTGCACTACTACGAGCGCGGGCCGATGGGCTACGGGATGGGGATCGTGCAGGTGGTCGGGCACGACGGCGAGGGCGGGCTTTCGGTCGAGCCGCGGCCGTTCGTGGTGATGGCCGACGGCGCCATGGTGGACCTCGGGCCGGTCAGCCGATAGGCATCATCCCTGCATCCTCCCCGCAACGACCCGGCAGTATCGGTCGATTTGAGAGGAGGATGGTCGTGGCAACGCTTCATTCCGAGGAGTACGAGTCTCTCGTGGAGCGCCTCCGGCAAGCCCGGGAAGAAGCCGGCCTCACTCAGGAAGAGGTGGCGGACGTGTTCGGGCGGCCCCAGTCGTTCGTGTCCAAGGTCGAAAGCGGCGAGCGGCGGATCGACCCGGTCGAGCTCTGCCACCTGGCCGACCTCTACAAGAAGCCGGTGGAGTGGTTCCTGCCGATGGACTGCAGCAACTAACGGCGTTCCAGTCGCTCAGCTCCTTTCGCCGGGTGCCGCCGCAGCCACCACGAAGGCCGTGGTGGCCGTGCCCGCCTTCCCCGCCGCGTCGGTGACCGTCACGCGCAGCAGGTACTCGCCCGGCTGCAGCGCGGGGGGACGGAAGGTCAGCTCCAGTCGGTCGGCTCCGCCCTCCCCCGGGGCGCGGCTCACCAGGGCGACCGGGGAGAGGTCTCCCGCCTTCACCTCGCGGCCGTCCGCGGTCAGCACCTGGGAGCGGACCTGGAGGTCCCCCTCGTCCGCCAGGTTGTAGCCGAGCAGCGCGAAACGGGTCTCCTCGTCTCCCAGGATCGGCCGGGCCGCGGGCAGGAACGCCTGATCGCCCAGCCAGAACGGCGGGGGCACTTCCCTCCGGCCGGGCCGCGGCGCCTCACGGGTCACCAGCCACTCCCCCTTGGGCTCGGGGAAGAACGGCGGCAGCAGCACCGGCCCCGCTCCAGTGAACGAAGGCACCTCCAGCGGCACCACGCGCAGGCCGTGGAAGCCGGTGCGGCCGTTGCGCACCAGCACCCGCGCCCGGTAGCTCCCGGGCGGCAGCTCCAGATGGCCGTAGAACTTGAGGCCGGACTGGAGCAGCCGGGCTTCCACCTTCATCAGGTCCAGGGTGAGGGTCTGGGCGATGAAGTCGCTCACCTGCCCCTTGTCGTCCATGGCATAGACGTAGATCTCGGCCGGCAGGTCGGTCCCCTGGTGGAGATGGAGGAGGGAGGGTCCGTCGATCTCCACGATGACCGGCACGTCCGCGGTCCCTTCACTGCCGGGAACCGCCGCGGCGAGCACCGAGGCGCGGACCTGCCCGCCCTCCTCGCCGGCCAGGACCTGGCCCGCGGTCGTGAGCATCTTCTCGAAGCGGCTGCGCTGGGCGAAGGGCTTGGGCGCGTAGTAGCCGGGGCGGTGCGCCACCCTCGCGCCGCGGGGCACGCCCTTGAGCTCCACCTTGAGCTGATGGTACGCGCCGTCCAGCGGCGTGTCGGGCTGGATGACGAGCACGTAGGTGACACCGGTGCGCTCCAGCATCTTGCCCATGGCCGCGGAGAGATCGTTGAAGTTCTCGTAGAGCTCGCCGCCGGTGTCGCGGGCGAGCTGGAAGAGGCTGTCCTTGCCCCCCTGGCGCGTGTAGCCGAGGGCTTCGCGGCTCCCCGAGGCGCCGCGCAGGCCGCCGATGTCCACCGCCTGGATCGTGCAGTCGGCGCGGCGGAACTCCTCCAGCATGGCCTCCACGTCGTTGGCCGCGGCCGAGCTGCCGAACCGCTTCTGGGAGTCGATCTTCCAGACCTCCCCCGCGTTGCGCGCGTCCTCCGTCTCCTGCGCCGAGTCCTCATCCGTGGTGCCCAGGAGGAGCGAGCTGTCGTACCCCTCCGAGAGGTAGACCACGTGCTTGCGGCCGCTGACGCTGCGCATCAGGCGGGCGAGGTCCGTGAACGAGCGGGTAAGGGCCTCGATCTTGTCCTTCTGCACCTCCACGGTCGCCTGCTCGGACGCGCGCATGGCCTGTTCCATCTGCTCGAGGAAGATCTGGTCGGCCACCGCTTTCATGTTGGTCCTGCCGCCTGTCATGCCCTCGGCGTCCATCATGGCGTTGACCCCGATCTCCGCCCGGGTCTCCTCCACGACCAGCCGCAGCGGGTCCCTGGGGTTGCGGTCGATCAGCTCCGGCAGGCCCAGGGAGTCGATCGCCGCCTCGATCTGCTCCCGGTCCGAGGTGAACCCGAGGACGAGCTCGGAGCCCCGGGAGGCGATGTAGGTGGAGACCGCCACCAGGTCGGACGGGTGCAGGTCGGTCAGCAGGTCCTTGGCCGCCGCGCGCGCCTGGACGATCGCCTTGGGCTCCGAGAACGCCATGTCGAACAGCATCAGGAAGTGGCGCCGGGCCGGTGTGGGCACGGTCTGGGCCTGGTCGGCGGGCAGGGCGTAGAGATCGACCACCTCGAACCCGGTGACGGCCTGCCTGCTCTTGTCCTGATAGACGGCGAAGTTGTCGGCGTTCAAGCCGCGGACCGGCTTGCCGTCGAGCAGCACCTGGACCGGGATCTCGACGACGTTGACCTCGGTGACGTCGGAGTAGGTCGGCGTCTGGGCGTTGGATGCTCCGGATACCCCGGCCAGGCAGAGGCCCAGGCAGGCGAGCAGGAATCCCGTTGTCTTTCTCATGGTCAGCTCCTCTCTCCGGGGGCCTCGGCCGCCACCACGAAGCGCGTGGTGGACGTGCCCGCCTTGCCGGCGGCGTTCGTGATCGTCACTCGCAGCAGGTACTCGCCCGGCTGCAGCTCGGAGGGACGGAAGCTCAGCTCCAGGCGGTCGGCCCCGCCCTCTTCCCCGGGCGTGCTGCCGACCAGGGCGACGTCTCCGGCTTCGACCTCGCGGCCGTCCGCGGTCAGCACCTGGGAGCGGACCTGGAGGTCCCCCTCGTCCGCCAGGTTGTAGCCGAGCAGCGCGAAGCGGGTCTCCCGGTCTCCCAGGATCGGCATGGCGGCCGGCAGGAAGGGCTGGTCCCCCAGGCGGAACGGGATCGGCGCCTCCCTCCGGCCGGGCCGCGGCGCCTCGCGGGTCACCAGCCACTCCCCCTTGGACTCGGGGAAGAACGGCGGCAGCAGCACCGGTCCGGAGGAGGCGAGCGCGGGCACCTCCAGGGGCACCACCCGCAGGCCATGGACGCCGGTCCGGCCGTTGCGCACCAGCACCCGCGCCCGGTAGCTCCCCGGGGGCAGCTCCAGGTGGCCGTAGAACTTGAGGCCGGCCTGGAGCAGCCGGGTCTCTGTCTTGGCCAGGTCGAGCGCGAGGACCTGGGCGAGATGGTCGCGCACCTGCCCCTTGTCGTCCAAGGCGTAGACGTAGATCTCGATCGGCACGTCGTCCCCCTTGTGCAGGTGGAGCAGGGAGGACCCTTCGATCTCGATCACCACCGGCACGTCCGCCGTGCCGGATGCAGCGTCCTGCCCCGGCAGCGGCACGGCCAGCACCGAGGTCCGCACCAGGCCGCCCTCTTCTCCCGCCAGGACCTGTCCCGCGGTGAGGAGCATCCTCTCGGTCGGGCTGCGCTGGGCGAAGGGCTTGGCCGCGTAGTAGCCGGGACGGTGCACGATCCGGGCGCCCCGCGGGACGCCCTTCAGCTCCACCTTGAGCGCGTGGTAGGCGCCGGCCACGTGCTGCTCCGGCTGGATCGTGAGCACGTAGGTGACCCCGGTGCGCTCCAGCATCTTGCCCATGGCCGCGGACAGGTCGTTGAAGTTCTCGTAGAGGTCGCCGCCGGTGTCGCGGGCCATCTGGAAGAGGCTGTCGCTGCCTCCCGTGCGCTCGAACCCGAGGGCATTCCCGCCTGCTCCGGCGCTCCGCAACCCGCCGATGTCGACGGCCTGGATGATGCAGTCGGCGCGCCGGAACTCCTCCAGCATGGCGGAGAAGGCGCCGGTCGCGGAGCCGTGGCCGAAGCGCTGCTCCGAGCTCACCTCCCAGACCCGCCCCGCCTGCCCGGACGCTTCCGCCTCGTCGCGCTCGTCCTGGTCGCGGGTGCCGGTCAGGATGGAGCTGTCGAAGCCCTCGGAGAGGTAGACCACGTACTTGCGCCCCTCGACGCTGCGCAGGAACTTGGCGAGGTCGGTGAAGGAGCGGGTCAGGGAGGACACCTTGCGCTTCAGCGTCTCCACGTCCGCCCGGTCGATCTCGCGCTCGGCCCGCTCCATCTGCTCCAGGACCGCCAGGTCGCCCGTGGCCTTCGCGAGCGCTCCCGCAGCGACTTCACTCCTGGTGCCCGGCTCCGCCTCCGAGGCTTCCTGGACGATGTCCGCCGCCTCCTTGGCGTCCTCCCGCATGTCCGCCAGGATCAGCCGCAGGGGATCGGACGCGCGGTCCACGAGCTGCGGCAGGCCCAGGCTGTCGATGGCTCTTTCGATCTGCGAGCGGTCGGAGGTGAAGCCCAGGACCAGCTCCGGACCCTGCGAGGCGGCGTAGGTCCCCACCGCCACCAGGTCGGCCGGGTGCAGGCCGGTCAGCAGGTCCTTGGCCGCGGCCCGCGCCTGGAGGATCGACTTCGGCTCGGAGAAGGACAGGTCGAAGAGCAGCAGGAAGTGGCGCCGGGCCGGCGCCGGGACCTCGTCGACCTTCTCCCCGGGCAGGCTGGCGAGGTCGACCATGTCGAAGCCGGTGACCGGCTGACGGCTCTTGTCGCGGTAGACGGCGAAGTTTTCGGCCGTGAGTCCGCGCACCGGCTTGCCGTCGAGGAGCACCTGGACGGGGATCTCGACGGCGGTGACCTCTGTCGTGTCGGAGAAGGTCGGCGGGACCTGGGCTCCGAGCGGAACTGCCAGGCAGAGCACGGCGGCAAGGAAGACGGCAGATCTCCAAGCGGCGGTCATAGACATTCCCTCCCGCGGCTCACCGCGGCAATGCGTTCATGCCCCCGCTTGAAACTCCTCTCCAAACAGACGGCAAAGAAAATCAGCTACCCGCCGAAGCGGCTACTACGAAGGGCGCGGTGCTGGTCCGCTCCCCGCCCGCTCCGCTCACGGTGACGCGCAGCAGGTACTCCCCCGGGGCAATCTTCGGCGCCCGGAAGGCGGCGCGCAGGCGCTCGGCGCCATCGGCTCCGCCGCTCTCGCGGTCGAGCACCCGCAGGCCGCCGGACGCCACCTCGCGGCCGTCCGGGGTCATCACCTGCGCTCGGATCTTCAGATCTCCCGGAAGATGATAGCCCACCAGCGCCACCGGAGCCTCCCTCTCCTGCTCCAGCACCGGCCTGGAGGCCGGCAGGTAGGCCACCTCGCCCTGGGTGAAGGGGAAGGCGATCTCCTCGCCGTTGGCCGCGGCCTGCCGGGTGACCACTCCGTGGCGCGGCCCCTCGGGGAACAGCGGCGGCAGGAGGAGCGGCTGGCCCGCGCCCATCTCCGGGATCTCCAGCCTGGCCGTGCGCAAGCCGTAGGCGCCGGTGCGGCCGTTCATGGCCAGGACGCGCAGGGTGTAGCGGCCGGGCGGCAGCTTCAGGGAGCCGAGGAAGCGCAGGCCTCCCTGGCGCAGCTCGGCTTCGACCTTGGCCAGATCCAGAGACAGCGCCTGGGCCAGATAGTCCCGCACGCTCCCCTTCTCGTCCAGGGCGTAGATGTAGATCTCGGCCAGCAGATCGCCCGGGCCGTTGTCCGCCAGCAGGGCGGGGCCGTCGGCCTCGATCAGCACCGGCACCTGGGCGAGCCCACCCTCTTTGGGGAAGGGGGTGGCGAGCACCGACGTGGCCACGGACCCCGGATCGCCGTCGCTCAGAAGCCGGGCGCCGGTGGTCAGGGTCCGGTCCAGCTTGCCGCGCTCGGCGAAGTGGCGGGGCGCGTAATAGCCGGGGCGGTGGATCACGCGGGCGCCGCGGGGCGCCTTCCCCTTCTTCACCTCCACCCGCAGCGGGCGATAGGAGCCGTCCGCCTTCAGGTCCTCGGGCTGGATGGTCAGCACGTAGGTGACGCCGGAGCGCTCCAGCATCTTGCCCACGGCCACGGAAAGGTCGTTGAAGTTCTCGTACAGGTCGCCGCCCGTGTCGCGGGCGATCTGGAAGAGGCTGTCGCGGCCGCCCATGCGCTCCTCGGGGTTTGCGGCGCGCAGGCCGCCCAGGTCCACCGCGTGCACCCGGCAGTCGGAGCGGCGCATCTCCTCCAGCATGCGCTCCACGTCGGCGAGCGCCTCGAAGCTGCCGAAGCGCTCCTCCGAGTCGACCCGCCAGATCGAGCCGTCCTCGGTCCCCTCCACCTCCATGCGCAGCCGCTCCTCCTTGTCGGCGGTGCCCTGGAGCACGGTCGTGTCGAAGCCTTCGGAGAAGAGGACGACCTCCTTGCGGCCGGAGATGCCGCGCATGAGCCGGGCGAGCTCCGAGAAGGAGTCGGACATGGAGTCGATGGCGACCTTCTGGGCCTGCCGCCCGGCGGCCTCCGAATCCTTGCGCGCCTTCCACATCGGGTCCGTCAGGTCCGCGAACGGGTTCGAGGTGCCGATGGTCGGGAGGCCGGGGGGCCGGGGCGGCCGGGGCGGTCTCGGCGGCTTGTTCTTCATATTGTCCGAGCCGCCACCGCCACCACCTCCTTCGTCGCCGTCGTCGCCGGTCTCGACCACGATGATCTTGAGCGGATCGGTGCGGTCCATCATGTCCGGCAGGCCGAGGTCGTGCAGGGCATTGACGATCTGGTCGCGGTCCGACGTGAAGCCGAGCAGCAGCTCGGCCCCGCTGCGCCGGTAGCGGGCCACCCCCACCAGGTCGGAAGGGTGGAGGAGGTCGAGCATGCCGATGGCCGCGTCGCGCCCCCGCAGGATCCCCTCGGGATCGGAGAAGGCGAGGTCGAAGACCAGGAGGAACCACCGGCGGGCGGCGCCCGGGACATCGGCGTCCGCGGGCAGGGTCTGGAGATCGACGGAATCGAAGCCGACGACGTCGCGCTTCTTCCGTCCCTCGTACACGGCGAAGTCGGCGATGGTGAGCCCGCGCACCGGAGCGCCGTCCGCGATGACCTGGACGGGGATCTGGACCGCGGTGACCCGGGTGGTGTCGCTGAACTGGGCGTGTATTGGCGTCAAGGGCGCCAGGCCGGCGATGGCCAGCGCAACAGCGAGGAACGGCGGGCTGACGGCTCTCATGGCTTCCCTCCCCGGGATTGCCGTGTGGCGCTTTCAGCCCTCCATGGTACTCCTCTCCGGACGGCCGGAACGGCAGAACGACAAGAGATCGAAGATCAGAGAGTACGGGATCGAGGGCGTCCAGACAAGTAGACCCCATAGGCGCTAACTTGTGCTGCCGGCGGGAGGCGGCTTCCTCTCCCGCGCAGCGGGGGAGGACCGAGGAGGGGGTCCCGGGCGTGCGGCCATACCCTGCGGGTACCACCTCGTACCCGGCGGGTACGGGTCCGTACCCTGTGCTCGCGCCTCGTACGCAGCGGGGGCGGCCCGTACCCACCGGGTACGAGGTCCTACCCGCAGGGTACGAGGTCCTACCCGCCGGGGGCGACGGATACCCTGTGGGTACGAGGTGCTACCCGCCGGGTACGAGGTGCTACCCTCCGTGTACGGCCGATACCCTGCGGGTACGGGCTGCTACCCTCCGCGTACGCCTCGCAAGGAGCGCGTACGGCACAGAACGG
>DATMER010000108.1:0-33203 GCA_035556715.1 Thermoanaerobaculia bacterium
CAACCGCCGCGGCTGACCTGTCCACAATGGGTACGGCCTCCTACCAGGCGCGCACGGCCCGCACGCGTCGGGGACGCCTCGTCCCCGACGCGTAGGGCTTCGTACCCGAAGCTCAGGACTTGCCCGCGCAAGTTGTGCCTCGTACGCGCAGAGCAGGGCTTCCTGCCCTGCGCGTACGCCTCGCCCCCAAAGGGGCTGAAGCCCACTCTGAGGGTATGACCTCATACCCTCAGGTCGCGGCCTGTTCCCCCGATGGGGAGGCCTTCCCCAGTGAGGAAGGCCGGCAAGGATCTAAGAAGTCTAAAGGTACTGGTAGAACCGCACGTCCACCAGGGAGGCCACCACGGAGGCGACGGTGGCGACCAGGCAGAGGATGGCCAGCGCGGTGTCGGTCGGGCTCTCCCGGCGTTGCGGCTGGAGCAGCAGGCCGGCCAGGTAGCCGCCCGCGAAGCCCCCGATGTGCGCCCAGTTGTCGACCCGGGGCATGACGAAGCCGAACACGATCATGAAGAGGGCGTAGCTCCAGGCTTGGCGGGAGGCGGAGTAGGACCCGGTGCGGTGGCCGTAGCAGATCGTCGCGCCGAGCAGCCCGAGGATCGGCGCCGAGGCCCCGACCGTGAGGGGAGCGCCGCCCAGGCCGATCATCGCCAGCCAGGTCATCTTGCCGGCCACGTGGACATACCAGCCCACTCCGCTGCTCACCAGGAACCCGATGATGGTGGAGAGGGTGTAGACGATGATCATGCGGCTGGCGCCGTAGAGCTCGGCCGTGGCCGGCGCCAGCAGGCGTACCCAGTAGAGGTTGAACGCGATGTGGATCAGGTCTCCGTGCAGCCATCCGGCGGAGAGCAGGGTCCACCAGCGGCCGAACTGGAAGACGGGCCAGGCTCCGGCCGCCCCGAAGCGGAGCAGGGTTTCGCCGCCGGGAGGGAGGATCTGGAAGCCCGCCATGATGCGCAGGTTCTCGGGGTCGGTCATGGCCATCACCGCGACCGAGGCCATGAAGAGGAAGCCGCATCCGCCGACCACGATGTTGCCGAACGACAGGGTCCGTCCGAGGTTGCCCAGGACGGAGGATAGCCCCCACATGCCCGGGTTCTTCCGTCCGCAGTAGAAGCATTGCTCGTCCGAAACGCCCACCAGCTTGCCGCAGGAGGGGCAGAGGATGGATCCGGTGCGCTTGCGCTGGAGCATGGCGCTACTCTACTCTGATTGCCACCATCCCCTGTCGAGGAGCGGAGCCATGAACGCGGATTTCCTGGTCCTGAAGATCCATGACGAGGTCGCCTCCCTGAACGAGCTGCGCGAGGGCGAATCCAAGCCGCTCGGCTTCCGGGAGCAGGTGCGCAAGGCGGTGGGGCAGGCCCTCCCGTCGGTCCGCTGGCTGGAGGACTCCCGGGCCGTCTGGTGGAGCGGCGAGGTCTTTTCCGTCGAAATCGGGCTGCCGATGGACGAGGACCCGGTCCGGTCCCTGACCCTGAAGGTCCGGCTCAACCCCGGGTTGGGGTCGTCCGGCTGGCTCTCGGAGGAGGAGGACGAGCTGGAGAACTTCCTCCTGGGGCTCTGCGATCCCAACGGCTGGATCCTGTTCGACCTGGCCAGCGGCCGGCGCTACCAGTTCCGGGACGAGGTCGAGGAGGACGAGGCCGAAGCGACTTGGAGCGAGGTCGGTCCGGTGAATTGATCCCATCCCCCCGGGCGCGATTCTTGCGAAGAGGGGTAGGGATGATAGAGACCCCCCACTTCGAGCTGCGCATCCCTGAGGACGACCGGGAAGACCGCGATCCGCGGGAGCCGTTCCAGCCTCCGGCGGAGGAGGACCCGGAAGACCCGGCGCGGGACGAGCCCGTCGACGAGCCCGAGGACTCGCCGAGCCATGGCGAGCCCGAGCGGCGGGACCCGCCATCCCGGGAGCCGGAGCGCCGCGATCCCGGCATGGACCAGCCCGTCCAGCACGTGGCTTCCCGGGGGGAGGAGATGAAATGGTTGTAGGTCCCCCTCCCGGCTCCGAATGGATGCTCCAGCTCGTCTGGCTGTTCACCCTGGCGCTGCCCATCGCGTGCATCGCCTGGACCGTCACCCACGAGGAGGTCTTCCGCGAGCCGCGGGAGTACTGCGAGGAGCGCTCCCGCAACGCGAAGAGCCTCACCGTCCGCAAGTTCTTCTATCTCTTCACCTGCGAGTACTGCTTCAGCCACTGGGTGACCTTCTTCTTCCTCTTCCTCACACGCTACAAGCTGCTGCTGGACGACTGGCGGGGGTACATCCTCTCGGCCTTCGCCCTGGTGGCCGTGGCGAACCTCTACATCAGCTCGTTCGCCCGGCTGCGCCAGGAGGTCAAGAGCGAGAAGCTGGAGGCGAAGACGAAGGAGAAGGTGCTGGAGCAGGTGAAGAAGGCCGAGGACCAGCCCCAGGCGCAGATATCGCCCCCACCGCAGATATCGCCGCAAATCCCGGCTAGTCCGTGGCGCGAGTCCCCCCGGCGCTAGCCCGGGCCACTTCCGACAGCAGGCCGAAGGCGCGCTCCGCGTCCTCCTCGTGCACCTCCAGGCGGTTGAGGGCCAGCACCTCGCCGGTGAGCAGGTTGACCGGCGGCAACCTCTCTTCCATGACGCAGGCCTCGATCCCCTCGGACTCAAGCAGGGTCCGCGCCAGGTGGGCCTCCCACGGGGTGGTGAAGCGGGCGACCGTCACCAGGTCGTTCAGATCGGACATGAGGTCCTCCTCGGGAGTTTCGAGGGAGGCGGGCTCGGCTCCGACCTCCTGGTCCTTCCAGGCCGAGCCGCAGCCGCGGCAGCTCCACCGCCGCCGGGGAACGGGGAGCGCCAGACCCAGGAGGAGCCAGGCGCCGAGGAAGCCGAGCACCGACCAGCGCTCCAGGGACAGGTTGTCCGACTTGCAGGCCGGGCAGCGCTCCCGGAGCGGGAAGTCCGTCTCGGTGACCAGGTAGATCTCGGGGATCGGCTGCCGCGGGGTGCGCAGCAGCTCGAAGGCGCGGAAGGCGTCGTCCTCCCGGACGCGCAGCTTGATGCCCCCGACCGTGGTGGCGCACCAGATCCGGGCCAGGTGCTCGTCGGCCACGACGGAGTCGATCCCCTCCGCCTCCAGGCAGGCGCGGGCGAGCTGGGCCTCCCAGGGGGACGCATAAGCCCCCACCGTGACCATGGACTCCATCTCGTACTCGGTCTGGCCGATCATCTTGTCCGGGAGAACGCAAAAGCCGCGCCCGGCATTTCTCCTGCTGCTGGAGGCATTATCCCCCCAGGATATCGCCCGGGAAGGCTTTCCGCCGGCATCAGGACCAGCAATCCCAGGAACAGGGCGGCGAAGAAGAACAGCGTGAGCAGCGCGGCCACGATCCCCGCGGTCCGCCCTCGAAAGTGGGCGGTGAGGAAGTAGGCCCCCGTCGCGCTGAACAGGGCGAAGAGGATGAAGAGGAGGGTGGGGATGAAGAAGGCGGTCATCCCTCAGTCCTTATAGAACCGCTCCCCCTTCCGCGCCATCTCCCGCAGCAGGTCTGCCGGCTCCAGCCTCTTTCCATGGCGCGCGGCGTAGCCCTCCAGGCGGCTCACCACCCAGGGCAGGCCGTGGCGGTCCGCCTCCTGGAGCAGGCCTCCCCGGAACGGGGGGAATCCGAAGCCGAAGATCACGCCGATGTCGATGTCGGCCGGGTCGCGGATGATCCCCTCCTCCATGCAGCGGGCGGTCTCGTTGAGCATCTGGAGCCAGCAGCGCTCCACGATCTCCTCGTCCGAGACCTGGCCGGGCCGCCAGTCGAGGAGCTGGTAGACCGCGGGGTCCACCTGCTTCCCGCCCTTCTTCTTCTTCTTCCCTTCCTCTTCATAGAGGTAGAAGCCGCGCTTCGACTTCCGGCCCATCCGCTGGTCCTCGATCATGCGATGGAACACCGGGGGCGGCGCCAGCCGGTCGCCCAGGGCCCCGTGCATCACTTCGGCGACATGGCGGCCCACGTCCAGGCCGACCTCGTCCATCAGGGCGAAGGGGCCGACCGGCCAGCCCCAGCGGGTCATGGCCTTGTCCACCTGGTCGATGGCTGCGCCCTCCGCGAGCATCCAGGCCGCCTCGTTGAGGAACGGCGCGAGCACCCGGGTGGTGAAGAAGCCGGGACCGTCGCCCACCACGATGATGGTCTTGCCCATGCGGCGGCCGGCCTCCACCACCGTGGCCAGGGCTTCTTCGGAGGTGCCGGGGTGACGGATGACCTCAAGAAGCGGCATCTTGTGGACCGGACTGAAGAAGTGCATGCCCGCCACGTTCTCCGGCCGGCGGCTCGCCTCGGCCAGGCGGGCGATGGGGATGGCCGAGGTGTTCGAGGCGAAGATGAGCCCCTCGGGCGCCGCGGCCTCGGTCTCCCGGATCACCGCGTGCTTGACCCCCACGTCCTCGAACACCGCCTCGATCACCAGGTCTACCCGGTGGAAGGCATCGTACTGGACCGTGGGATGGACGCGGCCGAGGGCGGCCTTGGATTCCGCTTCCGTCGCTCTGCGGCGTTTGGCCCGTTCGCGGAAGCGCTCGTTGACGTAGGCCATGCCGCGTCCCAGGGCGGCGAGGTCGCGGTCCTTCATCACCACCTGGGTTCCCTTCTCGGCCAGGACCTGGGCGATGCCTGCGCCCATGAGCCCGGCGCCGAGGACGCCGACCTTGCCGACGGGGCGGGCCTTGCGGGCGAGCTTCGCGGCCCGGGCCTCCACCTCATTCTTGCGGAAGAAGATGGACATCAGCGCCTTGGCCGTGTCCGAGACCACGAGCTGCGAGAAGGCGCCCGCCTCGACGTCCAGGGCGCGTTGAAGCGGCAGCTTGATGCCGTCGCGCACCACCTCGATGGCGACCAGGGGGGCGGGGTAGTGCCCCCCGGTCTTCTCCATCACCCCGGCCCGGGCCTTGTCGAAGACGATCCGGTCGGCGAGCGGAGCCCGGGCGATGAAGTCGGTAGCCTTGCGGGACAGTCCGCCTACCGGTTTGCTCTCCGCCTTCCCCCGCGCCCACTGCTCGGCCGCGGTGCGCAGGTCGGCGGGGTGGCAGGTGTCGTCCACCAGGCCGAGCCGCTCCGCGTTGCGGGCATCCACTTGGCGGCCGGTAAGGATGAGGTCGAGCGCGGCGGGGACGCCGATCAGCCGGGGCAGCCGCTGGGTGCCGCCGAGGCCCGGGATCAGGCCGAGCTGGACCTCGGGAAGTCCCAGCTTCGTCTTGGGATGCTCGGTCGCGATCCGGAACCGGCAGGCGAGGGCGAGCTCCAGCCCGCCTCCCAGGCAGGCGCCGTGGATGGCGGCGACCGTGGGGAAGGGGAGGGCGGCCAGGCGGTTCATGAGGTCGTGCCCGCGCTGGAGCATGGCGATCACCTGCTCCGTCTCCTTCAAGGCCTGAAGCTCCTCGATGTCGGCGCCCGCGACGAAGCCGTCCGGCTTGCCGGAGAGGATCACCAGGGCGTCCGGCCGCTCCCGCTCGGCCCGGGAGACCTGCTCCTCGAACCACTCGAACAGGCGCGTCGAGAGGGTGTTGACCTTCTTCGCGGGATCATCGAGGACGAGCCAGGTGATGCCGTTCTCATGGGTGAGGGAGCCGGAAGCTGTCGTTGGTGCAAGCGTCTCGGTGGCCATGGGCGGCATCCTAGAAGTCATGCCGCAGTGTGTCAAGAAAGTTCGGGGACGCGGCAGGCTTCAACCCCCGAACGGGGAGCTCGCCGTCTGCCCATCGCGGCCAGCTCACCGCCTACCTGCGTCCGATGGGCGGGAAGGTCCCGTCAACTTACGGACCCACGGCGGACACGACCGGCTGATGCCTCTCGACTGCCCGGGAAGGGGGCCGGGCGCCTCGTCTGTTAGCCTTGGTGAACCAGGATGGACACTCCAAGGCCTACCACCCCCTCTCCATCCCGGCGGACTTTCCCCCTCCGGTGGCATCTCGTGCTGCTCGTCGTGGGGACGCTGGCGCCTCTGGTCGTGTTCGGAGCGCTGGTCGCCCACCAGCTTTCGAGCTCCGAGCGGGCCGCGGCGGAGCGCCGGCAGATCCAGTCGGCGAGGGATCTGGCCGCGGCCGTCGACCGGGAGATGTCGAGCACGATCCGGACGCTGTCCGCCCTGGCCGCTTCGGAACGGCTGGAGCGCGGCGACCTGGAGGGCTTCCATGCCGAAGCCAGCCGCGCCGCGAAGACTCAGCCCTCCTGGATGACCGTGCTGCTCCTCTCGCCCGCCGGCCGCCAGTTGGTGAACACGATGCTCCCGCGGGGAGCTCCGCTGCCTCCGACCAGCGAGCCGGCGAGCCTGCGGCGGACGGTCGAGACGCGGCGGCCGACCGTGGGCGACCTTGCCAGGGGGACGGGAGGGTACCTGGCCTTTCCGGTCCGGGTCCCGGTCCTCCGGAACGGTGAGCTGCGCTACGTGCTCACCGCCGCGATTACCCCGCAGATGCTCGCCGACGTGGTCGACCGTCAGCTCTCTCCCACGGAAGAGTGGACCCGGACGATCGTGGACCGGCGGGGGATCGTCGTCGCCCGCACCCGCAGCCCGGAGCGCTTCGTGGGCAAGCCGGCGACCCCTTCCTTCTTCCGGGTCGTCCAGGAGTCGAAGGATGGGTTGGTCCCCCAGACCACGCTGGACGGCGAGCTGGTCTACACCGCATACAGCCGCGCGCCCCTGTCGGAATGGACGGCGATCATCGCGGTGCCCCGCGAAATCGTGGACGGCCCGGCCCTCCGCGTCATGCTCGCGGTGCTCGGCGCCGGCCTGGCGGTGCTCGTGGTGAGCGGCCTGGGAGCCTTCTTCCTCTCGCGGCACGTCTCCCGCGGCATCGGCTCCGCCGCTTCGGCCGCCGCCGTCCTCGCTCATGGCGGGCGTCCCCAGGTCAATCCCTCGCGTGTCGCCGAGGTGGCCCTCCTCGGTGAAGCCCTGGAGCGCTCGGCGGACCTTCTGTCCCAAAGGGAGCGGGAGCGCAACGAGCACCTGCAGCAGGCCGAGGCCGCCCGGGCCGAAGCGGAGAGCGCCAGCCGGGCCAAGGACGAGTTCCTGGCCATGCTCGGCCACGAGCTGCGCAACCCGCTCGGGCCGATCCGCAACGGGGCGCACCTGCTCCGCCAGATGCTTCCGAAGGACCAGAAGGTGATCCGCGTGCTGGAGATCATCGACCGCCAGCTCGGCCACATCGTCCGCCTGGTGGACGATCTGCTCGACGCGTCGCGCATCGCCCGGGGCAAGGCGGTCCTCAAGAGGGAGCTGCTGGATCTTCGGGCTTTGGCGCGGGACGTCCACGAGGATTTCAAGCCGGAGCTCGACCGGGCGCGGATCGCCTTCCATCTCGTCCTTCCGAAGACGGAGGTCCGGGTCGATGGCGACCGGACCCGGATCGCGCAGTGCCTGGGAAACCTGCTGCACAACGCGCTCAAGTTCACCCCTGCGGGAGGCAACGTCTCGCTGGAGCTGACCGTGGAGGGGGGGCTCGCGAGCCTCAGCGTCCGTGACGACGGGCTGGGGATCAACCCGGCCATCCTGCCCTCGCTGTTCGAGCCGTTCTCCCAGGGACCCCAGCCCCTGGACCGGAGCCAGGGCGGGCTGGGCCTGGGGCTCGCCTTGGTCAAGGGGCTCACCGAGCTGCACGGCGGTACCGTCCGGGCGCACAGCGACGGGGAGGGGAAAGGGACCCTGTTCACGATCCTCCTTCCCGTGGAGCCTGCCACGGCCGCGGCCGCCGTCTCGTAGACCCCTCTAGGACGCCGGCAGGCGCTCCAGCGCCGTCCGAACCTCCTGGTTCGCCGGATCGAGATCCAGCGACTTCTGATAGTGCTCCCGGGCTCTGGCGAGGTCCCCCTTCTTTTCGTAGACAGTTCCCAGGCGGAAGTGAGCACCCGAGAGGGGCGGGCCGTCGCCCTGATGGTAGTGGGCGAGGTACCGCTTCAGCACCTCCTCCGCCCGGTCGAGCCGCTGGCCGGAGAAGGCGGCGGTGCGGCCGAGCTGGTACATCGCGTCCCAGGCCTCGGGCTCGAGGCGCAGGATCTCCTCGAAGGCCTCGAACGCCTCAGGCCAGCGGGAGAGGGACTGGTAGAGATAGCCGAGCCCCATGCGCGGCCGGAGGTCGGCCGGAGTTTCGGCGATGGCGGCCAGGTATTCGCGCTCGGCTCGCTCAACGCTGGCGGAGTCCTCCTGATGCAGGTGGATGCTGGCCAGCAGCGCGCGGCCTCCGGCGGGATCGAACTTGCGCACGGCCTCGGCTTCCAGGCGGGCGCGCTCGATGCCGCCGCCCAGGTGCTCGGGCACGCTGAGGTGGTACCGGACCAGGTCCTCCCGGGCGCGGAGGTTGTCGGGCTTGTACTGGACCGCCTTGTCCAGAGCGATCCTGGCCTCGTGGATGTGGCGGGTCCGAGCCACGGCGTTGGTTCCGCTTGCGGCGATTCCATGAGCGCGGGCGAGCCAGCGGTAGAGGTCGGAGTTGCCGCGCTCGAGAGCGATCGCCCTCTCCAGCCAGGAGACGGAATTGTCCCCCTGTCCCAGCTCGAGGTAGGTCCGCCCCAGGTAGAAGGCTGCGATCGCGGAGTCCGGATGGCTGGCGGCGTAGGGCTCGAAGAAGGGCAACAACATACTTGACTCACCCCGGCATTCCAGGAGATGCTACGCGAGCGGCTTCCCTGGTGGCGGTCTTCTGCCTCCTCCGTGGGCAGATCCGTTCGGGGAGGAGGAACAGGTGCAATTCCGTTTGCTCTACAGAGGCCCGTTGCCCTCCTGCCAGAGGAGGAAGCGTACACGGGACGTGTTGGCGGCTCAGCATGAAATTCGAAGCCAACTTCATCCACAACTTCAGGATCTTTGCTTCAGGGTCCCAGATGTGCTGCGGTTAGTGGCCAAGGTTGGGGGTGCGGCGCCGGACTGGAAGAAGCGCAATTTCCCGCCCGCGTTTCAGCCGCTTTGCGAGGAAATCGACCCGGATCTTTCTGGCGCAGCGTTGGTGCGTGAATTTAACGGCGTCAAGTTTATTCCAGTCATCGTAAACGCGTTGCGTTTAGCCTGCGAACTGGACATCCTTTTCCTCAGACGGGAATTGCCTGGAGGATTGATCAAGAAGCCCAAGGATGAATATGGTGGCGATATCGACAACCGATTAAAAGTCTTATTCGATGCTCTTCGCCCGCCGGAAAATGCTAGCGGATTGCCGAAGAATGCACAGTTCAAGTCGGACCAGAAATCGATGCTGTGTCTTCTCGAAGACGACGCCCTGATTACAAAGTTCCAAGTAGAAAGCGATACGCTCTTAGGAATCGACCTCTACGAAACAGCGAATCCTAAGGATGTCGTATTGGTCATCAGGGTAACGATTAAGCGCACTGCATTCTCACTAGCAAACATGCAGTTTGCTGAGTGAGCCGTGTTTGATAAAAGTCAATCCTCGATCCCAAGAAAACCCCGTAGCGCCTCCCGCACGATCTCAGATTCCGCCCGCCGCTCCTGGTAAGCTTTCTCCCGGAGGGCGTCCGCTTCGTCCCCATGCAGCCATAGCGTCTTCCGCACCATCCCGGACTTAGAGACGGTCGTCTCCCCGCCCCGGGGACCCTTCGCCTGCTTCTTCTTGGTAGGAGCTGCCATGGCGGGAGAGTACATAGGTGCGCTTGACGTACGAACGCACCTATGTATATCGTGGTCCCGAGCCGAGAGGGAGGTGCGCTCCCTCTCGGTTTCAAAGACCGGCCCCCGAACGGATGCTAGCGACACCCGCCCGGGACCTTGCCCGACAGGAGACCCGCTCCATGCCGGACCGGACGAAGTCTACCCCACTGTTACCCGCCCCGCCTATAACCGCTGAGGAAGCGAGCGCGCAATCCATTTGCCGCACGGCCCGCTCAATGCTCGAAACCCTCAAGGCATTCCTAGAAGTTGCCTACTTGAACCTCCCCGATCCCCCGGAGGCGGAAGAGATGGGAGAGGGGAGGATTCCCGAGTCGCTCGCATTCTCCCTCCGGGGATCGATCGAATGCGCTCTGTCCGACCATCTGGACCCGCTCATGAAGCTTCTGCGGCGAGCCGCGAAGGAAACCCCGGCCCGGCTTATTCGTGACTGGCAGAAGCGGCAAGGGAAACCTAACCGTGGGGTATGAGAAAGGGCGCCGTGTCTGGCCCGACCACGCGGACCACGTCCTTACCACCCGTGCCACGGGTGAACAGCTCGTACGCTGGCACACCGCTGCCGCCATGCACTCGATGAAGCCCCACCTTGGCCGCTTCCTGGCAGAGGCGGCAGACCACTACGCCCGCTACCTTCAGCGACGCATGAAGCGCGCCCTGGACCTGCAAGCCAAGGAGGACAGGGAGAGGCTGGAGCGGGAGGGGAAGCCGTGAAATCTAGGGCTAATTCCCGATAAGTACTTGACTCACCCGGCAATCCCTGGTAGGATACTTCTATGGACAGCAACGAACGGCTTCCCGAGACCCTCACCGAGGCAATCCGATTCTTCACCGACGCGGATGTCTGCCTCGCTTTCGTCGCAAAGCTTCGCTGGCCTAACGGAGTCACTTGCCCCCGGTGCGCGGCTCCGGAGCCGATGTTCTTGTCCACCCGCCGTCTGTGGAAGTGTCGCGGCTGCAAAAAGCAGTTCTCGGTCAAGGTCGGCACGATCTTCGAGGATTCCCCGCTCGGTCTGGACAAGTGGCTCCCGGCCCTTTGGATGGTGGTCAACTGCAAGAACGGAATCTCTTCCTATGAGATGGCACGGGCGCTTGGCGTGACTCAGAAGTCTGCATGGTTCATGAATCACCGGATTCGCCTTGCCGTCCAGGAAGGCACCTTTGAGCCGATGTCTGGAGAAGTTGAGATTGATGAAACCTTCATCGGCGGCAAGGCCCGCAACATGCACAAGGCCGAGCGCGAGCGGAAGATCACCGGGACTGGCGGCATGGGCAAGACTGCCGTGATGGGACTACTTGAGCGGCATGGTTCGGACGGGCATAGCAAGGTGCGGGCTAAGGTAGTGCCGAACGTCCGCCGTAGCACTCTTCGCCCTGAGATTCAGGAGAACGTAACAGAAGGATCAGAAGTGTTCACCGATGCGCTCAAGAGCTATGCCGACCTTTCCGACGCCTACACTCACGCGGTCATTGACCACGCCGAATGCTACGCAAAGGGCAAGGTCCACACCAACGGCCTGGAAAACTTCTGGAGCCTGCTAAAGCGGTCGATCAAAGGCACCTACGTCTCGGTCGAGCCGTTCCATCTCTTCCGCTACCTGGACGAACAGTCTTTCCGGTTCAACACCCGCAAGCTTTCCGACGGCATGCGCTTCCTTGGCGCGGCAGTCGGCATCATCGGCAAGCGCCTCACCTATGACGCCTTGACGGGTAAGGGGGAGGGTCAAACGACATGAAAAACGGGAAGGACGCGGAAGACGGAACGGCGGGAAGGGAAAGCCCTGACCCGCCGACTTCAGCACAGACACCGTTTGAACGTTTCGAGGAATTCGCCCGGAAGGTGATCTCTGTCCCGAAGTCTGTTATTGACGAACGGGACCGCGCAGCTCGACCCAAGCCTAACGGGCCGGACAAGAAACGGCCAGCCTAGCCACGCAAGACCGCCCGCCAGCAACGACCAGACGGCAAACGAATAAAACCTTTCATTCTGGAAGGCGGTTGGCAATCTCCGCGGCTGCAATGCTATTCTTTCGCAATGTTGCTAGCAGGAGGGACAACCCGGATGCAGTGAAGCCCCGCGGGAACGGGGCTTCGGGAACTTCTAAAAACCGGCATTCCGAGGCGAACCGCTCTGGGTAGGAGCGGGACCTGAACGGTAGATCCCAATCCTAACAGAAACGCGCGCCTCTTTTCAACCCGGCCTTGACCGGGAGACAGGAGACGTCCGGATGTTAGAGACTGAAGGCACCAAGATCCTGCGCGAGGTCCACAGAATGCACGACAGGCTGGCAGGGGATTTGACGGACCCGGATGGGCTGTACCGGGCGCTCAAGAGGGCTACGGAAACGCGGCCGATCATCCCTCTGGTTATCGTGGACGTGACCCGCTTCTGCTAAAGTTGTGGAAACCGGGAAAGGGCGGGGCTCGACCCGCCCGGTCCCCCTGCGGGTGAGTCTCCTATATTGTTACCCGAAGAAGGCCCGGGCCTTCTCCAGACGGTCTCCGCCCATGCGCCGGCTGTTGAACAGCTCGATGCCCGGAGCGAGCTCGGCGGCGATCCTGGCCGCTTCGGGAGAAGGTGAGGGAGGCTCCGGCTGCGGAGCGGGTTGGAGGAGGAGCAGCAGGGCGAGGATCGGAGCGTTCATGCGTCACCTCTGCCCTGGGATCTTAACTCACCCTTCTTCCTCTCCCTGCTCCAGGCTCTGGACGATCTGGGTGACTTCGACTTCGGCCTTGCGGATCTTGCCGCGACAGAGGTCGAGGAGCTGGGCTGCGCGCCGCAGCTCTTCCGCGAGACGGTCGATGTCGATCTCCTCGCCTTCGATCCGCTCCAGGATGCCTTCCAGCTCCTCCATGGCCTCGCGAAAGCTCAGCGCCGGCTGCTCTTCGGTGGTGTTTGCGGGGGTTGCGGGGGGCGTCTGGGAAAACAGGTCGTTCATGGCTCCTCCACTCGGCTCGTGAGATTCCCTCCGGCCAGTCGGGTGGTGACGAGGTCGCCCGCAGCGACCTGGAACGGGTCCCGGAGCAGCTCGCCGCCGGGACCCCGGGTGAGGCTGAAGCCGCGCTCCAGCGTCCTTTCGGGGGAGAGCTGGGCGCACAGTCGCTCCATCCCCTGGATCGTGGCCCGGGTCTCGCGCAGTCTTCCCCGGGCGCTTCCGGCGATGCGCCCGCCTAGGCGGAGGCGTTCCCGCTCGCCGCTCTCCACCTGTCGCGGTGCGAGCTCGGCGAGCCGAACGCGGATCTGCTGCTGCCGGCGCTCGGCCTGGCGCAGACCGCTCCGTCCGAGGCGGGCCAGGGCGCGGGCGTGCTCCTCGATCCGCTCCCCGGCCGCGGCGAGACGCATGCGGGCCAGGCTCACCCCCCGCTCGGCGCGGCCCAGGGACTCGCGGCCGGCGCGCAGGGGCTCCAGGGCCTCGCGCACCAGCCGGCGGCGCAGCTCGTCGACCTCCAGCTCGCGGCGGGCCACCTGCTCGACCAGGAACTCGGCGACCTTGGTCGGGGTCTTGAAGGCGGAGTGCGCCACCAGGTCCGCGATGGAGCGGTCGATCTCATGACCGAGCCCGGCCAGGACCGGGAACGGAGCGCGGGCGATGGCCTCGGCGAGAGCGCGGCTGTCGAACACCGCGAGGTCGCTCCGGGCGCCGCCGCCGCGGATCAGGACCGCCAGGTCGATGGGCCTATCGGGAGACAATCGGGTGAGAGAGGCCAGGGCCGAGACCACCTCGCGCTCGGCTTCCTTTCCCTGGACCGAGGCATGGACGAAGATCACCCGGAAGCCGTAGCCGCTCTCCTGAAGGCCGGAGAGGAAGTCGTGGTAGGCGGCGCTCCCGTAGGAGGTGATCAGCGCGATGTCGAGGGGCAGGTCGGGGATGGTCAGGGAGCGGTTGCGCTCCATGAGCCCGGCGGCGGTCAGCGCGGCCAGGGTCTCCCTCCTGCGCTGCTCGAGCAGCCCGAGGGTGAAGGCGGGGTCCACGTCCTTGACGCAGAGCTGGATGCGTCCGCCCGGGGCGTAGAAGTCGAGGCTCCCGCGGAGGCGCACCTGCATGCCGTCGGTGAGGTTCTGCCCGGAGGCGCCGAGCACGCGGCGGACCCGGAGGAGGTCCCCCTTCCAGATCACGGCTTCCAGCTTGCCGACGATCTCGTCCCTCTCCCCCTTCTCCACCAGCTCGAAGTAGAGGTGGCCGCGCTGGCTGGGGCGGACGCGTTGCGCCTCCCCGACCACCCAGATCGAGGAGAACGCCTCGCCCAGGAAGTCGCGGACCTCTCCGCAGAGCTGCGAGACCGAGTAGGTGGGCTCGAACAGGGGGAGGTTCAATGGTAGGACTTGAGCTCCTTGACCGAGCCCAGCGGGATCGACTCCGCCCATTCCGCGGCCTTCTTGTCGCCGCCGGTCAGCTTGTGGAGGAAGTCGGCCGCCTCGTCGCGCTCCCGGAACAGTCTCCAGATGAAGGTGTGTCCCGCGGGGGCGGTGAAGTAGGTGTAGCTCTTGGAGCCCTGGGAGAGGTCGAACCCCAGGTTGCTCTCGCCGTTGACACCTACGCAGGCCACGGCGATGGCGCGGCAGGCGAGGGTCAGGGCCTTGACCGCGTCCTCGTAGTCGCCCAGCTCCTCGCGCGACAGCGGCGAGTGGTAGACGGAGATGCGCGAGCCGTCCTCCTCGGCGAGCAGGTTGTAGGGGATGTCGTTGCGGTCCATGGCGTCCTTGGTCTCGCTCGTGGTGACGAAGACGTCCTCGGTGCCGGTCACCTTGTAGGTGATGGCATAGACGTCCTTCTCGAGCTGGGAGAACGCTTCGGCGAGGATGCTCTCGTCCTCGACCGTGAAGTAGAACAGGCGGTTCATCATGCGTCGAGCCATGCGGCTGATTCCTCCAGAACGGGTGTCGCTTGTGCGTGGGATCGGTGGCGGGAGACTCGCCCCGTCAAGCCATTGTAACAAATGCCGCCCCGGGAACATTCGCGGTTTGGCGCGCTTTGGTTGATTGACCCGGGGATGGGAGCCGTGGCAGGATATCGCCCATCGACACGACGCGCGAGGGGACGACGATACATGGACCAGGAACTGATCGCCTATCTGGACAAGCGCTTTGGCGAGGTCAACGAGCGGATAGATTCCCGTTTTCGGGAGACTGGCGTCGAGATCGAGAGCCTACGAGGGCAGATCCAGCAGGTCGCGGAGGGAGTTGCCGGTTGTAACGAGAGCCTTGCCTCGTTCCGCACCGAGGTCGCCGAGCAGTTCGAAGGGATGCGGAAGACGTTCCACACGTCTCACTCCCAGTTGCACCGCCGCGTCAGCGCCTTGGAAGCTTGGCGAGAGCAGGTGGATCCGAGCCCTCCCGTAGCGAGGAAGCGCCGTTCCTGATCAGCGGGTGCTAGCGAGATAGGCGTCGAGCTGGCCCCGCTCCTCGGAGGTGAGCTCGGCGTCCTCCAAGAGGTAGCTCTCCCCGGCGGGGGGGAGCGGCACCACCGCGGTCGAGAGCGCCTGGTTCAGCCGCTCGCAGTCGAGGTCGGGTCCAAGCAGCGTCGGAATCCGGTCGCAGAACCCCACCACCTGAGTCGCGATTCCGCTCTGGATCTTGACCCTCATCTGGCGGGGGAGCTGCTCGGTGGTGATCACGTAGGCGCCCGGGTCGCGGGTCAGCCGAACCCGGCCTTCCAGGGTGGCGGCCTGGGGCGGGACCGTCACCTGGTCCTGCAGGCGGGTCGCCGCCAATCCGCCCATGCTCAGGTCCGCGACGAGCCAGCCCTTCCCCTGGAACTCCACCCGCAGCTCGGCCGTGTGGCTTCCGCCCGGTCCCGGCTCCAGCCGCAGGAAGTGGCTGCGTAGAGTCAGGTTGCTCTTCGGCGACGAGAGCTGGATCGTCAACGGCCCCTGCTCGATCGGAGAGATCTCCGGGACGGCCTCCGGGTAGCTGCGGTTGAACCGCTCGAACCGGAACTGGCCGGGAGGGGAGACCGCAGCCCCCAGGAGGAGGGCGGCCGGAAGCAGCAGGAGGAGAAACGGCTTACTGCGCATACCTAAGGATAATACCCCCGCGCCGTCCGCACCTTGCCTCCGCGCTTCACCCGCACCTCCACGGGACGGTAGCCGTACTGGTCTGCGGGCCGGTCCGACTCGTAGGCCAGGTAGTAGCGGCTGCGCAGCTCGTGCTCGATCTCGCCATAGACGTCGGCCAGCTCCTCGGCCCGGTCCACGAAGAAGGCCTTGCCGCCCGTGGCCTCGGCCAGGTTCGACAGATGGCTCCGCACCTCGAGATTGAGCGCTCCCACGTTCAGGCCGATGGGATAGATCGCGACCCCGCTCCGCTGGGCATACTCCAGGGCCCTGTCCCAGGGCGTGTTGCTCGCCGTGTCCTCGCCGTCCGAGAGCAGGATCAGGGCGCGCTGGCCGCGGTAGCCCCGGAAGTAGTAGAGGGCGGTGATCAGGCCGTCGTGAAGGGCCGTGGCTCCCGCCGAGCGCATCCCCTCCAGCGCTTGGCTCACCGCGTCGAGGTCGTCCGTGGGCGGCATGGCCAGGTAGGGGCGGGTCGCGAAGCCGACTCCGAAGGCACGGTCCTTCGCCTTCAGCTTGCGCAGGAAGCCGTCGGCCGCGCGCTGGGCTTCGATCAGGGAGGAGGCCATGGAGGTCGAGGTGTCGATCAGGAACCCGAGGGTGAGGGGAAGGTTCTCCACCATCTCGAAGCGGGAGACCGACTGCGGCTTTCCCGCCTCCAGGACCTCGAAGTCCTGGGCCGTGAGCCCCCGCACCAAGCCGCCGCTGTCGCTGACGGTCGCGAACAGCTCGACCAGGTTGACGTCGACCTGCTCCAGGTTCTCGGGCGCCCGCAGGAAGCGCACGGTCTCGGTGCGCCGGCCGTCGTCGAGCTGCGCCACGACGGTCAGGTGGACGATCGGCTCGTCCGGGACGTCGATGTCGGCCTGCCAGGGGGGAGCGGACAGGGTCGTCACCGTCTTGTCGTTGACCCGCAGCTCGACGAGCTCGACGCGGTTCTCGTCCGGCACGGCCACCTCGGCGCGCACCCGCGCCCGGCGGCCGATCCGGCTTCCCTCGGCGGGCTCGGTGATCATCACCCGGAAGGCCCCGCGGGTCTGGTTGACGACAACCTCGTCCGAGGCCACGAGCTCGCCCGCGGCGTCGTATCCCTCGACCTTCACCACCTGCTCCCTGGGGAACGGCGCCAGGCGGATCTCGGCGGAGTAGGGGGGCTTGGCGCGGGAGAGCTGGGGCTCCCCGTCCACCAGGAAGACCACCTTGGCGATGCGGTCGCCGTTGACCAGGGCGTCGGCCCGCCAGGTGCCCAGCACGACCTCGTCGATCGGGGGGATCAGCACGAGACTGTCCTTGCCGGCGATCGTGAGCGGGAGCATCTCGCCCCGGGCGGCGGACAGGGTGGCGGCGCGGGGCAGGCGGACCACCGGCTGGCCGGGGACCCGGAAGCCGCGCGCCAGGCGGGCCTCGGCACCGCTCACTTCGTCCCGGACCCGCACCCGGAGCAGGAAGGGCTGATCGGGGCGGAGCCGCCGCTCCAGCAGGAGGGCGACCGGGCTGTCCCCCTCCGGCGGGGGCAGGCGGAAGCGCATCCGGAACTCCTCGAAGGCCTGCCCCTCACGCTCGATCGTGCCCTCGACCGTCAGCTTGACCTTGTCCTTCCCCTCCTCCGACGCGACGGCGACTCCGCCCTCTTCGCCAGGGGGAGCGACGGCGAGCAGGATGCGGGAGACCAGGCGCTGCCCCTGCTTGTCCGGGAAGTCGAGGTCGAGGATATCCAGATCGAGCGGGGGCGGCGGAGGGGCGAGGCGGGTCTCGATGGCCTGGAGCGCCCAGCCGGGGAGGTCGGCCGGGCGCTCCAGGAAGCTTGCCCGGTCCTGAGGCCGGGCCCAGCGCATGGCGGTGTAAGGCTGCTCGATGGCCTTTCCATCCGCCCTCTTCCGGATGCCGCCCTTGCTGGCCACCACCTGTCCCCGGAGGCCGTCGATCCCGGTGGCGGCGTCCACGTGGACGGAGTCGGGGCAGATGAAGCGGTCGATCCGCCGGCCGCCGATCCCCAGGCTCTCCCACTGGTCGAGCCAGCCCTCCATGTCGCGGGTGTAGAGCGCCCCCTTCGAGTCGATCGGCAGCCAGAGACGGAAGGGCTCGTCGGGAGACGGCCGGTAGAGGACCAGCCGGCGCTGGTCGCCCCCGCTCGATACCGCGCCGTAGGTCCAGACCTCCAGCGGCTTGAACGCGTTGCCGCAGTCGATCACGAGCCGCTCCGCCGGAGGGCCCTTGAGGAAGAGGAGCTGCCCGCGGGCGTCGGCCGGCGAGTGCTCTGCGAACGCCAGGCGCTTCCGCAGCTCGATCCCCTCGCGCATCTCGTTGACCGGCGACTGGGGGAACGGATCGGCGAAGAAGCGCTCGATGAACGCATCGCGGCTGGCCTCGTCGAGGGACAGAAGCTCCTCGCGCTGCTCCGGGGTGAGCAGCAGTCCGGGGCCGTCCTGGAGGAAGGCCCGCTGAGGCTCGGGCCAGAGGAGAGGATCATCGGACGCCACGGCGAACGCCGGAGCGACCGCCAGGAGAAGGACTCCGAAGAACCCTCGGAGCCTCACTGGTAATACCCCCGGGCTGTCCGGGCCTTGAGCCCGCGCTTCACCTTGACCTCCACCTCCCGGAAGGCGCCGGGCTTGCCGCTGGCCTGGTTCGAGTTGTAGGCCACGAGGTAGCGGCTGCGCAGCTCGCGCTCGATCTGCTCGTAGATCGCCGGGAGCTCCTCGGCCTTGCTGGTGAAGAAGGCCTTGCCCCCGCTCGTCTCGGACAGCTCGGAGAGCTTGCTGCGCAGCCCGGTCGCGAGCCCGGGCAGGTTGAAGCCGATGGCGTAGACCGCCACGCCGCTGCGCCGCGCGTACTCCAGAGCGTCGTTGTAGGCGATGTAGCTCGCGTTGTCGTCGCCATCCGACAGCAGCACCAGGGCGCGCTGCCCCTTGATGCCGCGGAAGTAGTAGAGGCTGTGCACCAGGGCGTCGTGGAGCGCGGTGTCGCCCACCGCCTGCAGGTCCTCGAAGCCGCGCACCACCGCTTCGACGTCGTCGGTGGGCGGCATGTTGAGCCGCGGCTTGGAGGCGAAGCTCACGGCGAAGCTCCGGTCGCGCGGCGTCATCACGCCGCGCAGGAAGCTGCCCGCCGCTTCCTGCGCCTGGACCAGGGACGACCGCATCGAGCCCGAGGTGTCGAGCAGGATGCCGACCGTCAGGGGCAGGTTCTCGACCAGCTCGAATTTGGAGATCTCCTGCTTCTTGCCGGACTCCAGCACCTCGAAGTCGTCCACGGTCAGACCCTTGACCAGGTCTCCGGAACGGTCGGTCACAGCCACGTACAGCTCGACGAGGTTGACCTCCACCTCCTCGAAGTACTGCGGCGCGCGCACGAAGCGCACGGACTCGGAGCGGCTGCCGTCGTCCAGGGTCGCCGCTACGGTGACGTAGGCCATCTCCTCGTTCGGCACTTTGACGTCCGACTGCCAGGGGGACTTGGTCAGGGTGGCGACCGTCTGGTCGTTGATCTTGAACTCGACCGACACGATGCGGCGGCCGTCCGGCACGCTGACCTCGGCCTTGACGGGCAGCCTGCCCGGCGGGACCCGCGCCCCCTTGGCGGGCTCGGTGATCCAGACGGCGAGCGCGCCCCGCGGCTGGTTGAGGATGACCTCGTCGGCCGCGACCAGCTTGCCCTCGGCGTCGTACCCTTCCGCCCGCACCACCTGCTCGGTGGGGAAGCGGTTCAGGCGCAGCTCGGCGGAGAACGGCGGGTTCGTCTTGATGAGTTGCTGCACTCCGTCGACCTTGAACACGACCTTCTGGATGCGCTTGCCCGTGACCAGGGCGTCGGCGCGCCAGAGCCCCAGGACCACGTCGGCCGGGGGCGGGAGGAGCAGCAGGCTGTCGTGGCCCTGCCCGACGTCCTCGGGCACCAGGGCGCCCGCGTTGGCGACCTTGGCCTCCAGGTCGTCGCCCGTCGGCCTCATGGGTACGCGGAAGGCGCGCGCGATCCGCGCCTCGCTGCCGCTCCCCTCATCCTTGACGCGGAGCCTCATCACGAACGACTCCCCGGGGCGGAGCTGCTGCTCGGTCACCAGGGACACGGGGGCTCCGGGCTGGGGCTTCGTCAGACGGTAGCGGACGCGGAACTCCTCGAACGGGCGGCCTTCGCTCTCCAGCATGCCGTCGATCGCGATGACGACCTCGGGCTTTTTCGACTCCGCGCTCTCGCCCTCGTGGGGCTTCAGCCCGTCCGGCGGGACCGCGATGTAGGTGCGCACCGTCATGCGCTGCTGCGCCAGGTCCGGGAAGCGGAAGTCGAGCGAGGTGATCTCCAGAGAGGGGGCCGCCTCCGGCACCTCGGTAGCGGCGGCGGCGCGCGCCCATGCCGCGAGGTCCTTGGGCACCTCGAGGAATGCGCTGGCATCCTTGGCCCTGAGGCGGGCCGTGACCCTGGCGTTCTCCACGGCGCCCGTGATCCCCCGGATCCCGGTCACCTCGTCCACCTCGACCGCTTCCTTGCAGTTCTGGATGTCGATGCGCTTGATGTAGAACTGATGGCGCAGCTCTTCCCACTGCTCCAGCCAGTACTCCATGGTGTCGGTGTAGAGCGCCTTCTTCGAGTCGCTGGGGAGCCAGAGCTTCCAGGGCTCGGAGCGCGACGGCTTGTAGACCACGAGCTTCTTCTCGACCGGCTTGCCGTCCTGACCCTTGCCCTGGTGGTAGGTCCAGATCTCCAGCGGCTCGAAGACGAAGCCGCAGTCGAGCACCTTCTTCTCCGCCGGGGGACCGTTCAGGAAGAGGATCTGCGCCCGCACGTCGAGCGGCGAGGCGTAGTCGACCGTGGCGAGCCGCTGCCGGCGCTCGATCCCGGCCCGCAGCTCGTTGGCAGGCGTTTCGGGAATGGGGTCGCGGTCCAGGAGCTCGCGGATGCGCTGCTCCCGCCCCTGCTCGTCGAGGGCCTGGAATTCAGCGCGCTGCTCCGGGGTGAGGAGCAGGGCCGGACCATCCTGGAAGAAGGCGCGTTGGGGCTCGGGCCAAGTCAGAGGATCGGTTTGCCCGAACGCCTGCCCGCCCAGCACGCCGAAGAGGACACAGAAAGAAAAGAAGCGTCTGATTGGTCTCACGCAGTGCCTCACTTGCAGAGCGGGTGCCATGGGTTGGCACCGAAGCGCGGAGAGACTACTATGGGCGCTGTCCTATGCCGAAGCGCAACACACCGATCCGGACCTGGGAGAGCGGCGACGTGGTCCAGGGTTTCGCGCTCCTCACCAAGAAGGAGCAGCGCCAGGACCGCAACGGCAAGAGCTTCCTGGACATGGAGATCGCCGATGCGAGCGGCTCCATGGTGGCAAAGGTCTGGTCCGACAGCCCGGCGCTCAACGCCCAGTTCGAGCCTCACAAGTTCATCGCCTTCCGGGGCTCGGTCAAGAACTACCGCGACCAGCTCCAGCTCAGCATCGACGACTGCCGCGAGGCCGGCGAGGATGACCGGCGCTACGGATTCGACGAATCGCTGCTCATTCCGTCCACTCGCGAGGACATCGATGATCTCTGGATGCGACTGTCCCTCCTGTTCGAGCGGAAGGTCGAGCGTCCCATCCTGAGAAGGCTGGCGGCCGAGACGCTGGCGGTCCACGGCAAGGCCCTGCGCGAGCACCCCGCGGCCAAGGCCATGCACCATGCCTACCGCGGCGGACTCCTGGAGCACGTGGTCTCGATGGCGGAGCTGGCGATGCAAGTCTGCGGGCACTACCGCGACCTGGACCGCGACCTCGTCCTGGTCGGGGTACTGTTCCACGACCTCGGCAAGCTGCGCGAGCTCGGGGCCATGCCGGTCAACGACTACACCCTGGAGGGGCGGCTGGTCGGGCACGTGGTGATCGGCCGCGACCTCCTGCGGGACCGCTGCGCGGCCATCGAGGACTTCCCCCCCGACCTGCAGCTCCTGCTGGAGCACATGGTCCTCTCCCACCAGGGTAGGAAGGAGTTCGCCTCCCCGGTCGAGCCGATGACTCCCGAGGCGGTCGTCCTCCACTTCATCGACGACCTGGACTCCAAGCTGAACCAGCTCCGCGCCTCGCGGGAAGCGAACCCGGGAATCGTCTTCCACCGCGGCCTGGGACGCTACGTCTACCTGCCGCCGCTGCCCGAGCCGGTGGTCCTCGGTGCGGACGGTGATTGCCCAGACACCGTGACCGAGACCATCCCGGAAGAGACGGAAGAGGTCGTCGGGCAGGCGCCGCTCTTCTCCAGGGATTGATCAGCTACCGTCCCGCGGCCGTCCCCGCCTCGACCTTCCCCTGCAAATACGACGTGGTCGTGGCGATCTCGTCGCGGACGCCCACGCCCACGGTGTAGCTCCCCTGGGGGAGGTTGATCCGGATCTCGTGGACGTAATCCGGAGCCTTGCCCTCCGCCAGGTCCTTTTCGGGGACGGTCACCTTCAAGACCCGGGTCTCGCGGACGGGAGTGGCCTTGCCCTCTCCGCTCGCCACCACGAACAGACGCAGGCGCCCCTCCCGGGCTTCACCCTTGGGCTCCAGGTAGAGCTTGGCAAGCGGGACCTTGACCCGGAGGGGGACCACGAACGTCTCTCCGGCCGGAGTCTGCTGGCCGATCTCAAGGGCTGCGCCCAGCGGGTTCTCCTCGACGCCGAAGACCATGGTCGCGGCCGTGCGGTCGGCGATCGCCTCGCTGAGCGGCTTGTCCTGGTACCAGCGCCGGTAGCGGGCCACGAGGCCCTTGCGCTTCACCTTGACCTCGACCTTGTGGTCCCGGTCGTCCGCGGGCCTCTGAGGCCGGTAGCCGATCGAGTACCAGGTCGCCAGGTCGGGCGCCATGGTCTGGGCCAGCGCCTGGGCCGGCTGCGCCGCATTGAACATGGCCACGCCGCCGGTCTCCTCGGCCAGGAAGCGGAGCCCGTTCTGCCGGTTCTGGATGCGCGCCTCCTGCAGCCGGGTGCCGCGGACCCAGCGCGCTCCCATGGCCTCAATGGGGTAGATCGCGACCCGGTTGCGGCTCGCCTTGGACGTCACCCGGCGGAACAGCTCCGAAGCGTCGTAGGTGCCGGAGTTCATGGCGGAGATGCGCTGGCCGGAGCGGAACCCCGAGTAGGCCTCGGCCCAGATGAAGAGATCCTCCCCGGGGACCGCCGGCAGGCCGTCGCTGACGTACAGGATCGCCTTGCGCCCAGGGACGCCCGCGAGCCAGCCGACCACTGTCTCGAGAGCGTTCAAGGAGGCGGACACGAACGAGGTCTCGACCTCCGCGTACTCCCGGATGCGCGCCTCCGCGGTCGGCCCCCAGCCGCCGATCGAAAGGGCGTCCACTACCACCTGGACCTGGTGGTCGCGCGAGGACTCCCGCGCGGCAAGGTCGCCCGCGAGCTTGGCGATCACATCGATCTCGCCCACGACCTCGCTGATGTCGGTCGTGAACGGCTTGCGCACCTCCAGTGACCGGCCGTAGCGGACCACCATCACCCGGTCGCCCGGCGAGAGCGAGCCGCGGAGGAACTCGCGGGCGCCGTCCAGGATCGCGTTCCGGTTCGCCGGCTCCATGTTGTAGTCGTCCACGAACACCACCAGGCTCAGCCGCTGGTCGACCGGCCGCGGCTCCACCTGGCCGCCTGCCGTGGTCTCTCCGGTCTCGGCGTAAAAGTTCGTGATCTCTACCGGCTTGCCGTCCTCGGTGACCTCGAAGTCCTCCTTGCCGAGCCCGGGAACCGGCTTGCCCTTCCTGTCGGCGACGAAGACCTCCAGGTTGACCAGGCTCACCTCGATCTGGTCGGTGAAGGTCTCCTCCGCAATCGTCTCCTGCGCGGTCTCCTGGGCGAATACCGGAACGCAGACCGGAACAGCGAGCACGAGCAGCGCGAGCAGACGGAGGGTTCGGGCGTGCATCTTGACCTCCTGAGAGGGGAATCGGTCAGGACCCAGTGTACCGCAAACCCCGAAATGGCCCGATTCTTGCTCGCTTGAACGCTGCAGTCCGAGAGGTGTTTTCGCTGTCCACATCGAGGGAGAGGAGACCAGGCGATGCCAGAGGACGATCTTACTAAGAGCTGGAAGAAGGACTCTCGCTGGAAGGGGATCCAGCGTCCGTACACCGGCCGGGACGTGGTTCGCCTGCGGGGAAGTATCCAGATCGAGCACACGCTGGCGCGCCTCGGGGCCGAGCGGCTCTGGAAGCTCCTCCACACCGAGGACTACGTGCCGGCCCTGGGTGCCCTCACCGGCAACCAGGCCGTCCAGATGGTACAGGCCGGGCTCCAGGCGATCTATCTCAGCGGCTGGCAGGTGGCCGGCGACAACAACAATGCCGGCGAGACCTACCCGGACCAGAGCCTCTACCCCGCGGACAGCGTGCCCACGGTCGCCCGCCGCCTGAACAACGCCCTGCGCCGGGCCGACGAGATCCAGCACGCCGAAGGGGCCGAGGGTCCCTCCTGGTTCGTGCCCATCGTGGCCGACGCCGAGGCGGGGTTCGGCGGCACCCTGAACGCCTTCGAGCTGATGAAAGACATGATCGAGGCCGGGGTGGCGGGCGTCCACTTCGAAGACCAGCTCTCCTCGGCCAAGAAGTGCGGCCACCTGGGCGGCAAGGTCCTGGTCCCGACCCGCGAGTTCGAGCAGAAGCTCATCTCCGCGCGGTTGGCCGCCGACATCAGCGGCGTGCCCACGGTCCTGATCGCCCGCACGGACGCCAACAGCGCCAAGCTCATCACCAGCGACGTGGACGAGCGCGACCGGGAGTTCCTGCTCAAGGAGCGGACCGTGGAAGGGTTCTACCGGCTCCGGGGCGGGCTCGACTGCGCCATCGCCCGCGGCCTGGCCTACGCTCCCTACGCCGACATGATCTGGTGCGAGACCTCGCGCCCGGACGTCGAGGAGGCCAAGCGCTTCGCCGAGGCGATCCACGCGAAGTACCCCGGCAAGCTTCTGGCGTACAACTGCTCGCCGTCCTTCAACTGGAAGCAGAGCCTCGACCCCGACACCATCGGCCGTTTCCAGAAGGAACTCGCGGCCATGGGTTACAAGTTCCAGTTTGTGACCCTGGCGGGTTTCCACTCCCTCAACCTGAGCATGTTCGAGCTGGCCCGCGCCTACAAGGAGACGGGCATGGCCGCCTACTCGCGCCTCCAGGAGCGGGAGTTCGAAAACGAGCGCCTGGCGGGCTACAAGGCGGTCAAGCACCAGCGCTTCGTGGGCACCGGATATTTTGATCAGGTGGCGCAGGTGATCTCCTGCGGCCATGCCTCGACCGTCGCCCTGGAGGGTTCCACCGAGCAGGAGCAGTTCGAGACCGCGGCCCAGGCGAGCTAGGCCCATGGCATCCGACATTCAGGTGGCGGGGCCTGTCCAGGGTCGCCAGGAACAGATCCTCACTCAAAAGGCGCTTGGGTTCCTCCTGGACCTCCAGCGCCGCTTCGGACCCGCGCGGGAGGGTCTGCTCGACCGGCGCGTCCAGCGCCTAGCCGACTTCGCGGGCGGCTCCCGGCCCGATTTCCTTGACACCACCCGCGAGATTCGGGAAAGCTCGTGGCAGGTCGCGCCGACCGCGCCCGATCTTTTGGACCGCCGGGTGGAGATCACCGGCCCGGTCGAGCGCAAGATGATGATCAACGCGCTCAACTCCGGTGCCAGCGTCTTCATGGCGGATTTCGAGGACGCCCTCTCCCCCACCTGGACCAACGTCCTTGACGGGCAGGTCAACCTGGTCGATGCGGTGCGGCGCGATCTCGCCTTCGCCAGTCCCGAGGGCAAGGAGTACAAGCTTAATGACAAGACCGCGACTCTGGTCGTCCGGCCACGGGGCTGGCACCTGGAAGAGCGCCACGTGCTGGTGGACGGCAAGCCCATGTCCGCCAGCCTTTTCGATTTCGGCCTCTATTTCTTTCACAACGCGCGGGAGCTGGTCTCCCGGGGCAGCGGCCCATATTTCTATCTCCCCAAGATGGAGAGCCACCTCGAAGCGCAGCTCTGGAACCAGGTCTGCAACGCGGCCCAGGACGCCCTCGGGATTCCGCACGGCGCCATCCGCGCCACGGTGCTCATCGAAACCATTCTGGCCGCCTTCGAGATGGATGAGCTCCTCTATGAGCTGCGCGATCACGCGGCGGGGCTCAACGCCGGCCGGTGGGATTACATCTTCAGCATCATCCGCAAGTTCCCCCGGGGGCTCGGCGTCCTGCCCGACCGATCGCAGATCACCATGACGGTCCCCTTCATGCGCGCCTACACCGAGCTGCTGGTGAAGACCTGCCACCGGCGGGGAGCGCACGCGATCGGCGGCATGGCCGCCTTCATCCCGAGCCGCAGGGACGCGGAGGTCAACGAGCGCGCTCTCTCCAAGGTGAGGGAGGACAAGGAGCGGGAGGCCCGCGACGGCTTCGACGGCACCTGGGTGGCTCATCCCGACCTGGTCCCGGTAGCCAGGGAGATCTTCGACCGCCACCTGGGGGACCGCCATCACCAGAAGGAGAGGCTGCGGGAAGAGGTCTCGGTCGAGGCCGCCGATCTGCTGGATTTTCGGGTCGAGGGCGGGCAGGTGACGGAGGAGGGCGTCCGCGCCAACGTCAACATTGCGCTGCAGTACATCGACGCCTGGCTGCAAGGTGTCGGTGCCGCCGCCATCTACAACCTGATGGAAGACACCGCGACCGCCGAGATCTCGCGCACCCAGCTCTGGCAGTGGGTCTGGAACGAGGCCCCGCTCACAGACGGTCACCGCGTGAACGCCGATCTCTACCGTCAGATTCGGGAGGAGGAGCTGGCGAAGCTCGGAGGTGTGGAACAGGGACGGCTCCGAGAAGCCGCCAATCTTCTGGACGAACTGGTGCTCAGCCGGAAGATGCAGCCGTTCCTCACCGTGCTGGCGTACCGGTATCTCGACTAAAGCACCTTGAGAAAGACGGCCTTGCCGTCTCCGGGAGCGTAGAAGTCCGCGAGCTCCGCCGCCATCTCATAACCACAAGCAAGGTAGAACCGGCGCGTGCCCATGTACTGGGCGCGGGTCGAAGTCTCGACATAGACCCGGGTGCGGCCGGCGGAAGCCATCCACGCCTCGGCATCTTTCAAAAGAGCGGCACCGATCCCTTTTCCCTGATGCCGTGGATCGACCACGATCCAGTAGAGGTCCGCGGATGCGGTCGTGCCGGGGATGGGACCCCAGCATGCATAGCCCGCAACTCCATCCACCTCCGCAACCAGAAACCGGTAATGGCTTGCCTCTCCCTGAGAAAGCCGCTCATCGATCAGCTCCAGAGCGACCGCGACCTCCTCGGGATTGAAGAACCCGGTCTCACGAATCAATTTTTCCAGAGGCTCCCGGTCCACAGCCCTCAGATCACCCCTGATCGCAACCCCTTCTCGGGCGGGGGCTCCCTCTCCCGCGAAGCGGGGGAGGGCCGGGGAGGGGGTCTTCTTCACCGCCCCCAGAATCCGCCGCACCACCTCGCAAGCCGTCAACCCCGCCTTCCCAGCCGCGGCCATGAACCCGGCATCGGCCGTAAGGCAGGGATTCGCGTTCACTTCCAGAACATGGGGAACCCCATGCTCATCCAGCCGGAGGTCCACCCGCGCATACCCTTCAAGGCCGCAGATGCGCCAAGCCGCGAGAGCGATCTCCCGCACCCGGGCGAGCAGCTCGGCGTCCTCCTCCCTATCAGGAAAGCAGCGAACCGTATGGATGCACGCGAACGAGCCCTCATCCCACTTGGCCTCGTAGCTCACCACGCGCGACATCCCCTCGGGAAATCCTTCGAACAGGATCTCGGCCACCGGGAGCACCTCCACCGTCTCTCCATTGGCAAGCAAGGAGACGTTCAGCTCCCGGCCGGGGAGGTAGCGCTCGACGAGCACCGGTTGACCGGGGAAGCGGCGGGCGAGCTCGGCCCCCCGGGCCAGGGCGGCCTCGCGGGTGGTGTAGACCGGATCTCCTTCCAGGCCGACCGAAGCATCCTCGAACGCGGGCTTCAGGATCCAGGGCGGAGGCACCCGGTCGAGCACCGCGGGGTGATCCAGGTCGAGCCGAGCCAGGTCGAGCCGGCCACCCGGCGCAACGGCCAGACCCTCGGACGCGAGCAGCGCCCGGGTAGCCACCTTGTCGGTCGTCAGGCTGAGGACGGAGGGAGCGGAGCCCGTGTACGGCAGCCCCGCCAGCTCCAGGACCGCGGTGCTGTCCGTGTGGATGTAGGGACGGCCCGGAGGAGATTCGATCAGGTTGAAAATGACGCTTCCCGGCCGCCGGGTCTCCTCGCGGAAGGTCTCGCGAAAGATCTCCAGAGTCCTCCCGGGCTCGACCGCGAGACGCAAAGAGGGGATCCCGAGCCCGGCGAGCGCGCTCTCGACCATCTCCACCTGTGCCAGGACGTCCGAGGTGGAAGGGTCGTCCTCCTCGCCGACCGGGTTGTGGGCGATGACGACGCGGAGGCCGCTACTCAAAGGCCCCATCGCCGGCCAGCCGCGTCGAGGATCGAGCCGAGCAGATCGGTATAAGAGATCCCTGCCAGCCGAGACAGGATCGGCAGGTCCGAGCGAATCGGATGGAGGCCGGGCAGTGGGTTGACCTCCAGGAAGCACGGCTCGCCGTTCTCGTCGCAGCGCAGATCGACCCGCCCCGCATCCCGGCACGAAAGAGCGCGGTAGGCGCCAAGCGCCACCTCGCGGGCTCGCATCGCGAGAGGCTCCCCGTCGAGGAGGCGATACTCCATCCGTTTCTCCCACTCGTCCTTGTTGAGCGCGGTGTAGTCGGCGTCCGTGCCGTCCTTGAAGACGACTTCCATCACGCCCACCACCCGGGCCTCGTCGCCGTTGCCCACGATGCCCACGGTCATCTCCCTCCCGGGCAGATATCGCTCCACGAGCACCGGCTGGCCATAAGTCCGCAGCAGCGCGGCGCAGGCCTCGCGCAGATCGACCCGGCTCAAAACCCGGGAGCGGTCGGTCACCCCCTTGGAGCTCCCCTCTGCGGCCGGCTTGATGAAGAGCGGCGGCTCGAGAGTCACCGTATCCGCCTCGTGCTCCGACTCCACGATCGCGAACGGCGGCGTCGGCAGCCCGTTGTCCCTGACCAGCCGCTTGGCCATGGGCTTGTCGAGCGTCACCGCGCAGGTGAGCGGGTCCGAGAACGTGTACGGCTGATCGAACATCTCGCACACCGCGGGCACCTGCGCCTCGCGGGAACGCCCGCGCACCCCTTCCGCGAAGTTGAAGACCAGGTCCCAGCGCTCGCCCGCGGCGAGCCGGCGGGCGAGCTCGGTCCCCCGGCCCACCCGCTCGACCCGATGGCCGAGACCGAGGAGGGCCCCCTCGATCCCGGCGATCGTCTCCTTATCGTCGAACTCCATGACCTCGTGAGGCGCGAACCCCGCGGCCAGGTAGTCCGACTTCAGGTCGTAACAGAGCCCGATTCTCATGCGGGATCGGGATAGGTGTAGGTCTGGCCCGCCCAGTTGCGCAGCTGCACCAGCCCGTCCGTATAGTCGAGGACCGTCCGGCTCTGCAGCGGGACTTTCCCGCCGCCGCCCGGAGCGTCCACCACATAGGTGGGCACGGCATAGCCGGTGGTGTGCCCCCGGAGCTGATCCATCAGCTCCAGCCCCCTCTCGATCGTGGTGCGCAGGTGGCCGGTGCCGATCACCGGGTCGGCCTGGTAGAGGTAATAGGGCCGGACGCGCAGCTTGAGCAGCCCATGGAAGAGGTCGCGCAGCTCCTCGACCGAGTCGTTGACCCCGCGCAGCAGCACGGTCTGGCAGCCGAGAGGGATGCCGCCGTCGGCGAGACGGTCGCAGGCCTCGGCCACCTCCGGGGTCAGCTCCAGGGCGTGACAGAAGTGCATCGAGAGCCAGGCCCGGTGCCTGCGGAGCACCTTCACCAGCTCGGGCGTGATGCGCTGCGGCAGGAATCCGGGGATGCGGGTGCCGAGGCGCACGAACTCGATGTGCGGGATCGCCCGCAGCCGGCCGAGGAGCTGGTCGAGCGAGGCGTCCGACATCAGCAGCGGATCGCCGCCGGAAATGAGCACGTCCCGGACCTCGGTGTGCTTCTCGATATAGGCCAGGGCGGCGTCGACCCGGCGGCCGAGCGGCTCGAGCTCGCCCTGGCTCACCAGCCGGCTGCGGGTGCAGTACCGGCAGTAGGCCGCGCAGGTGTCAAGCACGAGGAAGAGGACGCGGTCGGGATAGCGGTGGACGAGCCCTTCGACTACGGTGTCGTGGTCCTCGCCGCAGGGATCGGCCATGTCGTCCGGGCTGACGACCAGCTCGGCATCCTGGGGCACGACCTGCAGGCGGATCGGGCAGCCCGGGTCCAGGGGATCGATCAGCGACGCGAAGTGAGGCGTCACGGCGACTGAAAACTTCTCGCTCGCGAGGATCAGGCCGCGGCGCTCCGCGTCCGTCAGCCGGAGCAGTTTCTCGAAGTGATCGAGCCGGGTGAGCCGGTGGCGCATCTGCCAGCGCCAGTCGTTCCACTGCGTGGGCTCATAACGCTCTCCAAAAATCGAGCAGATCTCGTCGCGGCGGAGAGCTTCGGTGTCGATCGAGGCGAAAGCCTCTCGCTTCATCTCTTGTTTCCTCCAAGGAAACGGGGTGAAACGGTTGAATGGAACGACCCATGGCGGACCGTCGCCTCAATGGCGACAACCCGCCCGGATCGATCACCCGGCAGGAAAGCCCCGGAGGGCTCGGTGGTCATGAGCGGGTTACGTTAGGCCTAGGTATCGATGCTGCGAACGAGGACCGCTCACGAGCACCGGGGCCGAAGTTGAGGGGAGGAGGACGCCAAAAAGCGAAACGCTGCCCGACGACCCGCGCCGGACAGCCGCAGAGGCCACGATGTCAGAGGTACTCGGAGGTTGGTCAGGGGCCACGTTCACGTCCACGATCTTTACGATAGCGGACTTCTCCACCATGTCAAGAGGAAATTTCAACCGATTTGCGGGCGATGGAAACTGCCGATGGCCCAGCTCGGCTCAGGTAGCTAGAATACCCGGCCATGAGCGACCATCAGCCCACCATCTTCGACAAGATCCTGTCGGGAGAGATCCCCAGCTACACGGTGTATGAGGACGATCACGTGCTGGCCTTCCTCGACATCGGCCCACTCTCGGACGGTCACACGCTGGTGATCCCCAAGGAGCGCAAGGCGCAGCTTCATCAGCTTTCGGACGAGTCCGCCGCGGCCATCGGCCGGGTCCTCCCCCGGCTCTGCCGGGCAGTCATGCGGGCGACCGGGGCCACGGCCTACAACATCCTCCAGAACAACGGCTCGGAGGCGCACCAGGTCGTGATGCACATCCACTTCCACATCATCCCCAAGCTCGGGGACGAGGGGCTGGGCATCCGCTGGCCCGCCCGCAAGCTCTCCGACCCCGCTGGCCTGCTCGACCGGATGCGAAAGGCGCTCGAAGGCTGATGCGGGCAATCGAGATCCGCGCCTTCGGGCTGGACAACCTGGTCCTTGCCGAGCGTCCCGATCCGCGGCCCGGTGACCTCCGAATGGGCCAGGTCCTTGTCCGGATGCGCGCCGCCTCCCTGAATTACCGTGACCTGCTGACCGTCCAGGGCAAGTACAACCCCAAGCTGAAGCTCCCATTGATCCCCTGCTCGGACGGAGTGGGCGAGGTCGTGGAGTTGGGGGAAGGTGTGACTCGCGTCCGGGTTGGTGACCGGGTCTGCCCGATCTTCGCCCAGCAGTGGCTCGCCGGAGAGCCCACCCGTGAGAAGGCACGCGTCACCCTGGGTGGTCCCCTGGACGGAACGCTGGCCGAGCTCATGGCCGTGGACCAGGAAGCATTGGTAAAGGTCCCGGACCACTTGACGGACGAGGAGGCGGCGAGCCTGCCCTGCGCCGCGGTGACTGCCTGGAACGCGTTGACGGCCGCCGGGCTGAAAGCCGGGGACACGGTCCTGGTCCAGGGGACCGGAGGAGTCTCCCTCTTCGCCCTCCAGTTCGCGAAGGCTCTCGGCGCCCGGGTGATAGCAACCTCCAGCAGCGATCAGAAGCTCGCCCGGGTCCGCGAGATGGGAGCCGCCGAAACGATCAATTATCGGGAGACCCCGAACTGGGGAGCCCGGGTCAAGGAGCTGACCGGAGGCGTCGGAGTCGATCTCGTCGTCGAGGTCGGAGGCGCGGGTACCCTCGACCAATCGCTCCGGGCCGTCCGCTTCGGCGGCGCCATCAGCCTGATCGGCAACCTGGCCGGCATCGACGCCCAGGTCCGCCTCACCCTGATCTTCATGCAGAATATCCGCGTGCTCGGCATCTTCGTGGGCCACCGCGAGAGCTTCGAAGCCATGAACCGGGCGATCGCGGTCCACCAACTCCATCCCGTGGTCGATCGCGTCTTCCCGCTGGAGGAAGCCCGATCCGCCTTCGAGCTCATGGAAGCTGGCGGGCACTTCGGGAAGATCTGTCTGGCGCTTTCGGCATCCCGTTGACGTATCCCACGGTGTGCGGCCATCGATGCCGCCCTGGACGTCAGCAAAGAAAGGATGCCTCTCATGCGATCGATTTGTCGCTTTACTTTGGCCGCGCTTGTTTTCGTTCTTGCGCCGCTCTCGGCCGCGGCGGCTCATGACAACGTTTCCGATTCCTTCGTCATCACCGGCGTGCGTGTGTTCGACGGCTCCCAGGTGATCCCGAGTGCCACGGTCGTCGTGCACAACGGCCGGATCAAGGCCGTGGGCGCCGATGTTGTTGTGCCTTCGGGCATTCCCGTGATCGATGGTACCGGCTCGACCCTGCTTCCCGGATTCATCGACAGCCATGCTCACGCCTGGACCCGCCAAGAGTTGGAGCGCGCCATCCAGTTCGGCGTCACGACCGAGATGGACATGTGGTCGGACCCGCAGTTCGTCGCCAGCACCAGCCGCGAGCAGAAGCGCAACGGCGCTCCATACCGGGCTGATCACTTCAGCGCGATCAATCCGGCCACCACGCCGGAAGGATATCCTTACAACTTCACGCCGGACTTCGTCGAAACCCCGACCCTGAGCAGTCCCGCCGAGGCCAAGGGGTTCGTCAAGGACCTTGCGAAGGCCGGTGCCAATCACCTCAAGATCATGCTCGAAGACGGCATCGGGTTCGGGTTCGAGACCGAGGTGCTCACCCGCGCGACCGTCAAGGCGCTGACCGAGGAGGCCCACAAGCGCGGCATGCTGGCCGTAGCTCACGTGACCAAGCGCAAATACGCTTCCTGGGGTATTCAGGACGGCGTTGATGGACTTGTGCACAGCTTCATCGACGAGCTGGCGGATCCGGCCTTCATCCAGCTTGCCGTCGATAACGGGATCTTCGTGGTGGGCACCCTGTCGGTAGAGGAGTCCTTCGTCACGACCGAGGGCGGCGCGTCCCTGATCGCCGACCCGGATCTCGGACCGTATCTGACCGAGCAGGAGAAGCAGTGGCTGCTCACCCTGAGCGGCCGGGGACATAGGTAACACTTAGACCGGAGACATGGGTAACACTCTCGGGTTTAAGGTTGCCTGCTGCGCTACCAGTCAGGCATCGAGGGCGGGGTTCCCGAAGGGAGCCCGGAGGGCGACCGAAGGGAACCC
>DATMER010000109.1:0-12114 GCA_035556715.1 Thermoanaerobaculia bacterium
CCGGCCCTCTCCCCCGTTCCGGGGGAGAGGGAGACGGAGGGTGAGGGGGACAGGGGGTGAGGTCCCTATGATAGATTTCCACCTCCCTTATTCACCCGAGGGTTTCCGAACATGAGCACCATCTACTTCGACTCCCATTACGACGACGAGCGCCGGCGCCAGGCCCTGTACCAGGGGCACCTCTTCGTCTTCTCCCCCCGCCCCAGCACCAGGGCCCTGACCGAGTGGGCGCGCGAGATGATCGAGGAGGCCTTCCACCCGCTCGACCCGGTCCACGCGCAGGACAGCCTGCCGGTGGAGCGCTTCGTCGAGATCGTCGCCCCCCTGAAGCCGCGGTTCATCCACCATCCCAAGACCCTGGAGCTGCTGCTGGCACTCCTGGCGGACTTCGGGATCGACATGGACAAGCTCTACTTCGACGTCCCCCGCATGCGGGTCGCCACGAGCGGCGGCTATCTGAACGCGGGGGTGGCGTACGTGCTCCATCCGCACCGGGACATCTGGTACTCCTCCCCGATGAGCCAGCTCAACTGGTGGCTGCCGGTGTACGAGTTTGAGTCCGAGAGCTCGTTCGCGTTTCACCCGCGCTATTGGGACCAGCCGGTCAAGAACAGCTCCGGCGACTACAACCACTACGAGTGGAACCGGGTCGGCCGCGCCCAGTCCGCGTCCCAGGTCAAGACGGACACGCGCAAGCAGCCCAAGCTCTTGGAGGACATCGACCTCCAGCCCGAGCTCCGGGTCGTCTGCCCGCCGGGCGGCCTGCTCCTGTTTTCGGGCGCGCACCTGCACTCCACCGTGCCCAACACCTCGGGCCGCACGCGCTTCAGCATCGACTTCCGGACCGCGCACCTGGACGAGCTCGCCACCCGGGGCGGAGCGCCGAACCTCGACCGCGAGTGCACCGGCACAACCCTCTTCGAGCTGCGCCGCGCCTCGGACCTCACGCCGGTGCCCGAGGACATCATCCGGCTCTACGACCCGAACCCGCCGGAGGACCGCGAGGGCCTGGTCTTCAAGCCGCCCGCGGACGTCCTCGCGGCTTCCAAGTAGCCCCTCCTCCCGGGATTGCCATGCTCCCCTACGAAAGCTCGTTGCGCGCGGGAGCAATCCCCCGTGCCAAGGAGTTGGTCAAAGGGGTGCTGTCCACGAGCGCGCTCCCGCTCGGGACCATCATCCGGGTGTCGACCTCCGAGCCGGTCCTTGCTCTCACCTTCGACGACGGTCCCCATCCCGAGGACACCCCGCCGCTTCTGGATCTGCTGGAGCGCCACGGAGCCCGGGGGACCTTCTTCATGGTGGGGAAGAGCGCCCGCCGCTGGCCGGACCTGGTGAAACGGGTAGCGGAGGGGGGCCACGCCATCGGCAACCACACCTGGGACCACCAGTCCATGCCCCTGCTGACCGGCCGCTACCGCCGGAAGCAGATCGACTGGTGCGCCGAAGCCCTGGCCCCGCACGGAACGCGCCTGTTCCGTCCCCCCTACGGCGAGCAGAGCCTGGGCTCGCGGCTGGACGCCCTCCGGACCGGTCACGACGTGGTCTGCTGGGATGTGATCGCCGAGGACTGGAGGGATGATCCGCCCGAAGCGCTCGTGAAGCGGGTCTACCGCCGGCTGAGGAGAGGGAGCATCGTCCTCTTTCACGACACGCTCTACACGACCGTGGAAGAGGACTGGAAGGACCGGGGACCGATGCGGGCCGCGGTGGAGCAGCTCCTCGTCGATCTCAAAGGCTACCGCTTCGTGACCGTCCCCGAGCTGCTCGAGCTGGGCCGCCCGTTCCGCTGGCACTGGTACCAGCCTGCCCGCCTGGACTGGCTCGAGCAGGTCCGCTAGAAGCGAGCTCCTACATGCGGCACTGGGCGGCTCGGGACTTGGGCCGGGTTACAAGCAGAGCGGACGTTGCCAATGCCGGCAATAGGACGGTTGAAAAGATTGGAGGCGCGCCGACTAGTGCTGATGCAATGATGGCGGCAGCCCAAAGAATGGCGTTTGAGCGGAAGTGCTTTGGACTCATGGGAGCTCTCCTACTGTAGTGAGGACCGGCACCTGGTACTACGAGCTGCTGCTCCGAATGTTTCCGTGGAGCTCATTGTCAGGCGCGCAAGCTCACTCTCCGCCTTTCGAGTATCAAGGCCCCGTCCCGCTCCTTTCGGAGTTTTCAGGGTTTGGAGACCGGCCGCGCCCTGAGGACTTCCTGCGGCCGGGGATCGGTCCTCAGCCCTTCGCGGAGGCCCTGGATCTTGGCGACCGCCGCGGCCTGGTTGCCCTTCCGGAGCTCGCGCAGGTATGCCACTCCGAAGGCGGCGAGGGAGAAGGCGAGGAAGGTGAGCCAGTTCCAGGGCCGGCCGTAGCGCCGGACGTACAGGGCGCTGCTCCTGCCGAACTGGAAGTTCCGCCCCGGGCTGTAGCCGCCGGTCGTGTAGGCGACCATGTGGTAGAGGACGGCCCGGTGCGCGTAGACGCAACGGAAACCCTTCCGCTTGGCCCGGGTGCAGAAGTCCGCGTCGTCCACGCAGATGAAGAAGAGGGGGTCCCACGACCCGGCAGACTCGGCTGCTTCGCGCTTGATCAGGATGGCGCAGCCGTTGATGTAGTCGACCTCGGCGTCCTGGTCGTACTGCCCCCGGTCGATCTCGCCGTAGCCCCGCTCGTGGGTGATCGACTCGCGGAAGCGGAGCTTCCCGCCCGCGGACCAGAGGCGCTGCCGGTCTCCGTGGAAGTAGCACTTGGGACCGGTCACCCCGATCCAGGGATCGCTCTCCGCCACCTCCACGAGCCGGTCGAGCATGTCCGGCTCCACCTCGATGTCGTCGTTCAGAAGGAGGACGTAGTCGTATCCGTTCTCGAACGCCCAGCGGAACCCGGCGGCGTAGCCGGAAGAGCTGCCGCGGTTGACCTCCACTTGGAGTTGCTTCAGGTCGGGGAAGGCTTGCACCAGCGCCTCGGGGGACCCGTCGGTGGACGCATTGTCGAGGACGATCAGGTCGAACGCCGGGTAGGTCATCCGCCGCAGGCTCTCGACGGCCTGGAGCGTGACCTCTTTGCCGTTGTAGTTGACCACGATGGCCGCGACCCGCGGCGGTGCTTTCTGCATGCGGGGGATTGAACCACAGGGCGCCTCTGAGGCAAAACGCCGGGAGCAGTAGAATAGGAATCACGGATGTCCTCCATGGTCCCACCGGACACCGACACCGTTCCCCCGCTGGAGCTGCCATCCCCGGCTCCAACCCTCCCCGTCGGCAGCGTGATCGACGATCGATACGAGGTGCGAAGCGTGTTGGGCACCGGGGGGCACGCGGTCGTCTACCGGGCTTGGGACCGGGTGCTGCGGCGCGAGACGGCTCTCAAGGTCCTGCGGAGCGACCGGATCGGGCCGGGGACCCTCTCCCGCTTCCGCCGCGAGGCCCGCGTCGCCCGGGATGTCTCCGGCCCCCGCCTCGTCCGCATCTTCGACGTGGGCACCTCGGGCGACACGGTCTATCTGACCATGGAGGTGGTCGAAGGGGAGTCGCTGCGCGAGTGCCTGCGCCAGGGTGCGTTGCCGGTTGGGAAAGCCGTCAGCATCGCCTCCGGAATCCTGGAAGGGCTCGCCGCTCTCCACGCGCTGGGCATCGTCCATCGCGACGTCAAGCCGGGCAACGTCCTCCTCGGCAGCGACGGCGGGGTCAAGCTGGTCGACTTCGGGCTCGCCCGGCTGCCCGAGCCGGACCAGACCCGTGCCACGGACACCGGCCATCTGCTCGGAACGATCGAGTACGTCTCTCCCGAGCAGGCCCTGGGAGAGACCGTGGATGCCCGCAGCGATCTCTACTCGCTCGGCGTGGTGCTGTTTGAGATGTTGACCGGGCGGCTCCCTTATCAGGGCCGCTCGGGCCTCGGAACCCTGCTGGCTCGCCTTCAGAACGCCAGATCAGAGGCGCGCCGCCTGCCGCGATCGGTTCCGCGGTGGCTGGCATCGATCGTCGAACGCCTGCTGGAGAGGGAGCCCCGGCGACGTTACCCGAGCGCCGAGGCGGTATTGCGCGATCTTCGCTCGCGCCGTCCGATCCGGCTGTCGCGCAGACGGCTGGCTGCTGCTCTTCTGCTGGCGCTGGCTCTCCCGGTCGTGTGGCTCGCCGTCCTTGCCAGCCGTCCGCGCTTCGACCACTTGGAACCTCTCGGGGAGAGGGGGCTCCGCGCGCTGGACGCCGACGGCAATGTCCTCTGGTCGCTGCAACAGGCCTGGCTCGGCAGGAACGTGGTGATGGCGACCCTGGAACCGGGCGGGCCTCGCCGGCTTGTCGGCATCCCGGGCATCGAGCGGGGACCTCGGGATCGTCAGGTCCTTTCCGTCTTTGATCTGGATACTGGCCGGGTTGTGAAGCGTATCTCGCTCCCTTCTGGGGCCGAATTCTTTCCCGCCTTCTCGGACCGGTACGGTCACGATGTGAAGGCGCAGGATCTCGATGGTGATGGAGGCGATGAGCTCTTTGTCTCCTACACGCATGACGTTTACTGGCCCACCTATATCGTGCTGCATGAGCCTCGCATCGACCGCTCCCGCGTGCTGTTCGTTGGCTCGGGGCTCCACCGTGTAGCCGGCTTCCAGGACCTGGACGGAGATAACCGTCCCGAGGTTCTGATTACAGGGATCAACAATCTCATGGGATGGTCGACCGTGCTCGCCGCTGTGCGCGTCGAGCCGGGGATCAACGAGCTCCCGGAGGACATGGGGGTTACCTTGCGTGCCTTCTCTCCCGAGACGCCTTATGCCCACAGGGACAGCGGCCTGCTCTGGTATGCGCTGGCGCGGCGCGAGCGGCTCTTCGAGCCTCCTCTGCGGATCGATCCTCTGGGGCGAACTCTGGAGCTTTCCTACGCGGACGGCTCCCGGCTCGTGCTGGGGTTTGACGGCTTCCCGCCAGGGTCGAGCGTTGGGGACAGCAGCGAGACGCGACAGGAGGCGCGCCGCCGCGCCTACCAAGAGCTTCGTGAAGCCGGACGACTCTTGACCGGGGGCTTCGCCGAGGCAGCGCTGACCCATTGCGTGACCGGGATCCGGCGCGCTGGCGAGGCGCACGATGCCCGGCTTCGGGAGTGGGCGCTCCGGTTTCATGGCAGGGTGCTGGGGGCTGCGGGCCGCGTTACCGAGGCTGATGCCCTGTTCCGCGGTCTCGCGGCTCGCTCGGAGGCGGTCTCAGATATCGCCTACGATGCCGGCCGGTCCCTTCATCTCGCCGGAGTCTTGGAACTGGCGATCGACTGGTATCGCCGTGGCCTGGGTCCAGGAGGGAGCAACGAGGCCGGTCGTTTCAAGTACGAGCTTCTGGAAGGCCAGGTGCTCGCGGCGGTCGAGCTGGGCTGGTACGAGCAGGTTCTACAGGAGATCGATGCCTTCCAGGCCGCGTACCCCGACATGGCTGCTCAGGGCCCGTTCTACCGGGAGTACGTGCACTGGCGCTCGGGACGTATACCCTCTCCCGGCGAGCTCGAACCGAGTCATGCCGTCACCGACCTGTTCCGCTACTGGCACCTGGAGTTCCGCGCCGCCCAGGAGAGGAGTCCGGAAGTGTTGCGCCGTCTGCTCGCGGAGACGGAAGAGGCGCTTTCCGAGGTGTCCGGAACGCCCGGCATGCTGCTGTCGTTCCGGGGCGAGCTGCTGGCCAGGATGGGCCGCACCTCCGAAGCGGTCGAGACGGCACGGCGGGCGGTCGAGGCGTTGCGGCCGGAGCTGACACGGGACTATGCAGCCCGCGGCCACTTCGATCTGGCGGTCGAGCGCTACGCAAGCCTGCTGGAGGACCAGGGAGCATCTGAGAAGGCCGCAACGGCCCGGCGCGAGGTCGACCGGGTCCGCATTCGCCGCGCCTGGAAAGGAGAGTGAGCATGCACCGTCTGATCGTCCGATCGTCTCAAGGGGTGCGGCATCTGTCCTGGCCGGTGCAGCCGCTCCGGGTCGGCTCGGCTCCGGGCAATGATGTGGTGCTTGATCTTCCGGGGGTTTCCCGCCGCCATGTCCTGCTCGTCGCGATGGATGGAGGCGTACTGGCCGTGGACCTGGGCTCGAAGAATGGTCTCCTGCGCGCTGGCACGCGGCAGACGGAGACACTGCTGCGGCCCGGAGAGAGCGTGCAGATGGGCTCGGCCTGGCTGGTCCTGGAGGAGGTTTCGAGCGCCGAAGCCGAGATGGCTCTCTGCTTTCCGGCTGGCCTAGAGGCGCCCGGAGAGAGGGTGTCCCAGGGAGAGACCGGGGCGGCTGTGGGAGATCCCCCGTTCGGCTCGGCCCAAGCCGCACTGCGCCTGGTTCGAGAGCTGGAGCGGGTCCCGACGAGAACAGCGGGACGGAATCTTCCCGTGCTGCTCGCGCGATCGCGGGAGGCGCTCGGAGCGGCGGCGGCCTTTCTCTTCCATTGCGATCAGGGGGCAGGGCTCACTCTGTCGGTGCTCGACGGACCGGTGCCGTCGGACGAGGTGGTATCCGCGCTGGAGTCGGGTCTCCTGCCGGACGGAGGAGAGGAGATCCTGAAAGCTGGCGAGAACGCCGTCCTGGTGGCCGGGAGCGGACCCTGGCTGGCCGCGGTCTTCGACGGTCCGGTCCCCCTATGGTCGCGGGACCTGGCCGCTTGGCTGGTGGCCCGGCTCGCCTCCTCACCGGCTCGACCTCCTCATGGAGCAAAAGCCCCGGAGAGGTCAGGGCTGCGGCTGCCGGAGGGGATGGTGACCGGAAGCTCGCCGGCGATGAGCGCGGCACTGGAGCGGGTGCGGGTCGCGGCCGGCTCGGACCTGGACGTCCTCCTGCTCGGCGAGACCGGCACGGGCAAGGAGCTGCTGGCGCGCGCCTTACACCTTTCCGGACTCCGCTCGTCGGGGCCTTTCATCGCGCTCAACTGCGCGGCCATCCCTGGCGAGCTGCTGGAGTCCCAGCTCTTCGGTGTGTCCGGACGGATCGCAACCGGCGTCGATCCGCATCCGGGTCTCGTGGTCCAGGCTGATGGAGGCACGCTGCTGCTCGACGAGGTCGGAGAGCTGCCGGAGCGTCTCCAGGCCAAGCTGCTGCGCGTGCTGCAGGAGCGGGAGGTTTTGCCCCTCGGGGGCACGGTGCCGAGAAAGGTCCGGCTGCGGGTGATCGCGGCGTCCAACCGGGACCTGCCGCGGCTCGTCAAGGAAGGGAGCTTCCGGCCTGACCTTTACTATCGGCTTCGGGGCGTGGAGATCCGGGTTCCGCCGCTGCGCGAGCGGCGGGAAGACCTGCCGGCTCTCGTCTTCTCCCTGGCTGCGCGGGCTGCCGAGAGAGTGGGTAAGACCCTCCGCGGGGTGAGCCGCCGGGCCCTGGCCCGGATCGAGTCGCACGACTGGCCCGGAAACGTCCGTGAGCTCGAGCGGACGATCGAGCTGGCAGTCCTCCTCTGTCCGGACGGCGGCACGATCGAGAGCCGATATCTTTCCTTCCTCGAAGAAGCCGCTGTACCCAATCCCGGGGAGCCCCGGCCCTTGCAGCAGAGGCTCGACGAGGTCGAGGCCGAGGCGATCCGCGAAGCCCTGACCCGAGCCGGAGGCAACAAGGCCGAAGCGGCCAGGCGGCTGGGGATCACGCGCAACGGGCTCAACCTGAAGATCCGCCGCCTGGGGATCTGATTAGATTTCCCGGCGACAATCTACTGATCACCAGGGCGCCCATCAAGTTGGCGTCATCCTTCCTGCCGGTCTCAACCCCTCTGATCGTAAGTTACTCCACTTCCGAGGTTTACGACGGAAGTACGAGCAAGGAAGGATTGGCATTTGTTTTGGAAAGCCTCCTGACGGAGCAGCCGCTCGCGAGTAAACAACACAGAAGCGCCCTGCGCGCCAAGGAGGAACTATGCGCCTAATGATGGTAACGGTTCTTGTGACTCTGCTGATGATTCCTTCACTCTCGGCCGCTGCGACGGTCGATTTCGCTGGAATTACATGGGACGTCCGGTCCGGGTCAGGTAGCCCGGGGAACGGCTGCTGGGACGACAGCCCAGGCAGCGTTTGGGTAGACGGGCAAGGACGGCTGCACCTCAAGATCCGGCAGGTCAATGGAATTTGGTGCCAGGCGCAGGTCACGGCCCGGACCTTTGCGCGCTACGGACGACACGACTTCTATGTTGACTCCGGGCTTGAAAACCTTGATCCGCATGCCGTGTTCGCGATGTACCTGTACAAGGATGACGATCATGAGCTCGACATCGAGATTACAAAGAGCTTCGACTGGTCGTCGCCGAACAATACCTGGCATGTGGTTCAGAAGATCTGCCCCGGCTCCGTCAACCGCTCTTTCAACGTGCCTTGGTCTGGCACATCGACCCACTCAATCGAATGGCTTGCGACTAGTGTCCGCTTCGATAGCTACGAGGGATACTGTGCTCAACCGCCTTGCAGTGGCCCGCTCAATCACCACGATCCCGCTCTTTACTCGGGACCGTTCAACCCTGCCGAGAGCCTGAACCTGCGGACGAATATAAGTCTTTGGATCAATGGAACTGTGAATGGCGAGCAGGAGGTCGTGATTTCGGATTACCGAGGTTCACAGGATCCGATGGGTGTGAGCACGGATCTCTTCGCCACCCATGATGCAGGGCTGCGAGGCGGGGGCTTCTCAAGCCGGAACTATGGCGGACAGGTGGGCGGTTCAGCCGAGCAGGTCTACTTCGGCATGGGGAACACCGATGAGCTCTTTCTGGACCCAGGAGCGGCCCCTGTCCGCGGTGCTCTTCAGTTCGATCTCTCATCGATTCCCAGCGCAGCCGCCATCCAAAATGCTACGTTAGAGCTTGGGTATGCCATTGGGTATGGCTCTCAGCAATCGCCTGCAATCGAGATTGCTCCGTTCATTTCGGGCTGGGGTGAGAGTACGATCACGTGGGCGAATCGCCCGGCAACAGACGCCAGTCACAAAGTTGATGAGACCTTCCCAGCCTGCGGCTTCAACCCGCTGAAGCTCAACGTGACGGATCTGGTCGCTGCATGGGTACATAGGGTGATCCCGAATCATGGAGCTCAGCTATCGATGCCCTCTCTCGAGGGCCTTCCCGGAAACGCCAAGGCATTTCTTCAATGCGAGTGGGATGCGTCCGGAACGAAGTGTCCAAAGCTAACCGTCACGTACTTGGTTGAGCCATCGACTCCACCCGCCGCCCCCACCTGGCTGCGCACGACCGCGGCTTCCGCGAGCCAGATCGACCTTCAGTGGGACGACAACGCCAACAACGAATCCGGTTTCAAGATCGAGCGCAAGCAGGGGTGCTGCGGGCCGTGGACCCAGGTCGCGATCGTCGGGGCCGACTTGGAGACCTGGAGCGATTCCGGGCTCCAGTGTGGCACCACGTATGCCTACCGCGTCTTGGCCTACAACAGCGCAGGCAATTCGGGCAAGACCAACGAGGCCGCCGCGACGACCTCCTCCTGCCCCCCTCCGCTAATACCGGCCTGCCCGACCTGGCTGAGGGTCACTCCGTTCGCGAACCGGATCGACCTGGAGTGGGACGACAACTCGACCAACGAGGACGGCTTCAAGGTCGAGCGCAAACAGGGCTGCTGTGGCTCATGGACCCTGGTGTCGACCCTCGGGCCGAACGTGGAGACCTGGAGCAACACGAGCCTCGCCTGCGGAACGACCTATGCCTATCGCGTCTGGGCGTTCAACGCGACCGGGAGCTCCTGCAAGACCAACGAGGCGGGTACGACCATCTCACCCTGTCCCTGAGCCTGCCGGCAGGGCGGGGCTCCGGCCTCGCCCTGCCACCCACCCTTCAACAAGGACCGAATCCTTGATAGAGTAAGGACGTATGTCGAAGGTGACCAGCAAGCTCCAGGTGACTCTCCCCAAGGCGATCGCCGATCGGTTCGGGATCCGGCCCGGAGACCAGATCGAGTGGGAGGCCTCGGGGGAGGCAATTCGGATTCTGGTCCCTTCCCGGACAGGTCCTTTGAGCCGAGAGGCTCGGCTCAAGCTCTTCGATCAGGGGACGCAACGCCAGCGCGAGCGCGAAGCAAAGCTGGGGGGATCCCTCTCACCTGGAGCCGATCGAGGCTGGACTCGGGAGGATCTCTACGAGCGTGGCCGCCCTCGTTGATACGAACGTTCTGGTCTACCGTTTCGATCCTCGATTTCCCGAGAAACAGCGTATCGCGGGGGAGATCCTGCGCCGTGGGATCTCGGACGGGGAACTGTTCGTCCCTCATCAGGCCATCGTCGAGTTCTTCTCGGTCGTCACCCGTCCGGTCAGGACCGCTCCCTCTCTGCTGACTCGAGAGGAGGCCTTTCGGGAGACCGAGGAACTGCTCAACCTGTTCCCGATCCTCTATCCGAACGACTTCGTGGTACGCACCGCCCTTCGCGGTGCCGCCGTTTACGGCCTTTCCTGGTTCGATGCCCATATCTGGGCCTATGCGGAAGTCAATGGCCTCAACACGCTGATCAGCGAGGACTTCCAGCATGAACGCCTGTACGGCACGGTGCGGGCGGTCAATCCCTTTTTCGATTCTTAGGACCCTCGAAGCCTGCAACCTTGCCCGCTTGACTACGTATGTAGTCACCGTTAAGGTCAGCAGACTCGGAGGGCAAAACATGAAGATCGTGCGCGCAGTCTCCCTGGTCGTTCTCTTCCTTCTCCCCGGCATCCTCCCCGGCAATGCCGCCGCCCAGACCCCCGACCCTGCCGCCAAGGTCGACGAGATCTTCGCGGAGTGGAAGTCCCAGGAGAGCCCCGGCTGTACCGTGGCGGTGTCCGAGAATGGGAAGACGCTGCTCTCGCGGGCCTATGGCATGGCGGACCTGGAGCACGACGCGCCCATCACGCCCACCACGATCTTCGAGGCGGGCTCGGTCTCCAAGCAGTTCACCGCCGCCGCGGCCCTGCTCCTGGTCCAGCAGGGGAAGCTTGCCCTGGCGGACGACGTGCGCAAGCATGTGCCGGAGCTTCCCGACTACGGCAAGCCGATCACGATCGCTCACCTGATCCATCACACCAGCGGCCTGCGGGATTGGGGCGCGATCGTCGGGGTCAACGGCTGGCCGCGTGGGACGCGCATCCACACCCATGCCCACATGCTCGACGTCGCGTCGCGCCAGAAGGCCCTCAACTACGAGCCCGGCGCCGAGTTCTCCTATACGAACACGGGGTACAACCTCCTCGCCGTGATCGTGGAGCGCGTCACCGGCCAGACCTTCGCCGAATTCACGCGGCAGCAGATCTTCGAGCCTCTGGGTATGAAGCATACTGGATGGCGCGACGACTTCACCCGGATCGTCAAGGGGCGTGCTATCGCCTATATCAAGGCGGAGGACGGCTTCCACAGCGAGATGCCTTTCGAGAACGTGCACGGCAACGGCGGCCTGCTGACCACGTCCGAGGACCTGCTCCTCTGGAACGAGAACTTCACGCACGGCAAGGTGGGCGGACCCGCTCTGATCGAGGCGCTGCAGCGGCGCGGGCGGCTCAACGACAACCGGGAGATCGAGTACGCCGGCGGCCTCTTCATGCTCAATTACGAGGGATTGCCGGAGGTCAGCCATGGCGGCGCCACGGCCGGCTATCGGGCGTTCCTGGCGAGGTACCCGGAGCAGAAACTCTCCGTCGCCGTCCTCTGCAACCTCGGGAACATTGATTCCGAGCCTCTCGCCCACCGAACGGCAGACCTTTTCCTGACCGGCAAAAAGCCCATCGCAGCCCAGGTTCCGGCCACGGTCGAGCTTCCTTCGGAGGAGATCGCTGCCAAAGCGGGCCTCTACAGCAACCGCCGCACGGGTGTGATCCTCGGGATGAAGATGGAAGAGGGCAAGCTGCGCACGCGCGGAGGGCGCACGGTCTCGCCGCTCTCCGCCTCTCTGTTCCTGGTGAGTAACGGCTCGAAGCTCGATTTCGTCACGGGCTCGGACGGCAAGATATCCGGCCTGCGCCTCCTCACCCCCGATGGCGACAGCATTCCCTACGACCGGGTGGAGGAGGCCGCTCCGACCGCCGCCCAACTCGCCGAGTACGTGGGCGAATATACGAGCGACGAGGCCGAGGTCACCTACAAGGTCGTGGTGGAGGAAGGCAAGCTGCTCATCAAGGGGCGTCCGGATATCTCATTCGGTTTGACGCCGCTCTATGCCGACGCCTTC
>DATMER010000110.1:0-36033 GCA_035556715.1 Thermoanaerobaculia bacterium
GAAGGCCGAGACGTTCACCTGGCCGTCCTGGCCCAGGAGGTCGCGGAACTTGGGATGGCTCGCCAGGTTGACGCCCGACTCGCGCTGCTGGAGCGACCGCTCGAGCAGGGCACGGGTCGGAGCGGCCACCAGGTAGCCGTCCTCGAAGGTGTAGTCAAAGCCCATCTTGGGCTGCTTGCTCTGGATGCTGTAGAAGGTGCGGTCGCCGACCTCCTCCTGGCGCATCGTCATGCCGGGCTTGCCATCCTTGCGCAGCTCGTCGTTGACGTGCTGGACCATCTTCTCGAGGGTCTGCTGGAGGCGCGCCGGGTCGTAGACCTCGGCCACCAGCTTCCACGAGGGGGTGGGCAGCAGCGGTCCGTCCACCGCGAAGGCGACCTCGCCTCCGAGCGGAGCGGCCAGGTCGTTGCGGACGTCGAACCCGTGCTCCTGCCGCACCTTCTCCAACTCGGCCGCCATCTCGGGGCTGGCCGCGAGCAGATCGTCGAGCACGCTCGCCGGCTGCTTGACGATGAACGCGGAGGCCAGGTTGGCGTCGGGCGAGATGAAGGACAGCGCGCCCATCGGAGCCGGCGCCGCCAGCCACGAGGCGATGCCCCGCCGCTGCTGGCTGAAGGTCAGGGCAGCGCGGGTGTCCGCACGGCCTTCGGCCTCCTGCCGGTTGACGATGAAGTGCTGGAGATCGCGGACGCCCAGCGCCTCGGCCTCGGGATCAGGCGTCTCCTCAGAGAGGAACCCGGCGATGTCGGCCGCGAACAGCCAGCCGGCGCCGTCCTGGTACTCCTGGGCGATCCGGGCGCGGAAGGTCGTCCCCGTGAAGGGATTGCTTCCACCGGAAGCCAGAGCGGCCACCCGGGCGAGGTGCGCGCCGCTGGGCGAGGCCACGAACAGGCCGTTGCCTACCCAGGCGTAGATGCCCTCGGTCTCACCGCTCAGGCCGGACGGATCCTCGACGAGGATGATGGCGTCCTTGCCCTCGTTCTTGCCCTTGAGCTCCGCGGCTTCCTGCTCCAGGACGGAGCGGAAGGCGGCCTCGTTGGTCACTTCGGCCAGGATCACCGGCTCCTCGTCGTTGCCCTGATTATCACCACCGACGGCGATGGCGACCTCGTCACCCAGATAGCGGCCGACGTCGCCGATCTTCTGGATGACCTCGCGGAACTTCTGCTCGTTCTCCGACGTGCCGAGGGTCTCGCTCCACCACTGGCGCACGGTCGGGTTGGTCTCGACCTTCTGATCGAGGATGCGGTGCGTCTCGCTCAGGCTGTGGGCGAGGTTGGGCAGCGCGATGAAGGCCCTGGTGCCCTCGGGAGCGAGGTCCAGGAGCCTGGTGGAGTAGCGCAGGCCGGGACGCTCGACCTGAGCGTCGATCTCCTTGCCCAGGGCGGTCAACTCGGCCAGGAGCTGCTCGTACTGCTGCGCGTTGCGGCTCCAGGCGATCTCGCGCCGGATCGGAACCGCGGCCACGCTGGCGTGGGTGGCCACCTGGTCGCCCGGGTGGAGGATATCGTCGCGGCGGGACTGCTTGACCCGCACCTCGCCCTCGACCACGGACACGCGGGTGCCCTTGGTGCCGTTGTTGACCGAGAAGATGGTGCCGGTGACCGAGACCAGCGCGTCGTTGGTCGACACGAACAGGTGCCGGTCCCGCTGCTTGGCGGCCTCGACGATCACGCGTCCGCCGTCGAGGTGGATGGTGTTGCCCTTGCGGCGGGCCTCGAGCGCCAGGGTGGCGCGCTCGGAGAGCTCGATGCGGGAGCCGTCCGCCATGCGCACCATGGCGGTCGAGCCCTTGGCCGTGCGGATCTCCTGGCCCTCGTCCAGCGATTCGCCGGCGTTCACCGGCCGGATCGTCGCGCCGTCGACCTCGAACAGCAGGCCCTCGACGGACTCGATGCGGGCCATCTGGGAGCCGCCGGCCATCATCTCCCCGATCAGGAGGAACAGGCCGATGCCGAGGCCGACCACCAGGACAGCGGCCAGGCTCTGCCACATCAGGCGGGAGCGGCGGCCGGAGAGCATGGAAGCGGAAGCGGCCGGCCGGGTCTCCTTCGCCTTCCCCTCGCGGGCTTCGCGCATGGCGCGGCGGCACGGAACACAGGTACGGGTATGGTCTTCGACGAGCAGCGCCTTGGCAGGCGACAGCTCGCCGCGAAGATAGGCGGGGATCAGCGCCTGGAAGTCCTCGCAGCCGCGCAGGCTGTGGGCTTCAGTGGTCGCCGGGCTGGCCGCCGGGGCCGGCTGGGACTCCATCCGGTGGACCGGGGCGCCCTGCGACAGGCGCTCCCACACCCGGGCCGCGGCCTGCTCGACCACGGCGGGGTCCGGATCTCCGGTCACCTCGGCGATGGCCCGGTCGAGGGCGTCGTCGTTTCTCTTGAAGAGGCTCATGACAATTCTCCTTCCAGCGACCCCAGCTCCTTCTGGAGGCGGTGCCGCGCGCGGTGCAGGATGACAGCGATCGAAGTCTGTGTGGCGCCAAGCATCTTGGAGATCTCCAGGTTGCCCAGCCCCTCGATATAGCGCATCGCAAAGATCTCGGACTGCCGGGGTGAGAGGCGGGTCATGGCCTCCCGCAGCCGCTTGGCGAGCTCGCGGCTCCCCTGGCGGCGCTCCGGTCCGGGCTCGGCGTGGTCGACCAGATGGTCGCTGACGCCGTCGAGGTCCACGGTCCGGGCCCGTTTGCGCGCCCGGATCAGGTCGAGTGCGGCGTTGACCGCCGCGCGATGCAGGTAGCTCCCGGCGCTATCGGACAGATCCGGCTGTTCTTCTCGGCGCAGGAGCCGGGTGAATACGGTCTGGAGGACGTCTTCGGCGTCGGCGGCATCGCCGGTGATCCGGTAGGCAGCCCGGAAGACGGTCCCATGATGCTCCCGGAAGAGATTTTCGAGCGCTTCCGGGGGCTTTTCTATCGGTCTCTCGTAGGCTGCGGCATGCACGGCCTTGGCCCTCCTTTCTCCTTCGCTCATGAAACGCTCCTCCGGGGGGATTGTTACAGGCCTTCCAAGATACGCCCGTTCGGACGGAAGGTTCGCCCCGAGGGGGTCGTAAGACCCGGCACGGCTGAACCCCTCCAGTTAGGATGACACTCGCCTCAGCGTTCCGTACCCGCTTCTCGGATCTCAAGCAGAACCGAGAGTGTGAGCAGGCTCAGCGCGGCCAACTGGAGCACGAAGCGGATGGCGTGGCCTGTCTCCCAACTGCTGCGCATCTCCATCCAGTTGGCGGGAACGGAGGCAGCCGATGCGGAGCGAAACGCTTCGTTCGCCGGTGCGACGAATAGGAAGAAGACGACCGGGAACGCGAGCAACAAGGCGGCACCTGCACCGAGCGTGAGCCAGAACGCCGGTCTCCTGCGCCGCACGAGGAAGGCGAGCCAAAGGGTGGCGAGAATCGCGGCCGGCTCGAGGAAGCCGCCCACGTTCGGCGGACCCCACGCCACGTAGAGGGTTTTCTGCCAGGTGACGTAGAGCTCGGCGTCGTACTGCATCTTCGCAGGCCGCTCCAGCACGTGAGCGAACGCAAGTCCGAGCAGCAGAGCTACCAGGAGGATCGTTACGAAACGCCAGCTTCTGACCAGCATGAGTCCCTCCTTTCCTACCCCTCCACCTCGTTCAGGAACTCGTCCACGATGTGGTTGAACGCCTCCGGCCGGTCCATCATCAGCCAGTGCCCGGTGCCGGGCATCAGACGGGTGGTGAGCTCGGGCACCAGGCGGTGGAGGCTGTAGGGGAGGTTGTTCATGTCGCTGATCACGGCGAGCTTCGGCCCCGGGTACTTCGCCAGCGCCGCGGTGGCCGGGTACTCCATCGAGCCCTCCAGGGCCTTCACGATGGCGTCCTCGTGGGTCAGGCGGAGATCCTCCAGGACCCAGCGGGCCGCGTCGGCGTCCCCTCCCACGACGAGCTGGCGGAAGTAGGAGGAGAGCTCGCCGAGGGGGTCCTGGCGCAACGGTCCCAAGAACGATTCTTTCTCCTCCTGCGGCAGGCTGGTCAGATCGCCGTTCGGGTCTGCCAGCAGGAGGCCCGCCACCCGGTCCGGATGCCGGGAGGCGTACTCGATCGCCACCAGCGACCCCAGGCTGTGCCCTCCCAGGATGAACCGCCGCAGCCCGAGCTGGTCAACGACCGCCTCGATGTCCCCGGCCATGCCGGAGATGGAGTAGTCGCCGTCGTCGGCCGGGTCCGACTCGCCGTGCCCCCGCAGGTCGAGGGCCACCGCCCGCCGGTGACGGCGCAGGTGATCGAGCTGCAGGGCCCACTGCCCGCCGTTGCCCGCCACGCTGTGCACGAAGACGATCGGCACATGGTCCGACTTGCCCCCGTCGCGGACATAGAGATTGCCGGCAGGACCCGGTACCCAGACCGAGACGCTCTCCGGCGGCTCGGGGTAGAAGTCCCGATTCGGAGCCTCGGGAGCCTCCTCGGGCCGGTCCGGCGCGGAGCCGCGCCGGCGGCGCTCTCCGAGAACGACGGCCACCGTCCCGACCCCGGCCAGCCCCAGGAGGACCCAGAGCAGACCCCGGGACCTGCGCGGACGCCGGAATCTGAACTGTCGATGTCTCATCGCCGCACCTCGCATCCACTCCGCCGAGGGGGGCGGAGAATCTCAACGTAACACGAAACCTCACCCCCTGGCCCCCATGAAAGGGATGGCTTAAATGACATTCCCGCCCCGTTTTCCGTCTTTCTAACGGGCAAACGCGTCCGCGAGGGCGCTCTCAAAGGAGAGACGCGATGCCCCACCTGTTCTTCCGCGAGCTGTTCCGGACTTTCCTCGGCGACTATCTCAGGCTCGCCGAGCCCGACACCGCCGCCCACCTCCTTCCTGAACGGGCCCGGTTCCCCATCGTCGACGCCCCCGGCTGGACAGACGAGGAGCGGACCGAGATCGGCGCCGTGGCCGAGGTGCCCACCATGGACGGCACCGCTCTCACCGTCCTGATCCAGCCCGAGCCCGAGCCCCGCGGCCCGGCCGAGACGGCCCAGAGGCTCAGCCGCTGGTTCCTCGCCCTGGAGTCCCACTGGACCCAGCCGGTCCTGCTCAGCGTGATCTACCTGCGCGGCGGACGGCCCGGCCTGAACCTGGAGTCGTCGGCGGTCGGAAGCATCTACGGCACGGAGGTCGTGCGGATCTTCTACACCGCCTTCGGTCTCGCCGAGGCGCGGGCGGATTACTACCTGGAGCGGCCCGAGCCCCTGGCCTGGGCCCTCGCCGCCCTCATGAAGCCCGTCCGCCGCAGCCGGGCGGAGCACAAGATGGCCTGTCTGCAAAGGATCGCCGGGGCCGATCTCGAGGACCGGGAGAGGACCCTCCTTACCTCCTGCGTCGAGCAGTGGATGGAGCTGCGGCCCGAGGACCGGGACGAATACCTCGCCCTGCGCGCCCGGGAACAGAACCTGGAGGCACGTTTTGCGTAGAAACGCGATGGACAACCCTGGTCATCCGGCGGTAGGGTCACCCTCCAGGAGGTATACCGACATGTTGAAGCATCTGATCCCACTCGCTGCCGTCCTTGTCATCGGCGGTATCGGCGGCATCGGGGCCCAGGCCCAGCCGGTCAAGCCCGCCCAACCGGCAGATCCCCTGGCTGCGGCGCCGCGCATCTCCGCGGCCGAGGCCAAGAAGGCGATCGACGCCGGCCAGGCAGTGCTCGTGGACGTCCGCTCCGCTCCGGCCTACCAGGCGGAGCACGCCAAGGGCGCCATCCACATCCCGATTGAACAGGCCTACGCGCGGGCGGACGAGCTGCCCAAGGACAGGCTGATCATCACCTATTGCGCCTGCAGCGCCGAACAGTCGAGCGCCGGTGCGGTGCTCGAGCTTCGGAAAAAAGGACACGAGAACGCGGCCGCCCTCCTGGGCGGTCTGAAGGCCTGGAAAGACGCCGGATATGGAGTGGAGTGGCAACCCGCCCCCTGAGGCGCGGCCGGCCGCCTTTTTTCGGAGGATTCATGGTCCGGAACCGTCTTTCCGTCCTCATCACCCTCGCCACGGTCCTGGTGACTCCCGCGGCCGGCGCCGTCGATCCGGACCTGCTCGCCGGCCTGAAAGCCCGCTCCATCGGCCCCTCCGGCATGAGCGGCCGGATCGCTGCGATCGACGCGGTCGAGTCCAGCCCCAACGTCATCTGGGCGGGCGCGGCCACCGGCGGCGTCTGGAAGTCGATCGACGGCGGCCTCACCTGGAAGCCCACGTTCGACGACCAGCCGGTCGCCGCCATCGGAGCGGTCGCCGTCAACCAGTCCAACCCCGACGTCGTCTGGGTGGGCACCGGCGAGGGCAACCTGCGCAACAGCGTGTCGATCGGCAACGGCGTCTATCGCACTCTGGACGGCGGCCGGACCTGGCAGCACCTCGGGCTCGACAAGTCGGAGCGCATCTACCGCATCGTGCTCCACCCCTCGAACCCCGACGTGGCCTGGGTCACGGCCATGGGCCAGCTCTGGGGGGAGAACCCCGAGCGCGGCGTCTACAAGACCGAGGACGGCGGCAAGACCTGGAACCGGATCCTCTACGTGGACGAGAAGACCGGGGCCTCCGACCTCGTCATCGATCCGGCCAACCCGAACCACCTGATCGCGTCCATGTGGCAGTTCCGCCGCTGGCCGTGGTTCTTCAAGTCCGGCGGACCGGGCTCGGGGCTCTACTCGACGTATGACGGCGGCAGGACCTGGAAGAAGGCCACGGTTGAGGACGGGCTGCCCGAAGGGGACCTCGGCAGGATCGGCCTCGCCATCTCCCGCTCCAACCCCGAGATCGTCTACGCCCTCGTCGAGGCCGAAAAGAGCGCGCTCCTGCGCTCCCAGGACGGCGGCAAGAGCTGGCAGAGCGTCAACACCCGCTACGACGTGGCGCCGCGCCCCTTCTACTTCGGCGACATCCGGGTCGACCCGGTCTGGCCGAACCGCGTCTACAGCCTGGAGTACAACATCAGTGTGTCCAACGACAGCGGCAAGACCTTCGAGGTCGGAGTCAACGGCAACGAGATCCACGGCGACTTCCACGCCCTGTGGATCAACCCGAACAACCCCGACCACCTGATTTCCGGGGGCGACGGCGGTCTCGGCATCAGCTACGACCGGGGCCGGACCAACCGCGCCGTCACCAACCTGCCGCTGGCCCAGTTCTACCACGTCGCCGTGGACAATGAAGTGCCGTACAACGTCTACGGCGGCATGCAGGACAACAGCTCGTGGCGGGGTCCGAGCTCGAACTGGACCTTCGGCGGCATCCGCAACCACGAGTGGCTCCTCGTGGGCTTCGGCGACGGCTTCGAGACCCTCCCCGATCCGCAGGACTCCCAGATCGGCTACTCCATGTGGCAGGGGGGCAACCTCGGCCGCTTCAACCTGGGCACCTCCGAGCTGCGGGACATCAAGCCCCCGGCGCCAGACGGCGTCAAGCTGCGCTTCAACTGGAACGCCGGCCTGGCCACCGATCCCTTCACCCCGGGCACGATCTACTACGGCAGCCAGTTCCTCCACAAGTCCACCGACCGGGGGGAAACCTGGACGATCATCAGCCCGGACCTGACCACGAACGACCCTGAGAAGCAGAAGCAGGACACGTCGGGCGGACTGACCATCGACGTCACCGCCGCCGAGAACCACACGACCATCATCGCCATCGCCCCGAGCCCGCTGCAGCAGGGGGTGATCTGGGTCGGCTCCGACGACGGCCGGCTCCACGTCACCCGCGACGGCGGCAAGACCTGGGACAGCGTCGAGAAGAACGTCAAGGGCGTGCCGGCGAACACCTGGATCCCGGAGATCCGGCCCTCCAAGCACGACCCGGCCTCGGCCTTCGTGGTCTTCGACAACCACCGCCGCGCGGACTTCAAGACCTACGTCTACCGCACGGACGACTGGGGCAAGACCTGGAAGAGCCTGGTCGACGAGCGGGGGAACGGCGTCAGGGGATATGCCCTGAACATCGAGCAGGACCCGGTGGACAAGGACCTCCTCTTCCTGGGCACCGAGTTCGGCCTCTGGACCAGCCTGGACGCGGGCAAGAGCTGGCTGAAGTTCAAGCACGGCGTGCCCACCGTCTCGGTCATGGACATGGTGATCCACCCCCGCGATCATGACCTGGTGCTCGGCACCCATGGCCGCGCGGCCTACGTGATCGACGACATCCGCCCTCTGCGCGAGATGTCGGACGCGGTGGCGGCCAAGCCTCTCCACCTCTTCGCCATCGCCGACGTCCAGCAGCACCAGGTCGGCCCCGAGCCCGGGGGTTTCGCGCTTGGAGCGACGGAGTTCCGCGGCGAGAGCCGGCCCTACGGCGCCTTCCTCAACGTCTGGCTGACCGACAAGACCCTGCCGCACCCGATCGAGGAGAGGGAGCGGGAGCGCAAGGAGAGGGAGCGGGCGGAGAAGCGCGAGGCCGAGGCCAAGAAGGCAGCCTCCCTGCCGGTCGTCCCAGCCGAGGAGCGTCCCGCCCCGACCCGGGAGAAGCTCGCCGCCCAGCAGGAGAAGCCGGAGCCGGAGACCCCTGAACAAACCGGCGAGGAGAAAAAAGAGAAGGAGAAGCCCAAGGAGATCGAGGTGCTGGTCGCCGACTCCCAGGGCCGGCACGTCCGCAGGTTCACGGCGCCCGCCCGCCAAGGCTTGAACCGTGTGGTCTGGAACCTGCGCCGCGACGGCTTCCGCCAGTTCCCGGTGCCCCCTGAGTTTGGAGGCGACGAACCGAACCCGGGACCCGAGGTGCTCCCCGGCACCTACCAGGTGACCGTGCGCTTCCAGGGGCAGGAGTCCAGGGGGACGGTCAAGATCCTCCCCGACCCGCGCAAGGCGGTCGTTGCAGACGATCTGCGCAAGCGGGAGGAGGCGCTCCAGCGGAGCGGCGTCCTCCAGGACTCGTTGGCCGTCGCTCTGGAGCGCATCCAGCGCACCCGCTCGGACATCCAGTCGGTGACGGCGATGCTCGACAAGCGGAAGAAGGAGGCAGAGGAGCAGGCGAAGGCCGAGGCCCGGATCAAGGGTCAGCCCGCTCCGGAAAAGAAGGACGAGAAGCCCGATCCGCTCACCGAAGCGGCCGGGAAGGTCCAGAAGGGTCTGACCGACCTGGAGAAGAAGGTCTGGATTCCGTTCGATACCCCGGGCATCCAGCCGGAGAACGATGCACTCTCCAAGGTCTTCAACTCGCGAGGCTACATCCTCTCCTCAATGGACGCGCCGAGCGCCACGCACCTGGAGTACCTGCGCCAGGCCGAGACCGCGGTGGCCAAGGTGTTGGCCGAGGTCAACCAGTTCTTCGAGAAGGACGTGGCCGACTTCCGCCGCCAGGTGGATGAAGCGGGCCTCCGTCTCCTGCCGACGTTTGAGCCGATCCCGGTGACGGGCGGGGCGGGAGCTAGGAAGAAGCTTGCGGATCATTCACGGCGTGAATGATAATCATCCACGCCGTGAATGGATTGCAGATTCTCCCTCGGGCTCTCGGGAGCGCTTTGGACCTGGCGCTCCGCTCCTTCCCTGTGGTCGTGGTCACGGGATCGCGCCAGACCGGTAAGAGCACTCTGGTCCGAGCCGTTGACGAGCGGCCTTACCTGACCCTCGACAACCTGGAGGTCCTGGAACGGGCGCGGCAGCAGCCTGATGCCCTGGTCCGCAACGCCGACCGGCTGATCCTCGATGAGGTCCAGCGCTCTCCCGACCTTCTCCTGGCCGTCAAGACAGCGGTGGACGAGCGCCGCGTCCCCGGCCGCTTCCTTCTCACCGGCTCGGCCAACCTGCTGCTGATGCAGAAGATTTCGGAGAGCCTCGCCGGCCGCGCACTCTACCTGACCCTCTGGCCTCTAACCCGTCGCGAGCAGCTCGGCCTTGGGCAGACCGGAGCCTGGAGCCGCCTCTTCGACGCTCCCGACAAGGATTGGAAGGACCTCCTTCTCCGGGAGGAGGCTCCCGCGGAGGACTGGCGCCAGCTCGCTCTCCGCGGCGGGTACCCCGGCCCCGCCCTCGAGCTGCCCGATGCCGAGACGCGCTTGCTCTGGTTCGACGGCTACACCCGCACCTACCTGGAGCGCGACCTCCAAGACCTCTCGACCGTGACCTCCCTGGTCGACTTCCGCCGCCTGATGCGCGCCGCCTGTCTCCGTCTCGGAGGTCTCATCAACCAGACAGAGTTGGGCCGGGACGTCGGCCTGCCGCAGCCCACGGTCCACCGCCACCTGTCACTGCTGGAGACCTCCTATCAGCTCGTCCGCGTGCCGCCCTTTTCAGTCAATCGGACCCAGCGTCTGATCAAGGCTCCGAAGCTCTACTGGTGCGACAGCGGTCTCGCCCTTCATCTCGCCGGGGAGTCCGAGCCGCGGGGAGCCCACCTCGAAAACCTGGTCCTTTCCGACCTCCTTGCCTGGAGGGACACGCAGGTTCCCCGGCCGGAGATCCTCCACTGGAGGACCACGGCAGGGAAAGAGGTGGACTTTGTGATCGAGTGGCGGGGCCGGCTCCTCCCCGTGGAGGTCAAGGCGTCGGACAAGCCCCGGCTCACCGACGCCCGCGCCCTGACCCTGTTCCGCAGCGAGTACCCGGACCTGGCGCGCACCGGCCTGCTCCTCCACACCGGCCCGGAGATCGAATGGATCGCCGACGGGGTGCTTGCAGCACCCTGGTGGCGGGTGATCTGAGGCTCTTAATCTCTTCCGGGGTGATCTAGTCGGCCCGAAGCCGCCGGTGCAGGCTGCGCAGGGCCACGTACATCAAGAGCGCTCCGAAGGCTCCCAGAGCGAGAAGGACGAAAAGCTGCCGGTCGAGGAAGCTGGCCCCCAGGTAGACGGTGCCCACGGCGTAGGGTATCTCGGCCAAGGCCAGGGCTAGCAGGTACCTCCAGAACGGGTAGCGGACCAGCCCCAGCAGGTAGCCCGGCACCTCGGAAGGCAGCGCCAGTTGCAGCAGGACGATCAGGCTGAACGGGGTCTCCGTCGAGAGCCGGTCCTCGTAGCGGTCCAGGGCCTCGGTGGGCAGGAGCCAGCGGACCACGGGGCGTCCCAGCCAGCGGCCCAGGCTGTAGGCGGTAGCTCCGCCCAGGATCCATCCCAGCCAGAGCAGGATGGCACAGACCGTCTTCCCCCAGGCGTAGAGGGCCACGGGCACGAGCACCGCGCTGGACACGAAGGCCAGCATGGCCGACAGCGCGGAGAGCAGGACGAAGAGGACCGCTCCGAGGACCGGACGCTCCGCGATCAGCTTCGATGCGGTGTCGAGGACGCCTACGAGCGCCTCGTGCAGATCGTCCGAGGCGCCGACCAGCGCCAGGACCACACAAGCCAATACCAGGACCGCCCCGCGCCTCCACACCCGGTGGGGGTTCGTCACCCCCGCGCCAGCTCCGCGAGCGTCTCCGTCAGCAGCTTGTAGAACCTCCCCACGGAATCGGCCTGCACCCGCTCGTCCGGGGAGTGGGCACCCTCGATGATGGGGCCGAAGGAGATCATGTCCATCCCCGGGAACTTCTCGCCCAGGATGCCGCATTCGAGACCGGCGTGGACGGCCTTCAGCTCGGGCTCGCTCCCCTGCACCCGCTCGTGGACCTTCTGAAACTTTCGCAGGAGCGGTGATTCGAGGTTCGGCTTCCAGGCGGGATAGCCCTCGTTCTCCTCCACCTGGGCCCCCGCCAGCTCGGCGCAGGCGCGGAGACGGCGGCGGAGGGCGCGGAGGGCCGAGCCGATGGAGCTCCGGGTGCTCAGGAGGACTCCCACTCCATTTCCATCCTCCGAGACGGCGGCGAGGTTCACGCTCGTCTCCACCAGGCCCTTGATGTCGTGGCTCATCGCCAGCACGCCATGGGGCAGGACGTTCAGGAGCAGCAGGACGCGGCGGCCCAGGTCCTCGGTCCACACGCTCCCAGGGGCAGCACCTTCGCCCATCTCGAACCGGAGGTCCGGCTCGACAGGACGGTATTCCTTCCGGATCGCGGCGACCTCCTTCTCCACCGCCTCGGCGAACGCGGCGCGGCGGCCGGCCGGTAGAACCACCCGGGCCGAGGCCTCCCGGGCCAGCGCGTTCTGCTTGTTGCCTCCCTGGAATCCGGCGAGGCGGACGGGCCCGGCAGCGTAGAGCGCCCGGGCCAGGAGCTGGACGGCGCTCCCCCTCTGGAGGTGGATCTCCATGCCGGAGTGCCCGCCCTTGAGCCCTTTCAGCCGCAGGTCGAGCACGGTCGATCCTTCCGGAACCGGAGCCGTCTCAAGGGGCAGCACGATCCGGGTGATGGCCCCGCCAGCGCAGCCGATGGTCACGGCATGCTCCTCCTCGGTGTCGAGGTTCAGGAGCAGGCGCCCCCGGAGCGCGATGGTGTCCGCATCGAGGGCGACCACACCGGTGAGTCCGGTCTCCTCGTCCACCGTGAACAGCAGCTCGAGCGGACCGTGGACGAGGTCGTCCGCCTCCATCACCGCCAGGATGGCCGCGACCCCGATCCCGTTGTCTGCCCCGAGCGTGGTCCCTGTTGCCTTGATCCATTCGTCCTCGCGCCGGGGGACGATCGGATCGCGCTCGAAGTCGTGGGAGACACCCTCGTTCTTCTCGGTCACCATGTCGAGATGGCCCTGGAGAACGACGACGGGCGCTCCTTCCTGGCCCGGGGACGCGGGCTTCTCGACGACGAAGTTGCCGGTCGCATCCTGCCGGTGCCGGAGGCCTTTGCGCCCGGCCAGGTCGAGGACGTACCGCCGCATCGCCTCCTCCTTCGTGGAAGGACGCGGGATGGCGAGGATCTCGTCGAAGCGCTTCCAGAGGGGCTTCGGGTCCAGCTCGGAGACGAAAGACATGCAGGAATCCTCCTGTGAAATCCGGCCCTATGCTACTCTGCCGGCAGGTCGATTCGACGACAAAAATCCGGTAGGAGGCCCCCCATGAGCAAGAGGCTGTGGCTTGTCCTGTCCCTGATCGTTCTCCTGGCGCCCTTGGGCTGCAACTTCCCGTCGAGCACTGTCGACAGCGGCACGGAAGAGGAGGGCGCGGCGGAGTCGTCTTCCTCCGACGAGGCGGAGCGCACCCGCAGGATCGAGGAGAAGGCGGCGGAGATCGAGCGCCGCGCCGAGGAGATCCGCAACATGCAGGGCACCGAGCAGGAGAAGATCGACGCCGTGAACCAGCTCGAGCAGGACCGCCGCGAGCTGATGGAGATGCAGGAGTCCGGCGGCTCGTACTGATCACCAGCGGAACGCGGTGCGGTCGGCCTGGACCGTGAGGAGGTCGCTCAGCTCCCGCGCGGTCTCGCGGGCCAGGTACGGGATGTCCACGCGGTGGGAGGACTCTCCCGCTCCCGCCGTGTCGACCGCGACGCTCGCCATGGCGGCGCGGCGGTCGAAGGGGGACTCGCGGATCGTCACCGCCTGGATCTTGTTGAAGCGGACGACGCTGATCTGCCTCCCCAGCCAGCCGCTGCGGTAGAGGACCTCGTCCTCGCTCACCGCCCAGCCCAGGTGCGCCAGCGTCAGGCGCGCCCCCATCCAGGCCCACCCAAGCAGGGCGGCGAGCAGGACGAGGACCCATCCCTTCAACAACAGGGTGAACGGCAGCGAGATCAGGAGGGCGGTCAGGACCCATCCCTTGAGCTCCCGGCGGAATGCGCGCGGATGGAAGCCGCGCCAGGAGATGGCCGCGAGATCCAGGCCGGGCACCACCGCGTGGAGCAGGCGCGGCAGCTCGCTCTCCGGGATGACCGGGGCGAGCCACTCCCGCTGCTTCGAATTCCCTTCCTCGTCCTCCCCTCCGTCTCCAGCCATCTCCACCCTCACCGCGGCGCGCTTGAACAGACGGTAGAGCAACCCCTGCCGGATCGTCAGCGTCTGGATCCGGCGCAGTGAGATGGCCGTCGCGACCCGCGTGAGGAGCCCGTACTCGATGCGGAGGTCCTTCCCGGCGCGGATCAGCCGGAAGTCGTACAGCCGGAAGAACGTCCAGACCATGGAGATCAGCCGCGAGACCAGGAGGAGGCTCACCACGGCCGCGGCCGTGAGCGCGATCGCCTCCAGGGGCAGCCCTCCCTGGCCGAACAGCGCCATCGCGATCGAACGCAGCAGACCGCGTCCCGACACGTCCTCGCCGAAGAAGCTCTCCATAAGGGACTCCAGCATCCCCAGCTCCCAGAGAAGGCCGAAGGCCGCGGCGATCACCACGAAGCCGCGGTTCTGGATGAAGCCGCAGAGCAGCAGCTCGCCCGGAGGCAGATGGAGCAGGGTCTCGTCCGCGGCGGCGGGCTCGGCAGCCGTATCCGGGGCAGGCTCGCCCTTCTCCTTGAACACCCGCCGCCGCATCTCCTCAAAGGCGGAAACCGGCAGCACGCTCATCGTCGCCTCGGGCTCGTCGGCGCCGCCCGTCTCCACGCGCACCTCCACCACGTTGAGCAGCCGGTGAAAGACGTTCTGCACCGCGTGGAGGTTCTGGATGCGGGCGTAGGGGACATGCCGCTCGTTGCGGAAGAGGAAGCCCGTGCGGATCACCATCTCATTCGCGTCGTAGCGGTAGCGGAACGAAAAGTACTGGACGACGGAGATGAGCGCGAAGGGGATGGCGAGCGGCATGGCCCAAACCTGCCATTCCCAACCCACGGCACCGGCCGTGACGAGGGCGGCGACTCCGGGGACCGCGAAGGTGCGGACCTGCGCGGCGAGACGGAACAGGATCGAGAGCGGGTGGAGCCGCTGCTCTTCAGGCTGCATCGGACGCCTCTTCCGGCAGGAGGTGGTCGCGGATGCGCAGGGCGGTGGCATGTTCCAGCCCGGAGAGGTCGACCCGCGCGTGGCTGGTGCCGGCGGTGTAGATGACCAGCGTGCCGAGCCCGAAGCTGCGCTCGATCGGACCTTGCGAAACGTCGGTGTGCTGCACCCGGGACCGGGGCACGTTGATCACCTTCCGCCAGTAGACGCCCTTGCGGATCTCGATGCCGCGCTCGTCGACCTTGTAGGACTTGTGGCGGTGCTCGACCTCGGGCCAGCGGTACGAGGACCAGGCGAGGGTGAGCGTGAAGGCGACCCAGAACAGGACGAGCAGAGCCATCGACCGCCCCGGGAGGTCGTCCGCCACGAAATAGATCACCACGAGCGCGACGAGCTGGCTGAGCGAGATCGCCGCGGTGACGATCCCGCTGACGATCCGGTCGAGCGTCACGGCCCGCGGATCGAGATGGCGCTCGACGCCGTCGGCGATCGACGGCAGCGAAGGTTCAACGGCTGCCGGAGCTGGCTCGGGATCGGCGGCGAGAACTGGCGGTTCGGGTGCTGGGTTGGGAGTGGACATGGTCCTCCCGATCATACGGGAAGGCTGCCCGTCCTGTTTCAGCGGACAAAAAAAGGGGGACCCTTCCGGGTCCCCTTAAGGCACACATGGATCGATGACTACTGCCGGTTCGCCGCCTCCAGGCCGGCCTGGGTCTTGATCGGACCGGCAGGCTTCTTGGGCAGCTTGCGGGGCTCGGACTCCATCTTCTTCATCACCTCGGCCACGCCGCGCTCGAGCTGCGGGTCGCGGCCGCCGAGGACCGACTTGGGATCGTTCTCCACCACGATGTCGGGATCGACGCCGTAGCCTTCGATGATCCACTCTCCCTCGATCGAGGCGCTTCCCGCCTCCGGCACGAAGATCTGGCCGCCGTCGATCAGCGGACCGCGGCCCGAGATCCCCACCACGCCTCCCCAGGTCCGCTTGCCGATCAGCGGTCCCAGACCCGCCTGCTTGAACATCGCCGGGAAGATGTCGCCGTCCGACGACGAGCCTTCGTTGATCAGGCAGGCCATGTGACCGTAGAAGACCACCTGCGGGTAGGTGAACGGCTCTTCGCTCAGGCGGCCGAAGTCCACGGCCAGGAGCTCGCGCCGCAGGCGCTCGATCATGGTCTGCGACACGAAGCCGCCGCCGTTGTTCCGCACGTCGAGGATGAGCCCCTCCTTGCGCACCTGCGGGTAGTACCACTTGACGAACTCCCGCATGCCCTCCTCTCCCATATCCGGGATGTGGAGGTAGCCGACGCGGCCGTTCGAAAGCTTGTCGACCCGCTCCCGGTTCCGGGCCACCCACTCCATGTAGGCCAGGTTGGTCTCGGCGTCGATCGGATTGAAGGTGATCTCCCGCGCTCCATCGAAGCTGGGCTTGGCGTTCACGGTCATCCGCACCGGCCGGCCCGCCTTGTGGCGCAGCAGACGGTAGGGATTGTCCTTCGCCACCAGCTCCTCGCCGTCGATCGCGAGGACATAATCCCCGGCCTTCACGTCCACCCCGACCTCGGTCAGCGGCGAGCGGTAGACAGCCTCGTCGTTCTGGCCGCGGAAGATCTTGGAGATCCGGTAGCGGCCGGCCTTGCCGTCCAGCTCGAAGCGCGCGCCGGGAAGGGCCACCCGCGGACGCTCGGGGAGCTGGAAGTCGCCGCCGACTACATAGGCATGGGAGACGCTGAGCTCCGCGATCATCTCGCCGATCACATAGTTGAGATCCGAACGGTGTCCGACGTGGGCGACCAGCGGACGGTACTGCTCACGCAACGCCGCCCAGTCGTAGCCGTGCATGTTCTCGACATAGAAGAAGTCGCGGTAGCGGCGCCAGACCTCGTCGAAGATCTGGGTCCACTCCTCCCGCGGCACCCGGTTGACCGTCAATCCCGCGGTGGAGAGGGTCTTCTTGGAATCCTTGCCATTGGGAGCGGCGTCGTAGAGGTGGAACTGCCCCTGCTGCTGGACCAGCACCTTCGAGCCGTCCAGGGAGATCTGATAGCCGCCCATCCCCTCGGCCAGCACGGTCTCCTTGCGGTCCTTGAAGGAGAACACGTGCAGCGCGGGCTGCGCGCCCCCGTCCCGGCCGAGGAAGAAGCTCGGGAACCGGACGTAGAGCAGGTGGCCGTCCTTGGTCAAGGCCGGGCCGTCGATGTTGTCGGCGGGGATCGGGATGCGGATCACCCGGTCGGCAAGGCCGTCGAAGTCGATCTTCGTATAACCCTTCTTCTCCTCCTTCTTCTCCTCTTCTTTCTTTTCTCCCTTCTCTTCCTTCTTCTCTTCCTCGACCGTCACCTCGTCGCTCTCGAAGGGCAGGGGGTTCTTGACGTCCTTGCGCAGGGCGAGGGCGAAGATGCCGATGTTGCGGTCGTTCGCGTAGTTCAGCTCGAGGCCGTCGAGAAGCGGGGCGTACTCGCGCGCGGCCAGGTAGTAGAGGTACTCGCCCTTGAGGTCCCAGGCCGGGGTGGCCTCGTGCAGCAGGTCGGAGGTCACGCGCCGGGCTTTTCCGCCATTATTACCCTCGACATTACCCTCGACACTGCCCTCGACGCTCCAGATCCAGACCGAGCGTAGCTGGCTCGGGTCGGTCGTGCTGTAGGCGAGATGGCCGCCGCAGGGAGACCAGGTGTAGTCGCGGATCATGCCGTAGACGTTGTCCGCGATCTCGGTCACCTTGCGGTCCGAGAGGGTCAGGATATAAAGCTTTCCATCCTTGTCGCTGAAGGCCAGGCGCTTGCCGTCCGGCGCCCACTCGGGGGCGTAGCGCATGGCCTTTCCTCCCTTGGTGAGCTGCTCGGGCTTGCCCGAGCCGTCCTGGTTGATCAGCCAGACCTCCTCCTCGCCGCTCATGTCGGAAATGAAGGCGATCCTGCGGCCGTCCGGTGACCAGCGCGCCCACTTGTCGTGCGCGTTGGAGGAGCGGGTCAGGTTGCGGGTGGGACCCTTTTCGATCGGGGCCGTGAAGATGTCGCCGCGGGCCACGAACAGGGCGCGCTCACCCTTGGGCGAGAGAGACCAGTCTTCGATGTTCCCCGCCGCCGGCACATGAGAGGGCCGGTCGTAGAGCCCCTCGTACGGCACCTGGATGGAGATCGGCCGCGCCTGCCGGGTGCGGGTGTCGAGCACCTGGAGCTCGCCGTTCATCTCGTAGACGATCCGGCCCTCGGAGTCCGAGCTCGGCCAGCGCACGTCCCACTGCCGGCTCTGGGTGACCGGCTCCACCCCGCCGCTCTTCTCGTCGTAGACGTAGAGGTTCAGCGTGCCGGTGCGATCGGAGTTGAAATAGATCTTGTCGCCGATCCACATGGGGTCGCGGTCGGTGCGCGGGTTCGAGGTGATGTTCTTGGTCTCGTAGGTGGTCAGGTCGAAAAGATAGAGGTCCTGCTGCCAGCCGCCCTGATAGCGCTTCCAGGTCCGGAAGTCGCGGGCGATCGGGTTGTAGGCGATCCGCTTGCCGTCCGGGGAGAAGTCGCCCGCGCCCGAGATGGGCATGGGCAGGGGCTCGCCCAGCGAGCCATCCAGGGGGACGGTGTAGAGAAGGGTGTCGGCCATATCCCATCCGTCCCGCATGGAGCGGAAGAGCACGGCCTTGCCGTCCCGGGTCCAGCCCAGGACCTGGTTGTCGAAGCCCCAGCGCGGAGGCAGCGGGCCGCGGGCCGGGTACCAGGTGAGCTGCTTGGGAACGCCGCCCGCCGACGGCACCACGTAGACCTGCTCGTCGCCGTCGTATTGGCCCATGAAGGCGATCCATTTGCCGTCGGGCGAGAACTTGGCGAACTGCTCCAGGCCCGGATGGGCCGTGAGACGGGTGGCGCCCCCTCCGGACGCCGAAGCGGTCCAGAGGTCGCCGGCATAGGTGAAGACCACCCGGTCCCCGTGGATGTCCGGGTACCGGAGGAGCCTGGTCTGGGCCGAGGCGGTTCCCACCCCGCCCAGCATGAACGTCGCGGCCACACACAAAGAAAGAAGACGGTTCGACATGAAGCCTCCAAAGGAAAGGACGGAGCGATCCGGCCCCGGGGAGGGACACGGTACTGCCCTAAGTCTTGGAAAGATGTACGAACGGAGAAGCCCTGGGTTGCAAAAAGGTTGAAGGCTCGCCGCCCCCTCAACCCTGCAGCCGTTGTCTACGTAGACCTGATGGTGCCTCCTGACGCTCCCCTGACGGCCGACTGACAGTCTTTGACAAGGAGCCCGGACATTTTTCGGCAGTCACTGGAGAAAGACTTCGGCCCGAGCCGACACATGCTGAAGAAGACCCTATGACCACCTCGACCAGGACCCGCTCAGCCCGGGCGCCGCACTTCGAAGACGCCCCCCGGCGCAGCCCACTCCACGTGGATGCCGGTATCGCCGCTACTGCCGCCCGCAGCCCGCGCCTCCTCGACGGAGCGCGCCGGGTCGAACGGCGGCCAGACGTGGGTCAGCACCAGGCCGCGCGCCCCGGCGCGGAGGGCCGTCTCGCCCGCCTGGCGGGCGGTGAGGTGGACCGGCGCTCCGGCGAGGCCCTCCTGGTAGGTGGCCTCGCACAGCAGCAGGTCGCTGCCGCGGGCGAACCCGGCGAGGTCGGCCCCCGGGCCGGTATCGGCCGAGTAGGTGAGGATGCCCTCGTCCGACTCGAAGCGCATCGCGAGACAGTAGTTGGGATGGTCGGTGCGGAGGAAGCTCACGCGCAGGCCCGCCACCTCGATCACACCGCCCGCTTCGACCGGCTGGAAGTCGAAGCTCTGGCGGAAGCCTTCCTCCCCCTCCGGCGGATCTCCCAGGAGGAGGGGAGCCCTGTCCCATACCTCTTGAGGACAGTAGAGACGCTTCCGGAGGACGCCCTGCTCGTGGAAGCGCAGGGCGATGTTGAGGCCATAGAGGTCGACGCAATGGTCCGCGTGGACGTGGCTCACCAGGATCGCGTCGATCCGCGTGAAGTCCTCGATCCGCTGCAGAGCGCCGAAGGTGCCGTGGCCGGCGTCGATCCAGAGACGGGCTCCGGCGTGCTCCAAAAGGAAGCCGCTGCTCGGATTGTTCGGTCCGGGGTATCCCCCAGAGCTGCCAAGGATTGTCAGTCGCATAGCTCAGGTGAGGGGAAGGATACCCCGAAAACGTTACTCGCTCATACACGGTGTACCGAGGGAACCGGCTGGCACCGGTTGTGCTAGATATCGGCCTATAGAAGTCGTTGTACTTTAGCGGCCGTTTCCCTGGCTACCGAAAGGGAGGACCCCATGCTGTACGGCAGGGAGTTGCAACCACGGAAGGAGCAGTCGGAAGGCGCCCGTCGCCAGGCCCTGGTGATCGGTGGGAGCATCGGCGGCATGGTCGCCGCCCGGGCTCTGGCCGATCACTTCGACGAGGTCGTGCTCGTCGAGAGGGACTATCTGCCCTCCGGGCAGGAGAACCGCCCCGGCGTGCCGCAAGCCAGGCATCTCCACTTCATTCTGAAGCGGGGGCTGAAAATAATCGAAGAGCTCTTCCCCGGGGTGAAGCCGGACCTCCTGGAGGCCGGCTGCCACCTGGTGGACCAGGGCAAGGACGTCCGGATCCTCTATCCCTACGGCTGGTCGCCGCGCGTGGCCTTGGAGGACGTCCAGATCCTGACCTTCACCCGGCCGTTGTTCGAGTCGACGGTCCGCCGCCACCTGCTCGACAACCCCAAGGTCTCGATCCTGGAGGGCCACGAGGTCTGCGGCCTGGTGTCCGACGACGATCACCAGCGCGTCACGGGCGTCCGCGTCCGGGCGCGCAACCGGAACGACCAGCCCGAAGAGGGCGCGGAAACCGTGCTGCACGCCGACCTGGTCGTGGACACCAGCGGCCGTCCTTCCGAGGCGCCGCAATGGCTGACCGATCTCGGGTTCCCCGCTCCCGAAGAGACCGTCATCGACGCCTTCTGGGGCTATGCCACGCGCATCTACGAGCCGCCCGCCAACTGGCAGGCGGACTGGAAGGTGACGCTCTGCCTCAACCGTCCGCCGTACCAGCCCCGGGCCGGAGTCATCCAGCCCATCGAGGGCGGCCGCTGGCTGGTGAGCGTGGCCGGCGTGATGCGCGACTACCCGCCGACGGACGAGGAGGGGTTCCTGCAGTTCGCCAAGAGCCTCTCGACGTCGGCGATCTACGACGCGATCAAGGACGCCCGGCCGCTGTCCGGCATCCGCGGGTTCCGCCGCACGGCCAACCGGCTGCGCCACTTCGACAAGCTGGCGAGCATGCCCGAGGGCTTCGTGGCCATGGGCGACGCGGTCTGCGGCTTCAATCCGATCTACGGCCAGGGCATGACGCTGGCCTGCCTGTCGGCGTTGGAAATGGGCAAGTGGCTGCGGGAGAGCGGCGGCGGCCGGCTCGATCCCCTGGTGTACCACAAGAAGATCGCGAAGCTGGTGGAGGCCCCGTGGGCCATGGCCACCGGCGCCGACCTGCTCTGGCCCGCCACCCAGGGCGGCGAGATCAACGCGCCCGTCCGCTTCATGCACTGGTACGTCGACCAGATCATGCGGCTGATCCCGGACCACCCGGAGGTCTACCGGCGCTTCCAGAGGGTCAACCACATGCTCGACGGGCCGGAATCGCTGTTCCATCCGGCCATCTCGGGGCAGGTCCTGCTCCGGGCCCTCACCCCGGACTGGCGCCGGTTCCTGCCGGCCCGTCAGAAGAAGGCGGCTCCCGCGGCGGAGACCAGGCATACCACCGTGACGCTGCAGACCCGGGTCCGCTAGTTTGAGTTGATCCCATCCTCCCTCTCCCCAGCCCTCTCCCTCACCTGCGTGAGGGAGAGGGGGAGGGAGATCTCCTACCGAACCGCCTCTTTCATGAACGCCGCGATGTCCTTCTTGAGCTGGGCGTGGTCCACCTCGCGGATGTACATCATGTGGCCCGACTCGTAGTAGGTGATCCGCACGTTGCCGCGCAGCGATTCGGGCAGCCCCAGGTGGTCGGCCGTGTAGACTGAATCGAAGTACGGAGTCGCCAGGTCGTAATAGCCGGCCGTGAACAGCACTTTCAAGTCCGGGTTGCGGGTCATGGCCTGGCGCAGGTTCTCCGCGAGATTGACGTAGCGGTTCTCGAAGCCTTGCCAGCTCCAAGGCCAGACATTCCGGCTCAGGCGCTCGTAGACCCGGTCCTCCTTGACCCCGAGCTCGCGCCGAAGGTAATCGTTGATCGCCGCCACATAGGGGCCGTCGAGGGAGACCGAGCTGGGATCGAACTCCGAAAATTCGCCGGCCGCATCCAGGTCCGTACCGGTGAAGCGGCTGTCCAGGCGGCCGACCGTCTTCCTCTGGTCGCGCAGCAGCTCCTTGATGAAGCGGAAGATCTCCACGCGCAGGTTCGTGCGCTCGATGTACTCCTCCGAAAGACCGGTGTAGCGGGCGACCCGGGCCGCGATCTCCCGCCGTCTCTCGGGACTGAGCCGGTCCCCCTGCATCAGCGCCGAGGCGTACTCGCCCAGGGCGAACGCCTCCACCTCGTCGAGCGTCTTCCGCAGGTCGCCCGAGAGCTCCGGCGGCAGCTTCTTGTGGTACCAGGCGGTCGCGGCGTAGGTCGGCAGGTGGAGGACGTACGCCATGTCGTTGCCGACGTGGAACTCCTGGTTCTGCCAGTTGAGCACCGACGAGATCAGAACGACCCCGTTCAGCATCATCCCGTACCGGTCGTTGAGGTGCTGCGCGAGGCCCGCTGCGCGGGTCGTGCCGTAGCTCTCTCCGGCCACGAGCTTGGGCGAGGCCCAGCGCTCGTTGCGCGTGATCCAGAGGCGGATGAACTCGGCCACCCACTCGATGTCCTGCCGCACGCCGTGGAACTGTTTCGGGTCCTCCCCCGGGGCCGGCCGGCTGAAGCCCGTGCTCACCGGATCGATGAACACCAGGTCGGTGAGGTCGAGGATGGAATGCTCGTTGTCGATCAGCCGCCCGGGCGGAGGCAGTCCCATCCCCTCCTTGGTGCGCTCGACCCGTTTGGGACCGAAGGCACCGAGATGGACCCAGAGAGAGGCCGCTCCGGGACCGCCGTTGAAGCTGAACGTGACCGGCCGTTGGGCCGGGTCCTTGATCCCGTCCCGGGTGTAGGCGATGAAGAAGACCGAGGCCTTGGCCTTGCCCTCGTCGTCCTTCAGGACCAGGTTGCCCGCGGTCGCGGTGTAGGGAATTCTCTGTCCGTCGAGAGTGACCGTGTGCCGGGTCGTAGAGATCCTCTCCTCCGGCATCTTCTTGTCCTTCTCCTCGGTCTTCTCCGCGGTCTTCTCCGCCTCCGGCTTCCCGGCCGGCGGCTGGGCCGCCAGGGGAAGACAGGCGAGCAGGGAAAGGAGAAGGATCGGGAGCAGCGAGCGGCGATTCCGCATGCGGTTTTCCTCCTGTCTGGTAATCACCGGGATTCTACCTTTCCCCCTGCCGCACCGCTTCGCGCAGGAAATCCGCGATGTCCTTTTTGAATTTGGCGTGGTCCGCCTCGCGGATGTACATCATGTGACCCGCCTCGTAGTACCGGATGCTCACGTTGCCCCGCAGCGACTCGGGAAGACCCAGATGGTCCGCCGTGTAGACCGAATCGAAGTACGGGGTCGCCAGATCGTAGTAACCGGCCGTGAACAGCACCTTGAGGTCCGGGTTGCGCGTCATGGCCTGCCGCAGGTTCTCCGCGAGATTGACGTAGCGGTTCTCGTATCCCTCGAAGCTCCACGGCCAGACCCTGCCCCGGCGCTCGTAGACCCTGTCCTCCTTGACCCCGAGCTCGCGCCGCAGGTAGTCATTGATCGCCGTGGTGTAGGGACCGTCGAGGGAGGCTGCGCTGGGATCGAACTCCGAGTATTCGCCGGCCGCGTCCAGATCCGAACCGGTGAAGCGGCTGTCCAGCCGGCCGACCGTCTTCCTCTGGTCGCGCAGCAGCTCCTTGATGAAGCGAAAGATCTCCACTCGCAGGTTCGTGCGCTCAACGTAATCCTGAGACAGACCGGTGTAGCGGGCGACCCGGGCCGCGATCTCCCGCCGCCGCTCGGGACCGAGGCGGTCTCCCTGCATCAGCGCCGAGGCGTACTCGCCCAGGGCGAACGCCTCCACCTCGTCGAGCGTCTTCCGCAGGTCGCCCGAAAGCTCGGGCGGGAGCTTCTTGTGGTACCAGGCGGTGGCGGCGTAGGTTGGCAGGTGGAGGACGTACGCCATGTCGTTGCCGACGTCGAATTGATGGTTCTGGAAGTTGAGCACCGAGGAGATCAGGACGATGCCGTTCAGCGCCATGCCGTAGCGGTCGTTGAGGTGCTGGGCGAGGCCCGCGGAACGGGTCGTGCCATAGCTCTCGCCTGCGATGAACTTGGGCGAGGCCCAGCGCTCGTTGCGGGTGATCCAGAGGCGGATGAACTCGGCTACCCATTCAATATCCTGCCGCACACCGTGGAACTGCTTGCGGTCCTCGCCCGGGGCCGGACGGCTGTACCCGGTGCTCACCGGATCGATGAACACCAGGTCGGTCAGGTCGAGGATCGAATGGTCGTTGTCGACCAGCCTCCCGGGAGGAGGCAGCCCCATCCCCTCCTTCGTGCGCTCCACCCGCCTGGGTCCGAAGGCGCCGAGATGGACCAGGACCGAGGCCGATCCGGGACCGCCGTTGAAGGCGAACGTGACCGGCCGCTGCGCCGGGTCCTTGATCCCGTCCCGCGTATAGGCGATGGAGAAGACGGAGGCCTTGGGCTTGCCCTCGTCGTCCTTCAGGACCAGGTTACCCGCGGTCGCGGTGTAGGGTATCCTCTGTCCGTCGAGAGTGATCGTGTGCCGGGTCGTGGAGATCTTCTCCTCCGGCATCTTCCTGTCCTTTTCCTCCACCTTCTCCTTCTCCGGCTCCGGCTTCCCGGCCGGTGGCTGGCCCGGCGGCTGGGCTGCGAGAGGAAGGCAGGCGAGCAGGGCGAGGACAAGGATCGGGAGCAGCGAGCGGTTCCGCATGCGGGGTTCCTCCTGGGTTCGTGACTCCCGGGGATTGTACCCTCACCCCCCGACCCCCTCTCCCACCTCCCCATCCCCCTCCCTGGGAGAGGGGGAGACTTACACGAGCTACCTGGAGCCGAGGGAGGGGGCGTCCTCTCCCGCGAAGCGGGGGAGGATAGAGGAGGGGGCTTCTTCGGGGCGGGCGGTGGCGCCCCTCTCCCGGCGAGGGGGGCGGGGAGGCGGGAGAGGGGACGGGGGTGAGGGCTCCATTGACGTCCCCCTCGAAGCTGCGCTATCCATAGCCCTCTTTGAAGTCTTTCCTCTCTTTGGGAGAACCAGATGCGCCGACCTCTCGCCCTCCTCGCCCTCGTCCTGACCCTCGCCGTCCCTCTGCATGCCCAGGTGGACCCCGAACTGCTCGCCGGCATCTCGGCCCGGTCGATCGGACCCGCCGGCATGAGCGGCCGGGTGGCCGATATCGCCGCCGTCGAGTCCAACCCCGACATCATCTACATCGCCACGGCCGCGGGCGGAGTCTGGAAGTCGGTCAACGGCGGCCTCACCTGGAGCCCGGTCTTCGACGACCAGCCCATCGCCTCGATGGGCGCGGTCGCCGTCTTCCAGCCGAGCCCCGACACCGTCTGGGCGGGCTCGGGCGAGGGCAACCCGCGCAACAGCGTGTCCACGGGCAACGGCATCTACAAGTCCATGGACGGCGGACGCACCTGGAAGCACCTCGGCCTCGAAAAGACCGAGCGCATCCACCGCGTCGTCCTTCATCCCACCGATCCGGATGTGGCCTATGTGGCGGCCATGGGCAAGCTCTGGGGCGAGAACCCGGAGCGCGGCGTCTACAAGACCACCGACGGAGGCCGCACCTGGAAAAGGGTTCTCTACGTGGACGAGCGCACCGGCGCGGCCGACCTCGTCATGGACCCCTCCAATCCGAACAAGCTCTTCGCCGCCCTGTGGGACCACCGGCGCTGGCCCTGGTTCTTCCGCTCCGGAGGAGCGGGCTCGGGGCTCTTCGTGACTCATGATGGCGGCGAGACCTGGAAGCGTCTCACCGAGGACGACGGCCTGCCCAAGGGGGACCTCGGACGCATGGGCCTCGCGATCTCGCGCTCCAATCCGAGCATCGTCTACGCCCTGGTCGAAGCCGAAAAGAGCGCGCTCATCCGTTCGGACGACGGCGGACGCACCTGGAAGACCGTCAACGACGACCACCGCACCGCGAACCGTCCTTTCTATTACGCCGACATCCGGGTCGACCCCGTCTGGCCGAACCGGGTCTACAACATCGCCACGCGCCTGTCCGTTTCGAACGACGGCGGCAAGACCTTCAGCGCCCTCCCCGGCACCAGGCAGATCCACGTCGACTACCACGCGCTGTGGATCAATCCGAACGACCCCGAGCACCTGATCGCGGGCGAGGACGGCGGGCTCGGCATCAGCCACGACCACGGCGAAACCTTTCAATTCGTGGCCAACCTGCCGCTCGGCCAGTACTACCACGTCAACGTGGACATGGACGTCCCCTACAACATCTACGGTGGGTTGCAGGACAACGGCTCCTGGCGCGGCCCCAGCTCGGTCTGGGAGGAGGACGGCAACATCCGCAACCACCAGTGGACCCGGGTCGGAGGGGGCGACGGCTTCGACGTCTCCCCCGATCCCGAGGACTCGATGCGCGGATACTCCATGTCCCAGGGTGGCAACCTCATGCGCTGGAACCTCCGTTCCGGCGAAACCCGTGGCATCAAGCCACCGGAGATCGATCCGGAGAATGACCGCCTCCGCTTCAACTGGAACACCGGCTTCGCCCAGGACCCGTTCGAGCCCGGCACGATCTTCTACGGCAGCCATTACCTCCACAAATCGACCGACCGCGGGATGACCTGGGCCGTGATCAGCCCCGACCTGACCACCGACAACCCCGAGTGGCAGAAGCAGAGCGAGGCCGGCGGCCTCACCCCGGACGTCACCGGCGCCGAAAACTTCACGACGATCATTGCCATCTCCCCGAGCCCGGTGCAGAAGGGAGTGATCTGGGTCGGCACCGACGACGGCCGCGTCCACGTCACCCGCGACGGAGGCAAGAACTGGGAGAGCGTCGAGAAAGGTTTACGCGGCGTGCCCGCCAACACCTGGGTACCCCACATCCGGGCCTCGAAATTCGACGCCGGCTCCGCCTTCGTCGTGCTCGACAACCACCGCCGCGACGACCTGAACCCCTACGTCTTCCGCACCGACGACTGGGGCAAGACCTGGAAAAATCTTTCTGCGAAGAATATCGGGGGCTACGCGCTCGCCATCGACCAGGACCCGGTCGACCGCGACCTTCTTTTCCTGGGAACGGAATGGGGCCTCTACGTTTCGAACGACGGCGGCAAGAGCTGGATGAAGTGGCGGCACGGCCTGCCGGAGACGGTTTCCGTCATGGACCTCGTGGTGCACCCGCGCGATCACGATCTGATCGTCGCGACCCACGGCCGGGCGGTCTACGTGATCGACGACATCGCTCCCTTGCGGGAGCTCACGGCCGAGACCATGCGCAAGCCGCTCCATCTCTATCCGGCCTCACCCGGCCGGCTTCACGATTTCGGAGGTGGCAGCGGCAACCTGCGGGGCGGATCGGGCGAGTTCCAGGCCCAGAGCCGTCCGTTCGGAGTCCTCCTCACCTGGTCCTTGAACGCCCCGGGCCTGCCGCACCCGGACGACGAGAAAGAGCGCGAGCGCAAGGAAAAGGAGCGGGCGCAGACGAAGCCCGCATCCGGCAGCGAAGAGGAAGAGAAGCCGAAGGAGCCCAAGGTGAAAATCGAGATCGCCGACGCCGCGGGCAAGGTGATCCGGACCCTGGAAGCTCCGGCGAAGCTCGGCCTGAACCGCGCCGTCTGGGACCTCGGTCGCGACCCCTGGCGCCAGCCGCCGGCCGACCCCCGCGGCAACCCGCAGGAGCCGGGGAGCGGACCCGAGGTCATGCCCGGAACCTACGGAGTGACCGTCCGCCATGGCGATCACGAAGCCAAGGGAACCATTCAGGTCATCCAGGCACCCACGATCGAAAACACCGAAGCCGGCTGGAAGGCCCGGGAGGAAGCCCTCCTCCGCTTCGGCCGCACGCAGGAGTCGGCGGTCGAAGCCATCGACCGGATCGCCGCCGCCCGCAAGGACGTCGACATGGTGCTCCAGAAGCTCCAGCCGAAGGACAAGAAAGAAGAGCCGGAGGAAGACCCCAACAAGGCCCTCAAGGACGCGGCCCGGGACCTCCACAAGAAGCTCACCGCCATGGAAAAGCGCCTCTGGATCACCCCCGACACCAAGGGCATCGTCCAGAACCGGACGTTGACGGGCCGCCTCAACGACGCGAGACGCCAATTGCTCTCGACCCTCGAAGCCCCGAGCCCCACGGCCCTGACCCATCTCGAACAGGCCGAGGCGGAAGCCAGGAAGGTCTTCCCCGACTTCAACAAGCTCTTCGCCGAGGACGTGGCGGCCTTCCGCAAACAGGTGGAGTCGAAGATTGAGCTGCTTTCGGATCAGGAGCCGATTTCGATCGAGTAGAGCTCAAGAAGCTCGGGGTCCCACGACCCCGAGCGTTCCAAAACTTCTAGGCCAGCTCGACCTTGAGCTTCTTGCCGACTGCCGACGCAGCCTTTTCCAGCGTCGCCAGCGTTACGGACCGATTGGCCGGGTCGAGCAGCCGCTCCAGCGCCGGCCGGCTGGTTTTCATACGGCTGGCCATTTCCGATTTGGTGAGCCTGCGGCGTCTCATCTCCTCGGCGATCTGGAAAGCGATCACACGCTTGGCGGCCGTAGCCTCCGAGATCTCCAGGATCTGCTCCTCACGCAGAAAATCATCGAAGTCGCTGCCGATGTGCTTCTTGTTCATACCTTACTCCTCACGTAGGTCAGCCAGTCGTTGGCGGGCAACCTTCAGATCTCCTTGCGGAATCTTTTGGGACCTCTTTACAAAGGCGTGCAGTAACACCATCACATTATCGGCAACAGTGAAGAGGACTCGTGCGATTCCTTGGGAGATGTGGGAGCGAACCTCCCACAAACCCGGCTCCAACTTTCTGATCAGCGGCATTCCCAACGGCCAGCCGTATTGAGCCGTCTTGACATCTTGACCGATAGCCTTCCGGTCCTCCCGGTTCAGATCCTTCAGCCACTGGCGCACGGGTTCATTGCCAACCGCAGTGCGATAGAAGACCACCAAGAGGGTCGGCTCTTCACCCTAAGAGCTCTTTTCGGTCGGTTATTGTCTGTCCAAGGCGCCCAGAGCCATTCTGAGATTCTCAGAACCATTCTTGGAAATTCAGAATGGCTCTCAGCTCTCTCAGGATGATTCTGACTGGCTCAGAATGGCTCCGAGATTTTCAGAACGGTTCTGAGCCGCTCAGAATGGCTCTGAAATTCTCAGAATCATTCTGAGCCGCTGAGAATGGCTTTCAGGAACCTCGGAGCCATTCTTGGGAATTCAGAATCGCTCCGAGTTTTCTCGGAATCGTTCTGACCGGCTCAGAATGGTTCTGAAATTCTCAGAACGGCTTTGAGCTGCTCAGAATGGCATCGAGGAACTTCAGAATCGTTCTGAGCCGCTCAGAATGATTCCAGGATCAGCTCTGTGCTCCGCGCCGAGATGGCTAAATGGAGGCTCATCTTGTCGCCTACCGGCGACGGCTGGAGCCTTGCGGGGCAGGGCGGAGCTCCAGATTCAGGTGCCACCCAATGGCTCGCGCGTAACGCTCAAGTGTCGAGAACCGGATGCTCCCCGCGCTGTTCTCGATCCGGCTGATGGCCGACTTCTTTGTCTCCAGCCGTTCTGCCACCTGCTCTTGAGTCAACCCAGCCTTCTCGCGAGCTTGGCGGAGAAGGGCTCCGACTTTGAAATCGGCATAGCCCGAATCCAGGCCGTCGGCGAATTCCGGGTCGCGTGCTGCCCGAGACTTTGCATATTTAGTCAGATCGCTCATTGCATTTTCTCCTACTTAGATAGTCCTGCCGGCGCGCCTCCCCCACTTCAAGCTCCTGCCGCGGTGTTTTCTCCGTCTTCTTCGAAAAGCCGCTCACGACAAGGAACCGAGACCCATCGAAAAAACCGATCAGCCGGAAGGTGTCTCCACCATGCTGAGCCCTTACCTCCCAGAGGCCATCGGTATCGACCAGCTTCTTGAAGTACTGGGAGGGTACAGGGTCCAGCTCTTCCACCAGGCGCAGCACCCAAACCACTTTCTGTGCCTGCTTACCGGTGAGAGCATCAAGGAACTCCTCGACAGGACAGTCACCGGATCTGGTCCGGTAGAAGTGGACCTCGCGCACCCGGCGAGGTTAACACAAACGTGAACCGGCTGCCAAGTCCAAGCCCCAGCCAGCAGAATGGCATCAAGGCGCTTCAGAATCGCTCTGAGCCGCTCTGAATGCGACAGGATCGACTCTGTGCTCCTCAACGAGAGGCTTTCTGCCATGCTCCTTGGGCGGTGCGAGCGGACAGACCCGGACTCTTCGTCAGGCCTCCCGGGACAACAGACGGCGCATCGTCTCGGGCTCGCGCTCAATCGCACGCAGCAAAGCGCGGGCCGGCGCATCGGGAGTGCTGCGGCGCTGTTCCCAATCCCGCAGCGTGCTGATGGGCAGTCCGAAGGCTTCCGCGAACTCGACTTGCGTCATGCCGAGCCGCTGCCGCAACGCCTTCACGGGAGAGACCCGGCGCATCTTCGCCAACGCCTCTGGGTCGAGCGGCTGGGCATCGGGATCGGAGCTGGCCGCCGCCAGCACCTCTTCGTCCGTCATCGCGTTCACTCGCGCCCAGTCGGTCTCGCCGCGAGGCGGCGCCTCACCAAGCTTCACGGTCACCCGAGTAGTACCGGTCTTGCTAATACCACTCAAGAAAATCTGTCCGTTAGAAAATCGACTATCTCCTGAATGGCAGCGTCATACTCCCGAATTCTAGAATAGGTCAACGTAACGCTTTCGCCGTGAGCTATTTTATTTCGGAGGTCGATCACAGCGTTCAGCGCGTCTTTGCGACGCCCGTCGATGTAGTTCTCAATCTCTTCCCGCCACTCTGGACTAAACGCACCTACGACTTGCAGCAAGCGCTCGGCTTTCAAATTCTGAAGCCGCGAGAGCTCACGGCTAGCATAGTTGCTGACGTTTGGCTGCGCACGGTTGCGGCAGTACTCCATAGTAATTTCAGCAACGCTCGTTTCTATGTAGCCAGAGACCAGAATACAAAGATATCTGGCAAAGTCCGCCTGCAGTTCGAAATCAGCGGAACCGAGCAGTTTTGCGCGATTGAACGCCGCATCCAAACGCTGGCGCAAAGCCCGAACCTCCTGTTGGCCACGCATCGTTCACGCGACAGCAGCGAACGCCGCTGTTGCCAGAGTCAGCCGGCGCTTTACATTGTCTTCGTTAGCCGTGGACTTCGAGACGACCGCAAGGAAGTCTTCGTTCCTCAAAAGCGCTTCGTAGCTTGCTCGCAGTTCCGCCTTGTCAGCGACTTTTCCCGATGTGAGTCGCCGCGCCACTCCGACCATTACAGCGTCGGCCACCGCCGCATTGACTGCGCTCTTCAAGCGAAACGCACGTGGCCCCAACGCAGAAAATATCAACCCGGCAGTCTCCTGGAAGGTAGTTCGCATAGCGACTTCTGATTGGACCTGAAAGTCACGATTCTGCCCCATGAATTTATTGAGAAATTCCTTCATGGGAGCTGCATATTTTTCCGACCAGTAGAACATCGCAAAGAAGCGAAGAATCAGCTCTTGGTCTTTTAAGGAAGACGAAATCTTCCCATAGAGCTGTCGCCAGGGTTGAAAACCGTTCAGTTCCCGGAGCAGGTTCACGAACTGTCCTTGATAGAGCGCTACGCGGATCTCCTGCGGCTGAAGCAGAGTGCCTCCTGTGTTGAGGCGCTCGAAGATCATGTAGACGCTGCTTTGATCCTCGCTAGGCTGTTCTTGCCGGATGATGGTCGCATGGATGATGCTATCGTCAAGGTGACGTCGATCCTCGTCGTCGAGGCTCGCATACGTGCGACCGCGATACCGCGGCTGAACGTCCTCGAGCGTGAAGACTTTGCCGCGCAGAATACCCTTGTAGAACGCTTGAAGGGTTCGAAGCCGCTGCTGACCGTCCAGGACGAGAAAACGTCCGTCCGCTTGCTTCACGAGAAAGATACCCGGCACCGGGAAGCCGAGGAGCAACGATTCGATGAATTTATCGCACTGCGGCTTTGTCCAGACAAATTGACGCTGGAAGCCTCCCACCTGATCGTTGACCCGAATTTCGGGGTCGAAGGTTGGGATCACCACGTCACCCGCTTCGAGTCGCTTCACTAGCCCGTCAACAGGGTAGTCGGCGCCATATCCCGTAATCGAGTAGCGATAGGTCAATACCTCCGCAGGTTCGTTGACGTCTTCGACCGGCTCCTCTTCCGGAATAACGATTGCTAGTTCTTCAGTGGTCGACATGTGATGGCTCCAGGCTCAATGGCTCCTGCAAATCGTTCAACCCTGCCCAAGTGTTCGCCTAACCTGCTCTGACCGTATACCACGGCCCCTGTCTTCCAGGACGACGGCTGCGGCACTCCTCCCCCGGACTCGCGGACGCCGGCTAGATCCCATGGGCTTGCCACCGTTCCAGACAGCGGCTCCGGTCTCGACCAAGCCCCAGGCTCGCCGCAGGTATTCGACTGGATGCTCTTTCAAGGCTTCCACACCGACTTCGGTCATGGCAGGGGCAGTGTAGCAGAAAAAGTTCCTCCCCGATGAGCCGGAAGGACGGCCTCTTGACGGCCTCTTTCCAAAGCTCATCCTGGGGACTTGTCAGGGCAGGCTCAACGCGTCTGAAGCGGACCAGGCAGATCGCCCGATCGTCCTTGGCGATGAAGAAGCGTTCCATCTGCGGTGCGCCGTTCGAGAAGCGGGGGTCGGACTTGGGGCAGCCAGAGAACAGTCCCGCTCGCTGGATCGGTAGATACAGGGTTGCCGAACGGCAGAAGGAGAGCCCCAGCAGGCTCTCGTCAACCTCAACGAGCCTCTCGTAGAGCCTTGCAAGAGTCCGCAAAGCCTTGCGGGCCTCTCGTTGAACCTTCCAAGCCTCCCGTCCGGAAGGAGGTTCCAGAGGATTCAAGAAGAAGGAAGGTGGCAGTTCAATGGTCGACCCTGTCTGGATAGGGAGAACCTCCAGTTAACCGCGCCTCGGAGGGTCTTCAAGGCGAGAATTCACCCTCAAGACGGTCTTTGGGCAGTTCTCCAAGTGCGTCTGGTTGCCGATTTTCCTCGATTTTCCTGCTGAAGGACGGTCGTCTCCCGTTCCCACCTCGATCGAAGCTCGGGAAGACGACAGTTTTCAAGCTGTGGGATGAGTACGGCGATCTCGCCGTCTACGGCGATCGGGCGGGATGAGCTCTTACAAAGGGCAACCCAGGCGGGAACGAGCCAATCGGGAACCTCATTGAGGACAACTCCCCTGCCTTGAGCTTCTCGGCCGCCTCGCGGAATGCGGACACGAACAGAGAGTACGCGAACCAGAAAGTCTCGCGGATCTCCTTCGCCACGACATGGAAGAGCGGCGCGGGCGATCTCTTCGTCTTGTTCGGACGCGTGTGCGGCCTCTGCTTCAAGATCGCCTCGACTCCGAGCGGCTCGATTCCCCTCGCCTCCCGCTCGGCGCGGGCTTCCGACCCGATCTCCTCCACCAGACCAGCCACCCGCTGCCTGTACTCCTCCGGAGTGCGATCCGCCCAGCAGGGGAGCGGCGACAGCACCAGTTCCTCCTCCGTGGCGTACTTCAGGCGCCCGAAGTCCTCGCCCCGGTTGCGGGCGGCGTACTCCTGGGTGCGGCTGAACCACAGCCCCTTGAGCGGCTTGCCCTCGAGGATAGCCTTCCCGGAGTGAACGCCGGGCCAATCGGTTACGCGGCCGACGAGAAACTCCTTGACGCCGTGCGCCAGGAGGTTCAGCCTCCCGGCCTGGGCCTCCTCTTCCTCGCTGATCAGGATCGCCTGATACCTCCGCGACCAGATCCCGTTCGGCCAGTCAACCAGCCGGTCCACTTCCCGAGCGAGGTTCGAGTTGCAGTACTGCATGAAGCGGGAGAGCTGCAGGGCATCGTCTACCCTGAGCAGGGCGTGCCAGTGGTTCGACATGAAGACGACGCCACAGCACCCCACCTCATAGCGCTGCTGGGCCCGGCCCAGCACGCCGAGGACGATCTCGTTCAGGACAGGGCTCGGCCGGAGGAGCATCCGGGACTGGTCGGTCCGGACCGTCACCTCCACCAAAGCCCCACCTTCGGGCACGAAGCGCACACGACGTGGCATCCGAAGGGAGATAGAACGGAAAGCGACTCGGAAATGTCATTCCTTGGAATGGTGAAGGACACACGGTGTTCCGTGAGACTTCGCTGTCTTCCCGAAGACTTCGCCGTCTCGCCTCAACCTGTTGCCGTCCGCCTGAAACCCTCGCCGCGACGCCGTAAGACTTTGCTGTCTTCCCGATAACCTTTGCCGGACCGCCGAACCCATGGCCTCTTCGCGTGGCTCTTTCCCGAGTCTCTGAAGTCGATCGGCATCTCCCCGCATCCTGTTGGCGCTCGCCGCAACCTGTCGGCGCGGCGCCACGACGATCGAGGTGTCGCCGCAAACTGTAGGCGTGCCGCCAAAGCCATGGGCGCCTCCCCAACTTTTCGGCGAGTCTCTGAAGTCGTTCGACGAGTTCCCGTAAGCCATCGGGATCTCGCCGATATATATAGACAGGCCACAACCATATAGAGAGAGCTGCCGAAAGCCATGGGCGGCCGCCGACGGCTTCCGGGGAGCCGCCGATAGGTTGAGGACCGTGGCCGATGAGTTTTGGCGAGCGGCGAAGGGTTGTGGAGAGGCGCTGATCGACTTCGGGAGCCGCCTATGAGTTTGGGCGAGTGGCCGATGACTTTTGGCCAGGCGCAAACAGGTTTCAAGGAGCGCCGACCGGGAAAGCGAGACATCGATAAGGCATGGCGAGCCGCCGATGGATTTCGGCGAGGCGCCAATCGACTTCGGGAGCCGCCGATCTCTTGTGGCCAGGCGCCGAAAGCTTAGGGGAGCCGCCGATAGCTTGTGGGGAAGCGCCGATAAGTTTTGGCGAGCGGGCCAAACAGTTCAGCGGCTCGCCGTCCCTGGGAACCGGCTATACGATCCGGGCGCTTGACGCCAGTCGGGCCGGAAGCCCTTCGAACACGGCCTCGCATCCCTCGCAGGGCAAGCCGACGACCGCCTCCTGCGCGCGGGCTGCGGCATCGGCGCACCCGAGGGGGCCAAGAAGGCAAAGGGTTGCGAGGAGAGCGGCGATCCATCGGCTCGTATCCACCTCCGGCGGCCCCGCTGGGTCGGAACATCTGCCGGACCGTCCGGAAGGCTTGCCCGTCGCGCGGAAGAGTTACCCGGTCATCGGGCAGTCTGTGGCGGAGCTGTATTGGCTATCCGGACGACGCCTTCGCCGCCTTCGCCGAGCGGAAGCCGCGGTCGCGCGCGAAAACGATCGCCTGCGCGCGCGTCCAGACGCCGAGCTTGTCGAAAAGGTTGGAGACGTGGTTGCGGACCGTCTTGTCGCTGATTCCCAGCCGTTCGGCGATCTCGGCGTTCGCGAACCCCTCGCTGATCAGCCCGAGTACCTCGCGCTCGCGGGGCGACAACCCCGCGAAGGCCGCGAAGGCAGATTCGTCCGTCGCCCGCTCCGCGGGACGAGCGACGCCGGTGAAGTCGAGCACCGCCTCGCAGAAGCGCCGCCACGCCGACTCGTCCCGGAGCAGGACGTGGTTCGCAGTGTCGAGCTCGACGAACTCCGCGCCGGGGATCTCCGACGCCAGGATCTTGCCCGAGCCGAGGGGAATGACTTGATCGTTGCGCGCGTGGATGACGAGCGTCGGCACCCGCACGTCGCCGAGCCGCTGGCGGACGTCGATGTGGGCCCGCGTCTCCAGAAGGCGCGCGGCGTTCTGCGCCGACGTGGTCTTCAGGCAGAGGTCGTTGAACCAGTTGAGCTGCTCGTCGGTGCCTCCCGGGATGAACCGTGAGGTGAAGAGCTGGCGGAACACCGGATTGCTGCCCCCCCAACCCTGCTCGATCAGCTCGATCATCGCCTCATATCGCCGCCGGTCGCTCTCGTCACCCCGCTTCATCCAGCCCTGGCTGTAACAACCGTAGAGCACCAGGTGGCTCACCCGCTCCGGGTGGCGAGCGGCGTACTCGATCGCCGGCGCCCCTCCTTGCGAGATGCCGAGCAGCACGATCGGCTCCCGGCAGCCCGCCGCCTCGACGACCGACTCGAGATCGTCCGTCCAGCGCTCCTGCCCGAGATTGCCCACCTCCCAGTCGCTCATTCCACAGCCGCGCTCGTCGTAGCGCACGAAGCGGAAGTGGGAGGAGAAGAA
>DATMER010000111.1:0-24750 GCA_035556715.1 Thermoanaerobaculia bacterium
CGAACTTGTCCATCGTGGTTTCCTCTCCTCTCGTGTGCTTGGCGGCTCACGAGGGGAAGTCTCCACGATGGACACTCCCTGAAATGTCAAACTTCTACTGCCACCCCGGCAGAGCCGGGGGAACTCCCTTGGGGTTTAGAATCTACCCCTACCTCATAGGGAGGAATCCATGGCTCGTACTTTCCAGCGCGTCACCCTCCTGCTCCTGCTGGCCCTCGCCGCGGCTCCACCCGCGGCGCGGGCCACCTTTTCCCTTTGCGCCATCGACCCGAAGACAGGCGAGGCCGGCGTGATCGTCACCACCCGCGTTCCGTTCGTCGGCCGCGCCGTGCCCTGGGTGCGCGCCGGGGTCGGGGCGGTCGCTACGCAGGCCTGGACGGTCGTCGAGTATGGGCGCCAGGGGCTCGATCTGCTCGAGCAGGGAGTGGCTCCGCAGGAGGCGATGCAGCGGCTCCTCTCCGACGATAAGGGCCGCGAGCGCCGGCAGCTCGGCATGATCGACATGCAGGGCCGGACGGCCTCTCACACCGGCAAGGAGAACGGCGACTGGGCCGGGAGCCGTCAGGGACGCAACTACACGGTGCAGGGCAACATCCTGGTCGGGCGCGAGGTCGTCGACGCGATGGCCGATCATTTCGAGAGCACCGAGGGCAGCGGCATGCCGCTCGCCGAGCGGATGATCCTGGCGCTCGAAGCGGGGCAGGCGAAAGGGGGGGACCGCCGCTGGGGACTCTTCCAGTCGGCGGCGCTGCGCGTCGCGGACCCGAACGATCCCGGCCGCGGCGGCGATCACCTGAGCGTTTCGATCGATGTCGGAGAGCACGAGGATCCGGTCGCGGAGCTGCGCCGGATCTACTGGACCACCCAACGGCGGCTCGGCTACCGCAGCTTCTCCGAGGTCCAGGGCCGCGACGTGGTCGAGCTCAAGCGCATGCTCCACGCCCTCGGGTATTGGAGGAAGGACTTGGCGGCCTTCCCGCCGGAGCCGATCGTGCGGGCGGATCCTTCGCTCCAGCGCACGGACCCCGAGCGATTCCAGAAGCTGCTCGACGAGCGGCGCCAGGCCTTCGAGAGCTACATGAAGGAATTCGCCCTCTACGACGCTGCCGCAATGGACGCGGTCGACGCCTTCCGCAAGGACCACAAGCTGGTCTTCGAAGGCAACCCGCGGGGGTTGGTGGACGAGCGGCTCGTGCAGGCGCTGCGCGAAGCCTGCCTGCAACAGGCTCGCTCCCGCCCCCGCTGAAGCTGGCAGGCGAAAAAAGAGCCGCCGGGAGGGCAAGTTCCCCAACAGCGGCAAGGAGGGAGCGTCCGTGCTACGGAACCTGGGACATCCTGATGAGGCTGATCTGCAACTGGCTGCTGGGGAGCCAAGCTGTCCCAGCGTGTGCATGGTGCAGGTCCCAGGCTCCGGCACGGATCCGTTCCATGGGCACGCTATCCCGGCGGGCCGGCAGGCAGCAGGAGGAGAGGCACTCAACGGACGGGGGGAGCTTCACCCAGCCTAGCCTGAGGGAAATCCCTCAGCCGATCAGGCCGCGGCGGGCGGCGTAGCGGACCAGCTCAGCCGTGTTGTGGACCCCGAGCTTGTCCATGAGGCGGTAGCGGTGGTTGTCGGCGGTCTTGACGCTGATCCCGAGCGCGCGCGCGGTCTCCTTGGTGGTCTTGCCTTCGATCACCAGGTGGAAGACCTCGCGCTCGCGGGGGGTGAGCTGGCCGTAGGGATCGTCCGTGGCGCGATCCGGATGCCGGTACTGCTCGGCGAGCACCCTCGCGGCCTGGGGGCCGAAGTAGCCGTGGCCGGCGTGGAGAGCGCGCACGGCGGCCAGCAGCTCGGCTACCGCGCTGTCCTTGATCAGGTAGCCGGAGGCGCCGGCGCGCACGATGGGCAGGATGTACTCCTCCTCTTCGTGGGCGGTGAGCACGAGCACGCGGGTCTGCGGCAGTGCCTCGTGGATGCGCCGCACCGCCTCGAGGCCCGGCAGGCGGGGCATCGAGAGGTCGAGGATCGCCACGTCCGGCCGGCTCGCCTGTGCCTTTTCCACGGCCTCGAGCCCGTCCGCGGCCTCGGCCACCACCTCGCACTCGCCGCTCTCGAGGAGCAGGCTCACCAGCCCCTTGCGCACGAGGGTGTGGTCGTCCGCGAGCAGCACGCGCACGCGCCCTGTCATCCTTCCCGTCCCCGTCATGGCGCCTCGTGGAGGGGCACCGTGGCCGAGACGAGCGTCCCCTGACCCGGCGCCGAAGCGAGCTCCAGGCGTCCGCCGAAGAGTTCGAGCCGGTCGCGCATGCCGCGCAGGCCGGAGCCTGCCGCCTCGTGCCCCGCGAAAGCAGCGCGGGCGTCGAATCCCTTTCCCGGGTCGGAGATCCGCAGCTCGAGGAGCCCCGCGGCGCGCCATACGGTGACCGTGGCCTGCCTGGCGCCGGAATGGCGGAGCACGTTCGTCAGCGCCTCCTGGACGAGCCTGAAGACGAGCGTTTCCAACTCCGGATCGAGGCGCTCGCCCATCGCTTCGAGATTGAGCTCGACCTGCAGCCCGGTGCGCTGCTCCAGGTTGCGGGCGAGCCAGGAGAGCGCGGCGGCGAGGCCGAGGTCGTCCAGGACCGGAGGCCGGAGCAGCCGGGAGAGCTCCCGGGTGTCCTGGAGGGCGAGCCGCGCCATCTCGACCGCGTCGGCGAGGCGCGTCCCGAGCTCCTCGGAGCCGATCTCGCCGCGCTTCTGCTGCAGGCGCTCGAGCTGGTTCGTCAGGGCCGTCAGGGTCTGGCCGAGCCCGTCGTGCAGCTCGCGGGCGAGACGGCGCCGCTCGTCTTCCTGCACCTTCCACACCGCCTTGGCGAGGCCGCGGAAACGGCGTTCGCCCTCGATCAGCCGCTGGAAGAGCCGCTCGTTCTCGCGCGTGATGTGGCGCACGCTATCGACAATGTCGTGCATGGGGTCCGGCGCCCGCAGGTCCCGCAGCTCCCGGAGGCTACCGCCCGGCTCCTCAGCCTTTTCGCCCGGCGCGGCCGGTTTCGATCCTGTCTGCAAGCTCTCGTACCTCCGACAATCGATGGAAGGACTGCCGCTGCCCGGGGGCAAGGTCGCGGCTCACTCGCGCGATCTCCCCGGCGCCCCGCTCCCGCTCGGCTGCAGCCTCGGCGGGCCGGCCGGCGCGCTCGTGGGCCTCGGCCAGCAGCAGGTGCAGGCGCCAGGCGCCGAACCAGCCGCCGCTGGCGTCCGCCCGCTCGAGGCCCGCGGCGGCCGCTCGCCGGGCGCGCTCGGTATTTGCCGGGGTGCCCGGGGTGCCCGGGGTGCCCGCGGCGAGCGCAGCCCGTGCCACGAGCTCGGCCGCGCGCAGCCGCAGGCGGGCATGGCCGAGCGCCTCGGCCTGCTCGCTGAGCCGCTCCAGCTCCGCCAGCGTCTGCCGCTCGCGGCCCGGGGTGAAGCCGGCGAAGGCGGCCGACAGACGGGTGTCGAGCAGCTCGACGACGCTGCGGCTCTCCTGGGCATGGGTCACGGCCCGGCGCAGAGCCGTCCGCGCCGCGGCGCTCTCGCCGCGCAGCAGGTGCCACTCGCCCCGGAGCCTTTCGAGCTCGGCCTGCTGCTCGCGGTTGTTCTCCGCGCTCAGCAGCTCCGCGGCCTTGCGCAGGCTCTGGTCCGCGGCGGTCTCGATCCCGAGCTCGATCTCCACCTCGGCCTGCGCCAGGGTGAACTCGGCGAGCCCCCGTCGGTCGCCGACCTCGCGCAGCACCGCGAGCGCCTCCGCGAACGAGGCGAGCGCGGCCACGGGACGGCCCTGGTATTGGGCAAGCCGGCCGAGATGGCCGAGCGAGGAGGCGATCGCCTGCTTCATGCCCAGCTCGCGGCTCGTGCCCAGCGCGCCGAGGAAGGACTTGGTGGCCTCGTCCCAATCCCCGCGCGCGAGCTCCAGCAGGCCCAGGTTCTGCGTCGCCACCACGACGCCGGCCGGATCGCCGCTCTGCCGGGCCAGGTCGAGCCCCTGGCGCCAGTAGACCATGGCGTCGTCGTAGCGGCCGAGCAGGTAGCAGGCATAGCCGACGTTGGCGAAGCTGGTGGCGAACGCGACGTCGTTGCCCAGGTCGCGCCGGACGCGCAAGGCCTGTTGATAGCGGCGCAGCGCCTCCTCGTAGTCTCCGCGCTCCTCGGCCAGCACTCCGAACTCGTCGTGGAGGTCGGCGATGCCGGGCCCGTCGCCCAGGCGCTCGAGGATCGCCAGCGCCTCCGCGAGCCTCCGCCCGGCAGCCGCGTGCTCGCCGCGCATCGAGTCCAGGCTCGCCAGGTTGCGCAGGGTCGTGGCATAGCCGCGCTCGTCGCCGATACGGCGCCGGATGGCCGCGGCCTGTCCGTAGCTCTCCGCGGCCCGCTCCACCTCGCCGAGCTCGCGCCAGGCCACGCCGAAGGCGTTGAGCACGTCGGCCCTCCCCTCCTCGCTGCCGAGCTGGTTCTGCACCACGAGAGCGTGCACCAGGTAGTCGTCGATGGCGCGGCGGACGTCGCCGGCGAGGATCGAATACTTGGCGAGGAGGAACCAGGCGCGCGGATGATGGGGCGCGAGCTCGACCACTTCCTGGAGGCTCGCGATCGCACGGTCCAGGCTCCCCTGCTCGCCGTAGGTCTCCGCCAGCTCCACCCGCGCCTCGGCGTCGCCGGGGTAGCGCTCGACGAGCCGGGCGAGGATCTCCTGCGCCTTGTCCGGGCGTCCGAGGAGCCGTGCCTCGATCGCCCGCGCCTCGTAGGCGCTCCGGCTCTCGACCGCTCCCAGGGTCGCCACGGCCCGCCGGGCGGCCTCGCGGGCCGCTTCGCGCCGGCCGAGCGCCTCGCGGGCGCGGGCGAGCTGCACCCAGGCGGCGCCGTACCCCGGATCGCCCGCCACGGCCCGCTCCAGGTCGGCGACCGCCGAGATGGCGTCACCGCGCCGCAGGCTCGCCGAGCCCTTCGCGTAGGCGGCCAGCGCGACCGGCGACCGGCTGACGGACCGGCCCGCGGGCGCAGGGGGAGCGGCGAGCTGCTCGCGCAGCGTCGCTCCGATCTGGTCGATGAGACGGAACGCGTCCCCCGGCTCCGACTCGGCCTTGAGCGTCTGCGCTGGTAGGCCCGGCAGGTCCGTGGCTACCAGGGACAGGTCGATCCGCAGCAGATTCCCGGCGGCGCGGACCCGGCCGCTGACGAGCCGGTCGGCGTCGAGCAGCTCGGCCAGGCGCCGGGCCTCCCGCTCCGGCAGCGGACCCGGGGCCAGCTTGAGAGCCTCCAGCGTCTGGAAGACCCGCCGGCTGTCCAGCACCCGCAGCCCCGGACCTTCCGCCAGGGTCGCGGCCAGCATCTCCGGCAGCCCGGCGGCGACCCAGGCGAGGTCCTCGCGGCCGGTCTCGTCGGCGAGAGGCAGCAGCGCCACGGCGTGGCCCGCCGCCACGGCGGCCTTCGTTGCAGAGGCCGCCGCGTCCGGAGCGGGCTCCTGCCGCGCGAACCCGACTCCCTGAATGCTTTGATAACCCAGCCAGCCGAGAAGGGCCAGGACCGGGATGATCCCCAGCAACGCGGCCCAGAGCACTCGCCGCGGGCGCCGCGGACGCGGCGGCTCGGCGGCGGGGCGCTCGAGATCCGCGAGCAGCTCCCGCGCGTTCGCATACCGGCGCTCCGGATCGAGCTGCAGGAGCCGCCGGACGACCGCGGCGAGATGCGGCGGCACCTCGACCCCGGCCGAGGCGAGGTCCCGCGTGGCGCCGGTGAGCCGCTGCGCGAGCACCTCCGTCGCGGAGCCTCCCGCGAAGGGCAGCTCGCCGGTCATCATCTCGTAGAGCACGATGCCGAGAGCGTAGAGGTCGGTGCGCCCGTCGATCTCCCCGCCCCGCGCCTGCTCCGGCGCCAGGTAGTCGAGCGTGCCGACCACGGCGCCGGGCAGCGTCAGCCCGGGGCTCGACAGCGAGCGCGCCACGCCGAAGTCGCTGATGGCGGCCCTGCCGGATTCGTCGACCAGGATGTTGCCCGGTTTGAGGTCGCGATGGACCACCCCGGCCTCGTGCGCCACCGCGAGCCCCTGCGCGATCTGCCGCGCGATGCCGGCCGCCCTCTCCGCGGTCAGCTTCCCCTCCCGGGCAAGCAGGTCTTGCAGGGACCGGCCCGGGATGAAGTCCATGCTGAGGAAGACGAGATCGCCGTCGGTCCCGAGGTCGTGGATGCGGACGACGTTGGGATGGCTCACCTGGCGGGCGAGCACCAGCTCCTGTTTGAAGCGTTCGAGACGCCGATGGTCCCGCGCCAGGTCGGAGCGCAGGATCTTGATCGCCACGGGCAGGCCGAGCTGCTCGTCCTCGGCCTTGTAGACCATGCCCATGCCGCCGATGCCCACGAGCTCAAGGATGCGGTAGCGCCCGGCGAGCCTCTCCCCCATCGCAAGCCGCCCAAAAGAGTCGTCGGCGGTGCGGGTGGGAGCCGGCTCCGGCTGGAACGGGAGGTCGTCCGTCGAGAGCGGCCTCATGGTCCGGTCCGCGGCCAGGACGACGACGAAGACGTGGCCGGCGGTACTTGCGATGTCGGCGGTACTGGCGATGTCGGCGATACTGCCGATAATGGCGCCACGAGAGTCGCCGTCCACCTCTCCGGACGGCTGGCGGCGGGCCGGGCGGCCGGAAGGGATCGCTCCAGGACTCCAAGGACCTCTCCGGAGAGCCGGGCGCGAAGCGCCGGATCGGCTCCCGGAGTCTCCGCGATCCGGCCGGCCAGCCCTTTGAGCTCCGCGCCGAGACGCGCCACCGCGATGGCGAGCCCTGCCTGGGCAGCCAGGGCTTCGAGGATCTCGAGGTCGAGCTCGGTGAACGCCGCTCCCGGCCTGCGGCTGTCGGCATACATCACGCCGATCAGCCGGTCGAGGGCGTGGACCGGCACACAGAGAAGGGTGCGGATCCCCGTGGTGGCGATGCTCGCCCTTTCGCCCAGCTCGGCGTCCGAACGGGCGTCCGCGCTCACCACCGGTTTGCCGGTGTCCAGGACGCTCCGGACTGCGCCGAGACTCCCGCCGAACCCGCCGAGCTCCTCCGATCCGAAGTCCTCCCAGGAAGATCCCGAGCGGGCAGCCACTTCGAGGTCGCCCCCGGGTCCCGCCAGCAGGAGGAAGCCGCGCTCCGCGCCCGTCAGCCCGAGCATCGAAGAGACCACCCGCGGCAGCAGCTCGGCGAGCCCCACCACCCCGGGATTGAGGCCGCGCTGCAGATCGAGGGAGGTCGTGAAGCGCCGCAGCCGCTCCTCCTCGACCCTCTCCACCGTACCCGGCAGGACCTCGAAGCGGGCGACCAGGCCGCCGAAGCTGATCCAGTTCCGCGCCGCGAGAGCCCCCTTGGAGATCTGCACGCCGTCGATCCGCGTGCCGTTCTTGCTCGCAAGGTCGGTGATCGTCCAGCAAGCCTCGCTGCAGGCGAGCAAGGCGTGGCGCCGCGAGATGCGGTCGTCCTCGAGCACCACGTCGCACTGGGGATCGCGGCCGACCACCACCTGGCGGTCTTCCGGCAGGAGGAGCGCTCGTGCCGGCCGGGTCGGGAAGTGGACGGTCAGGCGTGCCGGCATTGCTTCCGACTCAGAACCCGAGCAGGCTCCTTGCGTTGAGGCTGAAGCGCAGCGTCATGGCGGCCGCCCGCAGGTATCCGGCCACGTTCTGCACGCCGCCCGCCGCGCTCCAGTCGTCGGGGATGTCCGTGCCGCTGTGCTGCTCCAGGATGTCGAGGAAGCCGTCGATCTCCTCGATGGCGGCCTGTCTGGCTCCCAGGGCGTTATCGGCACGGGCGGCGTCCAGGCGCTCTTCCAGGTCGCCGTGGACAGAGGACGGCATGGAGCCCTCGTAGGTGTCCAGCAGCCCCTCCAGCCGGTTGAGCTTGTGCACGATGACCTGGCTCACCGGCCTCAGGTCGAGGACGATCAGGAACTCCGAAAACCCGCCCTTGGTGGCCCGGGCCCGGTAGCTGCCGGATCCCATGGCCGTGGTGACGTCCTCGAATTTCCCTCCGATAGGAGCGGAGTAGAAGCGCAGGGGAGTGCCGAGGAAAAAGTGGAGGTTGTGCGTGTGGATGTCGATCTCTGCAACGCCGCTGAAGGCGAGAGAGCTGTTCGCCGGCGGCTGGATGCGCAGGACCAGGGGCAGGGCGGGCAGGACCGAGTTGGGGAGACGGGCGCGGAAGGCCGGACTGAGCGGGTTGATCAACTGCGCCGACAGCCCGAGGTTCGCGAGGCTGAGACCGGTCACCTCCTCGAACGTGAGGCTGACGTCCGCGCCAAGGCCGCCCGGCAGCGAGACCGACACGCTGATCGAGCTCCCGCTGATCGTGGGGTTGATGATTCCCTGGCCGGCGGCCGGCAGGCCTGTGCACAAGGCCAGAGCCAGAAGGGCGGGGATGATCTTCCGCATGGTTACCTCCAATGCGCGAATCTGATTCACCCCCCCGACAGCGCCGGCTCCTTCATGAGGGTATGGGTAAGGGCTAATAACGATAATACCGCGGGATTCGGTATTACGCCAAACCGGGGATGAGGACGCAGAAGGCCGACAGGGCGGCGATCAGGAAGACGTACTGCGCCAGCGCGACCCGGTCCCCTTCCTTCGGCATCTTTCCCGCGAAAGCCTGGTAGCCCGCTGCCAGGAGCAGGAGGACGAGCAGGCCCTCGCGGGTGGCCAGCCAGGCGGCGCCGAGAACCGCGGCGGCGATCAGCCGCTGCCCCCGGGACAGGGCCCGGAAGCCGCGTCCGCCGTCGAGCTGCCACACCGGAAGCAGGTTGAACAGGTTGATCCAGGCGCCCACCCGGGCGATGGCGGCCCAGATCGCGGCGCCGGTGCCCAGGTGAATCAGCCAGGCGGCCACCACGGCTCCCAGCCCCCAGATCGGACCGGCGAGCCCCACCCGCGCGTCCTCGCGCTCGTTGGCCGGGGACTGCTGGAGCCGGACGACGGCTCCGATCCCGGGCAGGAACATGGGGAGCGACGCCCGGATGCCGAAGCGCTGAAGGGCCGCCACGTGCCCCATCTCGTGAACGTAGATCGATGCGATGAGCCCCGCGGCCAGTTTCCAGCCGAAGACGGTCCAGTAAACCCCGAGGGACAGGAACATGGTGGACACGGTGCCCGCCTTGGTGAGGCCGAGGAGCAGGAGCTTGCCCTTGGTGGCCACCAGGACGAGGATTCCCTTGAGCTTCCAGGCGAGCAGGCCGAGGGCGGCCAGCCCTCCCCCGCTCTTCCAGGCGGTAGTCCAGGAGCGGGGCTTGCCCTCCGGTCCCTGGCCTGGACCGGCGCCCTTCTCGACCCTCCGGCTCAGGGCGTCCACGCTCGCGGCGATCGCCCGGGCCTGGCTCGATTCCGGCGGCAGCAGCTCGAGCATCCGCCGGCGGACCGCCAGCTCGGCGTAGGCGTCCTCCCGCGTTGCGACCTGCTCCGCCTCGCCAGCGAGCCGCTTCAGCTCCTCGGAGTGCACCAGGGAGTGGCAGAGCGGACAGCTCAGCCGCGATCCCGGGACTTCGGTCCCGCAGCGGGGGCACCTCACGCAGCAGGCTCGGGCTGGGGTGGAGCGAGCTTGCCGACCTCGAAGGGTCCGTCCACGGTGAGAATCATGCGCTTGTTGATACGCCAGGCCTCGTACAGGCCGATCGCGATGATGACGATCCCCATGATGTTCTCGATCCCGGCCAGGAAGGGAAGGGCCGCCGCCAGGAGGATCAGCGCGCCAAGACCCAGGAAGACGCCGCCAACGCCCATCTCCGCCGCCTCTTCGCCGCCCTGCGCGGGAGCGCCTTCGGCCTGCGCCGTCTTGCTGCTGGCCGTCGCGGTCGTTACGGTCGCCGCCTGTTCCATGGCGGCGGGCTCGTCCTTCATCATCTCCTCGACAATGAGGGGGATGTAGGTGCCCACGATCGCCAGGTAGGTGAGGACGACGGCGAGGGTCTGGTAGGCCCATCCGCCGCGTCCCTTCGACCCCCAGCGGACCGCGCGCCCGACCAGGAAGCCGACCAGGATGGCGATGATGCCGACTTCGTAGCCGCTCAGCGCGAGCACGGCGTAGTAGATGCCCGCCCCGACCGCCGCCGCCCCGGCCCCCGCCATGGCGGCCTTGAAAAAGCCGCTCACCCCGGGCGGGATCGCCATCTCCGCTTCCACCTTGTAACGGCAGGCCTCGCAGGCAGGCTGATCGTTGAGGTGGAAGTACGACGAGCCGAGAGGCGTTTTGCAGAAGCTGCACGCGAACTTCTGCTCGCCCTCGCTACCGAAATCGGCCTGCTCGAATTGCATCCCGCCCTGCTCCCGTGAGGTGCTCCGGTCCTGGTCCATCGGAACGCTCCTTTCCCATGGCCGCGGGCAGCCCGTCCGCTTTGGCCAGCTTCGCCTGTTTCGTTGTATCGGGGTGTCGTGGGAAGGGATTGTATTTCAGATGGACGCGTGGACGCGGCCGCGCCCGGGCCTTCAGTCCCTCTTCATCTTGGCGAGCACCGCATAATCCGGGTTGAAGACCACGGACTTCGGCTTGCCCTCGAAGCTCAGCTCGAAGCTCTCCTCCGCCTCGTCCACGGTCACGGTCCGCATCATGGACGTGCCGTCCGCCATCTCGATCCGGACCGGCACGGGCATGCGGAAGCCCGCGGGCACGTCGGCCTGGCGAACCTTCAGGGTGGCCGTGTTGCCGGCGATCCCGTAGCTCCAGCGCCAGGTGGGGATCTCGGCGCGGTCGACCCACTGGTCGAAGAACCAGGACCAGTCGCCGGGGGCGCGCCTGGCCACCGCGGCGGCGAAGTCGGCGGTCGAGGCCACGCCTCCCTGGTGCGTGCGCAGGAAGTCGCGCAGGACCTCCACGAGGGCCTGGTCGCTGCCGGTGGCATCGCGCAGGAGGCCGCGCAGCATGTGGAGCACGAGCGCGCCCTTGCCGTAGACCAGCGAGGAGTAGGCGGAGGGCACCTCGCCCGTGTTCGCCCTCCAGCTATGGCCGATCGGACCGATCCGGTCGCCGTAGGCACGGTTCGCCAGGTTCACCTCGGCGCGGGCGAACTTGCTGAAGCCGCTCTTGATCGAGCCGTTGAGCTCGTCGTGGTAGGTGCGCAGGATCTCCTGGAAGAGCTTCGGCCCGTCCGGCGCGGTGTCGGCCACGAACATCATGGCCGTGTATTCCGCAAACGCCTCGCCCAGCCAGGCGTCGCGGTAGGTGGCCGCGCCCAGCCGGTGCCCCCACCACTGGTGCGCGGTCTCGTGGCCGCGGAACAGCTCGGCCATGCCCGGCCCCATCAGGTCGAAGCTCTGCTCCGCGAGATGGATGAAACCGTCGAACGCCTGCCCGTGCCGGGCCGCGATGCTGGTCACGTAGATGGGGTCCGGCGGCAGCGGCGAGTCGAGCAGCTTCGAGAACCAGGCGAGGCCCTCGGCAACGTCCCGCCCCACGTCCGCGAACCGCGCCCGGCGGCTCACCTCGACCTTGGAGCCGAAGCAGATGACCTCGGGCGCGCCCTCGATCTTGACCCGCTCTTCGTGGAACTTCTCGGCGAAGGAGAAGGTCACCATCTTGACCGGGTTCTCGATCACCCACACGCCGTAGCTCTTGCCGTCGGCGTCCTGCGGGGGCTCAGGAGTCTCCTCGCGGCGGCCCATGGACCGCAGCTCGTGCTTCTTGCGCGCGATGAGCTCGATCCGCGCGGTGTGGGGATCGGTCAGGAAGGTCTCGTCCCCCTCGGCCTCCGGGTACCAGATCCGGCTGTGGACGTAGTTGGTGAGATCGATCTCGTACTCGAAGTCGAGCTGCCGCGGCTCGTCCGGAACGATGGGACGGTCCAGCAGGACCACCAGCGACTCGTCATAGACCCGGTTGTCGATGATCCCTTTCCGGCCGCCGATGTGGTCGCGGATGATCCCCACGGGCTTGCCGCTCTCGGTCACGGAGGTCACCTTGGCGAACGGGTGCAGGTAGAGCTGCACGGCCCGCGCTCCGGCCTGCTTGCCGGTGAACCGGATGCCCGCCTGGAAGCGCCCCTTGAAGAGATCCTCGTCGCGGCCGGGCTGGGTGAGGTCGGCCTTGATGTCGGCGTGCTCGACGTCGATCGCGGGCTCGCGTCGCCTTCCCGGCCTCCCCCGCTCGTCGCGGTCCGCGGCCCGGTCCAGGCTCAGCCAGGACTCCGGGTAGGAATAGGCGGTGTTGAAGGTATCCAGGCGGATCTCCTCCAGCCGCTGCTCGTCATAGTCGAAGGTGAGCCAGCCATGCCCCGCGGTCTTCACGTCCACCCGCAGGAAGCGGTCGCCCGGTGTCCTGAGGGCGGCGAGCACCCGGGCGTCGGCGTCGAAAAGCCGCTGGGTGAGCCAGTGCTCGTGCCGCTCCCGGACCAGCTTGTGGTCCTTGAAGCTGCCGGACGGAGCCGGAAGCGGGACCGGCGTTTCGCCCGCTGCGCGGAGCACCAGGGCCGTGATCGGCTCGTCGATCTCCTGCAGGTCCGGCTTCCGGGTGAAACGCCGGAGCTGCGCCAGCTCGACCGGATCGGGCACGGCCATCCGGAAGCGGCCCCGGCCCTCGAAGACCATCCCCGTGACCACCCCCTCGAAGGGCTCGGCAAACCAGACCTTCCCGGATTCGAGCGTCCAAGAGGCGCCCTCCATCTCCCACCGGAGACCTTCGGGAGGGACCGTTTGAGGGGAAGCCTGGTATTGCCACCGCTGGAGCCGGAGGTACTCCTCGGGCGCGGGGGGGACGTCGTCCCTGGCCAGGAGGGGAAGAGCGAAGAGCAGGCAGAGGAGGAACGGAGCACGTCGAATCATGTGTGTCACTGCTTTCACTGGGAGCGCCGGCGTCCCGCCGGCCCACACTTCAGGTACCTTCGTCGGCGGGACGCCGGCGCTCCCAGTGGACGGAAAGGGGAAGCGGGCGGCGAGCTCATCACAGCGAGGCTCGAATCGTCCAGAGGTCCGGGAACAGGGGCTTGAACAGGGTGGTCTCCAGGTACTTGGCTCCGGGCGAGCCGCCGGTCCCCATCTTCACTCCGATGGTGCGCTGGACCATCTTGACGTGCCGGTACCGCCACTCCTGGAGCGCTTCGTCGAGGTCCACGAGGCGCTCGCAGACGTCGCGGTCCGGAGGATGGTTGCGGTAGATGTCGATGAGGGTCTTCTGGACCCGCTCGTCCTCCGGGGGCGGCCCGACAGGGTCGCGGCCGAGCACGTCTTCCGGGATGGCGTGGCCGTTCAGGCTGAGGAAGCGCAGGAACGAATCGTAGACGCTCGGCACCTTCTGGAGGCTTTCCAGGCGCTGCCGCGCCTCGCTGTCCTCGGGGATGTGGAAGAACGCGCCCGGACGGCGGTGGCCCAGGATGGTCTCCAGCTCGCGGAACTGGGTCGACTGGAAGCCGCTCGCGGTGTCGAGCCGGTGCCGGAAGCTGCTGAAGGAGACCGGCGTCATGGTCTCCAGGATGTCCACCTGGGAGACGAGCGTCTTGAAGATGGTGAGGATGCGCTTGAGCGTGGAGAGGGCCAGCGGCCGGTCGTTCTCCTCGAACGCCCGCTGTAGCAGGATGGCTTCGTGAAGGACCTGCTTGAACCAGAGCTCGTAGACCTGGTGGATGACGATGAAGAGCATCTCGTCATGCTCGTTCGGGTCCGACGCCAGGGTCTGAAGGCCGAGCAGCTCGTCGAGGCGCAGATAGCTGTTGTAGGTCCGGACCAAGCGGTTTCCTCCCGCGGTGAGGCTAGTGAAACCGCCGGACGGGGTCAAGGCACGGCTCCCGTGCCCCATGCCACGGTGCTCGTGCTCTATGGCACAGCTCCCCTGCCCTATGGCACTTCAGCCGTGCCTGATGGCACGACGGCTATGCCCCCTGGCACGGTGCTCGTGCCCTATGGCACGCCAGCCGCGCCCCGTGGCACAGCGGCCGTGCCCCATGGCACGACGGGCGTGCCACCGTCCTCCAGCCTCGGGGCTCAATCCCCGGCGGCCAGGTCTTGTTCGAGGATCTCCGCGATCCGCTCCCCGGCCCGTCCGTCGCCGTAGGGGTTGGGCGCGGGCAGGGGCCCGGCGTAGGGTTCCTCGGCCCAGGCTTCGGCGAGCGCCTCCGCAACCTTCTCGCGGCGCCGGCCCACGAGGCGGTTCCGTCCGCCTTCCAGAGCCTCGGGCCGCTCCGTAGTCTCGCGGGCCACGAGCACGATCTTGCCGAGGGACGGTCCCTCCTCCTGGATGCCTCCGGAGTCGGTGAGCACGACGCGGCAGCCGTCCAGGATGCTGGCGAAAGAGGCATAGCCCAGGGGCGGCACGAGCCGGATGCTCGCCAGGTCCCCGAGCAGCTCGTCCGCCACCCGGGTCACGTTCGGGTTGGGATGGACCGGCCAGACCGCCTTGGCGCCCGGGGTACGCTCCAGGAAGTCGCGCACGGCGCCCACGAGGTCGCGCAACGGCTCTCCGAAGGACTCCCGCCGGTGCAGGGTGATGAGAAGGTACGGATCGTCCGGCTCCGCCCTCTCGACCTTCTCAAGGATCCAGAGCAGGGAGTCCACCGCGGTGTTGCCGGTGACGTGGATCGCGGCCGGGTCGATCCTCTCCGCCAGCAGGTTCTGCCGGGCCCTCTCGGTCGGGGCGAAGCACCACCGGCAGAGGCGGTCCACGAGCTGCCGGTTCGCCTCCTCGGGGAACGGATGCCGGTGGTCGTAGCTGCGCAACCCGGCCTCCACATGCCCCACCGGGATCTCCAGGTGGTAGGCGCACAGGGCGGACGCCAGGGCGGTGGTGGTATCCCCCTGGACCAGCAGCGCCGCGGGCCGCAGCCGCTCCAGCAGCGGGGGCAGCCGCTCCAGCACCCGGGAGGCGATCTGGCTGAGCGACTGCCCTTCCGTCATCACCGAAAGCTCGTGATCCGGGACGAGCCCAAGAGGGGTGAATGCGCTCTCCAGTAGCTCCCGGTGCTGTCCCGTGGAGATGAGGACCGGTTCCAGTCCGGTCCGGTCACGGAGGGCGCGAAGGACCGGTGCCATCTTCACAGCTTCCGGCCGGGTGCCGACGATGAGGGCGATCTTGCGGCTCACGGGAAGGATGGGCTCACGCGGCGCCCAGAAGGACTCGCTCTACGTGGAGATGTCGAACGGGATCTCCTCTCCCGACTCCTCGAGGTCGTTGAAAAAATTCAGGATGGCGTCCCGCACCCGCTCGCGTGCGTCGTCCAGCGTAGCTCCATCCGAGAAGCACCCCGGAATGGCAGGCACTTCGGCGAGAATGACATCCTCAGCCTGACGGTAGACGACCGTATAGCCTTCAACCCGTTCCATACAGGGAATCTAACACGCTGGAACACCCCCAGACGATCCAGCGCGCGGGGGGCGTGACGCCGGTCTCCAAGGATGGATAGGATGAGGCAGCATGGCGCAATCCCTTCCTCCCCGTTCCGCGGGACAGGCTCGGTCCTCGCGCAAGGCCAAGGATGACCCGTCGATCCGGATGCCCTCCGCCGCCGGGAATCTACGAGAAGGCCAAGAGCTTCGAGGAAAGGGTCGCTGAGCTGTTCTCGCTCCAGGGCTACCGCACCACAGTGGACTACAAGCGGGACGACATGCAGTTCGACGTCCGCCTGGAGCTTACCGTGTTGCTGGCCGGGCACTCCGGTCCCATCAACAGCGTGGCCTGGAGCCCAGATGGGCAGTGTGTGGCGACCGGCTCCGACGACCGGACGGTCAAGGTGTGGGACGCGGGCTCGGGGAAGGTGCTCCAAACGTTGAAGTGGTAGGCCCTCACCCCCGGCCCCTCTCCCGGACCCCCGGGAGAGGGGAGGGTGACTCCGCCAGGGGTCTTCCCATCTGTGGCTCCGCCGATTCGTACCCCCTGGACTCTCCTGGCTTCTTGCATGGGCAAGCCACTTATGGAGATGCCGGTGGATCTCGCGCTCCCCCCTCTCCCGGGGGTCCGGGTGTGCGGCCGGGAGAGGGGCCGGGGGTGAGGGCCCGCGCTACAATCGCGGCCCCATGCAACCCGGACGCGAACGCCAGCTCGTCACCGCCGCCGTCATGCTCGGCATGTTCCTCGCCGCCCTGGAAGCGACCGCGGTGGCGGCTGCCGTGCCGACCGCGGTGGGCGAGATGGGCGGCGTGGCCCGGTATAGCTGGGTGTTCTCGGCCTACCTCCTGGCTTCGACCACGACCGTCCCCCTGTATGGCAAGCTGGCCGACCTGTACGGCCGCCGGTGGACGTACCACGTGGCGGTGGCGCTCTTCCTGCTCGGATCGGCGCTCTCGGGCGTGTCTCAATCGCTGGAACAGCTCATCCTGTTCCGTTTCATCCAGGGACTGGGGGCGGGGGGCGTGATGCCCGTCTCGATCACAATCACGGGCGATATCTACAGCCTCGAGGAGAGGGCGAAGATGCAGGGGCTCTTCTCGGGCGTGTGGGCCTTCGCCAGCCTGGCCGGACCCCTGCTCGGCGGCTGGATCACCGATGCCTTCTCCTGGCGCTGGATCTTCTACCTGAACATCCCCTTCGGTATCGCATCGTCAGTGCTCGTGCAGCGCTACCTGAAGGAGGAGCCCCAGCGCCGGGAGCACCGGCTGGATATCCTGGGGACGGTGAGCCTGACCGCGGGCATCACCCTGCTTCTGCTGGGGCTGATCGAGGGGCCGAGCGCCTGGGGCTGGAGCGATCCACGGACGCTCGCGGTCTTCGCCGGCGCGGCCCTGTCGCTCGTGGTCTTCTTCTGGCAGGAGCTGCGCGCTCCGGAGCCGATGCTCCCCTTGAGCCTCTTCCGGGATCGCTTGATCGCCGTGTCGAGCGTCGGCAACGTCATCCTGGGCGCGCTGCTGTTCTCCATCACCGCCTTCGTGCCGGTGTTCGCCCAGGGGGTGCTCGGCGGCTCGGCCTTGGATGCGGGCACGGTGCTCACCCCGATCCTGATCGGATGGCCGATCTCCAGCGCGATCACCGGGCGGTTCATGATGAGGCTTGGCTACCGCTCGTTCGCGATCCTCGGGTCCGGGCTTTTGCTGACCGGAGGCGTGATGCTGGCGCTGGCCGACAGCGGCACCACCCGTCCCGAGATCATGGCGGCCATGCTGATCATCGGTCTGGGGATGGGCTTCAACTCCATGCCCTACCTGCTGGCCGTGCAGAACGCGGTGCCCTGGAATCTGCGCGGTGTGGCCACCAGCTCGGTCCAGTTCTTCCGCTCGATCGGGGGCGCCGTCGTGGTCGCCGCCCTCGGCGCTCTCTTCAGCGTGCGGCTGGCCGCAGAGGCCGCCGGGATCGACCCGAACATCGCTCTCGATCCCCTGTTGCGCTCCAAAGCATCGTCCGCGGTGCTGGAGAAGCTGAGCGGCGCCCTGCTCCACGGGCTGCAGGGGGTCTTCCTTGTGCTGGCGGTGTTCTGTGCCCTGAGCATCGTAGTGGCCTTGCTGTTCCCCAGAGGCTCCGCTGCCTCGCTCATTCATCCGGCAAACCGGGACACGTGGTAGAAATGGCGAATGCCAAAGCCGACCCGCTGCCTCTGGGCCGGGGACGACCCGCTCTACGTGGCGTATCACGACGAGGAGTGGGGCGTGCCCGTCCACGACGACCGCAAGCTGTTCGAGATGCTGATCCTGGAGGGAGCGCAGGCCGGGCTCTCGTGGATCACGATCCTGCGCCGCCGCGAGGGCTACCGCCGCGCCTTTGACGGCTTCGACCCCGAGAAGATCGCGCGCTACGGCGAGCGCGAGACCGCCGCCCTGCTCCAGGACGAGGGGATCATCCGCAACCGCGCCAAGATCGACGCCGCGGTGCGCAACGCCCGGGCCTTCCTCCAAGTGAGGGAGGAGACGGGCAGCTTCGACCGCTTCCTCTGGGATCTCGTGGGCGGCGCGCCGAAGCTGAACCGCTGGAAGGAGCAGCGGGACGTCCCGCCGGAGACCCCGGAGTCCAAGGCGATGAGCAAGGAGCTGCGGCGCCGGGGCTTCAACTTCGTGGGACCGACCATCTGCTACGCCTTCATGCAGGCCGTCGGGATGGTCAACGACCACCTGACCGGCTGTTTCCGCTACCGAAAGGTGCAAAAGTCCTGATGGACCGTGTTCGGCGGTTCCGCGAGGAGCATCCCCTCAAGCGCGCGGCGATTGGCGGACAGGAGTGGGAGTACATCGCCGCGGGCAGGGGCGAGAGGGCGCTGCTGCTCCTCCCCGGCGCCCTGGCCGTGGCGGACTCCACGTGGCTCACCCTCCCCCACTTCGAGGAGCGCTTCCGGGTGATCGCGCCGACCTATGCGCCGGTCCTCACCATGGCCGAGCTGGCGGACGGCATCGCGGGCATCCTGGACCGTGAAGGGATTCAAAAGGCCGCGGTCTCGGGAGGCTCCTACGGCGGCCTCGTCGCGCAGGTCTTCGTCCGCAGGCATCCGGAGCGGACCGAGCGGCTGATCCTCTCTCACACCTCGCTGCCTGACGCGGACCGCGCCCGCCCGATGCAGTGGGCCCTCAGGCTTCTGCGCTGGATGCCGGAGGGATTGATCCGCTCGATCTTCCGGAAGAGGCTGCTGGGGCTCCTCCCCCGCGCTCCGGAGACGGCCGAGTTCCGCGCCTACACCGAGGAGGTGACGAGGCGAGCGACCAAGAGGGAGATCCTCGCTCTCTTCTGGCGGGGCGCGGACTTCCTGGTCCACTACCATCTCCGGCCCGGCGACCTGGCCGGCTGGCCGGGGAGGGTCCTGCTCCTGATGTCCGACGACGATCCCGTCACCCCCGAGCCGGCACGCAAGGCCCTGCAGGCGCTCTATCCCAAGGCCGAGGTCCACGTCTTTTCCGGCAGCGGGCACGCCACGGCGCTGCTCCAGCCGGAGAAGCTCTATGAGGTGATGGACCGGTTCCTGGAATAGGCCTGGTCGTACATCTCCCAGAACACTGCCCGGAGGTTGCCGTCATGCCGGGCAAACAGCTCGCGCACCTCCGGTTCCTCGCCCGTCAGCTCGCCCGCCAGCTCCCGCACGAGGTCAGCCAGCAGCTCGGGACTGGTGTCGCACTCCAGGAGCGTGGGCAGGAGGCCGGGACGGTGGGAGGTGATCACGAGCCGGCGGCAACGCAGCTTCACAGCCGTCCAGGCGAGCCGGCCGAGCAACTCGGCGCCATCCAGGAAGAGGATGTCGTCCGGACCGAGGCTCCGGAGTAGCTTCCAATCCGACCTCCGTTCCTCCTGCCGGAGCGTGACGGTCCGCACCCGAAACCCTCGGGCAGTCACCCGGGGAGCGAGCTCCTCCAGAAGCGTGGTCTTGCCGCGGCCATGGGGACCGACCAGGGCTGCGCGCCAGCGGAGAGAGGCGAGGCGTTCCAGGAGCTGATCCCAGGACAGTCCCTCCGGCAGGCGATAGCGGAGCCCCTCCACTCGGTCAGAGGAGAAAGGGTTGTCCCGGGCCCTCACGGCCGGACCAGGATCTCGAACTCCTCCTCCGAGTCGGGCCAGTTGGCAATCTCGAGCTGCGCCTTGATCGTCCAGATGACCTTGTTGTTCTCCGACGCGAAGGTGGGCAGGGTGTCGGCCGGTACGGCGAAGCTCGTGGAGCCCGAGAGCATCTGGTAGGAGTCGGTCGAGTCCATGACCGGGACCGTGGCGAAGGTCTTGATCTCGGTGTGGGTGTCGGTGCCGCGGCGGTAGCGGACCTCTTCCTTCCCTTCCAGGATGACCTGGAGCCTGCGGGCTCCGCCCGTGGCTCCGGTGAGCCGCCACTGGAGGTAGGCCATCTCTCCGAGCTTCAGGCTACCCGGGCTCAAGGTCAGCCGTGGCCGGGGGTTGAACAGCACGAGGAGCTGCCGGAAAGTCGAGTAGATCAGGAGGAGCCCGATCAGCGCGAAGAGGGCGAGGACCGCGACGATGCAGCCCTCCCGCTCCTGGGAACGGATCACCGCAAACCAGGCGATCGTCCAGACGATCCCGTTCCAGACGACGCTCGCGAAAAGCAGCCCGATCAGCTTGCGCAGGGGGGTGGCCCTGGGTTTGAGCTCGATGGCGCCGTGAGCGTCGTCCCCCTGCGGGTTGGTCACTCCGAACGGGGCTCCCGGGTCGAGCCTCACGGTCTTGTTCACGACCGGGGCCGAGCCCTTCATGCCGCCGGTCAGCACCCAGAACATCCCGATGACCCCGGGCAGGAAGAACAGGAGCCCGAAGAGGCCGAAGAAGTAGCTGCCGGAAAGCTCCCGCGAGATCACGGCCTCAGCCGTATCGTCCGGGTTGACGTAGCAGGTCGTCTGAAGGCCAATGGGATAGCGCGCGATGATCTCGGCCTTGCCGTCATAGCCGCTGGAGTAGACGCTTCCCGAGAAGTCGTAGGTTGCGGACCGGTGCTCGACGCCGTCGACGTTGTAGGCGCCGGTGACCAAGGCCTTGTAGGTGGTTCCGTCGTCGCTGCTGCTCTCGTCCACCCGGCTTTCGACGACCGTGCAGGGGACCGCCGGCCAGGACCGGGCGGCGACGACCTTGACCATGGGCCGCACGAGCAGGAACCAGAGGATCCCGCCGCCGACGACCGCGAAGACCAGGAAGAAGAGCACCATGCAGCCGGCGCCCGGCTCGCCGCCCCCCTTCTGGCGCAGGGTGAAAGCGCTCATACGCCCGGCGCCTCCGTCGGTGCGACCCGAATCTCGTCTCCCGTCGGCGAGACGACGAGCTCGACGCGGCCGGACTCCTCACCGGGCAGGAACACCACTTCGACGGCCCAGATCAGGGAGATCAGACTGCCCGAGAAGCTGAACGGTCCTTCCGGCAGGCGGAAGCTGAACTTGCGCTCGTCCTGCTGGCCCGGCACCGGGAAGGTCTCTTCCTGGACCACGACGACGTCCTGGGTCCCCTTGCCCTTGGTGTACCAGAAGAGCCGCGCCACGACTTCGTCCGGTTGCCGGTCGAGCTGCCACCAGGCACGGCCGGCCACTTCATCGCCGGGGCGGAAGGAGGTGACGCCATCGCGGGTCTCGACCTGGATCATGGGCGGAGGCCATTGTAATACTCTCCCGGGCCATGTCACAGCACGGAATCGTCGCACTTCTCCTCCTCCTCGGCGTCCAGGACTTCTCCGTCACCGGCAACGAGGTCGTGGGACTGGTGCGCGAGCGGTTCATGGATGCCGGGAAGGCCGCGCGCTGGGCGGAGAAACATGAAGGCTATGCCGAAGGCATTGAGGACCGGGCGGCGTTCCGCGACGAGACCCGTCGCATCCTGGCGGAGCTGGAGACCTCGCACACGCAGTACTACATCCCCGGCGACCCGGGATATCACGACCTGCTGGCCATCTTTGAATCGTTCCTCAAGCGCGATCCCAAAACCGAGAGCGTGGGGCTCGCTATGGCGAACGGCTTCGTCGTCAGGGCCTTCGCGGGCGGGCCGGCCGCGAAGGCCGGGCTGCGCCGGGGAGACCGGATCGTTTCCGAGAACCGGAAGAATGGGCAGGTCGTCCTGGAGGTGCAGAGCCGTCGGGACGAGCCCTCGCGGACCGTCAGCCTCACGCCCCGGCTCGTCAGTCCCAAGGAGGAGTGGCTGGAGGATCAGCGCGCCGGCTCGCGGGTGATCGAGCACAAGGGCCGGCGGATCGCCTATGCCCCGCTCTGGTCCTGCGCCGGCGAGGAGCACCAGGACCTCCTTGAAGAGGCGATGCAGGGGGACTTCGCGGACGCCGACGCCCTGGTGATCGATTTCCGCGGCGGCTGGGGCGGCTGCAACCCCGGCTTCGTCCAGCTCTTCGACCCGGCAGCGCCCGACCTGACGCGCATCGACCGCGACGGCACGAGGACCACCTACGCCCCGAGCTGGCGCAAGCCGCTGGCGATCCTGATCGACGGCGGGACGCGAAGCGGCAAGGAGGTGGTCTCGCGGGCGCTCCAGCGCTCGAATAGGGCAAAGCTGGTCGGCGAGCGCACGGCGGGCGCCGTGGTCGCCGGCCAGATCATCCCTCTGTCAGACGACTCGCTGCTCTTCCTCGCCGTCCAGGACATCGTGGTGGACGGCGAGCGCCTGGAAGGGGTGGGCGTGAAGCCCGACGTGGAGGTCCCGGCCGGGCTGGAGTACGCCGAGGGGCGGGATCCCCAGCTCGAGCGGGCTCTGGATCTAGTTTTTCATTCCAGCGCTCATTCGTAGCGCAGGGACTCGATCGGGTCGAGGCTGGCGGCCCGGCGGGCCGGGAGGATGCCGAAGAAGATCCCCACCGCGGCCGAGAAGAAGAAAGCGATCACCACGGCCTCGAGGGAGATGGCGGTGTTCCAGCCGGCCATCTTCTGGAGCGCCGTCGCGCCGCCGATGCCCACTGCGATCCCGATCAGGCCGCCCACCAGGCAGAGGGTCAGCGATTCGATGAGGAACTGCAGGAGGATGTCCCGCTTCCGCGCTCCCAGCGCCTTGCGCACTCCGATCTCCCGCGTGCGCTCGGTCACCGAGACCAGCATGATGTTCATGATGCCGATGCCGCCCACCAGGAGCGACACCATGGCGATGCCGGCGAGCAGGAAGGAAAAGGTCCGTGTCGTGGCCTGGAAGGTCTCCAGCAGCGTGGACTGGTTGCGGATGTTGAAGTCGCTCGGCTGGGCCGGGCGCAGCCGGCGCTCGCGGCGCAGGACCGAGTCGATCTCGTTGATCGCGGCGTCGATCTGCTGCTCGCCGGTCGCCTGCACGTAGATGGAGCCGACGCGGTCCTCGCCGAAGACGCGGACCTGGGCCGTGCTCAGCGGGATGTAGACGTTCTCGTCCGGGTTCCCGAAGCCGACCTGACCCTTGGCCTGCATGATCCCGATCACCTCGAAAGGGATGCCGCGCACGCGGATCGTCTGGCCGATCAGCGACTCGGTCGCGACCTTGAGAGGATCGCCCACGGTGGCGCCGAGCACCGCCACGCGCCGCCGGCCGCGCTCCTCGGGCTCCGTGAACAGCCTGCCTGCGCCGAGGTTGTGGTTCTGGATCGAAAAATAGCTCGGCCAGACGCCGTAGACCGGAAGGTTGCCGTTGGACCCGCCGTACTCCACCTGGAGCCGGCGCTGCATCTCGGGGCTGACCGCCTGGATCGCCCGCGGGCTCTCCAGGAGCGAGCGGGCGTCCTTGGCCGTGAGACGGGCATCGCCGCGGTCCACGCCGCCGAAGATCTGCTGGCCGGGGCGGACCGTGACCACGTTGACTCCCAGGCCCTGGAGGCGCGCCTCCACCATGCGCTGCGCCCCCTCGCCCAGGGCCACCATCGTGATCACCGCGGCGATGCCGATGATGATGCCCAGCGCGGTCAGGAACGAACGCAGCTTGTTGGCGCGGATCGCCTCCAGCGCGACTCGGAAAATCTCGGTGAGAAGCACCTAGCCGCCGCTCCGTCCGCCACGGCCGCTGCTAGCGCTGGAACCGCCACGCTGGCTGCTACCGCCCCCGAGAATGCCGCCGCCAGCCCGTTCCCGGGTGCGGTTGGCGTTCTGCTCCTGCTGCTGCTGGAGGCGCGCCACGGAGATCAGGTAGACCTCGGCGCCGGGCTCGAGCCCGCGCACCACCTCGGTGTAGTCCCAGTCGGAGAGCCCGAGGAGGACCGTCCTGGGCTCGGGACCGTTGGGTCCCTTGACGAACACCACGCCGGGCCGCATCTCCCCGCCGCCGGCGTTCATGGCTCCCCCGCCGCGATTTGCGGAGCCCCGCTCCCCGCCCTCACCGCGGGCCGGCCGCTCGCCGCCGGTCTGTCCATTCCCGCGCGCTCCCGAGCGCTCCTGCCTGAGCTGGGCCAGCTTGTCGCGGACGTCCTCCTCCTCCAGGCCGAGGGCCGTGCCGGCCGCGGGAGCGTCGCGCAGCGAGGCTACGGCGCCGTTGGGCACGGCCACGACCCCGGCGCGGTTGGCGACCTCGATTCCCACCTCGGCGTTCATGCCCGGCTTGAGCAGCCGGTCGGGGTTGGGAAGCTCGACCAGGACCGGAAACATCGTGACGTTCTGCTCCACGACCGCCTGGGGCTCGATCTTGAGCACCTTGCCGCGGAAGGTCCTGCCCGGGTAGGCCTCGACCTCGACGGCCGCCTGCTGTCCCGGCCGGATGCGGCCGATGTCGACCTCATCCACGAGGGCCCGCGCCCGCACGGTGGCAAGGTCGGCCATCTTGATCAGGGTCGTGCCGCCGGAGACGTTGCCGCTGGCCGAGGCGATGATCTGCCCCTGCTCGACCGTCTTTTCGATGACCGTGCCGCTGATGGGTGCGCGGATGGTGACGTCGCCAGTCTTCTCCTGGGCCAGCTCCAGGTTGGTCTGGGCTTTGAGGAGCTCGGCGCGGGCGTTGGTCTCCTCCAGTTGGGCGTTCTCCAGGTCCTGGGTGCTCAGGATCCCTTCCTTGGCGAGCTTCTCGGCGCGCCGGCGCTTGGCCTGGGCAGTCTCGACCCGGGCGCGGGCCAGCCCCATGTCCGCCGCCGCCTGCGCGTAGCTGTTGCGCACGTCGCGCGGATCGACGCTGGCGATCAGGGCGCCCTGCTCGACCTCGTCGCCGGTTTCGACGGTGATCTGGGTCAGCTCCCCGGAGACCTTGGACTTGACCTCCACCACCCGGACGGGCTCGATCTGCCCCGAAGACTCGGCACGGATCTCCAGATCCCGGCGCTCGACGGCGGCGACATCCGGAGCGGCCTGCGCCTCATCGGTCTCTCCGCGGCCGTTGCAGCCGGCCAGGGAGAGGATCAACCCCGCCGCGAGCAGCAGGGTATACAGATTTGGGTTCTTCACGGTCTTCCTCCCGACTTCTCCCCACCCTTCGGGGATGAGCCCTCAGGACATCCAACAATCCAGTAGCAAGATCCACTCCCGCCCCCTCTCACAGGTCCTGCCGGAA
>DATMER010000112.1:0-12752 GCA_035556715.1 Thermoanaerobaculia bacterium
GCGACGGAGAGACGATGAGCTCATGAAAGGCTCCTTTCCAGGGGACCGCGCCGCCGCGGCCCCCATGACCGCGCGGGCGGGAGCTCCCCCGCAAATCCGGAGGGTACCGGGAGAGAGGGAAAGGATGCCATGAAGCGGAACTCCGAAGCTTTGGGAATGGCGCTGAGCGCGATTCTGAGCCGTAGAAGGCTGAGCCCGGGCGGCCTCGTCCGCAGGACCCGGATCAGCCGGAGCCTGGTCGAGGACTACCTGAAGGGAAAGAAGGTCCCCCGGCCGGCGAACCTTGCCAGGATCGCGAAGGCCCTGGATGTTCCGGTCAAGGAGATCGAGGAGCTTGCCGACCTGCTCGGCGCCGCCTCCGATGGACCGGCGGCAGCCCGGTCCCTGCGGGCGGCAACGCTCCTCGCCAGCTCAGGGGAAGCGCTCCTGCCGGGAAGGTCCACCCCCCGGCCGCAGCTCCTCGAATCCGCGGCGGAACGCCGGGCTGCACCGGGACTGTGGGAGAGGCTTCGGCCCTGGTCCGCGGCGCAACGGCGGGTCATCGTGCTCCGGGAAGAGGCCTGCCACAGCTTCGCCCTCTGCGAGCTGGTCTCCCATATGAGCGAGGACGTAGCCTCCGATAGCGCGGACCGTGCGCTGGAGCTGGCCGATCTGGCTGTGCTGATCGGTCACCTTGTGCGCTCGCCCTTGCGCCCCCGTCTCCTGGGCTATGCCTTTCCCCATCTCGGAAACGCGCTTCGGGTCAAGGGGAAGCTGACAGAGGCGGCCGAAGCGTTCGATCGGGGGGAGGCGCTCTGGGAGGCCGGTGCCGACGGCGATCCGCAAGGCCTGCTCGACGGGGTGCGCCGGCTGGATCTGAAGGCCTCGCTACGCCGGGCGCAGCGCCTGCTCCCCGAAGCCCTTGAACTGCTCGACCAAGCCCTCGCCGCCAAACCTGGCGGCGAGAGGACCGGTCGCATCCTGGTCAAGCGCGCCAAGACCCTGGAGGAGATGGGGAGATACGAAGAGGCCGTGACCGATCTGCGCGAGGCGGAGCCGCGGGTGAATGGCGAGCGCGAGCCGCGTCTTCTCTGGGGATTGCGGTTCAATCTCGCTGAATACCTCTGTCAGTTGGGCAGGCACGCCGAGGCTGCGCCGATCCTGGAGCAGGTGAGGGAGCTCACCCCGCGGCTCGGCATGAAGCTGAACGGATTTCGTTTCCGCTGGCTCGAAGGAAGAATCGCCACCGGGCTGGGCCGCATCGAAGAGGCCATTGCCGCCCTGGAAGAGGTCCAGTCGAGCTTCGCGGCGGAGGGCATCCCCTACGACACGGCCCTGGTCTCGCTGGAGCTCTGCGAGCTCTACCTGAAGCAGAACCGGACGGCCGAGGTCAAGGAGCTGGCCCGGCAGATGGTGACCATCTTCCGCGCCAACAAAGTGGACCGAGAAGGCCTCGCCGCCGTGCTCGTCTTCCGCGATGCCGCCGAGCGCGAAGACGTCACCACCGACCTCGCCCGGCGCCTGACCGACTACCTGCGCCGGGCACGGAGCGAGCCGGGGGTGAAGTTCGGGGGATGAAAAGGGGGCTCTCCTGCAGGGGAGGCTTCTTGTCGTGGGGTTTGACGGATAAGCAACCAACGACGAGACGAAAGGTGGGGGGAAGACTCAATCCTGCCGATTTCACCGCCGGGCCATCCAAGCGCTGGCCGAGGCGTTCGCGCAATGCCGGAGGCGCTCGATCTCCCCGGCATCCGACGTTTCTACGTTTCCCCGGTCCGGAGCGTCGCGGAGGAGCAGAGCAGCTCGCGGAGCGGTCGTCTCGTTCGCTGGACGCGTCAGCGGAATTTTTAGCCGTCCAGAATTTCTCTGGATCGCTCAAAGTTCCGCTGGACGGCTCAGCGGAGCTTTCGACGCGTCCGCAGAAAAATGGGCGGCTCAAAAAAATTTTCGGCGCGTCAGAATTCCGCGCGGCGCGTAAAAATTACACCGGCCGCGTCAGAAAACCGTTGGACGGCTAAACGGAAGATTTAGCGGTCCAGAGTTTCTCCGGACGGCTCAAAAAAATTTTCGGCGGCTCAACGGAATTTTTGACGGCTCAACGGCGGGCGGGACGGGTAGAAAAGCGGGACGTGGCGGCAAAACAGGAGGACAGGCCTCCTTCCAGCGCCCCCGGCCGGGAATCCTTGCCGGCGGCATTGACCCTCGCCGGAACAGAAGCGTAGTTCAGTGAAACGCTGCTCGGCAAGAGGATTCTGGACGAGGAGTCAACCCGCCGACGGCACCCGGAGACGCTAGCCGAGGGATCGAATCCATAGGCGGAAGCCGGCCTCCAGCATTGGCCAGGGCCGGCCCAGCCTCTCGCGCAGGGCCTCGGGGTCCGGCGGTCTTCCCTCGGCGACATCCGAGAGGAAGGCGCGGAAAGCGGGAGCGAGCGAGCCCTGCTCTCCCTGCAGCAGGTAGCGGACGAAGAAGGAGGACTGGGCGTAGTTCAGCTCTCCGTTCCGGCGGACGAACTCATCCCAATCCAGCGCGAGGAGCTGCGGGAGCGGCCGGAGGTCGCCCGACGATGCGGCCTGGAGCAGGTGCTGGAGCGCGGCCCGGGCTCCATACGTCTCGATCCGCCTCCCCACCCGGACGGTCACGCCGCCGAGCGTACCGGGCACCAGCCGGCCCGAGGTGTCGATCCTCGACTGGGAGAGGTCGTCGGCGATCCCCTCCTCCAGCCAGCTCGGCAGGGCCGGACCGATCGCCCTACGGTTGAGAAGGTGGGCCAGCTCGTGGACCAGCGTGGAGGCCACCTCCGAGACCGGGCGCCGGGCGTCGTACAGGGAGACGATGCCGTGGCCGGTGTGGCCACTCGCCGGCAGCTCGGCCACGTTCGTCGCCTGCGCCAGGAAGGCGCGGTAGTCCGACTCGCGGGAGAAGAGGATCACGGCCTCGGCCGGGTCTCCCACGGGAGAGACCCCGAACCGGGACCGGTAGGTCGCCTCCAGCCCGCTGGCCACCCGGTCGAGGAAGGCCAGCCGCGCAGGATCTCGAAGGTCCGTGTAGATCAGATAGGGACCGGCGCGTCCGACGATCTCGGGCAGGGTCAGCCGGGCTCGCGCCCAGGCCAGCCGCTGCTCGTCCGGAGCGCGCCCGGCCACCGGCCTCACCGGGTCGGGGTCGCTGCCCAGGGGAGGCCCGGGTCCAACCCAATCGCGGCTGGGGACCCAGCCGACCGTGTCGCCATACTGGACCTGGACCCACCCGGGCCGCCGGTCCAGCACCTTGAGGACGGCAATCCTGGAAGGAGTGAGCACCGGAGCCGCCCCGGGCCGCGGCTCGGAAAGCAGCGGGATCCCCGGCTTCACCGTGACCCGCTCCACCCCCTCCGGCTGAGCGTCCCGCGGGATCTCGATTTCCGTCTCGGGCTGTCGCGGTCCCGGGGAAGATCGTGGTCGTCGCCGGACCGGCCGGGGGACCTCCTCGGCCGCGATTTCCTCCTCAGTGCCCTCCGGCGGGATCACGAACGGGGCCGGCTCCCTGCGGCGCAGCTCCTGAGCGAGAGGTCCGACCACCGGCCACTCCTCGGCCTGAGCCACGAGGGGCGATTCCGGGTTGAAGAACGCCCAGACGCCCCCCAGAATCGCGGCCAGCAACGCCCAGACCAGGACGACGAAGACCTTCCGCATTCCTTCAGCCCATCAACCTCCGCTGGCGGCCCGGATGAACGCGGCCACGTCGCGCTTCAGCTTCTCCCGGTCGACCTTGCGGATGTACATCATGTGGCCCGACTCGTAGTACGCCTTCGTCACCCGCTCCGCGTACCCCGGGTCGAAGCCCAGGTGATCGAACGTGTACTCCGTGGCGAAGTAGGGGGTCGCGAGGTCGTAATAGCCGCTCCCCACGAACACCTTCAGGGCTGGATTGCGCGCCATGGCCTGGCGCAGGTCCTCGGCCACGTTCACGTAGCTGTTCTCGAACTCGCGGTAGCTCCAGGGCCGCACCCGGCCGGTCAGGATCTCGTACGGCAGGTCGCTCTTGAACTCCAGGTCCTGCGCGACGTAGTCGTTGAGCACCCCGGCGTACGGTCCGAGGATGGCGGCGTAGCTCGGGTCGAACTCGGGCTCCTCCCCCTCCGCGCTGCGGTCGATCCCCTGGAACCGGCTGTCGAGCCGGCCGACCGTCTTGCGCTTGGCGCGCAGCAGTTCCTTGGTGAAGGGATGGATCACCGGGCGCAGGTTCACCCGCTCCACGTACTCCGGCGACAGGCCGGTCAGGCGGGCGACCTTCTGAGCGATGTCCCGCCGCCGCTCGGGCGCCAGGTCGTTCCCCTGGGCGAGAGCGAGCATGTACTCGCCGATGGCGAAGCGCTCCGCCTCCTCCAGCGCCTTGCGGAGGTCCCCCTGGAGGTCCGCCGGCAGCCGCTTGTGGTACCACGCCGTGGCCGTATAGGTTGGGAGGAAGAGCGGGTATGGCAGGTCGTTCCCCACCTGGAAGCGCGCCGTCTGGAAGTTCAGGATGGACGAGATCAGCACCACCCCGTTGAAGTACATCCCGTAGCGCTCCTGGAGATGGTGGACCAGGGCCGCGGACCGGGTCGTGCCGTAGCTCTCGCCGGACAGGAACTTGGGGGACGACCAACGCCCGTTGCGCGTGGCGTAGAGATGGATGAGCTGCCCCACGGACTCGACGTCTTCCCGGAGACCGTGGAACTGGCGGGCGTTCTCACCCGGGGCCGGCCGGCTGTAGCCGGTGATGACCGGGTCGATGAAGACCAGGTCGGTGACGTCCAGGATCGACTCGCCGTTGTCGGTCAGGCGGTAGGGGGGCGCGATGCCCAGCCCCTCGTCGTCGAGGACCACCCGCCGCGGTCCAAAGGCGCCCATGTGGAGCCAGACCGAGGAGGAACCGGGTCCGCCGTTGTAGGTGAAGGTGATGGGTCGCTTCGAGAGATCCTGTACTCCATCACGGGTGTAGGCCACGAAGAACATGGAAGCCTTGGCCTTGCCCTCCTCGTCCCGGAGCACGAGCGTTCCGGCCGAGGCGGTATAGGCGATCAAGGCGCCGCCGATCGTCGCCTTGTGGCGGGTGGTAACGATCCGGTCCTCGAGCGGTTTCGCGGGCGCTTGGGGAGCCGGGGTCTCCTCGGCGGGAGCCTCGACCCGCCGCGGGCGCTCCTGGGCGGTGGCGTTCCCCCCGAGCAGCACAGCCAGGGACAAAAGCAAGAGAGTCTGGCGCAAGGGTCGAACCTCCTTCAGGAAAGCGGCATCGCCGCGCGGCTATCCCTATCAGAAGGAGGACGGGGAGGGAAGCATCATCGCCCAAGCCTCGGCCACGCTCGCCAGGTGCCCCACAGGTAGGCGATCCCGATCGTCAAGGAGACCGCGGAAAAGACGAGATGCCTGGGAATGGCCCCTTGCAGGAGCTCCGAGATCAAGGCCAGACCGCGCACCGTGTAGATCAACCCGATCACGACGAGGCCGGTCCGGAGCAGCGGCAGCCTGCGAATGCTCCCGGCGCCGGAGAAGGCGTAGAGCGCAAACACCGTGAACACGGCAGCAATGCCGAGGGTGATCACGGCCGGCAGGAAGGAGCCCGCTTCGGCTTGGCGGGCGAGATCCTCGCCGGCTCCGAAATAGCGATAAGCCCGCGGACCCACGAAGACGATGACCACATGGAGCGCCGCAACGGCAGCGCTGAGGCAGCCGGCAATTTTGAGAGCGATGTTCCCATTCATGAGCAACCTCTCACCTGGCAAAGCTGCACGTTCCGTCAGCCACCACCTTGTCGCGGATCACGACCTGAAGCGGCGAAGGCGCTGGCTTGACGTCCTCCTCCTCCTCCTGGTGATCCTTGTCCGGCCAGCAAACGAATCGCCCCTGAAAGGTGATGACCGTGTTGTCCGGGGTGCCGCTGATGGTTGGATCATCAAGATCGTCCTCGGTCAGATCCTGGCTGGCAAGATTGAGCTTTCCGAGCTCTCGAAGGTCGTGCTCTCCGACCTCATAGACAACATAGCCGTCTGGCTCTTCCGTACCCAGCTCACCCAGAACCAGCAGGCGCATGCCGACCTCGACCAGGTGCGGCTTCAGCACCCATGTCCCGAAGTGCAGTCGTCCGCTGTCCAGGACGGTTGGCCTGTCTGTGACCTTGACCAGCACGAGCCGCCTGCCCCATCGATCTCGATCCAGGTCTTCCCCGACTGTTACGAGGTACACGTGGGGCCGGCCGGGTACTGGCGATATTTCGGAAACACTGGGCGGGACTGACCATGTCTCGAGCTCAGAGGCCGCCGTTACGATCGCGTGTGCATTCGCGGTGATGATCTCCGCGTCTCTTTTGTCTACATCCAGATCTGCGTAGCGCCGGAACGATCCGGATTCCATGCCCGGGATCGGCCGACGTTCGGCTGTCGTGGGCTTTCCGGCCTGCTCCAGGGTGAGCCGGCTGCCGCGGCCCTGAGCGTCCTTCTCGAAGGTTACCTTGCTGTTGAGCGGGCGCAGCAGGAAGCTGGTCTCGGATTGCGGGACCAGCGCGAGGGGCGGCTGGCTGCCCGCGCTCAGCAGGAGATCCTTGCCCTGGCGCGTGACCGTGAACAGGAGCTTCGACGAGGTCTCGTACTCTCCGACCAGGGCCGCGGCCGCCGCTTCCGCGCCTTCGACGGTCCCGGGCTCCTCCGGGAAGAATCCCGGCCAGCCATACTCGCGGGCGATGGCGCTCACGATCTCGTCCAGAATAGGGTTCCCTTCGTTGGAGTTGATCATGACCACCACGCCCATGCCGCGATCCCTGTAGAAGGTCGCGCCGGCGACGAACCCCTCGTCCCAGCCGCCGTGCTCAAAGCGCACGTCCGGATCCTTTCCCTCGAGGAAGAAGCTGATCCCCATGTTCTCTCCAACTTGGGGCTTCAGCATCTCGGCGACCGTCTCGCGCTTGAGCAGCCGCGGCGGATCGCCACGCAGGGACTTCTGCAGCTCGATTCCAGCGCGGGCTAGATCCCCGGCGGTCGTCCACAGCCCGGCCGCCGCCATTTCGGGATAGATGTGCCACCTGCCGGGCAGGGGGCGCGACTTCCAGGGATGAGCGGTCGCCGCGGCCGAGGCGCGGGCCGGCGGGAGCGGCTGCTCGTACGTGCTGCCCTTCATGTCCAGGGGATCGAGCACCAGCTCCCGCATGATCTGGGGGAACGGCTTGCCCAGGATGTCCGTGACGAGCTGCTGGGCCACCGTGGTTCCTCCTCCGGCATAGCGGAACTGCACGCCGGGGAGGATGTTCACCTCGACTCGGGGCGTGTTCGCCGGCGGCCGTCCGTCGAGCACCTCGACCACCGTGGGGATGCGCTCTTCGACGCCGTAGCCTGGGAACCCGTGGACCGTCAGGCCGGCCGAGTGCGAGAGGAGCTGCCGCAGCGTGACCCGCGGCTGCCACGAGCCCGTCGCGGGAATCTTCCAGGTGGCCAGGCGCTGGTTCACGTCGTCGTCGAGACCGAGCTTGCCCTCCTCGACCAAGCGCATGGCTCCGAGCGCGAAGATCGGCTTGCTGATCGATCCGGCCTGGAAGAGAGTCTCGGGCGTCACCGGTTCCGGCTTCCCCTGCTCGCGCACGCCGAACCCGCAGGCCCACTCCACCTCAAAGTCATTGACCACCGCGATGCTCACCCCGGGCGTGTGGTAGAACGCCATCCGGTCGGAGAGCTTCGCCGGATCCCCAAACCGTCCGTCCGTGGCAGTCCTCGGAAGCAGCCCGCTCACAACCCGATCGATCCGCTTCCGGATCTCGGGATCGTCCGTCGTGCAGGTGGTCTGGGCCGAAGCGGCCCTGGAGAGCAGCAGCAGCAATGCAAGACTCAGGCGGGCGAAAGCGGCCATGCTGCACCTCCGAAGCCGGGAGTGGATCTGCCAGCCCACTTTACGCGGGAAAGCGATGGGTTTCAATCCGGCGCACCGCCCCTGACCGCTGTCGCGACACGCAAGAGCAGTTTGGTGAGTCGGAGAAGAGAAATAGAGCCGAGAGCTTCTACTCCCTTGCTATAGTGCGCTCCATGGACAGGCCCACGAAGTCGACCAGCCGTTATCCTTCAGCGAGCTTGATCCGCTTGCCATTGATGACTGCGCAGATCTCCAGGCTTCCTCCAAGCGCCTCGACGTACCGGCGAATGGTTGAGATCCGGTGATCGTCGCGGCGCTCCATCTTCGATAGTTGAGATTGGGTGATCTCAACCCGTTGAGCCAGCTCCCCTTGGGTGAGGCCAGCTGCCTCTCTCAGTGCGCGTAGATCCATCTCCAGCAGCTCGCTCTCGATCTCCTGGTCGATCTGACGAAGCTCCTCGGGTGAGAATCTCTGTGCTCTGATGTCGGACCACTTCTTGCCAGTCATATCGGCTCCCGTTCGCAGCCGGGCTGCGGGTTCTTGCCGGCAACGATTTATTGCCGCCAAGACTATTCTGGAAGGGAGTAAAACAGCAAGGGGCGATCCTGATGAGGATCCGGAGCCGTCCCGTCCGAGGGATTCCCAGACCCTCAGTACCAGTCTTCGACGGACAGCCCGCCGACGCGGCTGAACTCTTTCAGCTTGTGGGTCACCAGGATCGCCCCGTGGGTCATTGCTGTACGCGAGGTTGCTCTCCCGGCCCGGGACGGCTTTCTAGTCAAGCATCTAAATAAAGATAGTTCTGTTAGCATGGAGCCGGATGTAAGGAGTGGAGCAGCCCGCTTGGGCTCCATTTCTTGAACCGACCAAGGAGGATGTATGAGCAGAGACAAAGCTAGAAGGCGTCATTCCTTTTTCTTGCTCACGACTCTCTTCGTTCTAGCGAGCGGGCTGGGGGCTGGGGCGGCTTCGGGTGCCGTCTGTCAGGGCGGCCCACATCCCGGTACGAACTGTACCCAGAACTGGCAATGCGAGACGGCCTGCGTTGGAGGCCCCCATCCGGGCTCGACCTGTACCCAGAACTGGCAATGTGAATCTGCCTGTGCCGGTGGCCCTCATCCGGGCTCGACCTGCACCCAGAACTGGCAGTGTGAAACTTCCTGCATCGGCGGTCCCCATCCGGGCTCGACCTGCACTCAGAACTGGCAGTGTGAAACGGCCTGTACCGGTGGTCCCCATCCGGGCTCGACTTGCACCCAGAACTGGCAGTGCGAAACGGCCTGCTCCGGCGGTTCCAACCATGGCTCAACCTGTACACAAAATTGGCAGTGCCCGGGAGGAAGCTGCAGCAACGTAGGTGCCTGCAATAACGTAGGCGCTTGCAACAACGTCGGCAGTTGCACCAACACCGGCTCCTGCACAAACGTCGGACGCTGCGTATAAAGCAACTGGAACCCTCCCTCTCCCATCGGGCGGGAGTCACGATGGGAGAGGGGTAGGAGTGAGTGGCCTAGTACCGCGGCACGGACCGGTCGACGTCCAGGCTCCAGGCGTCGATGCCTCCGGCCAGGTTGATGGCGCGGGCGAAGCCCATCTGGCGGAGGAGCTGCACCGCCTTGGCCGAGCGCATGCCGTGGTGGCAGTGCGCCACGATCGTGGCTGCCGGGTCGAGCTCGCCGAGACGATCCTGGAGCTCGGGGAGCGGGATCAGCTTCGAGCCCTCGATCCGGGCGATGTCGTACTCCTGCGGATTGCGGACGTCGAGGACAGTGATCTCCTCGCCCTCGTCCAGCCGCTGCTTCAGCTCTGCCACCGTCATCTCGAAGTCATCTCCCATGGTCGCGCTCTCCGGTTGCGGGGCGATCCCGCAGAACTGCTCATAGTCGATCAGCTCCCGCTGCGTCGGGCTTTCCGAGCAGACCGGGCATTTGGGGTCCTTGCGCAGCTTCAGCTCGCGGAACTTCATCTTCAGGGCGTCGAACAGCACCAGCCGGCCGATCAGCGGGTCGCCGGCCCCGACGATCAGCTTGATGACTTCGTTGGCCTGGAGCGAGCCGATGATCCCCGGCAGCACTCCGAGCACTCCGCCCTCCGCGCAGGAGGGCACCAGGCCCGGCGGCGGCGGCTCCGGGAAGAGGCAACGGTAGCAGGGCCCCTTCGCTCCCCAGAAGACCGAGACCTGGCCCTCGAAGCGGAAGATGGAGCCGTAGACGTTCGGCTTGCCCAGCATCACGCAGGCGTCGTTCACCAGGTAGCGGGTCGGGAAGTTGTCGGTCCCGTCCACCACGAGGTCGTAGTCCTTGAAAAGGTCGAGGGCGTTGGCCGACTCGAGACGGGTTTCGTGCGGGACGATCTTGATGTGCGGGTTGATCCCGCGCAGGCGCTCGGCCGCGGCTTCGGTCTTCGGCCGGCCCACGTCCTTCTCGCTGAACAGCACCTGCCGGTGGAGGTTGGTTTCGTCGACCGTGTCGAAGTCGACGAGGCCGAGGGTGCCGACGCCGGCCGCGGCCAGGTAGAGCCCGAGAGGGGAGCCCAGGCCGCCGGTGCCGATCATCAGGACCTTCGCGGCCTTGAGCTTGCGCTGACCGGCCGTGCCGATCTCGGGCATGATCAGGTGCCGGCTGTAGTGCCGGATCTCGGGCTGCGACAGCTCCGGCAGGGTCTCGGTCTCCGCCTCCATGGTGACCGAGGGGGACGCCGCGCCGCCTGCAATCGAGGGGATGATGACCAGCGTGTCCCCCTGGGCGACCGGCGTCTGGCCGCTGTTCAGGTGGCGCACGTCCTCGTCGTTGAGGAAGACGTTGACGAAGCTGCGCAGCGTGCCGTCGTCCGTGTAGAGGTGGCGCCGCAGGGTGGGGAACTTCTCGGTCAGGGCGGAGAGGGCCTCGCCCACGGTGGAGCCTTCCACCTGGACCTCTCCCTGCTCGGACGTGAAGCGGCGCAACGGGGTCGGGATCTGGATCGTGACGCTCATCAAACGGCCTCCTTTTGACCGAACCCGCTGGCGGACTGGTCGATCTCTTCCTCGTCGAACTGCTCCCGGTCGTCGGCCAGGCGCCAGCTCCGGATGTCGGCCACTTCCCTCTTCAGCACGGAGATGATCAGGTAGGACACCCCCGGCCAGGCGTGCTCGCGGTCGAAGTCGCTCGGCCGCGCCGGATGGTCGGGATGGGAGTGGTAGTAGCCCACGACGTCCAGGCCCAGGGCGCGCGCTTCCTTGTGCGCGGCCAGGACCGTCTCGGGATTGATCAGATATCGGTTGTGACGGCTGTCGTTCCTCTCGTTGCCCACCGAGAGCACGCGCTCGACCACGGTGGTATTGGCGGCATCTCCAAGGGAACGGCCGATCAGGACGCCACAGCACTCGTCGGGATAGCTCACGGAGGCGTGGCGGCCGGCGGTGTGCAGGTGGCGGGTCGAGATGACCAGACGGCTCATGCGTGCGATTCCTCCCAGAAGCGGTCCGAAAGATACTTGTCCGCGTTGTCGCAGAGGACCGTGACGACGGTGCCGGCCTCCAGTCCGGAGGCCACGTCCAGGGCCGCCGCCACGTTCGCTCCCGAGGAGATTCCGACCAGCAGCCCGGCCTCGCGGGCCAGCCTCTTCACCATTGCGTAGGCCCTCTCCGTCGGGATCTCGCGCGCCTCGTCGGCCAGGGTGGGATCGTAGATCGGCGGCACGATGGCCGAGGCCATGTGCTTCATGCCTTCCAATCCATGGAAGGGCGAATCGGGCTCCACGGAGATCAGGCGGACGCCGGGCGCCTTCTCGCGCAGGAACCTTCCCACACCCATGAAGGTGCCGCTCGTGCCCAACCCGGTGACGAGATGGGTGATCTCGCCTTCGGTCTGCTCCCAGACCTCGGGTCCGGTGGTGCGGTAGTGCGAGCGCCAGTTCTCCGGGTTGGAGTACTGGTCCAGGTAGGCCCAGCGCTCCGGCTCCCCGGCGACCAGGCGGCGGGCCTCCAGGATGGCGCCGTCGCTGCCCGCGAGCGGATCGGTCAGCCGCAGCTCCGCGCCATAGGCCCGGAGGATGAGCTTGCGCTCCGGGCTGGCGCTGTCCGGCAGGCAGAGGGTCACGGGGATGCCCATCGCGGCTCCGACCATGGCGTAGGCGATGCCGGTGTTGCCCGAGGTCGAGTCGAGCAGCCGCCGGCCGCCTGCGAACAGCCCCCGCCGCTGGGCGTCGAAGACCATGGCCAGCGCCGGACGGTCCTTGACCGATCCCCCCGGGTTGGCGAACTCGGCCTTGGCCAGGAGCCTCACCCCGGGTCGGTCCACCAGCGCGGAAAGGTCGAGCATCGGCGTGTTGCCGATCAGCTCGAGCAGCCGCAGGGGGCGGCGGAGCGCGGTTGTCTGATGAGGTAGGGTGAGCGTTTCCATGGGGGCTATCGGCGCTAGCGGGAATCTGCCGAAGAAGCTAGCAGAGCCCCTGGAAGCTGTAAAGGTGACGCTGAGGCTCACAATTCCCTGGACCGGAACGGGAGTTTTCCCTTCCACAGGGTAGGGCCGGCAGGATGCCGGCGCTCATGACGCGCCCGCCCCCTGGACGGCCCGCCCCCGGCGCGGATGGCCCGGCCCCAGCTCGTACGACGCGCAACCGCCGCGGCTGACCTGTCCACAATGGGTACGGCCTCCTACCAGGCGCGCATGGCCCGCACGCGTCGGGGACGCCTCGTCCCCGACGCGTAGGGCTTCGTACCCGAAGCTCAGGACTTGCCCGCGCAAGTTGTGCCTCGTACGCGCAGAGCAGGGCTTCCTGCCCTGCGCGTACGCCTCGCCCCCGCAGATCCAGACATATGTCCGACCGCTAGGTAGTTGAGTCGATCGTCAGGCGTTGCAAGAGCGACTAGCAGAGCGATGAGCTCAATCATTGGTGGGCTCCTCCATCTCGCGGTCGATGTCGAGGTACTCGTGGAC
>DATMER010000113.1:0-23658 GCA_035556715.1 Thermoanaerobaculia bacterium
TCGAACTTGTCCATCGTGGTTTCCTCTCCTCTCGTGTGCTTGGCGGCTCACGAGGGGAAGTCTCCACGATGGACACTCCCTGAAATGTCAAACTTCTACTGCCACCCCGGCAGAGCCGGGGGAACTCCCTTGGGGTTTAGAGATCTCTCGACGATCTCAGAACTTCAGAGTCGCCTCGGGGACAAGTTCTTCACTCCGGATTTTTTCAGGTCGCTACCCCTCTTTGCTGAGCGCAACTGCAGCGCAGTCAAGGGGCAGATCCGGTTTGTCCAATGAAGCGCCCTTCCAGGGAGGCCACAATCCATGGACATTCTCAGCGCTATCGGCAACACATCGATGGTTCGTCTCCGCAAGGTCGTTCCACCCAACTGCGCGGGCGTCCTGGTGAAGCTCGAGTGGGAGAACCCCACCGGCAGCGTCAAGGACCGGATGGCGCAAGCCGTGATTTCGCGGGCGGAGGAGGATGGCCGGCTGAAGCCCGGAGATACCGTCGTCGAGTACACGGGAGGCAGCACGGGGGCATCCCTCGCGCTGGTCTGCGCCGCCAAGGGTTACCCGATTCACATCGTCAGCTCCGATGCGTTCAGCCCGGAGAAGCTGAATCAAATGGCGGCACTGGGCGCGCAGCTCACGCTCGTCCCAAGCGAGGGCGGCCTCACGACCAAGCAGCTCATCCTGGACATGGTCGAGACCGCCCGCCGGTTGAGCCAGGAACCTCACACTTACTGGACCGACCAGCTCAACAACCATGACAGCATCGCGGGGTACTACTCGCTGGCGGAGGAGATCTGGACGCAAACGAACGGAGAGGTCGACGCCTTCGTTCACTGCGTGGGTACCGGGGCCTCCTCCCGCGGGGTTGCCACCGTGCTGAAACGATACAAGCCGAGCATCAGGATCATCGCGGTCGAGCCCGCCGAATCCTCGGTGTTGCTGGGAGGTCCGGCGGGGCCTCACAAGATCGAAGGTGTGGGGATTGGCTACACTCCTCCGCTCTGGGACCCCAGTCTTGTGGACGACATCCTGCCGGTCAGGACGGAGGACGCGAAGGAGATGGCAAGGCGGCTCGCGCGGGAGGAGGCCCTCTTCTCAGGGACCTCTTCCGGAGCGAACGTGGTCGCCGCGATTCAGGTAGCCGAGCGGCTGGGGCCAGGTGCCAAGGTGGTCACGTTGATGGCCGACTCCGGCCTCAAGTACCTGAACACCGACGTGTACAAGAACAGATAGGGTAGCTCCGCAAGAAAGAGCTGTGTAGTATTCTGCTCGTTCAGAAAGCGTGAAAGCGCGTCCGGTGGTCCTCAACCATCGGCATGGAGCCGGACCCAATCCTGGGAGGAGACCCGAATGAGCGTCCTGTCCTTTCCCCGCATCTACTTCAAAGGTTACATGCAGTGGAACGTCGATACCGCCAACAACAACGACTACGTTCCCACCTACGACGCCACCAACGCCGCCCTCGACTGGGACTATCTCGCGACCCAGAACCCGCCGATCACGCCGGAGAACTTCGCGACCGCGTTCCGGCCCTGGGTCATCCTCCCGAACAGCGACGCCTGCCCTGCTCCCCCGACGACGCCGCCAACACCACCCACCCAGGACAACTGCAACGACAACCTGACCTGCCACATGTCGAGCCGCTGGAACTATTACGGCGACCAGGGTACTTCCTTCGTCCAGTACGGGAACTACAGCTCGTTGACCACGGGCGGGGTCATGCCCGATGGCACACAAGCTGATCCCAGCGATCCGATCCTCGGACAGCCGCTGTCGATCAGCGGCGGCCGGCTGGTCGACATCAACCCGTTCTCTCCGTTCTGCAGCCAGATCTACTTCAGCTCGTTGAACGCCGGCAGCTCGTCGACGTTCATCGGCGGGCCCCAATTCCAGCGGATGTACTCGCGCTCGTTCATGGTGCCGCGCAACATCTCCCCGGACCTGATCATCGCGGGCGGCATCGGCGTCATCTTCCAGACCACGATCCCGGCCGGGTCGGTCACCTCCGGCAACGGCGGGAGCTCGCCGCTCCTCGCGGCGTTGCTCCAGGCGATCCAGGCGAACGGCGCCGCGGGGCTCATGATCCGCTTCTCGGCCTACAACACGCTTTACTACCAGAACGGGGTCTTCAACAACACGCCGCAGCAGCCGAAAACTTGTGACGAGCTGACGCAGATGTATCAGAACGGCGAGGTGTTCACGAACCCGGCCTACAGCTCGATCGTCGGCGCGATCGGAGTGTGGAACAACGGCGAGCTGTCCACGGCCCCGGGCGGGCGCATGCTGGTGCCAAACGCCAGCTACCCCCCGCCACTCCCGGGATCGGATGCCGCAAAGACTGCGGTGGCAGCGGCTCCCGCCAGTGCAGCCCGAGTCCGGGTGACCGGTCACGCCAGCGTCCGTATCACCGTGCCGGCAAGCCCGGCCGCCTCGGCGCAGTCCACCACTCCCCCGCCGCCGCCGGTCAACCTGGGCGTGATCATGGCCGAGCTGAACACCTCCGCCTCCCCCGGAGTCGTGTCACTCGACCTCATGAACGCGACTCCGGAGTACACGGTGGACGGCGCCAAGCTCGATTTCGGTCCGATCAACGTCGGCGTGAACATGCCGGACGGCTCGTTCCAGCAGATCGGCAGCTTCGGCTTCGACCAGTACGACCAGGCGGCCTACGAGGCGAACGGCGGCATCGTGGACGTGCCCTTTGACCCGGGGGTGACCGCGCAGGACGTGATCCAATGGGCTGACGAAGGGCTCCTCGCGCTGCAGATGCAGGGCAGCATCGCCTCGCTCGAAATGCCGCTGACCGTGCAGACCGACGACCGCGGCGTCTACGTGGACGAGTGCAACTCCGAGACGATCACGCTCCAGGTGCTCTACAAGGGCGCGCCGGCCCCGCCGGGCACGCAGGTGCTCCTTGCCCAGTACTTCCCGTGGCCGCTGCTGATCGGGTCAGGTCTGTGGGTGCTGTTCGGCACCCCACCGCCCCCTCCGCCTCCTCCGGGCCAGTTCTGCAACGCGATGCCACCGCCGAGCTACCTGAGCTTCCTGGAGGGCTCGACGGTGACCGTGAGCGACAACGGCCTCGCCACGTTTACCATCGCCTCGCTGGCTCCCGGCTTCCCGATCATCGCCTTCTATCCATTTCTGGACGGCAGCCAGCCGCCGGCTCCGCAGCCCATGGTCACCTTCGGCTTCTCCAGCTATCAGACCACCTCGCTCTGCACGGCCTTCTTCACGGCGGTGCGGGCGCTGCCCTTCGACAATGCCCTCGCCGCGCAGTTCGTGGATTGCTGGAACGGCACCGGCTTGTACTCCGGCCAGCCGAAGTACAGCGCGGACGCGGCCTGGCAGTTCGTCTACACCAACATCCTTTATCTCTACGACATGCTCTTCCCGGCCATGAATGCGCACATCGACCTGGGCAGCCAGCAGGCGGTGCAGTCCCAGATCCAGCCCATCCTGCAGAGGATCTCGGAAAGCATGGAGGACACCAACGGCTACATGCCGGTAACGCGGGACCTCTCGGCGGCCAAGCGGCTGATCCTGCAGACCTGGGGCGGCCTGGTCGAGGCGAACTTCCCACAGCAGGACCTGCCGCCGATCGTGGTGCCTTGCAACATGTAGGCTTGAGCTTCGCAGCAGGGAGGGTTCAATGAAGCCTACGCGCGGCTGGTGTCGTGCCCCGGAGCTAGATAACCCGCTCGTTGCCCCCGTCCACCGGGATCTGCGCTCCGGTGGTCTTCGCGAAGAGCGGACCGCAGAGCTCGGCCGCCAGCTCGGCCACGTCGCGGCTGGATACCTCCACCCCCAGGACGTTGTTCTTGCGGTAGGTCTCCACATCCATGCCGTAGGCCGCGGCGCGGGAGGTCAGGACCTCTTCGGTCCAGACGCCGGTGTCGAACACGGCGTTCGGGTGGAGCACGTTGACCCGGATGCCGTCCCTGCCCCACTCCAGGGCCGCCACGCGGGCGAGCTGGTTGAGGGCTGCCTTGGAGGCCGAGTAGGCGCCGGCTCCCGGACCGGGCGCGGGCACGTTCTTGGAGCCGATCACCACCACCCGGCCGCCTCTCGGAGCCAGGGCGAGGAGCGGGTGGCTCTCGCGCAGGAGCGCCACGTTGGAGTCGAGGTTGATCGACATCGTCCGCCGCCACTCGTCCAGGGGCAGCTCGGCGATCTTGCGGGACTGCGGGAAGATGCCGGCGTTCAGGATCAGCATGTCCAGCCCGCCGAAGGACTCCACCGCGGCGGCCACGGCGCCGCACACGTCCGCCTCGCGGGTGACGTCGCAGATCACGCCCTTGAAATCCTGCCGGTCCAGTTGGATGGGGTTGATGTCAAGCCCGACCACGGCGGCGCCCCGGGCGAGGAGCGACTCCACGCAGGCCCGGCCGATCCCCGAGGCCGCTCCGGTCACCAGCGCCACCTCGCCGGCCAGGGCCGGCGGCTTGCCCCCCTTCTTCAGCTTGGCCTGCTCCAGGTCCCAGTACTCCACGTCGAAGAGGTGCCGGGACGACAGGGCCCGCCAGCCGCCCAGGAGCGCGGCCCGCTCCAGGATATCCATGGTGTGCTCGTAGATCTCCGCGGCGATGGCCGCGTCCTTCACGGTCCGGCCCGCGGTCACCAGCCCCAGGGCCGGGTCGAGGATCACCCGCGGCGCCGGATCGACCATGGTCTTCCCAGGGACCTGAGAAGCGTGACGCTCGAAGGAGTCGCGGTACGCCCTGGTGAAAGCGTCCACGTCCCTGCCCAGCATGGGGACCGCCTTGGTGCGGATGACGTGGTCGGGCGTGGCCGGCCCCTGCTGGGAGAGAGTCCCAATGTCCTCGCGCCGGGCGAAGGCGAGGCTCCGGGCGTTGCGCCGGGAGGCCAGGACCATGGGCGCCCCTGCCGCCTTCGAGACGTCGCGCCGCAGCCGGGCGATGTCTTCCGAGGCAAGAGTGTCAGGCGCCTCGGGGTACGGCCCCAGGTTCGAAGCCCCCTGGGATTCCAGGTAGCGCTCGGCGAGGTCCACCAGATGGATCATCCGCTCGTAGGACTCCTTCGCGGTCTCGGCGAAGGAGAAGATGCCGTGATTCATCAGGACCATGCCGATGGTGTCCGGTCCGGCCTCCGCCCCGAAGCGCCCGGCGCAGAGGCGGGCCAGGTCGAACCCAGGCATGACGTAGGGGATGACCACCACCGAAGCGCCGTAGATCTCCCGCACCCGTTCCTCCCCGCCCGGCGAGTTGGTCACGGTGACGACCGCGTCGGAGTGGGTATGGTCCACGTACTTGAAGGGCAGCGCGGCGTGGAGGATGGCCTCGACGGACGGCACCGGCGCCGAAGCCCGCGTCATGTGAGTGACGAGCTCGTTGACCATCTGGGGGTCTGACAGAGCGGAGAGCGAGGCCAGGCGCACGGCCGGCCGCAGGCGCACGGGGGAGAACCCGGCCTCCTCGATCGTCTCCAGGTCCCACCCGCTCCCCTTGACGTAGAGGATGTCCTCCTCCTCGCCGAACAGGTCGCGCTCGCGGATCTTGACCGAGGTGTTCCCCCCGCCATGGAGGACCAGGGACTTGTCCCTCCCGAGCAGGCGAGAGGTGTAGACTCGCAGGCCCAGGTCGCCGCGGTAGGTGGCGGCTTCGTCGTCGTTCCAGAGGCTTTTCATGGCCACCTCTCCGCGCCCGTCGTTAGAGCGCGGCCCATTTGGCAGGGATGCGAGAATAGTGGCCCATCAAGGCCGCATTCTCGACCTGATTTCGGAACGTTTCCATCAGATCGAGAATCTCTCGATGAAGCTCCGAGTATCGTGAAAAATCGAGATATAACCCGCGACCATGGGCTATATGGTTGCGGTAGTGCAAAAGAGTGCCATCCACCAGCTTTTCCTTGCTCTCGTAAGGGGAATAATCCAGCCCCAAAGAGATGACGATATCCCGAAAGACATCCGAGTTGAGGTTGCTCTTAGTCTCGACCCCCGCACGCCAGGGGAGTTGGCTCGCCTCGGTGCTGCGGTCGGCAAGAAGACTGACAGTCCCAATGAGCCTTGAAACCTTCTGAGTCTCGCCCACGCGCCGAAGCTCGGAACGTACAGCCCAAGCCACAAAAGGTGCCGAGAGCTCTGCGTACGGCACGCCCTTGCGACCCACATACTCCAGGTACGCACCGGCTGTTACTTTGACAAACCCCTCCCAGTGCGCGTAGAGAATCGGAATGGCGGATCTGAGGAGGGTCTCTTCGATAATCGGCTGTCGCTGATATCTACCAACCGTGCCGATCAGGATGGAAAGCTCTTTCTTGCGCCATGCCAGATCTGCGCCGACAATGTCGACGAGATTCTCGCGACTCCTGATCTTCACGACCGGAAGAGCTCCCGCCCTAGCGGGATGAGTTGCGGAATGCGAGTCGAAGCTCTCGTCCCGGCGCCCGAGTATTTCAGGAATGTCGGATTGGACCAGAGATTCCGAACACGCTCTTCGAAGTCTTCGGGCCTTGGGAAATCATCTTGGAACGCGAGCCCCAGAGCCACCACCTCGAACGCAGATACCAGAAAGCCCCCGACGTGCTTCTTTCGACTTGGATCATAGCGTCTGAATGCATTCGAACCGATGGTGTTGGATATGTAGTCGAAGACCTGCTTGAACTTGTCCGCCTCGCTCTCGTCGCGACCTTCCGACTCGGCGAACCTCACAATCTGGTCTGTCAGAAACTCTCCTACATCTCCCAGGGATAACAGTTTGCCTCGGTCCATATCATGGAAGACCATGTACCTCGTGACCATCTCCATATCGTATTGCTCTGAAACTGCACGATCCGTTAGAGCTACCGACTCCTGAAACGAAGGATGATCGGCGAGTCGCCGAAGCCAGAAGAAGAAATCCCGGTTGACCATTACGAGAATGCAGTTCCTAACCTCCTGATCCGAGAGGGGTGAGCCCCCTGTATTCAATCGTTGAAACAGTTCAAACTTTGCACGTTCGCCGCTCTCACGTAGAATGATGCTCACGTCGAGCTTCGCCCGCTTGATCTGCAGCCGCTCCGCCTGTGTGAAGCTCTGGCCAGGGTTGTCTGAATCCTCCCAGACCTTCCCTTCAAGCGCAGACAGATACTTGGTCGCTTCGAGCTTCAAAGCAGGTTTCAGATCGCCATCTTCGCCCTTCAAGATACCGACGAACTCGAAGATGGTGGAAAGACGCTGAAGTCCATCGACAACCTCCCAGATGCCATCAGGAGTTTGCGCCACGAAGATCGGGGGCACAGGGATGCCGAGAAGAATTGACTCGATCAGGCGCGTCTTCTGGGACGGAGTCCAGCGGAAGAATCGCTGGAACTCCGGATGAACGTTGAGCTCCTCGTCCCTGTACAAGTTGATCCACTCGCCGATGGACATTGAGTAAGCATCGGCCCGGATCTCCTGTCGTGCCTTGTCGATCTGTTCCTGAAGCTCCATAGAACCGATTCCGAGCCCTGAGCCCACGGCTTCAGACGGCATTGGGGATGCCATGTCCGGGTCCTCCTTCCGCCTTTCGATGCTATGGCAATCCCGCCGAAGGGTCAATGTTTCCGGTACCCGAAAGCCAAGTCGCTCCCGGCCCCGGAGTGTCAACCCGACTCGGAAGTCTATCACCGGCCACCTTCCAACCTTTTCCCCTTCTGCGGGCACTCATCTAAGCTAGGACAAGGAAGACCACCGTGGCCGCCGCAGCTCCCCTCCCGCAACCCGACCCGAGCGAGATGCTCGTGGCCCGGGCACGCCGGGGAGACCAGCGCGCTTTCGAGGAGCTGTACCGGCTCCACCACCGGCGGATCTACGCGCTCGCCCTGCGCATGACCCGCGACCCGGGACGCGCCGAGGAGATGACCCAGGAGGCCTTTGTCACGGCTTGGGGGGCGCTCCCTTCCTTCCGCGGCGAGAGCGCGTTCGGCACCTGGCTCCATGGCCTGGCCGTGAGGGTCATCCTGCGCCAGGTGCGCTCCGACCGGCGGTGGGAGGAGCGCAACGAGGCGGCGGCCGACCTCGCGGGCTACCTTTCCGAGGCGCGGCGCGCCATGCCCGAGACGAGCCTCGCCCTGGAGCGCGCCATCGCCTCGCTGCCCGACGGCGCCCGCACCGTCCTCGTCCTGCACGACGTCGAAGGCTACAAATACGAAGAGATCGCCCGGCTGCTAGGTGTGGCCCTGGGAACCGTCAAGGCCCAGCTCCACCGCGCCCGGCGGCTGGTCATGGAGGCGCTCGAAGCATGAGCACGAACGACGACGATCTTTCCACCCGGCTGGGCTCGCTCCCGAAAGAGGCCGAACCCGCCCGCGACCTGTGGCCCGGTATCGAGGCCAGAATCCTTGACGGACGGACCGTGATTCCCGCCCGCCGGAGGGCTTCCGCCCTGCTCCGTCTGGCCGCGGCCCTGCTGATCTTCGTCAGCGGCCTGGCGGTCGGACATGTCTGGGGCCGGAACGCCGCCACGAGCGACTCGGCGGCTCGGAGACACCCCCTGGCCGCGGCCGAGGAGGTCCAGCGCACCGGCACGGAGTACGTGGCCGCGGTGGCGGCCCTGCGAGAGGAGACCCGCTCCGAGGTCCGGACGCAGGGACGCGAGGCGGCCTTCTCAACTCTTTACGGGGCTGCTCACGAGCTGGCCCGGCAGTCCCCGAACGACGCGGACGCCTCGCAGCTTCTGAACAGCGCCTCCCGCGCCCGGGGCCGGAGCATTCGCTTCTGAACGATTCGACCGGAGGAACGACATGACCCGACGACGCATCATCCTCTTCTTCGCCGTCGCCATGGCCTGCGCCTTCGTGGCCGGTGCTGCCGGACAGTGTCCGCAGGGGCACCCCGAGACCGGCGACATCGGCATCTCGAACCTGCTCTGCGTGGGAGGCTCGTGCTCGGTCAACCTGCGGACCGGCCGCGGCTACGCCCACGACTTCTCGACCGAGCCCCGTATCCAGGGCCTGGAGAAGGACGGTCCCGCCTGGGCCAAGCTCCAGGACGGCGACATCCTCGTCGCCATCGACGGCATCCTGATCACCACCCGCGAGGGCGGCCGGCGGCTGGCCAACCTGACGCCGGGCAAGCCGGTCACCCTGCGTATCCGCCGCGAGGGCAAGGAGATGGACGTCATCGTCATCCCGAGAACCGGCTGCAACATGCCGATGCTCGCGGTGCTCGGCGGCGGACCGGCGACGGCTCCCGCGATCCAGAAGATCCCCCTCGGGCCGCCTTCGTCCAGGCTCCTGCCGGCCGGAACGGCGCCGGTGGACTTCGGGATGGAGATCGACTGCGGCGGCTGCGGCTGGCGGCGGGAGGCCGGGAAGCTGGTCTTCTACACGAGGAGCTCCCCCCTCGTGCTGACCGTGGTGCCCGGCGGCCCCGCGGACCGCGCCGGCATCCGTCCGGACGACGTCATTCTGAAGGTCAACGGCATCCCGCTGAGCTCCCCGGACGGGGGCGAGCACCTGGGCGAGATCCGCCCTGGCCAGGCCATCACCCTGGAGATCGGCCGCGGCGGCAGCCTGCGGTCGGTCAAGATCGTCCCGCGCGTGGCGGCTCCCGGGCAGCGGTTCTGATCCCATCCCCCCTCTCCCCCGCCTGCGCGGGGGTGAGGGCTCTGGCGCGCAATTTGCTTTCGATCGATGCGTCGTACAACTGCGTCGTCGCAGCTCCAAAATCCCGCGTCGGAGGTTCAGCATGACCAGCCGTACGTCTTGGATTGGACTCGCACTCCTGCTCCTCCTTCCGCTCCCGTCGGCGGCGGAGGGGATCGCCGATCTGGTCGTCGAAGGCAACGAGGTGCGCGCGGAGATCTCGCTCCCGGGCGGCATCGGCGCGGATCTCACCATCTCCTTCGAGCAGGCCGCCGGCCTGACCGCGGAGAGCGTCGGCCTCGACGCCATCCTGGTCGATCCTCTCGATCCGGGCCTGCTCGACCGCCTGCTGCAAGGGCTCATCCCCCTGGGCTTCCCCGTGCTCCTCCGGATCGAGCCGCCCGCCGATGGAGGGCTTTCCTTCAGCGGCCCGGTCTCGATCAGCCTCCATACGCACAACCTCGATTTCATCCCGCTCACCCCGCTGCGGATCTTCGCGGCGCCGCTCGGCGGGCGGTTCGAGGACATCACGGAGAGCGTGGGCCGGGGCAGCTACCGGTGCCGCGGACGCAAGGGGAGCTTCTCCGAGTTCCTGATCCTGGTCGACCTGCGGCCCCTCAGGCTGGCGATCCGGGAGAAGCTGGAGCGGCTCGACAACATCCTGGCGGACAACGCGGCCAGCATCTCTCCGCCAGTGCTCTCCGAGCTGACCGACCTGGCGGCCCAGATCCGCGCCGCGTACGAAGCGCGCAACAAAAACCTGGCCATTTCCAAGACCAACCAGCTCCTCGGCATGGTCCAGCGCAACAGCGGCACCGCCATCCCGGACGTCTGGCGCTCGTCCGGGGACCTCGTCAACGTGGCCGGCCAGTTGCGCGCCGCCGGCGAGACCCTGCGCTTCAGCCTCGGCCTGCAGAACAACCTGGGGCTCCCGCTGCTCTAGAGCCACAGGAAGGGGAGCACAGCCATGCAGCCCTATCCCGACGAAGTGCCCACCTTGCGGCTGGTTCCCTCTTCGGTCCCCAAGGAACCGGAGCGCTGGCTGCAACCCGGCGACCTGCTCGCGGGGCGCTACCGCCTGCAGGAGCGGCTCGGCACGGGCGGCATGGGTGTGGTCTACCGGGCTCTCGACGAGCAGCTCGGCCTCTGCATCGCGGTCAAGGTCCTGCGGCCCGAGCTCGCCGGCAACGCCCGCCTGGAGGAGCGCCTCCGGCGGGAGCTGGTCCTCGCCCGCCAGGTCACGCATCGCAACGCAGTGCGCATTCATGACATCGGCCAGGACGGGGACCACCTCTTTCTTACCATGGACCTCGTGGAGGGGCGCTCGCTGCGCGAGGTGCTCCGCGAGGAGGGACCGCTCGATCCGGAGCGCGCCGCGGCCCTCGTCCGGCAGCTCGCGCTGGCCCTCGAAGCCGCGCACGAGGAGGGCATCGTCCACCGCGACCTCAAGCCGGCCAACGTGCTGGTCGACGGCTCCGACCGGGCCTGGATCACCGACTTCGGCGTGGCCCGCTCGCTGCGCTCTTCCGGCGGCACCCGCGTCGGCGCGGTCATCGGCACCCTCTCCTACCTCTCGCCCGAGCAGGCGCGGGGCGGCGAGGTGGACGGCCGCAGCGACCTCTACGCCCTCGGCATCCTGCTCTTCGAGATGCTCACCGGGGAGCTCCCTTTCCCCGAGGACCCCGGGATCGATCCCCTGTCGCAGCGCCTCACGGGCGCCTCCCGCGACGTGCAGACGCTGCGCGAGGACGTGCCGGTCTGGCTGGCCGACGTGGTGCGGCGGCTCCTTCAACGCGATCCGGCCTTCCGCTTTCAGAACGCCCGCGAGCTGATCGAGGCCCTGGACGGCAACCACAGCAAGCCGTTGCGACTCCCCCTGGGCCGCTTCGCCGCCGGCCTGGCCGTGCCGGTCCTGCTGGCGGGCATCTGGGTCTTCCACGTCCAGCGGCAGGGCTCCGGCACGGCGGCAGTCCCGGCCGTGATGGCTTCGGCGGTCCCCCGCCACACCGTGGCCGTGCTGCCGCTGGCCGACGAGACCGGGCGGCCCGACCTCTCCTGGCTCTCCCGCGGGCTGGCCGAGATGCTCTCCACCGACCTGGCGGAGAGCCCGTCCCTGCGGGTAGTGGACAGCGCCCGCGTCTTCCAGACCCTCCATGACCTCGGACTCTCCGGCGGACCGCTCGGCCCGGACGACCTCAAGCGCCTCCGCGAGCTGCTCGATGCCGACCGCCTGGTCGCGGGCCGCCTCTGGGCCGCGGGCGAACGGCTGCGGGTGGACCTGAACCTGGCGGGCGATCCGGACCGTCCGCAGGTCAAAGTGCAGGCGGAAGGGGGCGGCGAGGCCGAGGTCTTCGACATGGCCGGCACCCTCGGACGGACCCTGCGCGAGCACCTCGCCGTGGAGACGGCCGCCGCCGCTCCGGAGCGGACCTCCTCGCCCCAGGCCCTGCGCGCCTATGACCGCGGAGTCGACCTCCTCCTGCGGCGGGATCTGCAGGGGGCCGTCGCCGAGCTGCGCAAGGCCGTGCAGGCCGATCCCGGGCATTCCGCGGCGTGGGTCCGGCTGGCGCGCGCCCTCTCGGAAATGGGCCGGCAGGGAGAGGCCCTGGAGGCTGCCCGCAAGGCCGCGGCCACGCCGGGGGCGCAGACCGGACGCGTCTCCTGGGAGACGCGGGCCCTGGAGGCGCGCCTCCGCGGCGAGCCGGAGAAGGCTCGGGAGATCCTGGGCGAGCTGGTCGCCCGGCATCCCTACGACACCGAGGCCTGGATCGAGCTGGCGGAAGCCTGCCGCGAGCAGGGGGACCTCAACGCGGCAACCGCCACCCTGCGGCGGGTCGTGGAGGAGACTCCGGCCCATCCGCGGGCCTGGTTCCTCCTCGCGAGGACCTCCATCTACGCGGGGGACAGCCGCCGGGCGGCCGACGAGTACCTGGTCCGCGCCCTGGTCGTCCAGAACCGTCTCGGGAGCGAGGCCGGACGTGCCGAGGTGCTCAACGCCCTGGGCATCGCCCGGCAGGACCTCGGCGATCCCGACGGAGCGCTGGAGAGCTACGCGGAGGCAGCGGAGATCCGCCGCCGCCTGGGAGACGGCCGCGGTCTCGCGGCCACCCTGCGCAACCTCGCCGCGGTCCACCTCGTGCGTGGCGAGCACGGCCGGGCCGAGGAGACGCTCGGCCAGGCGCTCGCGCTCCTGGAGCGGCTCGACGACCCCGCTGGCCTGGCCGAGCTCCACAACGACCTCGGCCTCCTGGAAGAGGAGCGGGGCCGCTACCCCGAGGCGCTGGAGCAGTACCGGCGCGGGCTGCAGCTCCGCCGCCCCCTGGGGCAACCGCTTCTCATGGCCGAGAGCCTCCGCCACGTGGGCTGGGCGAGCTACCTCCTGGGCCGCTTCGACGACGCCATGGTCTACTGGAGCCAGGGGCTGGACCTCGCCCGCCGCGGCGGCGACCGGGCCGGGGTCGTCCTGGGGAAGCAGGACGTGGGCATGCTCCAGATCGCCCAGGGGGATTGGGAAGCCGCCCTGAAGTCCTTCATGGAGGCGCTCCGGGAGAGCCGCGAGCTGGAGCTGCCGGAGGCCACCGCCGCCTCCCTGGGCCACATCGGCCGCATCGCGCACCTCCAGGGCCGCTTCCGCCCCGCCCTCTCGTCCTTCGGGGAAGCCATCACGGTCCTGAAGGATCTCGGGGACGTGCGCGGCCAGACCGAGTTCACGCTCGCAGAAGCCGAGACCTGGCTGGAGCTGGGAGATCTGAACGCTGCAAAGAGACGGCTGGATGTGGCCGAGCGGCTCCTGTCGGAAGAGGGGAACCGCGAGCAGAAGGCCGAGCTTCTCCGGCTCCGCGCCGAGCATCACCACCGGAGCGGCAACCCCGCGGCGGCCCGAAAGGCTGCGGCCGAAGCTCTCCAGGAAGCGGAAGCGAGCGGCGCCGTGGTGGTTCATCTCCAGACCCGGCTGATCCAGGCCCGGCTGGCCGGCCGGTTGTCCAGCCGTTTGGCCGAGCTGCGCGATCTGAGCGCCGAGGCGGACCGCTTGGGGCACCGTGCTCTCCAGCTCCAGGCGGCAGAAGCCCTGGCCCAGGCTGCCCTGGAAAGCGGTGATCTGACGGAGGCCGAAGCCGCGGCCCGAAGCGGGATCAAGGCCGCGGAGGATAGCGGAACCTATGCGCGTTCAGGGCGTCTGAGCCAGCTCCTGGAAGCTGCCCTGGAGAGCGGCGGTCCCTAAAGGCTTTCCCCGGACCGGACCAGCCAGTCGGCGCGGTCGAGGGCGAAGCGCAGCTCCTCGGCCCACTGGCCTTTGAACCAGACCCTTTCCGGCGCGCCGTGGCTGAGGCCGAGCCGGTTGAGCAGGGCCGCCGAGCGGTCGTTCCCGTGGATCACGGTAGCCACGATGCGCGCCACTCCCATCTCCCGGAAGGCGTGGTCGACCATCCGCGACACCCCCTCGAAGGCCAATCCCTGGCGCTGATGCCCGGGGGCGAGGGAGAAGCCGATCTCGGCCGTGCGCGTCTTCTCGATCTTCAGGCAGATCCCGCAGTCGCCGATCAGCGCGCCTCCGGCCTTCAGCTCCATGGCGTACTGGAACCAGCGTCCGAGGTCCCCGGGCTCCACCCGCTGCTGGTCGCGAAGGAAGTCGAGCCCCTGCTCCCGGGTCCACTCGATCCAGCTCTGATAGCGCGCCACCTCGGGATGGTTGCGGTACTCCAGGAAAGGATCGAGGTCCTCGTCCCGGAAACGGCGAAGGATCAGGCGGGGCGTCTCGAGGGGGAGGGCCATGGGAGGCGGCATTTTATCTTATCAGTCGCGCCGAAGCTGCCAGCTCCTTCCGGCCACGGCTGCCGCGCCGAGCAGGGCCGCGCCCATCAGCCAAGCCAGCGGCCTCCCCTGCCCGTCGCCCCGAGATAGTCGAGCTCCGGATGGGGAGGGCCAGGAGGAGGAAGGGCGAGAGGAGCGGCCAAGGCTGGGATGTTACGGGATTTCAGCGGCGGGGGGACACCCTGGCGATACCGGCCTCCTCCAGAACCTCGCTCAGCGTCTCGCCCCCCTTGGCCGCGAAGTCGAGCGTGCGGATGGGGTACGGGATCGTGATGCCGGCCGCGTCGAAGGCCGTCTTGATGCGGAGGATCGCGTCGCTGCGGGCCTCCAGGTAGTCCTTCTGCTTCTCGAAATTGATCCAGAAGCGGACGACGAAGTCGATCGAGCTCTCCCCGAACTCCTCGTAGAACAGCTCCACCTCGCGATCGGGCAGGCGGCTCGGGACCGCCGCGACCGCCTCCATCGCCACCTGCTTTGCCTTCTCCGGGTCGTCCCCATAGGAGACGCCGAGACTGATGTCCACCCGCCGGCTGCCGCGGATGGTGTAGTTCATGATCGGGTTCTCGAAGACCTGCTTGTTGGGGATGAGGACGAGTTGCCCCTGCTGGGTGAGGATCTCGGTCCAGCGCAGGTTGACCTCCATGACGATCCCAAAGAAGTCCTGCGTCTTGATCAGGTGGCCGCGGCGGAACGGCCGCCGGACCGAGAGATAGACGCCGGCCATCAGGTTGGCCGCGATGTCCTGGAAGGCGAAGCCGAGGGCGAGGCCGACGATGCCTGCGCCGGCCAGCAGCGAGGCCACGGTCTTCTGAAGCCCCAGGATGCCCAGGGCGATGAACGTCCCCGCCGTCAGCACGGCGATGTAGACCACCTGGGCCAGGAGGTAGGTGACCTGCTCGCTGTGGGAGACGCGGTGCAGCAGCCGCCTCACCACGTTGCGCGCCCCCCTGGCGAGGAGCCAGAAGACGACCACCGTCAGGATGGCGAGCAGGAAGTTGGGAAGAGCCAGGATGAAGGCCCTCCCCCACACAGCCATCTTCCGCGCGAGAAGTCCCCAGGTCTGGTCGAGGTTCAAAGGCCTCCTCCCTCGCTCTGGCAGAGGGCAACATGCATGCCAGCGCGGCCGGTCAAACCACCAGGATCAGCACCCCGCACAGCACCAGCGCGATCCCCCAGACAAGATCGAGGTTGAACCAGGCGCTGCGCAGCAGGGAGAGGCCCAGCTTCTCGTAGACCAGGAGGGCGAGCGCCGCGGCCACGAGCAGGTGTCCGAGGGTGTGGACCGCCACGGCTCCGAGCCAGGCCAGCGGAGTGGCAAAGGCCGTGGCCTGGTCCGGGGGCAGCGAATGCCCGGCATGCCCCCCCGTGTGCCCGGCGTGCTCACCGGCCAGCAGAATGGGCACCAGCATCAATCCCGCGCCGTGCGCGGAAGCCATGAGGAACGACCAGGCTGTGAGGTCGCGGAAGCCGACCCGCATCCCCACCCAGCCGGGATGGCGCGAGCGCACCAGCCGGTAGAGGCCGAACCCGAGGAGGACCGCCGCCGCCATCGCCTTGAGAGCCCAGGCCGGCAGGCTCTCCCGGGCGGCGTAGAGAAGGGCGAGGACGGCGGCGATGGACAGGGCGTGACCCAGGGCGATGGGCGGCAGGGCGGCAAGCACCGCCCCGCGCCGCCGCTCCTGGAGACCCAGGGCCACGGCGAAGAGCCACCCCATCGCCGGGTTGATGCCGTGGAACGCCCCCAGGCCGAAGAGGGCGAGCCACGGCCAGGCTTCCGTCACGGGAAGCAGTAGGAGTCGGACGAGCAGTCGCCCCCCTCCAGGCGGATCTGGTGGGGCCGGTGGCCGTCGAGCTCCAGGAGGAAGCCGGGATCGAGCGTGAGCCCGCCGTCAGGGCCGGACTCGAGCTTGACCATCCAGCCGTCCACACCCTCGGGATAGAACTGCTCGTCCCAGGCCTGGTAGAGGGAGTTCGTGAAGTAGATCCGCCGTCCGTCGCGGCTCACCTCGACCATCTGCGGCCCGCCGCGGAGTGGCCGGTCCAGGGCCTTGGGGTGCGCGGCGCGGCGCGTGATGCCTCCCAGGTGGACCGAGCCGGTCAGGCGCGGGTTGTCGGGGTCCGACACGTCGTACTGCCGGAACTCGCCCGTCCCCCAGCAGGAGACGTAGAGGAAGCGATCGTCGAGCGACAGGTTGATGTCGGTGACCAGGGGCGGCACGGCCTTGAAGCCCTGGAGGAGGGGCGGCAGGTCCTCCGGCTCGGCCGGCTCGGCCGGGATCTCAATCACCTTCTTGACCGTCCAGCTCTCCCCCTCCCGCCGCCAGAGCCAGATCGAGCTCGACAGGTCGGCGAGCGAGACGACCACGCCGACGAAGCCGTAGGTGCGGGTGGGGTCGTGCGCCGGGCGGAGCTCCAGGACCATCTGCTGCTCAGCCCCGAGGTCGATCTCCTGCTGGTGCCGCCGCCGGCGGAGGTCCCAGACGTGGAGCTTGCGCCCGTATTTCCCGCCCAGGAGGAGCTCCGGCACGATGCCGTCCTCGATCATGTTCGGGGTCGCCCACTCGCTGGTGATCATCGTGTCGTGGTTCAGGTGCCAGGCGAAGTCGTAGGCCAGTTGCTGGGGCCCGCGGTCGACCTCCCACTGGCCGAGCACTTCGAAGGAGTTATGGTCGAGGATGAAGATGCCGCCCGGGCCATCCCCCTCGGGCGAGCCCAGGGCGCTGACGTAGATCCCGTCCGGCCCGCAGTGGATGGTGTGGGGCCGGGAGTAGCGGGTGCGCGCGAAGACCTCCTCGGGCTCGATGACCTTGACGATCTGCGGAGAGCGCGGGTCGGGCTTGGTGTCGAGGATGTAGATGCGCGAGGAGCGCAGGCCGGGAACCACGAGGTAGCGCCGCTCGACGTGGGGATGGGGGGCGTACGGGCAGAGGGCAGCGCTGCAGGCGTTCCAGCCGAAGTGATGCAGCTCGTCGTCGGCGTGCGTCATCTCGGTCCAGCCCACGACCTGGCCGTAGCTCGCCGAGCCGGGGGCGACGTCCACCACCGCCATGGCGTCCGGCCGCCCGTCGCGGGTGGGGTTCAGGGCCGCGACATAGGCCAGGGTCTCCGGCGGCGCCTGCATTGCCATCCGGGGCGAGGGATAGAAGGTCGGGTCGGGCCGCCACAGTGCCATGGTCGCGTCCTCCTTGTGATTGGATCTATAACAAATTGGCGGAAGGGCGGCAAGGAAGACGGAACGGGGCGGCCGTGTAGGCCGCCCCGCAGAGACGCACCAGGGGAGCCGTTTCGGCTAGTCGCCCACGTGCTCGGCCTTGATCGTGTTGGCGAGGACCGAGCCGTCGGACTGACGGGTGCCGCGGCCTTCGACGCGGGGGTTGCGCCCGGCCGAGAGAGAGTTCGAGACCTGCGAGAGGGAGAAGAGGTCGCCACGGCCGACCCACTGGGTGCCGCCGTCGACCACGACCCGGAGACCGCTCGCGAGCGTCACGGAGTTGGAGCCGACCGACGCGACCGCGCCCTCGAACTCCCGGCCGTTCCGCGGCTGGTTGTTGCCCGGACGGTTGTCGTCGTCGCGGTCGCCCCGTCCTCCCCGGCCCCGCCGGCGGTTGTTGTCGTTGTCGTCATTCCGGTCGTCATTGCCGCCCCGCCCGCGCCCCCTGCTCTCCTCGGCCACGGTCGAGAGGGAGCTGCCGGACGCCGAAAGCATCTCGTCATCGAAAGCGGGCTCGGTGGGGCTGGCAGAGCCCTTGGAGCAGGCGGTCGCCGCAACGGGAAAGACCAGGACCGCGGCGAGGGCCAGGGTCGAAAGCTTGATTCGGATCATGGGGTACTCCTTTCACTCGAAGCGGCGCCCTTGGGAGCCCCGCAGCTGCTGTCAAAGGAGTAGACAGGCGGGATTTCGGAATGGAACAGCGCTGCTACGCTGACGGCGTGCCGGCCAGGCTGGTTGCCGACGCTATTCGGCGCTGGCCACGGCTGCGGGGAGAATCTCAAGCCTGTCAATATAATCCGCGGCCCTATTTATATGACGGGAGCTCAATCTATATACCCCGAGCGGAAAATTATATAAAAAGCCTCTCACCAGCCGCTTTGAAGGCGAATCTATATAGACAGAGAGGTTGTCTGTATCGATTTTCGTCCGTTTATATGGACAGAGAGGCTGTCTATATAATTCTCCATCGATCCATATAGATGGAGAGGAAGTCTATATAGATACGCTCGCCGTCATATAGATAGAGGCCAGGTTCATATAGCGGAGCCGCTCCAACGAGTCGCAGCCCATGAGGGGTCCTACTCGACCGTCTCCGCAAGGAACCGGTATCCCACCCAGGGCTCGGTCCCGATGTAGCGGGGATTGGCCGGGTCGGGCTCCAGCTTGCGGCGCAGCGAGCCGACGTGGACCCGGACCGTGTCGGCCGTGGTGGCGGGAGCGCCCTTCCAGACCGTTCCGATGATCTGGCGCAGGGTCACGGGCCGGCCGGCGTGGCTGGCCAGCAGCTCCAGGATGGCCAGCTCCGTGGGGGTGAGCCGCACTTCGCTTTCCCCTTGCATCACGGAGCGCCGGCCGCGGTCGATCACCAGGTCCGGAAAGCGGAGGATCTCCGGGGCTGCCGTCAAGGTCCGACGGAGCTGGGTACGCACGCGGGCGAGCAGCTCGCGCAGGGAGAAGGGCTTGGTCACGTAGTCGTCCGCCCCCAGGTCGAGGGCGCGCACCTTGTCCTCCTCCTCGCCGCGCACCGACAGCACCAGGACCGGTGTGCGGTCGGTCCGCCGGACCGCCGAGATGACCGCGAAGCCATCGGCCCGGGGCATGGCCACGTCGGTGACGACCAGGTCGGGACGGTGATGCTCGAACAGCTCCCGCCCCTCCACTCCGTCAGCCGCGGTAAGAGTGTCGTAGCCGGCCAGCGCCAGCTCCCGCGACAGGCTCCGGCGGATGTCGGCGTCGTCGTCGATCACCAGGATCAGGGGCTTCGGGCGGGTCATCCCGCCAGGATCTCCTCCAGCTCCGGGGCCGCGGGAAGGTCCAGGCGGGCGATCGTGCCGCCGCCGGGACGGTCCAACAACTCGATCGATCCGCCGTCCGCTTCAGCCAGGCTGCGGGCGATCCGGAGCCCGAGCCCCTCGGACAGGCCCTCCCCCCCAGCAGGCAGTCCCGGACCCCGGTCGCGCACCTCGATGCGGACGTGGCCGGCCACGGATTCGGCAGCCAGCTCCAGCGGCTGCCCGGGAGGCGCCGCCCGCGCCGCGTTCTCCAGCAGGTTCACCAGCACCTCCAGGCTGACGGAGGGATCGGCCCAGAGATCGGGGCAGCCCGGCTGGATGCGGACCTGGACGTCTCTCCCTTCGAGGACCAGCGCCAGGCTCTCCCGGGCCGCGCGGAAGAGGCTGCCGGCCGGCGTCGGCTCCGGATGGGGGCGCGCGACGCCCGCCTCCAGGCGCGCCAGGGCGAGGAGGTTGTCGATGCGGCGGGTCAGCCGCTCCTGCTGGCGGGAGAGCCCGCGCAGGCTGGCGAGCTCCTCGGAGCGGCCCGCGAGCCTCCGCTCCAGGCTCTCGATCTCCAAGCGCATGGAGGTGAGGGGCGTGCGCAGGTCGTGCGAGACCGCCCGCAGCAGCGCGGTCTTCAAGGCATCGCTCTCACGCACGCCTTCCAGGTGCGCCGCCTCCCGGAGCAGCCGCTCGCGCTCGACGGCGAGGGCCAGCAGGCGAACGGCCGGCTCCAGGACCGCCGACGGGGCGGTAGGCTCCGCGGCCAGCAGGACTCCCCCCGTCTCGTCTCCAATACCGCCTCCGATCCGGAGCGGGATATAGCTGGTGTCCCCGTCCTCCAGGATGCGGGAGCCATTCCGGGCGGCATCGACGAACGTGCCGTCCACCTCCGGCGCCCCGACCAGGATCACCGGCTCGCTTCCGGCGAGGAACAGCGCCCCCGATTCGGTGCCGAGGGCGCGCAGCGTCCGGGCCGTTGCTTTCCCGAGGGGGGAGGTGAACAGGTCGAAGGAGAGCTCGTAGAGCACCTCCAGCTCCCGCTGCCGTGCCAGGGCTTCCGCGGCCTGCTGGCGGGCGCGGGCCACCAGCCGGCTGACCAGGGTGGAAGCCGCCAGGAAGCAACCCAGCGCCACCCAGTTCGAGGGGGCCTCGATGGTGAACGTGCCCGTGGGATGGAGGAAGAAAAAGTTCAGGCAGAGCGTGGCGGCCACGGACGCCACGGCTCCGACCGTCCAGCCGCCCCAGGTGGCGAGGCCGAGCACCGCGACCAGGAGCAGGAGGCCGGCGGTGATCTCGTTGGCGCCCGCGGCGCGGCTGGCCAGGGTCACGCCGCCCAGGGCGAGCGGCACCGCGGCCCACTTCGCCAGGAGCTGCCACCACCGTGCCGGGTGTCTGTCCATAATCCCAGTCTACTCAGATCTCGACCTGCATGCCGATCTCGATGACGCGGTTCGGCGGCAGGCGGAAGAATTGCGAAGGCACCTGGGCGTTGCGCCCCATGAAGATGAAGAGCCTGTCGAGGATGCCCGCGGCAAAGCCCTTGCGCCGCGAGAGCACCGTGCTCCGGCTGAGAAAGTACGTCGTGCGGGCGGGCTCCACCTCGATACCGCGCGACGCCAGGGAACGGAGCACGGCGGGCACGTCGGGATCCTCCAGGAAGCCGTAGCGGGCGATCACGCGATGGAAGCCCTGGCCGAGCTCTTCGACCGTGGACCGCTCCGCTTCGGGGACGTGCGGGACCTCTTCGGTGCGCACGGTCAGGAAGAGGTTCCGTTCGTGCACCACCCGGTTGTGCTTGAGGTTGTGGAGCAGGGCCGGCGGGGTGCCGGTCTCCTGCCCGGTCAGGAAGACCGCGGTCCCGGGGGTACGGGGGATGCCCCGGAGCGCCACGTCGTCGATGACGAGCTGCGGCGGGAGAGAGACCTCGGCCTGCCGGGCCGCCAGGGCGGAGCGCCCTCGCCGCCAGCTCGCGAAGATCAACAAGGTGCCCGCGGCGATGACGAGCGGGAACCATCCGCCCTGCGCCACCTTGACGATGTTGGCGCCGAAGAACGCGACGTCAACGACGAGGAACATTGCCGTGACGCCCGCCGCGGCCCAGAGCTTCCAGCCCCAGATGCGCCGCGCCACCACGAAGGCGAGGAGCGAGGTGATGATCATGGTGGTCGTCACCGCCACGCCGTAGGCTGCGGCGAGGTTGCTCGAGGTGCGGAACCCCACCACCAGCGCGATCGTCGCGAGCATCAGGCCCCAGTTCGCCAGCGGGACGTAGATCTGGCCGATCTGCCGCTCCGAGGTGTGGACGATCTCCATGCGCGGCGCGTAACCGAGCTGGACCGCCTGCCGGGTCAGCGAGAAGACGCCGGAGATGACCGCCTGGGAGGCGATGACGGTCGCCATCGTCGCGAGGATCAGCAGCGGGTAGAGCACCTGCTCCGGGGCGAGCCGGTAGAACGGGTTGTCCGCCGCGCCCGGATTGCGCAGCAGCAGCGCCCCCTGTCCGAAATAGTTGAGGAGCAGCGAAGGCGCGACCACGGAGAACCAGCCGATCTGGATCGGCAGCACGCCGAAGTGTCCCAGGTCGGCATAGAGCGCCTCGCCACCGGTCGCGACGAGGAAGACGGCACCCAGGACCAGGTAGCCGGCTACGCCGTTGTGGGCGAAGAAGCGGAACGCGTACAGGGGGTTGAACGCGGCCAGCACGGCCGGCTCGCGCGCAATGCTGAGCACGCCGAGGACGGCGAGCGTCAGGAACCAGAGCAGGATGACGGGGCCGAACACCAGGCCCACCCCCGCCGTCCCCCGGCGCTGGATGAGGAAGAGGAGCACGAGGACCGCGATCGTCGCCGGCACGACGTAATGCTCGAGCTGAGGGGCCACGATCCTGAGCCCCTCCATGGCGCTCAGCACCGAGATCGCCGGCGTGATCATGCCGTCCCCGTAGAGAAGCGCGGCGCCGAAGAGGCCGAGGCCGACGAGGAGCAGGGACCGGCGGCGCATCTTGCGCGTGGCGAGCGCCATGAGGGCCAGGATCCCCCCTTCGCCGTCGTTGTCCGCGCGCAGGACGTACACCTGGTACTTGAGCGTCACCACGATCACCAGCGTCCAGACGATGAGCGACAGGACGCCGAGCACGTTGTCACGGGTGACCGGCACCGCGTGCGGGCCGAAGAAGCATTCGCGGAGGGCATAGAGCGGGCTCGTCCCGATGTCGCCGTAGACGATGCCCATCGCGGTCAGGCAGAGGACCGCGAGGCGCTTCGAACGGCCTTCGCCCGCGCGTCCGTTCAAGTCGAGCGCTGCTGCACCAACATCCATGGCCGGAGCCTAGAGGCCCGGCCCTAAAGAAGTCCGGAACGGGAGCGAAAGAATCCCTAAAGATCCGCCAGGCGCGCTTCGAGCCGGGCCTTCACGTCCGGCCACTCCTCGGGGACCACGCTGTACATGACCGTGTTCCGCACCTCGCCGTTGCTGCGGATCTGGTAGTGGCGGAGCACCCCTTCGCGGACCGCTCCGAGCTTCTCGATCGCCCGCTGGCTGTGGACGTTGCGGAGGTCGGTTTTGAGCTGCACCCGGACAGCGCCGAGCGTCTCGAAGGCATGCCGGAAGAGGAGGTACTTGCTCTCTGGATTGACCCGGCTCCCCTGGTGGGCCTTGCCGATCCAGGTGCGGCCGATCTCAATCCCGCGGTGGTCGGGGCGGATGTCCAGGTAGCCCGACACCCCCACGGGCTCGCCGGTGGCCGCGAGGACCATGGCAAAGGTAAGCGAGGCGGGCTTGCGCGCGATCTCGCCGATCCAGTCCCGGAAGGCCTCGTAGCTCCCGTCCCGCGGCAAGTCCAGAAGCCAGTGGAAGACCTCGAGACCCGCGTGGGGCCACAGGCCGGGAGCGTGGTCCACCGACAGCGGCTCCAGGTGGATGGTTGGGCCCTCCAGGATGACCGGCTCGACTTTCATGGCGCGGGAGTCTACACGGCGCGGGCGCGATATTAATTTCCGGGAGTTTGTCCGACAAGGTGCTTATAGCTAGCGAAGTGCGTCTGTAGTCCGCTTACTTAAACGTCAACAGATCAGCCCCGATAGGGGCGACGGCATGTAGCCCGGGGGCAGAGCGCCGCAGGCGCGACGACCCCGGGTCATCGGACCCCAAAACAACCCAAGCCCCGCAGATCCAGACATATGTCCGACCGCTAGGTAGTTGAGTCGATCGTCAGGCGTTGCAAGAGCGACTAGCAGAGCGATGAGCTCAATCATTGGTGGGCTCCTCCATCTCGCGGTCGATGTCGAGGTACTCGTGGAC
>DATMER010000114.1:0-42652 GCA_035556715.1 Thermoanaerobaculia bacterium
CGCGATTCGGAAGAGCGCTACCGCATGCTGTTCACCGCCATGGACGAGGGCTTCTGCATCATCGAGGTCCTCTTCGACGACGACCTGACCCCGATCGACTATCGCTTTCTGGAAGTGAATGGCGCTTTCGAGAAGCAAACCGGTATCCAGGCGGCCAAAGGCCGGCTCATGCGCCAGATCGCGCCCGCCCACGAGCAGTACTGGTTCGACGTCTATGCCAAGGTGGCCTTGACCGGCGAGCCGGTCCGCTTCGAAAACCACGCCAAAGAGCTGCACCGGTGGTATGACGTGTATGCCTTCCGCATCGGGCAGCCGGAAGATCGGCATGTTGCTGTGCTCTTCAGCGACATCACGGAGCGACGGCGGATCGAGGGCCAGCTGCGAGAGGCCGATCGTAACAAGGACGAGTTCCTGGCGATGCTGGCCCACGAGCTCCGCAACCCTCTGGCCCCGATCCGCAACGCGGTGCAGATCTTTCGCGCCAAAAGCCCGCCTGTGCCGGAGCTGCAATGGGCCACGGAGGTGATCGACCGGCAGGTGTACCAGATGACCCGGCTGGTCGACGACCTGCTCGATGTGTCCCGCATCACCAGGGGCCAGATCGAGCTCCGCAAGGAGCGCGTCGAGCTCGCGGAGATCGTGAACAGCGCGGTCGAAGCCAGCCGGCCGCTCATCGAGAAGTGGGGCCACGAGCTCACGGTCACGATCCCGCCACAGCCGATCGAGCTCGAGGCGGACCTGACCCGGCTGTCGCAGGTGCTGTTGAACCTGTTGAACAACGCTGCCAAGTACATGGAGCAGGCTGGCCGCATCTGGTTGACTGCCGAGCCGCAGGGCGGCGGGGTGCTGATCTGGGTCAAGGACACCGGTATCGGCATTCCCGCGGAGATGCTGCCCCACATTTTCGACATGTTCACGCAGGTGGACCGTTCCCTGGATCGCGCCGAGGGCGGACTCGGAATCGGCTTGACCCTGGTGCAACGGCTGGTCGAGATGCACGGCGGCACTGTCGAGGCCCACAGCGAGGGCCCTGGCAAAGGCAGTGAGTTCGTCGTGCGCCTTCCGGTCGTCAACGGCGAGACACCTCAGGGGGCCGCGAGAGACGGGGAGACGGTCGTTTCGCCTGCCGCGCGCCGCATCCTGGTGGTGGATGACAACCGGGACGCCGCCGACAGCCTGGCGTTGTTGCTGAGAATGAAGGGTAACGAGGTCCACACGGCTTACGACGGCCTGGAAGCCATAGGAGCGGTGGCGGTGTTCCACCCGGATGTGGTTCTCCTGGACATCGGCCTGCCCAAGCTGGACGGCTACGAGGCAGCCCGCCGGATCCGGGAGCAGGGTGGCGGCGCCGGCATCATGCTGGTCGCCCTGACCGGCTGGGGCCAGGAAGAAGACCGCCGCCGTTCAAAGGAAGCTGGCTTCGACCACCACATGACGAAGCCTGTCGAGTTCGCTGCCCTGCAAAAGCTGCTTGCGGAGAGCCATCCGGAATGAGACCGAAAGGGTCGCACCGCCGCATAGCCGTCAGCCGTCAGTACGGCATGTCCTCCTCTTCCATGCCGAAGTGGTGGCCGAGCTCGTGGACGAGGGTGTCGCGGACCTCCCGGATGACCTGGCGGCGGTTGTCGCAGGCGCGGAGGATGGGGCCGCGGTAGAGGATGACGCGGTCGGGCATCGCGCCCATGTAAAAGGTGTCGCGCTCGGACAGCGGCACGCCCTGATAGAGGCCGAACAGCTCTTCGCCGGGGTCCATGCCCATGGCTTCCAGGTCTTCGGGGTCGGGCTCGTCCTCGATCATGACGGCGACGTTGTCGAGCAGGTCGGACCACTCCTCGGGCAACCCGGCCAGAGCCTGCTCCACCAGAGCCTCGAACTCCTCGGGGGGGACGCGCATGAAGGGATTCTACAATCGTCCGCATGCCGCGCCCGCTTCTCGCCGTCCTCGCCCTGGCCGCCGTGCACATGCTGGTGTTCGACCGCGGGCTGGGGGGCGACGGCTGGGCGGGCTTCGCCCTCCTGGAATCGGTGGCGGACGACGGCGACATCTGGCTGGAGGATGACCACCGCGGGATCGTCAACGGCTTGGTGCCCGGCCGCGATCACCACCTGGTGAGCCAGTACCCTCCCGGCATCCTGGTCCTGGACGCCGCCCCCTTCTTCGCCGGGCGGGCGCTCGGCCAGGCTCTGCCGGAAGGAGAGATCGAGCTGCCGCCGGTGGGTCCCGTGCCGCGGCCGGTCTTCGTCAGCGCGGCGGCCATCGTCCTGGCCCGCAACCTGGCCGTGCTCCTGGGCCTGGCCTGGACCGGCCTGGCCCTGATCCGCCTGGGGTATCCGGAGAGGACCGCGGCAATGGCGGCCGGCATCGCCTTCTTCGGCGGACCGCTGGTCTTCTACTCCCTGGTGGGGATGACCCATGCTCCGGCCTTCGCCCTGGCCGCCCTCCTCCTCTGGCTCCTGGTCCGGCAGCGGGAGTCGGGGAGCGTCCGGCTCGCCTTCGCGGCCGGGGCGGTCGCGGGGCTGGCGGTTCTGGTGCGCTATGACGCGGTGGCCCTGCTGCCTGCGGCCTTGCTGGCGGTCTCGCGGCTCAGGTCCCGGACAGCTCTCCTCGCCGGCTTCGGCCTCCCCCTCCTGGTCCTCCCGTTCTGGTGGAGCGCGAGCTTCGGCTCCTGGGGCCTTCCCTCCTATGGCGGCGACTGGTCGCTCTCCCCGGCGTCGCCCTGGAACGTCCTCTTCCACCCGGTGCACGGCCTCTTCCTCTTCCATCCCGCGCTGCTGTTCGCGGCGGCCGGGCTGGTGCTGGCATGGCGGCGGCCGGCGATCAGCGCGGTCGGCGCGGTCTGGTTCCTCGCGGTCGCCTTCCTGCACGGCGGATGGTCGGAGTGGGCGAACACCGGCGGCTATGGGCAGCGGTTCCTGATCGACGCCCTCCCCGCCCTGGCGCTCGGCTTCGCCGAAGTCCTGGGCAGGGCCGGGCGGGCGGTGCGGGTAGGCATTGCCGCGGCGGTCCTCTTCGGGTACCTCCTTTTCTTCGCCGCAACCGGACGGCTGGTCGAGCCGCCGGCTCCCTGGCCCTGGCCGCAGCGCCTGGGCGATTACGCGCCGCTGGTGTCAGACCCGCCCGGGCCGTCCGAGCTTCTGGACGGTCTCCTCCGGGCGTCGTTCCTGCTCCGCGCCCTGACATAGACTCCGGCAATGATTCCTTCCCTCTCCCCCGAGTCGGGGGAGAGGGCCAGGGAGAGGGGGAACGGGATCAATTCCGTCAGACTCGACAAGTGGCTCCAGGTGGCTCGGATGTTCAAGACCCGGACGCGGGCCACGCACGCCTGTGACCTCGGCCGGGTGCGGGTGAACGGGCAGTCCGCCAAGCCGCACCGGCAGCTCGCCCTGGGCGACCGGGTCGAGCTGACCCAGGGGGACTGGGAGCGCGTGCTGGTCGTCCGGGAGCTCAAGGACCGGCCCGTGGCCAAGGCCGAGGCGCCGAAGCTGTACGAGGATCTGAGCCCTCCGAAGCCGGCGCCGGACCCCCTGGCGCGGATCATGCGCCGGCCGCTCGCGACCCGCGAGGCGGGCGCCGGCCGTCCCACCAAGAAGGAGCGCCGCGAGATGGAGCGCTTCCTGGACGGCGAAACCCCGGAAGGAACCCCTGAAGAGGATGACCTGGACTGGGACGGCGACGACGACGGGCCTTGACGGCCTTTCGACAGCAGGGTGTTAAACTCGGGAGATGAGCGAAGACCGCGGTGTGTCGCGCACCGATCCACGGCATCCGATCCGGGTGGTGGCGCGGCGCACCGGGCTCAAGCCCGATCTGATCCGCGCGTGGGAGCGCCGCTACGGCGCGGTCGCGCCCGGGCGGTCTCCCACCCGCCGGCGCTACTACTCCGACGCGGAGATCGAGCGGCTCTCTCTGCTCAGCCGCGTGGTCCGGGCGGGGCACACGATCAGCCAGGTGGCCCAGCTCCCGAACGGCGAGCTGGAGGAGCTGATCGCCCGCGACGCCACCTCGCCGGCCGCCCCCGCCGCCGGACCCTCCTGCCGGACCGACGCGATCCTCGGCTGCTGCCTGGCCGCGGTGCAGCGGCTTGAGCCGCGCGACCTGGGCCACCTGATCCAGCGCGCTTCCGTAGAGCTGAGCGCGCCCGAGCTGCTGGACGAGATGCTGGTGCCGCTGATGCAGCGCATCGGCGACCAGTGGAAGCAGGGGACGCTGCGGCCGTTCCACGAGCACATGGCCTCTGCCGTGGTGCGCTCCTTCCTGGGGACCACGCTGGGCGAGGCCAACCACGGGGCTCCGGTCTTCGTGGCCGCGACCCCGGCCCGCCAGCGCCATGAGCTCGGCGCGCTGCTGGCCACCACCTGCGCCGCGGCCGAGGGCTGGCGGGTGCTCTATCTGGGACCCGACCTGCCGCCCGAGGAGATCGCGGCGGCGGCCCTCCATCACGGCGCCCAGACCGTGGCGCTGAGCCTCGTCTATCCTCCGGACGACGCCCTCCTCCGTGACGAGCTCCGCCGCCTGCGCCGATTGCTCGACCCCCGCACCGAGCTGATCGTAGGCGGCCGGGCCTCCGCCGCCTACGCCGACGTCCTCCAAGAGATCGGCGCGCTGCGCCTGGACGACCTCCGCGGTCTGCGGCGACGGCTCGAAGAGGTCCGGATGTCCCCCCAGCCGATGCAGCCCGGGACCGAAGCCAGACCGTCAGCTACACCCTAATCGCCCAGAAACTCCCCGATCGGCCGCAGCGGCTCGCTGTGGTCGCAGAAGATCTTGAGGACCACCATGATGGGCACGGCGAGCAGCGCGCCGGTGATCCCCCAGAGCCAGCCCCAGAAGGTGAGGCCGATGAAGATGACTACCGGGTTCAGGGTCAGGCGGTGGCCGAGGACGAGCGGGGTCACCACGTAGCTCTCCAGGATGTTGAGGCCCACGAACGACAGCGGCACCATCATCGCCTGGGTGGTGTTGTCGAAGGTCAGGAAGCCGACCATGGCCAGCACCGCGATCATCACGAGCGCCCCGAGATAGGGGATGTAGTTCGTCACCGTGGCGAGCACCCCCCAGAGCAGCGGGTTGGGCACGCCCAGGAAGCTCAGGATCCCCCACACCGCCAGCCCGAGCGCCACGTTGATCATGGTGATCGTCACCAGGTAGGCGGAGATGTCGGTCTCGATCTGGCGGGCGATCTCGACCGCCCGCCTCTTGTCCGCGAGGCTCGGCAAGACCCGGATCAGCTTGCGCAGGAAGAGGTCGCCCGAGGCGAGCAGGAAGAAGAGCAGGATGAACATGACCACCCCGCCGGCGACCAGCTCGGTCGCCCGGCTGAACATGCGCTCGCCCAGGGTCTCGGTGGTGACCTGGACGGTCTGCGGCTGTGAGCCGCCGCCGACCTGGGTGATCTTCTCCACCTGCTCGGTGGCCTTGCTCATGGTCTGCACGGGCTTCTTGAACTCGCGCAGCTTGCGCTCCAGCCTGCGCATGGTCTGCGGCGCCTTCTGCGCCCACTCGTAGGCGGGACCCGACAGCTCGTACACTCCCCAGGAGATCCCGCCGAGCAGGCCGAAGACCACCAGGGCGGCGCCCAGGGCGTTGGGGATGCGCAGCCGCTTGAGCGCCCGCACCACCGGGCTCAGCAGGAAGTTGAGCAGCATCGCCAGGATGATGGGCAGGAAGAACGCGCGGCCGAAGTAAAGGGTATAGAAGGCGGCCAGGATGAACATCCCGGTCAGCGCCAGCGACCGGATGCCGAACGGCGCCTGCATGACGTCGCGGAGCCGCTTGATGTTGGGACGTGGCCGCTCGTCCTCCTTCTCGGGGTCCGGCCGCAGGGCTTCGATCATCCGGAGTCACCTTGAGGCAGGGGCATCAGGCACGCCGCGCCAGCCCCAGGACCAGCGAGACCACGAACACGGCGAGGCACAGCACGAACAGGATCTTGGCGATCCCCGCCGCTCCCGCGGCGATACCGCCGAAACCAAACACGGCGGCGATCAGGGCGATGATCAGGAAGATGAGAGCCCACCTCAGCATCGGGTCTCCTCCTTGCACCGGCAGGTGCGTCCAGGGTTCCGGCCTGGAGATTAGCAAGGGGGGTGCCAGAGTCAAGCAAACAGGGAGAGTTGCACCATGCGGGAGTTGAGCAGGTTCGAGGCCGTGACGCCGAGCAGGCGGACCGGGCGGGACGCGGCCTCGGTCTTGCGCAGCAGGTCGCGGGCGCAGCCGGCGATCGTGGCGGCGTCGTGGAACGGCAGCGGCAGGGTGCGCGACCGGGTCAGGGTCGTGAAGTCCGAGTAGCGCACCTTGAGGGTCACCGTGCAGGCGGTCAGGCCGCGGCGGAACAGGCCGTCCGCCACCTCTTCGGCCATGCGGACGAGCTCCTCCTCCATCTCCTCGAAGCGCCTCAGGTCGACCGCGTAGGTGTTCTCGGTCCCCAGGCTCTTGCGCTCGGTGTGGGTCTCCACCGGCCGCTCGTCGATCCCCCGGGAGAACTCGTAAAGCACCCGCCCGTGCTTGCCGAAGCGGGCCACCAGTTCCTCCGCCTCGACCAGGCGCAGGTCGGCCACGGTCTGGACCCCGAGGTCGGCGAGCGCCTTCTCCGTGGCCGGCCCGACCCCGTGCAGCCGGCGCACGGGGAGCGGATCGAGGAAGGCCTGCACCTTGCCCGGCGGCACCACGGTCAGGCCGTCCGGCTTCTGGAAATCCGAAGCGATCTTGGCGATCAGCTTGTTCGGGCCTACCCCCACGCTGACCGTGAGCCCGCGCTCCTCCCGCACCCTGTGGCGGATCTCCCGGGCCACGGCCGTGGCGCTGCCGGACTCCCCCAAGTGCTGGGTGACGTCGAGGTAGGCCTCGTCGATGGACACGGCCTGGACCAGCGGCGTGACCTCCCGGTAGATGGCGAAGATCTTCTCCGATTCGCGCTGGTAGCGGCGGAAGTCGGGCGGGATGAAGACCGCGTGCGGGCAGAGCCGCAGGGCCTGGGACGAGGGCATGGCCGAATGCACACCGTACCGGCGCACCTCGTAGCTCGCGGCGGCCACCACGCCTCGCCCCTCGGGCCGGCCGCCGATGATCACCGGCTTCCCCCGGAGAGCGGGGTCGTCCCGCATGTGCACGGCTGCGTAGAAGCAGTCCATGTCACAGTGAAGGACACGCCGGGAGGGTCTGGGCTCGGGCTCCACACCTCTAGCTTAGCTTGGAGAAAATCCGGCGCCAGTATCCGGGTCCAGCCGTCTTGGAGCGGAATGTGTAAAAAGCATACAATCCCCGGTTGTTGGACAAACTCGCACGTTCGTGGATTCGCCGGAGCCTCAGAGGGTTCGAGCTGCAACGAAGCCGTTTCTCACCGCCGACAGGATGAGTCTTTTTCACCTCCCTGCCCGACCCTGGCCGCGTGGGGTCCGCCGCACCGTCCTCGCTTTGCTGGCCGGGCTGCTCGTGCCGCTCCTGCAGCCGGTGCCGGCGCCGGCCCACGTCCTCCCTCCCCTGCGCGCCCGGGTCGTGGAGCAGGAGATCGCGTTCGGCGAGGTCCGCTCCTTCCCGTTCGAGCTCTCCGCCGGGGAGTTCCTCGGCGTCGTGGTGGAACAGAACCGGGCCGACGTGGTGGTGGAGCTGTTCGGTCCCGGGGGGGGGAGGGTCCTGGAGATGGACAGCCCGTGCAACTGGCTGTGCGAGGAGGAGATCGCCCTGGTGGCCGAGAGCTCCGGCTCCTACCGGTTGGAGGTGCGGCTCTTTCCGTTCCCCGGCAAGCCTCCCGGCTCCTTCCGCCTGCGGATCGACGGCCCGCGGGCGCCCCGGGGGGATGACGCCGTGCGAATCGAGGCCATGCGGGAGATGCGGTCAGCCCACGCCAAGGGGGCGGCCGAGCGGCTCGGGCACCTGGAGAGAGCGATGGGGCTCTGGAAGGTCCTGGGCGAGCGCCGCCGCGAGGCCGAGACCCTCCACCGGCTCATGGAGACGCTGGCCTCAGTCGGGCGCCCGATTGAGGCTGCCGTTCGCTTCCACCAGGCCGTCGCCCTCTGGCAGGAGCTCGGCCTGCCTGCGCAGCGGGCCTGGACCCTGGTCGAGAGCGCGCGCCCGGGAACGGGTTTCTTCCAGGGGGAGGAGGCCCGTAAATACCTGGAGGAGTCCCTGAAGCTGGCGGAGCTGGCGGGGAGCCCGTTCCTCGAGCACCGTGCCCTCCACGCCCTGGGGCGCTTCCACCAGCCGCGCGTTGCGCTCCCTTTCCTGGAGCGCTCCCTCAAGGTCGCCCGGGCTGCCGGGGACCGTGACCTGGAGGCGCGCTCGCTCTACCAGCTCGGCTACACCCTCGACGACCTGGCCGAGAAGCAGGAGGCGCTGCGTCATTACGAGGAGGCGCTGCGGATCTGCCGGGAGCTGCGCGCCGCCGGCGCCCCCAACGACACGTTCCAGGCCAACGTCCTCAACAGCCTCGGGCATCTGTACGTCAACCTGGGCGACCAGGACCGGGCGGTCGAGCACCTGGAGCAGGCCCTCGAGCTCAGCCGGCAGAGCCACGACGCCGGTAAGGAGGGGGCGGCGCTGAACAACCTCGCCCTGGTCTACGAGTCGCTGGACCCGGGCAGGTCGCGGGAGCTGTACGAGCGCGCCGTGGTCCTCGCCCGCGAGAGCGGCAACCGGAACGGCGAGGTCATGGCCTTGAACAATCTGGCTGCCCTCGATCTCAAGACGGATCCGGCCAGCACCCTGAAGCGCTGCCAGGAAGCACTGCCGCTGGCAGCCGGTGACGGTCTCGCCGAGAGCTTCCTCAGGCAGACCATCGGCGTCGCCCACCGCCGTCTCAGCGACCTCGCGGCCTCGCGCCGGGAGCTGGAGACCGCCCTGGCCCTTGTCCGCCAGCGCCAGGACGGCCTCCGCCAGTCGCAGGTCATCCCCGAGCTCGCCCGGACGGAGAGGCTGGCCGGGGACCTCCCCCGGGCGCTCGCCCATCTGGAGGAGGGCGTCCAGATCCTCGAGTCGCTGCGCACCCAGGTGGTGCAGGACGAGCTGCGCGCGACCTTCCTGGCCTCCAGGAAGGGGACCTACGAGCTGTACGTCGACACGCTCATGGCCCTCCACCGGGTGCGCCCGGGCCAGGGCTACGATGCCGAGGCGCTGCGGGCGAGCGAGCGGGCCCGCGCCCGCACCCTGCTCGACATCCTGGCCGAATCCGGGGCCGACATCCGGGAAGGGGCCGACCCGGCGCTGATCGAGCGGGAGCGCCGGCTGCTCGCCGGGATCGAGAACCTGGAGCGCCGCCGGCTGGAGCTCCTGGACCGGGGCGCGGCTGCGCCCGAGGTCCGCGAGACCGTGGACCGGCTGGAGGCCGCCCTCGAAGAGCACGGCCGGGTAGAGGCCGCGCTGCGAGTGAGCAGCCCGCGCTACGCCGCCCTGACCCAGCCGCAGCCGCTGAGCGCCGAGGAGATCCGGAGCCAGGTGCTGGACGGCCGGGCGCTCCTCCTGGAGTACGCCCTGGGCGAGGAGCGGAGCTTCCTCTGGGCCGTATCCCCGGGGGCGCTTCACAGCTTCGAGCTGCCGCCGCGGTCGAAGATCGAGGAGGCCGCCCGGCGCTGGTATGGCGCGCTCCGGGTTCATCCTGGTCAGGGGCCTGGTCAGGGGCTTGGCCAGGAGCCCGGCGCGCGGGCGGCGGACGAGGCACGGAAGGCGGCGGACGAGCTCGGCTCCATGCTGCTCGGCCCGGTCAAGGGGCTGCTCTCCGGCCAGCCGCTCCTGGTGGTCGGAGACGGGGCGCTCCAGTACCTCCCCTTCGCTGCCCTGCCCTCCCCGGCCTCGCTCGAGGGACCCGAACGCATTCCCCTCATCGCCGGCCACGAGGTGGTGAGCCTCCCCTCGGCCTCGGCGCTGGCAGTGCTGCGCCGCGAGCTCGCCGGCCGGCCGCCGGCCCCGAAGACGCTGGCGGTGATCGCCGACCCCATCTTCCAGATGGTGGACGAGCGCGTGGCGCGCGCCGCCCGCCGCTCGGCGGAAGGGACCGGGGAGCGGGTGGGTGAGATCGATCCCCGGAAGCTGCCGCGGCTCCGCTTCTCCGAGAAGGAGGCCGAGGCGATCGCCGCCCTGGTGCCCGCGGCCCAGCTCTTCAAGGCGCTCGGCTTCGACGCCACCCGCGCCGTGGCCACCGGAGGCGAGCTGGCCAGCTACCGCATGGTCCATTTCGCCACCCATGGACTGATCGACAGCCGCCGTCCCGAGCTGTCCAGCCTCGTGCTCTCGCTCGTCAACGAGCGGGGGGAGCCCCAGAACGGTTTCCTGCGGCTGCACGACGTCTACAATCTGGAGCTGCGCGCCGACCTGGTCGTGCTTTCGGCCTGCCAGACCGCGCTCGGCCAGGAGGTCCGCGGCGAGGGGCTCGTCGGTCTGACCCGCGGCTTCATGTATGCCGGCGCCGCCCGCGTGCTGGCGAGCCTCTGGAGCGTCGACGACCGGGCCACCTCGGAGCTGATGAAACGCTTCTACCGCCAGATGATCTCCAGCCGCCTGAGCCCCGCCGCGGCACTTCGCCAGGCGCAGATCGAGATGTCGCGCGATCCGCGCTGGCGGTCCCCCTACTACTGGGCCGGCTTCTCGCTGCAGGGGGAGTGGCGGTGAGCCGGGAGGGCGCCGGCCGAGGACTGACGTCCGAAGGCTTCGAGTCGCTCCTCGCCATGCTGGACCCCGAGCGGGAGAGGGCGGGCGAGGTCTACGAGGCCATCCGCCACCGGCTCGTCCGCCTCTTCGAGTGGCGCGGCTGCGCCCATCCCGAGGACCTGGCCGACGAGACGTTCAACCGGGTCGCCCGGAAGTCCGCCGGCGGGCTGGCCCTCCAGAGGAGCGATCCCTACGCCTACTTCTGCGGCGTGGCGCACCACGTGTTCCAGGAGGTGGTGCGGCGGGAGAAGCGGGAGAGCAAGCTCCTGGAGAGCGGGGACTGGCAGCCCTCCAGCCCGCCGGAGGAGGAGACCGACTACCGCCTCGATCCCCTCCGCGACTGTCTGAAGACCCTGGAGCCCGACCAGCAGCTCCTGCTCCTGCGCTACCACCAGGACGAGCAGCGCATCCAGTCGCGCAAGGGCCTCTGCGACGAGCTCGACATCCCGATGAACGCCCTCCGCATCCGGGTCCACCGCCTGCGCAAGAAGGTGGAGACTTGCATTCAGGAGAAACTCCGGAACTAGTCGATGAAACGCTTTTCCGTTCCCGATCACACTACATCGGAAGAGGGAAGTGAGCACTTTACCGGGGACGAGAGGCCATGAGAAACGACGACGAGCTTTTGAGGCGGTACCTGCTGGGCGAGCTATCGGAGGAGGACGTGAACCGCCTCGAGGCTCGGCTGATTCAGGATGACGAGCTGTTCGAGGAAGCGGAAGCCCTGGAAGCCGACCTCCTCGACGATCATGCCCAGGGCCTGCTGTCCGCGCCCCAGCGCGCCCGGATCGAGCGCCACCTGGCCTCTTCTTTCCAGACCCGCTCCCAGCTCGCGCTGGCACGGGGCCTCGGCGCGGTCGCCCGGGAGCGCCAGCCGGGCCGGACGATCCTCACCGGTCCCTGGGGCCGGAAGGATCTGTCCCGCCCCTCGGTGCGCGCCCTTGCCGCCGCCGCCATGCTGGCGATCGCGATCGGCAGCACCTGGATTGCCACGCAGGTCATCCAGCAACCCGAGGAGCAGATCGCCGGGGAGACTCCGGCGCCGCCCATCCCGCCCTCTTCCGCGCCGGCGCCCACCCTCCCGGCGGAAACTCCGGAGCCCGTCCTGATCACGGAGGAAACCGCGGAGCAAGTCGCGGAGGAAGAGCCCAGCCCTGCTCCGGCGCTTCCCTCACCCGTGACGTACGCGTTCCAGCTCGCGATGACGGCGCTCCGCGGAGCGGAAGACGAAGTTGCGGAGCTGCGGATTCCCCCGGGGACCGGGCGGGTCGACCTCCAGCTCCCCTTGAACAGCGAGGATGAGGGCTACCCCTCGTTCCAGGTCGTGCTGCGGGATGCCGCCACGGGCGAGGAGCTGGTCCGGCTGGATGACCTCCAGCCGACCCGGACCGGCGGAAGCGCGACCCTCGTCGTCCCCGTGGATGCGAAGAAGCTGCGGGCCGGCAGGTACTCGGTCGAGGTCTACGGCGGAGACAGCGAGCCTCTCGGATTCCCGGAGTTCGAAGTTCCGGAACCCTGACCGAAATACTTTTGACCCGCAGGCCACACCAGCTAGATACCAGCCCGCCGGCCAGGCGGGCAGGAAAAAAGGGGGGATCGAGAATGTCCACAACGCAAGAAGACGGGTCGGTCCGAAGCGGTGGCAGCGGCGGCGGTAGCGGCACCCCGCGCCCGCCCGCCGATCCGAAACCCAAGCCCAAGGGCTGAACCAAAGCCTCCAAGGGTGCCTAGACCAAGGCGCCTCCCTCTGGGGCGGGCCCCGCGCGGCGGGTCCGCCCCCTTTTTTCTCCCCATCTCAGCAGAGACGCGAAATGTTTCGGTCCCGGCCGTCACTCCTTCCAGAAGGGAGCTCGCCGATGGTCGAATCGATGCACGCGCTCGTCCCTCTCCGCAACCGGCAGCCGGCCGCCCGGAAGCCGCGGCTGCCCCACCCTTATCTGCCGGCCCGGCCGGCGGAGCCGGTGAGCGACCCGACACCCGGGACGCAGGGGCCGCCAATCCTCGCGCCGCAATCCGAAAGCTGGACCCCGGCCGCCGTGCCCATGACGCGGCCCGCGGGCCGGCCAAACCGGCACCGGGTTCAACCGACGCCCGCCGAGAGGACGCTGCGCAACGCGCTCCGCTTCGGGTTCTTCGTAAATGCAGCCGCCCTGCTGGCCCCGCGCCTGTTCCCGGACGGGACCTTCCCGGCCTGGGAGTACGGCGGCGGCGACTTCCTTCTCGCAGCCGCCGTGCTCCTCAGCGGCCAGGCGCTCCTGATGCTCGGCCGCCGGGGCGCTCCGCCCCATCAGGGCTGATCAGCCGGCTGATCAGCCGGTTGATCAGCCGCCAGGGCCCGCGCCGCCCGCGTGGATGCCGCCCTCGGTCATCCCCCACGGGTCGAGCGCCTCGGCGAGCTCGGCCTCGGGCAGGACGTTGCGCTCGCGGCAGAGCTCGCGCACGGTGCGGCCGGTGCGCACCGACTCCTTGGCGATCTCGGCCGCGGCGTCGTAGCCGATCCTCGGCACGAGCGAAGTCACCATGGCCAGGGAGCGCTCGACCAGCTCCTCGCAGCGCTCGCGGTTGGCCACGGTCCCCTCCACGCACTTCTCCGCCAGCAGGTTCGAGGCGTTGGCCAGGATCTCGATCGACTGCAGCAGGTTGTAGGCGATCAGCGGCATCATCACGTTGAGGTCGAAGTTGCCCGACATGCCGGCGAGGGTGATGGTGGCGTCGTTGCCCACCACCTGGGCCGCGACCATGAGCACCGACTCGGGGATGACCGGGTTGACCTTGCCCGGCATGATCGAGCTGCCCGGCTGAAGGCTGGGGATCGAGATTTCGCCGATGCCGCAGCGCGGGCCGGAGGCCAGCCAGCGGATGTCGTTGGCGATCTTGGTCAGCGATGTGGCAACGGTCTTGAGAGCGCCGGACGCCTCCACCGCGGCGTCCTTCGCCGCCATGGCCTCGAAACGGTTCGGCGCCGGCACGAACGGGCAGCCGGTGCGCTCCGCCAGCAGGGCGATGACCCGCGGCGCGAACTCGGGCGGCGCGTTCAGGCCGGTGCCCACGGCCGTGCCCCCGAGCGGCAGCTCGGCCAGTCGCGGCTTGACCGCGGCCAGGCGATCGAGCGCGTAGCGGACCTGCTGCGCGTAGCCGCTGAACTCCTGACCCAGGCGGATCGGCACCGCGTCCTGCAGGTGGGTGCGGCCGATCTTGACGATGCGGTCGAACTCCTCGGCCTTGCGTCCCAGGGCATCGGCCAGGTGGCGCAGGGCCGGATCCAGGTGCTCCTGGATGGCGACGTAGGCGGACACATGGATGGCGGTGGGGATCACGTCGTTGCTCGACTGCCCGGCATTGACGTGGTCGTTGGGGTGGACCGGCGCCTTGCTGCCGATCACTCCGCCGAGGATCTCGATGGCCCGGTTCGACAGGACCTCGTTGACGTTCATGTTCGTCGAGGTGGCGGAGCCGGTCTGGAAAACGTCGAGGGGGAACTGGCCGTCGTGCCTCCCCTCGACCACCTCGGCCGCGGCCTGGCGGATGGCCTTGGTCACTTCGGCGGAGACGATCCCCAGCTCCTCGTTGACCGCCGCGGCCTCCCCCTTGATCAGGGCGACCGCGGAGATGAAGCGGCGGGGCAGGGTCAGCCCGGAGACCGGGAAGTTGCGCCGGGCGCGCTCGGTCTGGGCGCCGTAATACGCCCCGGCAGGGACCTCAACCTCGCCGAGGCTGTCTTTTTCGATGCGTGTTTCGGACATGATGCTCTCCCTCCTGTATACGGCGCCTATGGTATCGATAAACTCCGCGCCCATGACTGCCTCCCAGATCCTCGTGCTCGTGGCCGCCGCCTTCGGAGGGGGGGCGATGAACGCCATGGCCGGAGGGGGGACGATCCTCACCTTCCCCGTCCTGGTCTTCCTCGGCATGCCGGCGATCACGGCGAACGCCACCTCGACCGTGGCCCTCCTCCCCGGGGCCGCGGCCAGCATGGCCGGCTACCGCCGGGAGGTCGCCCAGAACCGGGGCTGGCTCAAGACTCTGTTCCTCCCCAGCCTGATCGGCGGCACACTCGGCTCGGTCCTCCTCCTGCGCACCCCGGAAAAAACTTTCGAGATCCTGGCGCCGGTCCTGATCCTGTTCGCCACGGTCCTCTTCATGGTGCGGGGGGTCCTGGCGCGGCGCTTCTCCCTGTCGAGCGGGCCGTCGACGGGACGATGGGTGATCGCCGTCCTCCTGCAGCTCGGGGTGGCGGTCTACGGCGGCTACTTCGGAGCGGGGATCGGCATCCTGATGCTGGCCCTGCTGGGCTTTCTCGGGCTGACCGACATCCACGCCATGAACGGCCTCAAGAACTTCTTCGGGGTGTGCATCAACGGCGTGGCCGCGGCCTACTTCGTGCTCCAGGGGGCGGTCTCCTGGCCGGAGGCACTGATCCTCGCGGTGGGCGCGACGCTCGGCGGCTATGGCGGGGCGAGGTTCGCCCGCATCATCGGGCAGGAGAAGGCCCGGGCCGCGGTGGTGGTGATCGGGTTGCTGGTTACCGCCCTGCTGGCCTGGCAGCAGCTCCGCTAGCGCCGCGCGATCCGGCTGGCGAGCACGGCCGCGCCATAGCCGTTGTCGATGTTGACCACGCCGATCCCCGGCGCGCAGGCGTTCAGCATGGTGAGGAGGGCGGCGAGGCCGCCGAAGCTCGCGCCGTAGCCGACGCTCGTGGGCACCGCCACCACGGGCGCGGGCACCAGGCTGGCCACGACCGTGGGGAGGGCGCCGTCCATGCCCGCCACGGCCACGACCACGTCGGCGCGGCGGATGGCGGGCAGGTTGCCGAGCAATCGGTGAAGACCGGCCACTCCCACGTCGAAGCAGCGCTCGACCTCGTGCCCGAACCACGCGGCGCAGACCGCCGCCTCCTCGGCCACGGGCAGGTCGGAGGTGCCGGCGGCGAGGACCGCCACCATTCCGCTGACCGCCTCGTGAGGCTCGCCGCAGGTGAGGATACGGGCGCGCTCGTGGTAGGCCGCCTCGGGCCTCCGCCCGAGGATCGCCTCCGCAGCATCCGGACGCAACCGGGTCACGAGGACGCGGCCGTGGGCCTGCATCATCCGGTCGACGATGGCCTTGAGGTCGTCCGTCCGCTTGCCCTCGGCATAGACCGCTTCGGGGAGACCGTTGCGCAGCTCGCGGTGGAGGTCCAGCTTGGCGAAGCCGAGGTCGGCATAGGGGAGCTCGGCGAGCTCGGCGAGCGCCCGGTCCGGGGAGACGTCGCCGGAGGCGACTGCGTCGAGGAGCTGGCGGAGCTGTTGAGGGTTCACAGGCGGGCGTCCGCGCCGCCCCGACGATAGCCTTTCGGGTCGTAGGTCACCCGATGGAATCCCAGGTCGCGGATCCGCGGCTCGATCCGGTTCCACATCCCGGCGAGGCGCTCCACCTCGGCGGGGCCGACCTCGACGCGGGCCGCTCCCTCGTCATGCCGAACGCGGACAACTTGGAAGCCGGCTTCGGCGAGGACCTCTTCGGCGGTCTCGATCCGGCGGAGCTTGCCAAGGGTGACGAGCTGCCCGTGGGGGATGCGCGACGAGAGACAGGCGTTGGCCGGGCGGTCCCACGCGGAGAGCCCGAGAGAGAGAGCGATGGCGCGGGTGGTCTCTTTGTCCACGCCGTGGGCCAGGAGAGGCGAGTAAATCCCCCGCTCGCGAATGGCCGCAAGGCCGGGACGGTCCGGCCCGGGGTCTGAGGCATTGGTGCCGTCGCAGACCACCTGATAACCGCGCTCGGCCGCCTCCTGGAGCATACGGTCCATCCGCATCCCCTGGCAAAAGTAACAACGGTGACTCGGATTGGCCACGAACTCGGGGTCGTCCAGCTCGCTGTAGGTGACCACCTCATGGCGGATGCCGATCTCGGCAGCCAGCCTGCGGGCATGATCCAGCTCGGCTCCGGCGAGCGTCTCGGCCGCGGCGGTGACGGCCAGAGCCCTCTCCCCCAGGGCCCGCCGGGCGAGGGCCGCGACCACGGCGGAGTCCACGCCGCCCGAGTAGGCCACGAGCACCGACCCGCGGCCGGCAAGGTCGGCCACGAGCGTGTCGATCCGGGGGGAGAGGTCCATCCCGCGCATGCTACCCCAGCCGCCGGCCGAACATGTTGAGCCTGGTGGCCACGTAGAAAAAGATGCTGAAGATGCAGAAGGCGTACAGGCCCACCAGCGGAGCACCCCGCTGAAAGACGAGCGGCGTCATGGCCTTCAGCAGGAGGATCAGGCCCAGCGGCGCCAGGAAGTAGCCGGCCAGGAGGCGGCGCCGGGACGGCGACTGCGGATCGAGGTCCCGGCTCCGGTACACGTAGAGGTTGCCCGCGCCCCAGCCCGCCGCGACCGCGATGCTGTAGTAGGGATAAAAGCCCAGGTCCAGCGTGCCCTCGGGCGCGACCACCTGGAACACGGCCAGCAGGTAGACCAGCCAGCACGCCAGGAACAGCGCGAGCAGGACCAGCTCCCACCGCTTCAAGCCGGCGCCCTACCCCTCATAGCTCTCCACCGGCGGGCACAGGCACATCAGGTTCCGGTCGCCCCAGGCGTTGTCGATCCGGCCCACATATGGCCAGAACTTGCGCTCCTTCACCCAGGGCGCCGGAAAGATCGCCTGCTCGCGCGTGTACGGCCGGTCCCACTCGGACGACATCGCGTCCTCGGCGGTGTGCGGCGCGTTCTTGAGCGCGTTGTTCTGGCGGTCCATCCGCCCCTCTTCGATGGCCCGGATCTCCTCGCGGATCGCGATCATGGCTTCGCAGAACCGGTCCAGCTCCGCCTTGGACTCGCTCTCCGTGGGCTCGATCATCAGCGTGCCGGGCACGGGGAAGGACATGGTCGGCGCGTGGAAGCTGAAGTCCATCAGGCGCTTGGCCACGTCCTCGGTCTCGATCCCGGCGCTCGCCTTGAACGGCCGGAGGTCGAGGATGAACTCGTGCGCCACCCGCTTCTTCGATCCGCGGTAGAGCACCGGGTAATGGTCCTGGAGCCGCGCCGCCATGTAGTTGGCGTTCAGGATCGCGAGCCCGGTCGCCTTGGTCAGGCCCTCGGCCCCCATCATGGCGATGTAGGTCCAGGAGATCGGAAGGATGCTCGAGCTCCCCCAGGGAGCAGCGGACACCGGCCCGATCCCTTCGCTGCCACCCGTCGGGATGACCGGATGGCCCGGCAGGTACGGTTCCAGGTGCGCGCCCACGCAGATCGGACCCATGCCCGGACCGCCGCCGCCGTGCGGGATGCAGAAGGTCTTGTGCAGGTTCAGGTGGCAGACGTCCGCGCCGTAGTCGCCCGGACGGCAGAGGCCCACCTGGGCGTTCATGTTCGCGCCGTCCAGGTAGACCTGCCCGCCGTGCTGGTGGACCACGTCGCAGATCTCGCGGATCCCCTCCTCGAACACGCCGTGTGTCGAGGGGTAGGTCACCATGATCGCGGCCAGCCGGCCGCGGTGCTGCTCCGCCTTGGCCTTGAGGTCCGGGATGTCCACGTTGCCGTTCGGATCGCAGGCGACCGGCACCACCTTCATGCCCGCCATGACCGCCGAAGCCGGATTCGTGCCGTGGGCCGAGACCGGGATGAGACAGACATCCCGATCCCCTTCGCCGCGGGAGCGGTGGTAAGCCCGGATGACCATGAGGCCGGTGTACTCACCCTGGGAGCCGGCGTTCGGCTGCAGCGAGCAGGCGGCGAAGCCGGTGATCTCGCAGAGCCACCGCTCCAGGGTGCGGAACAGGGTCTTGTACCCCTGCGTCTGGTCGGCCGGCGCGAACGGATGGAGGGCGCCCAGCTCCGGCCAGGTGACCGGGACCATCTCGGTCGTGGCGTTGAGCTTCATCGTGCACGAGCCGAGCGGGATCATGGAGGTCGCCATGGACAGGTCCCGCGCCTCCAGCCGCTTGATGTAGCGCAGCATCTCGTGCTCGGTGTGATAGCGGTGGAAGACCGGATGCGTCAGGAGCTCGGACGTCCGGGCGTGGGGCGCCCCGATCTCCAGGTTCCCGGCCGCCAGCTCCTCCAGCGAGAAGCCGTGGGCCTCGCCGCCCTCGCCGCGATTGAAGAGCGAGATCAGATCCTCCACGTCCACCACCGTGGCCGCCTCGTCGAGCGCGATCCCGACCGTGTGGTCGCCCAACCGCCGCAGGTTGATTCCCCGCTCGCTGGCAGTCCGCAGGACGTCGTCGGCCGGTCGATCTCCCAGCTCGACTCGCAGGGTGTCGAAGAACGGCTCATTCCCCACGTCATAACCGAGGCGCCGCAGACCCTCCGCCAGGACCGCGGCCAGGGCGTGCACCCGGCGGGCGATCCGGCGCAGCCCCTCGGGGCCGTGGTAGACCGCGTACATGCTGGCCATGATCGCCAGGAGCACCTGCGCCGTGCAGATGTTGCTCGTGGCCTTCTCGCGCCGGATGTGCTGCTCCCGGGTCTGGAGTGCCATGCGGTAGGCGGTCTTCCCGTGGCGGTCGCGGGATACGCCGATCACCCGGCCGGGGAGCTGCCGCTTGTGCTCGTCGCGGGCGGAGAGGAAGGCCGCGTGCGGTCCGCCGTACCCCATGGGCACACCGAAGCGCTGCGCCGAGCCGACCGCGATGTCGGCGCCCATCTCGCCCGGCGGCCGGAGCAGGGTCAGGGCCAGCAGGTCGGTCGCCATGACCACCATGGCCTTGGACTGGTGGGCGCGCTCGGCGATCCCGGAGCAGTCCCGGATGCGGCCGTCCGTGGCCGGATACTGGAGGAGGACACCGAAAACGTCTTCGAAGTCGATGGACCCGGGGTCGCCGACGCGCACCTCGACGCCGATGGCTTCGGCGCGGGTCTTGACCACCTCGATCGTCTGGGGGTGGCAGTCCGCGGCCACGAAGAAGGTCGACCGCTTGCCGTCCACGCACATGTTCATGGCCTCGGCCGCGGCGGTCCCCTCGTCCAGGAGCGAGGCGTTGGCGACCGGGAGGCCGGTCAGGTCGGCCACCATGGTCTGGAAGTTGAGCAGCGCCTCCAGGCGTCCCTGGGAGATCTCGGCCTGGTAGGGGGTGTACTGGGTGTACCAGCCCGGGTTCTCCAGGATGTTGCGCTGGATGACTCCGGGAACCAGGCAGCCGTGATAGCCCATGCCGAGGAAGGAACGGAACACCCGGTTCTGCGCGGCGATGCCGCGCAGGATGTCGAGCGTCTCCCGCTCGCCGAGCGGGCGGTCGTCCGGGAGCCAGGAGAGCGAGAAGCGGCCGCGCAGGCGGATAGACTCCGGGACCGTCTCCCGGACAAGCGTCTCCACGGAATCGGCGCCGACCGCCGCCAGCATCCGGCGGATCTCGTCCTCGGAGGGACCCAGGTGCCGGCGGACGAACGTGTCCGCCGGCTGAAGCGGCGCGGGGATCCCCGGCGCAGTCTCTACACCGGGCTCCGCCCCCCGCGGGACGTCCGTCGCGAGCGTGCTATGCGTCACCACTCTTCACAAACTCCTCGTACTGCTCTGCGTTCATCAGCGCCTTGAGGTCCGCGGCCGAGGAGAACCGGAGCTTCACCAGCCACCCATCCGAATGCGGCTCCTCGTTGAGCAGCTCCGGGTCGTCCACCACGGCCTCGTTGATCTCGACGATCTCTCCGGCCAGAGGCGTGTAGACCTCCGCCACCGCCTTGACCGACTCGATGGTGCCGATCTCGTCGTTGGAGTTGAACACCTGCCCGACCTCCGGCAGCTCGACGTACACGACTTCGCCCAGCTCCTGCTGCGCGAACTCCGTGATGCCGAGCACACAGATGTCGTCCTGGACGCGGATCCACTCGTGATCCTTGGAATAGAGGTATTCGCTCGGATACATCCTCGTCACCCTCCAATCTGCTGGTCCAACCCGGCCCTGGACCGAAATATTCGCTTCTTAAGGCTTAGCTAGACTACTTCGCCCGACGATAGAACGGAAGCTCGACCACCCTGGCGGACAGCGCCCGGCCGCGCACGTCGATCTCCAGGGGGGTCCCCGGCGCGGCCAGCTCCGTGGGCACATAGGCCATGCCGATCGCCTTCTCGAACGACGGGCTCCACGTCCCGCTGGTCACCGTCCCCACACTCCCGCCCTCTGATTTCACTTCGTGTCCCTGGCGGGCGATCCCCCGGCCCTCGACCTCGAAGCCCACCAGCTTGCGCCGGAGCCCCCCGGCCTGCTGCGCGGCCAGGGCCTCGCGCCCCTCGAAGTCCCCCTTGCCCAGCTTCACCACCCAGGCGAGCCCGGCTTCGAGCGGGGTCGTGGTCTCGTCGATTTCGTGGCCGTAGAGCGCCATGGCCGCCTCCAGCCGGAGCGTGTCCCGAGCTCCGAGCCCGGCAGGCCTCAGGCCCTGAGGACCGCCCGCCTCCACCAGCCGGCGCCAGACCGCCGGAGCGTCCTCGGGCGAGAGATAGAGCTCGAACCCGTCCTCCCCGGTGTAGCCGGTGCGCGAGACGATCGCCGGACGGCCGTCCACCTCGCTCTGGAGGAAGCCGTAGTACTTGAGGCCCATGGCCGCGGGATCGGTCAGCGGCCGGAGGATCTCCGCCGCCTTCGGACCCTGGAGCGCGATCAGGGCCCAGCGGTCGCTCTCGTTGATGACCTCGACTCCCGAACCGGCGCGGGAGGCGATCCACTCGTAGTCGCGGTCCGCGTTCGAGGCGTTGGCCACGACCAGGAACTCCTCCGCGCCGAGCCGGTAGATCAGCAGGTCGTCCACGTAGGTGCCCTGCGGGGTGAGAAGGCCGCTGTAGTGGGCGCGCCCCGGCGCGAGCTTGGAAACGTCGTTCGGGGTGAGGCGCTGGAGGAAGGCCTCGGCCTCCGGACCCTTCACGCGGATCTCGCCCATGTGGGAGACGTCGAAGATCCCGGCCGCGGTGCGCACGGCGCGGTGCTCCTCGATGACGCCCTGGTACTGGACCGGCATGTCCCAGCCGGCGAAATCCACCAGCCGCGCCCCGGCTTCCACGTGGCTCTCGTACAAAGGCGTGCGCTTCAGGCTCTCGCTCGTGGCCATCCGGCTCCCCTGACTATGGATGGATGTCGTTTTCCCCCGGCACAGCGGGCGACCCGAAACGCTATCACAGAGAAACCCGGGAACCTCCGCAGGAAATCCCCCTCTCGCGGGTTTCTGGATCGAAAGGAGATTCAATGATGAAACGCAGACTGTCGGTAGCCATCGCCTTCGCCGCCCTCCTGGCGCTGCCCCTCCTCGCTGAAGCCGCCCGGCGGCCGGGCAACCCCGGAGACGTGCTGCGCAACCCCCGCGCCCTCGCCCGTTACCTGAAGCTGACTCCGGCCCAGCTCGAGACCACGAAGCAGCTCGTGAAGACTCTGCATGATACGACCAAGCCGCTCTATGAGCAGATCGAGCCGCTCGCGGAGCAGCGCCGCAGCCAGCTCGACGAGGCCAGCCCGGACGCCTGCTCCGTCGGCAACACCGTGGTCCAGATCGACGGGCTGAGGGACCAGATCCGCGGCGCCCGCGAGGATTTCGACGACGCCTTCTCGGCCATCCTGACGCCGGAGCAGCTCGCCAAGTACGAAGCCCTGAAGGACGCAGCAAGGATCGGGGAGGAAGAGGACGAGTAGGGGCACCCCTTTTGGGCATAGGCGCTAACTTTGCCTTCGAAGCAACTGGGCGGGTGGGTCCCTCCCCCCTGGGAGGGCGGCGGTTGGGAACGGGGGGAGGCTAGGAGGGGGGTGTTGCGCGCTTGCCACAGGCTTATCGAACCTCGCGTTGCAGCTTGCGTTGCGTTGCCGAGGCCACGCAACGCAAGCTCCTGCGCCGGAACTCCACCGAGACTACCTTGTGCGCCGTGGATCGTGCCCGCAGGGCCGCGTCACCAACCCGCGGCGCAGAGGCGCCCACCGCGAATGCCGCGGTCCAGGACGGGAGGCGGCTGCACCTCGCCCCTGGGCCGACGGCGTAATGCCCTGCAACGCGAGGCTCATGCCCGCAACGCAGCGGCGCCTGCCCCGAGCGCCGAGCACCGGGGCGCAGCGTTGCTGCACCCTGCCGCAGCGTCTCAGGCGCGTACCTCTGCGTTGTGGGCAGGTGGCACGGCGGCTCCTGCGCGGAGCGCGTCGCCGCAGCGATCATCCCTGGCCCGGCAGGCGCTCTCCCCGGCGCAGGCGCCATGGGGCGCGACGCCGCGGTCGTGGTGCGCAGCGTCGCGAGCGGGAGGAACCCCTGCCCGGGGCAGTAAGTTAGCGCGTATGCCCCTTGTGGGTGCCCCTGGGTGGAGGGCGGCCACACGGGCTGCCCCCTACACTCTTCTGTCGCCAAGCCGTCACACCGTCGCTTTTGCCAAATCCAGGCGTTTCGCGGTATCTCTTACCCGGGGGAGAGGTGCCGACATGAAGCTACTTCTGGTCCGCCATGCCATCGCCGAAGAGCGGGAGGACTTCGCCCGCACCGGCAAGGACGACCGCCTGCGGCCCCTGACCGACGAAGGGCGCAAGAAGATGAAGCAGGCCGCCAGGGGACTGCGCGCCCTGGTCCCCGATATCGATCTGCTGGCCACGAGCCCTCTGACCCGCGCCGCCCAGACCGCGGCGATCCTCGACTCGGTCTACGGCGGCCTCGAAGAGGTCGAGATCGAGGAGCTGTCGCCCGAGACCACGCCCGAGGCGTTCCTCCGCTGGCTGCGCCAGCAGAAGGGGGACGTCGTCGCCGCCGTGGGCCACGAGCCCAGCATCAGCCAGATCCTGGGCTGGCTCCTCACCGGGACCGACCGGCGCATCCACTCCTTCCGCAAGGGGGGAGCCTGCCTGCTGGAGCTCGGGGACGAGCCCGCCGGGGGCACCGCCACGCTCCTCTGGGCCCTGACCCCCTCCCAGCTCCGGACCCTGGCCGACTGAGGAGCGAATCGAGCCGACCGTGGAGCCCGCCGCCGACCTCCTGAGCCGACCTCCTGAAGAGGGCGCCCGCCTGATCGCCCTGTCCTATCTGGACCAGGCCGCAGCCGCGTTCCCCCGGCTGCAGGACGCGTCCGACACCGAGGCCCTCCACGACTTCCGGGTCGGGCTCCGCCGCCTGCGGAGCTGCCTGCGCTCCTACGGACCGTACCTGGAGGAGAGCCTGCCGAAGAAGCTCCGCCGGCGCCTCCGCGACCTCGCCCGCTCCACCGGCCCCGGCCGCGACACCGAGGTCCAGATCGAGTGGCTGCGCGGACGGTCCCGCCACCTGAGCTCCTACCGCCGTGCCGGCCTGGCCTGGATCCTCGCCCGGCTGGAGGAGCGGATGCGCGAGGCCAACGAGGACATGGCCAAACGTCTTCCCAGGGAATTCCCCAAGGTCGAGAAGAACCTGCGCGAGCGCCTCTCCACCTACCGCACCGAGGTCCACCTCGCGGCCGGAACGCATGCGTCCCCCACCCTGGCCGAGGTCACCGCGGGCATCCTCCGGGAGCAGGCCTCGGAGCTGGAGGCCCACCTCGCCCGGGTGGAGAGTCCCGAGGACGAAACCGAGGCGCACGAGGCGAGGATCAGCGCCAAGCGCCTGCGCTACCTCCTGGAGCCGTTCACCGGAGAGCTGCCCGGGGCCGCCCCTCTGGTCAAGAGGATCAAGGGGCTGCTGGATCTCCTCGGCGAGCTTCACGACGCCCATGTCCTGGAAACCGAGCTGGCCGGCGCCCTCCAGATCGCCTCGGCCGAGCGCGTGCGCCGGCTGCTGGACATCTCGCTCTCCGGTGCCCCGGACGAGGCCCTGCTCCGCGCCGAAAGGCGGAGGGTGCTCGAGTCCGGCCTCCTAGCCCTGGCCAAGCTCAACCGCGCACGGCGGAACCGCCTCTTCGACGACCTGGAGTCGGACTGGCTGGAGGGGCGGGCGGAAGGGTTTCTGCGAGAGGTCGAGGGGGTGTTCCCTCCGGACCCTAGTACGCCAGCCCCAGAGTCTGTCCCCCGTCGATCACCATCACCGATCCCGTCGTGAACCCCGAAGCCTGGCTCGCGAGATAGAGCACAGCGCCCGTCAGGTCGTCCGGCTCGCCGAGCCTCCCCTGGGGAATCGAGGCCAGAGCTTTTTCCTGGCGCTCGGGCGACGACCAGAGCACCTCGCTGAAGCGCGTGCGGATCAGGCCGGGGGCGATGGCGTTGACCCGGACGTTCTCCTTGGCCAGCTCCATCCCCAGCGTCCGGGTCAGCATGATCACCGCCGCCTTGGTCACCCCGTAGACCCCCAGGCCGTTGTGGGGGAACATCCCCGCCACCGAGGCCACGTTCACGACCCGGCCGCCGCCCCGCTCCTTCATCCGCGGCACGCAGGAGCGGATCATGTGGACGTAGCCCTTCACGTTCACCTCGATGGTCTTGTCCCAATGGGACTCCTCGGCTTCGAGGAGCGGTCCGAAATGGGGACTCGTGGCTGCGTTGTTGACCAGGATGTCGATGCCGCCGTAAGCCTCCTGCGCCCGGGCGGCAAGGGCCTCGCAGTCCTGGGCCCGGCCGGTGTGGCAGGCCACGGCCAGGGCGTCGCCGCCATGGCTGCGGATCAGCTCCGCGATCGCCTCCACGCCCTCCTGCTTGCGGCTCGCCAGGACCACACGGGCTCCGGAAGCGGCCAGGGCGCCGGCGACCGCGGCGCCGATCCCCCGGGAGGCGCCGGTCACGATCGCCACCTGCCCGGTCAGGTCATAAGGATTCGTCGATGTCGTTTGCATGGCGTCCAAAGATATCCTAAGGTCCGGTCCGCTTCATGAGACAGATCTACTTCGTCAAGTACTACGACAAGGGCTCCACCATCATGGGAGCCGACCAGGTCAGCGAAGCCCTGCGCGCCAGAGGGATCGAGAGCCGGTCCGTCTACCCGCGGGACCTGAAGGACGTACGCGACTCGCTCCTGGTCTTCATCAAGACGTCGAAGCTGCCCGACCTGGTGTCTGCCAGGATGCGGGGGAACCACCTCGTTCTCGACATCCAGGACACGGTCGTCTTCAAGCGGCGGATCAAGAACCGCTGGCTCTACCAGGGCCTGATCTTCAAGAACCGGCGCCAGCTCCGGGACTTCTCCGTGCGGGGGGCCGTGAACCGGGTGATCTACCACCAGTGGGACCCGCGCTACGTCCCCAACACCCTCGGCGACCGGGAGCTCCGCATCGCCTACCTGGGGCTGGGCCGGTCCCTCTCCCTGTGGGGTCAGCTCCCGGGGGTGGACTACTTCGACGGCGACTACTTCCGCCGCGGCCTGGACTACAACTGCCACCTGTCCGTGCGGGAGCCGGGCAGGGAGCTCCTCTACAAGCCCAACTGCAAGGTCTCGACGGCAGCGGCCTGCGAGGCGAACCTGGTCACCACCCGCGACGAGAGCACCCTTGAGCTCCTCGGGCCGGACTACCCCTACTACGCCGAGCCTGAGCGGGAGAGCCTGATCGCCGCGCTCGACAAGGTCCGGAGCACCTTCCGCGGACCGGAATGGAAGCGCGGCCTCGAGCTCATGCGGGAGGTCCGGGAGCGCACCTCCATGGACCGGGTGGTCGACGATTACCTGCGCTTCTTCCAAGAGCTACCCTGATAGACTTCCGGCTCTCGAAGGAGGCAGATCATGGCGGTCGAGATCACGGGCAGGTACATCGGCAATCTCGCGGTCGAGATGACCCACGGGCCTTCCGGGGCGGTCCTGAAGACCGTGCCGCCAGTGGACAATCAGGGGGATGGCAGCTCCTTCTCCCCGACCGACCTGGTCGCCACGGCCCTGGCCGCCTGCATGGTGACCCTGATCTCGATCGTGGGCGAGCGGGACGGCATCGACTTGACGGGATTGTCGGTCCACATCGAGAAGCACATGGCCGGAAGCCCGCGGCGGATTGGCGGTCTCCCGAGCCGCATCAAGATGCCCGCCGGCCTCAATCCCGGTCAGCGCAAGAAGCTGGAGAACGCGGCACTCACCTGCCCCGTCCACATGAGCCTCCACCCCGACATCGAGCGGGACGTGGTGTTCGAGTACCCGGACTAGCTCTGCCAGCCCCTCTTGACGCAGGGGATACAATACGGCTTCTTTCCGCGGCCCTTGATGGGCCCGGCGCGCGAGGGCCTTTCTCCGACATGAGCGATACGCGATTCCCTGACGTCCCCGGCGGCTATCCATTCCCCCAGCTCGAGCAGAAGGTGCTTCAGCTCTGGCGCGAGCGGGATATCTTCCAGAAGAGTGTGGACAAGCCGGCGCCCCGGGGCGAGTTCGCCTTCTACGACGGTCCCCCGACCGCCAACAACGTGCCCCACGTCGGGCACGTCGTGACCCGCGTCGTCAAGGACCTCTTCCCCCGCTTCCGCACCATGCGCGGCTACAAGGTGCCCCGCAAGGCAGGGTGGGACACCCACGGCCTCCCCGTGGAAATCGAGGTCGAGAAGCGCCTCGGCTTCACCGGCAAGCAGCAGATCGAGGAGTACGGCATCGCCGAGTTCAACAAGGCCTGCCTCGAGAGCGTCCACACCTACGAGCGCCAGTGGCGCGCCATGACCGAGCGCGTGGGCTATTGGCTCGACCTCGATCACGCCTACTTCACGTATACCAACGACTACATCGAGTCGGTCTGGTGGTCCCTGGGCGAGCTGTGGAAGCGCGGCCTCCTGGGCGAGGGTTACAAGATCCAGCCCTACTGCGCCCGCTGCGGCACCACCCTCTCCAGCCACGAGGTCGCCCAAAATTATAAAGACGTGGACGATCCCTCCGTCTGGGCCCTCTTCCTGGTCCGCCCCGGCCAGGAGCTGGTTCCCGTGGGCGGCGGCTCGTGGACTTCCACCGAGGGCATGAAGCTGGTTGCCTGGACGACCACGCCCTGGACCCTCACCGCCCACGTCGGCCTCGCCGTCAATCCGGACATGGTCTACCGCCTCGTCCAGCACCCCGATCCGCAGCGGGAGAACGAGCAATTCCTCTTCGGCGACGAGTTGGCCAAGCCCGTGCCTGTGATGGCCGAGATCGAGGGGGAGAAGCGCCTCGTGGACCTGGCCGGGCTGCCGGCCCTCGCCCGATTCCGGGGCAAGGACCTCGAAGGCCTCCTTTACGACCGGCCCTACCGGATCCCCCGCGAAGGGTGGGACGGCCTCGGGCGCGGAGAGCTGCGGTCCGGCACCGAGTACACCGGCCCCTCCGACGAGCGCGGATGGCAGGTGGTCCTTGGCGACTACGTGACTTCCAGCGAAGGCACCGGCCTCGTCCATACCGCTCCGCCGTTCGGCGAGGATGACTACCGCACCGGCCAGACCTACGACCTGCCGCTCATCCTGACCATCGACTCCGACGGCAAGGTGCGCGAGAAGCCCGGCCTCGAAGCGTTCGCGGGGATGTGGTTCAAGGATGCCGACCCGAAGATCCTCCAGGACCTCCGGAGCCGCGGCCTCCTCCTCCACACCGAGCGCTACCGCCACAGCTACCCCTTCTGCTGGCGCTGCGACCGGCCGCTCCTCTACTACGCCACCACGAGCTGGTTCGTGAAGACGACCATCCTCAAGCAGGAGCTTCTCGACCAGAACCGGACCATCGACTGGCACCCGCCCCACGTGGGCGAGGGGCGCTTCGGCAACTGGCTGGAGAACGTGGTCGACTGGGCCCTCTCCCGGAGGCGCTACTGGGGCACCCCGCTCCCCGCCTGGAAGTGCGACAACTGCCCTCACACGACCGTGGTGGGCTCCTTCGCCGAGCTGTTCGAACAGGCGGGAAAGGAACCGCCGGCCGACCTCTACGACCAGGAGCAGTTCAACCCGCACCGGCCGTACATCGACGAGGTCTCCTGGCCCTGCGAGAAGTGCCCCCAAGGTGGGACAACCGGCACCATGCGCCGGGTGCCGGACGTCATCGACGCCTGGTACGACTCCGGCTCCATGCCCTTCGCCCAGCACCATTACGTGGGCAAGCCCCTGCCCCAGTTCGACCCGGAGACGGGCAAGGGGTTCCCCGCCGACTTCATCTCCGAGGCGGTCGACCAGACCCGTGGGTGGTTCTACACCCTGCACGCCCTCGGCGTCCTGCTGTTCGGCTCGGCGGCGTACAAGACCTGCATCGTCCTTGGCCATGTCACGGACGAGCAGGGGCGGAAGATGTCCAAGCGCCTGGGCAACGTGGTGGAGCCCATGGCCGTCATCGAGGAGACCGGCGCCGATGCCCTGCGCTGGTACTTCTGCGTCAACAATCCCGAGGTCAACTCCCGCTTCTCCGCCCGGCTGGTGCGCGAGGCCGCGCAGGGCTTCCTCCTCCCCCTCTGGAACGCCCTGTCCTTCTTCACCATCTACGCGAACCTGGACGGCTGGCGGCCTTCCTCCTCCAACCCGCTTCGCTTCGAGGACCGGCCGGCGCTCGACCGCTGGATCCTCCTGCGCCTGGACCGCCTGACCTCCGAGGTCACCGCGGGCCTGGAGGGCTACGACGTCACCGAGCCGGCGCGGAAGATCGAGGAGCTGCTGGACGACTTGACGAACTGGTACATCCGCCGCAGCCGAGACCGTTTCTGGGCGGGCAACCAGGAAGAGAGCGCGAACAAGGAGAGCGCCTACCAGGCCCTCTACGAGGTGCTGACCACGCTCGCCCGGCTCATCGCGCCGTTCACCCCGTTCGTCGCGGAGGTCGTCCACGAGCACCTGGTGCGCAGTAAGCGGCCGGACGCTTCTGAGAGCGTCCACCTGGAGGACTGGCCCGAGCCGCCCGCAGACCGCGGCGACGAGGAGCTGGAGGCCTCGATGGCGGCCATCCAGCGCATCGTCCGGCTGGGTCACGCGGCGCGCAACACGCACTCGCTCAAGACCCGGCAACCGCTCGCCGCGGTGACCCTGGTCACGGCCAGCGAGGCGTTGCCCGGCTTGGTCACGCCCTACGCCGACCTGCTCAAGGACGAGCTGAACGTGCGCGACATCCACTGGGCCGCGGAACGGGGCGAGTACGTCCGCCACGAGGTGCGGCCCATCTTCCCGAAGACCGGACCGCGCTTCGGGAAGAAGATGCCCGAGGTGAAGCGGGCATTGGAGAGCGCCGACGGCGATGCCCTCGCCCGCGAGCTGGAACAGACTGGGAAGATCACGATCGAGATCTCGGACGGTCCCGCGGACCTCTCGCCCGAGGAGGTGGAGGTCCGGCTGATCGAGCGCGAGGGCATGGCCACCCAGGGAGACCGCGAGCTGCTCGTGGCCCTGGACACCCGCCTCACCCCCGAGCTGATTTCCGAGGGCTGGGTGCGGGAGGTTGCGCGCAGCATCCAGACCGCCCGCAAGGACGCCGACCTCGACTACGCCGACCGCATCCGGGTCCGCTACAAGGCCGACCCCGAGATCGAGGCGGCCGTCGAGGCGCATCGCGACTGGATCATGGGAGAGACCCTGGCCGTGGAGCTGGCCAAGGCCGACGGAGCGGATCTCAAGTCCGCACCGGTCGAGGGCCGCAGCTTCGCGTACGCCATCGAGAAGGTCTCCACGCAATAGGGAGAGAGAAAGTGGCCGGAATCTTCAAAGCGTACGACGTGCGGGGGCTCTACCCCACGCAGATCAACGAGGACATGGCCCGCAAGATCGGCCTCGCGTTCCAGCACGTGCTGGACGAGGAGGACCGCTCGCGGGGCAACACCGTGGTGGTGAGCCGCGACATGCGCTCGCACAGCGAGCCGCTCGCCAAGGCGCTCATCGAGGGCCTCACACAGTCCGGGCTCGACGTGCTCGACATCGGCCTCGCCACCACCCCCATGAACTACTTCGCGGTCGGCCATACCAAGGCAGCCGGCGGGGTGCAGGTCACGGCGAGCCACAACCCGGCCCAGTACAACGGTCTCAAGTTCAGCCGCCACGAGGCGCGCCCGGTCTCCGGAGACCATGGCATTCCCCTCCTGGAGCAGAAGGTCCAGTCCGGCGACCTGCCCGTGGCCTCCCGTCCCGGCACGGTGCGGACCGGCGAGATCTTCGACGACTACAAGGACCACATCCTCAGCTTCCTCAAGGACGCGGGGGAAAAACGGCTCCGGGTCGTGGTGGACGCGGCCAACGGCATGGGCACGATCTACCGGCCGATCCTGGAGGCAACCGGCATCGAGCTGATCCCGCTCTACTTCGAGCTGGACGGCACCTTCCCCAATCACGAGGCCAACCCGCTCAAGGAGGAGAACCTCCACGACCTGATGCGGGCGGTGAAGGAGCACGGAGCCGACCTCGGGGTCTCCTTCGACGGCGACGCCGACCGCGCCGCTTTCGTGGACGAGACCGGCCGGCCTGTCGGAAGCGACCTGATGACCGCGCTGATCGGCGGCGAGCTGCTGGAGCGGGAGCCGGGCAAGGCCGTGCTCTTCGACCTGCGCTCGTCGAGGGCGGTCGCCGAGTACATCGAGGAGAAGGGAGGGATCCCCGTCCGCGAGCGGGTCGGCCATTCGTTCATGAAGGCGACCCTGCGCAAGCGGGAGGGGATCTTCGGCGGCGAGCTGGCCGGCCACTACTACTTCCGGGACCATTTCAACGCCGACAGCTCCATCGGGGCCGTGATCGAGATCCTGAACCTGCTGCGCTCCACGGGCAAGCCGCTCTCCGCCCTGGTCCAGCCGTTGCGCCGCTACGCCAAGAGCCCGGAGATCAACTTCGAGGTCGAGGACAAGCAGGGCAAGATCGAAGAGCTCGCCCGCCGCTACTCGGACGCGAAGATCGACTACCTGGACGGAATCACCTTCCAGTACCCCACCTGGTGGGGAAACGTGCGGCCCTCCAACACCGAGCCCTTCCTGCGCCTGGTGCTGGAGGCCTCCACGCCCGAGGAGCTGGAGCAGAGGGAGAAGGAGCTGATCGGGATTCTGGGGGAGCCGGCGGAGTAGGGGCCCTCACCCCCCGGCCCCCTCTCCCGCTCCACCCAAGCACACCCGCCCCGGGAGAGGGGGGGACTTGCTCTGAGTTACCCGAAGAAGGGAAGTGCGGGGGCGCCCTCTCCCCCGGCACGGGGGAGAGGGACGGGGAGAGGGGGGACGGGATCAATCCCGCCGCATGCCCCCGGCGAGCATCAGGTAGTACAGCAGGGTCATGATCGACGACACCGCCGCCGCCACGTAGGTGAGGGCGGCCGCGTTCAGGACGCGGTCCATCCCTTCCCTCTCCTGCGGCATAATGATGCCGTTCTCCACCGCCAGCCGCTTGGCCCGCGCAGAGGCGTCGTACTCCACCGGCAGCGTCACGATCTGGAAAAGCACCACCGCCGAGAACAGCAGGATGCCGAAGTAGACCGTCGTCTGGGAGCGCAGGAGCAGCAGGCCCGCCAGGATGATGATGTAGCTCAGCGTCGAGCCGATGTTGGCCATCGGCACCAGGGCCGAGCGCAGCCAGAGCGGACCGTAGTGCGTGGCGTGCTGGATCGCGTGACCCGCCTCGTGACAGGCCACCCCGATCGCCGACACCGAAGGCGTGCCGTAGACGTTCGGCGACAGCGCCAGCGTCTTGTTCACCGGGTTGTAGTGGTCCGAGAGGAACCCCTGCGTCTGGACGATCTTCACATCGGAGATCCCCGCCCGCTGGAGCATCTCCTGGGCGGCCTGGGCCCCGGTCAGACCCCTCGCCGTCCGGACCTTCGAGTACTTGTTGAACGCCGACTTCGTGCGGAAGCTGGCCCACAGGGACAGCAGCAGTGCCGGAACCATGAAGATGAGGTATGCAGCCATGGTGTTGGTCTACCCCTCCTTTCGACTCATCAAAACAGCCGGGACGGCTGGCTGATTCCGATAGAGTAACCCAACGGAGGTGGGAAGTATGAGTCGTATCGCGATCGTCACCGGAGGCAGCCGCGGCATCGGCCGGGGCATCGCCGAAGCCCTCCTGAAAGAAAGATGGAAGGTCTGGATCTGCAGCCGTAGCCAGGAATCGGTGGACAGCGCCGTCCGCGAGATGGGGAACGGCGTCCAGGGACGGCCCGTGGACGTCCGGGACCAGGGCGCGGTCGAGGGCTTCGTCAAAGAGGTCTCCGACGCCGAAGGGCGGATCGACTGCCTGGTCAACAACGCCGGGCTCGCACACTTCGCGCCCGTGGACGAGCTCTCCGGCGACCAGTTCCGCGAGGTGATCGAGACGAACCTCAACGGCTGCTTCTACTTCATCCGCGCCGTGGCCCCCATCATGAAGAAGCACGGGTCCGGATGGATCCTCAACATCGCCTCGCTCGCCGCCAAGAACCCCTTCAAGAACGGATCGGCCTACAACGCCAGCAAGTTCGGCCTGGTCGGACTGTCCGAGGCCGCCATGCTCGACCTGCGTCCCCACGGCATCCGGGTCGCCTCGATCCTGCCCGGCAGCGTGGCCACGGAGTTCGGGGGCGGCAACGCCGAGGCGAGTTGGAAGCTGCAGCCGGAGGACATCGCGTCCATGGTCCTCCATCTGCTGAGCTATCCGGACAACGCCCTGCCCAGCCTGGTGGAGATGCGGCCCAGCCGGCCTCCGGGCAAATAACCGGGAGCGCGGCGCTCCCGGCAACAAACATTGCCAGCCGCAGAAACGAGAGTTACACTCGCTGCATGCTCCAGCGCAACGTGCTGGCCATGCTCGCGGCTTTCCTCGTCCTCGGGATGGGCGAGGAGCTTTGGGTACGGTTCGTCCCCAAGTACCTGGAGATCCTGGGGGCGAGCGCCTGGACCGTAGCCGCGTATGGCACGTTGCGCGAGCTGCTCGACGCGCTCTATCCGTACCCAGGCGGCTGGGCGGCGGACCGGATGGGCCGGCGGCGGGCTCTGGAGCTGTTCGCGCTCCTCGCCGCGGGCGGCTATCTCCTCTACCTCGTGGCTCCGGGTTGGCCATGGGTGATCACCGGCACGGTGCTCGTCATGGCCTGGAGCAGCCTGACGCTTCCGGCCATCTTTGCGGTTCTCGGCGATAACCTCCCATCCTCCCAGCGCGCTACCGGGTTCGGCGTGCAGTCGATCCTGAAGCGGGTTCCGATCATCCTGGCCCCTCCCCTGGGCGGATGGCTGATCTCCCGGCTCGGCTTTCTCGGGGGCGTCCGGGCCGGACTCGCAGTCACGATCGTCCTGGCTTTCGTCGGGATCTTTATCCTGCGCCGCTCCTACTTGGAGCCGCCGGCCCCAGCTCCAGATACCGAGCGCCTGGGCAGCCTCTGGCGGGGGATGGACCCCGGGCTCAAGAGGCTTCTGACTGCCGACGTCCTGGCCCGGTGGGCCGAGGGCATCCCCAAGGTGTTCATCGTCCTCTTTGTGATGGACGTCCTCGGCGCCGGTCCCGCCCGGTTCGGATGGCTGACGAGCCTCCAAATGATCACGGCCACGCTGGTCTACATCCCCATCGCGAGAATATCGGACCGGATGGACCGCAAGCCGTTCGTCCTTCTCACCTTCGCCTTCTTCGCGCTGTTCCCCCTGATCCTGGCGCGGGCGTCGGGCACCCTCGGTCTGGCGCTCGCCTTCGTGGTGGCCGGCCTGCGGGAGACGGGTGAGCCGGCGCGCAAGGCCATGATCCTCGACCTCTCCGCCGCCCATGCCCGGGGACGGTCCGTGGGCCTCTATTACCTGGTGCGCGGGCTCGCCGTGTTCCCGGCCTCGCTCGTGGGCGGATGGCTGTGGACCCTCGACCCGCGCTGGCCGCTCTACGCCGCATTCGCCGTCGGGGTCGCCGCGTGCGTGGTGCACGCGCTCTGGGGACCGAGTGGCGCACAGGTAGTATCCGCCTGATGCGCTGGCTCGCCCTCTCCTACTCGCTCTCGGACCCCTCTTCCAGCCGGAGGGTGGCGGTCTGGCGGCGCCTGCGCCAGCTCGGAAGCGTATCGCCGGCAGGGTCGGTCCACCTGCTCCCGGACGGCGATGAGGCCCGCGAGGCGTTCGGCTGGCTCGCGCAGGAGATCCGCGACGGCGGCGGTCAGGCGCTCATTCTGGAGGTCGAGCGCTTGGAGGAGAGCGAGAGGGGCCGGGTCATCGATGCCTTCCGGGCCGCCCGCGACGAGGACTACAGGAAGATCGCCGAGGAGGCCGAGGTGCTCGTCCAGGCCCCCGATCGCGCCAGGGTGGAGAAGCTCCGCCGCCGCCTCGACGAGGTCAGCCGCATCGATTACTTCGCCGCCCCCGAAGGGCCGCGGACCGCGGCGATCCTCGCCCGGCTCGAGGAGAAACCCGCGCGCGAGGTCCCCCCGACCGACCCTGCCCTCTACCGCGGACGGACCTGGGTCACCCGCCCCCGGCCGCACGTGGACCGCCTCGCCTCCGCTTGGCTGATCCGCCGCTTCATCGACCCGGAAGCCGTCATCCGGTATGGCGAGCCGCGGGAAGGGGACGTCTCCTTCGACATGCCTGGAGCCGAGCTCGGCCACACCGGCAATCGCTGTACCTTCGAGACAATCCTTGCCGCCTTCCGGCTGGACGATCCGGCTTTGAAGGCCTTGGCCGCGATCGTCCACGAGATCGACCTGCGGGACGGCAAGTCGTCCGCGCCCGAGATTGCCGGGATCGACGGCATCCTCCGCGGCTGGCTGGCCGCGGGCTGGCCCGACGAGGAGATGGAGCGCCATGGCATTGCGCTCTTCGAAGGGCTGTATCTGTCGTTGCAAGTCTCCCCCTCTCCCGGGGCGGGTGTGTTCGGGGGACCGGGAGAGGGGGCCGGGGGGTGAGGGCCGACGCCGTCCCTTTCTCCGAAGCCCTCCGTGTCTGGCTCCGGGTCGCAATCCAGAGCTTCGGCGGACCGGCCGGCCAGATCGCGGTCATGCATCGCATCCTGGTCGACGAGAAGCGCTGGGTCGATGAGCCCCGCTTCCTCCACGCCCTCAACTACTGCATGCTCCTCCCCGGCCCCGAGGCCCAGCAACTCGCCATCTATCTCGGCTGGCTCCTGAACCGCACCCCGGGCGGCCTCGCGGCCGGCACCCTGTTCGTGCTGCCGGGGTTCCTCTCCATCCTCGCCCTGAGCGTGCTCTATGCCGGATACCAGGAGACCGCCTTCGTCACCGGCCTTTTCTTCGGGCTCAAGCCCGCGGTCATGGCGGTGGTGGTCGAGGCCGTGGTCCGCATTGGCAAGCGGGCGCTTCAGAACCGGCTGATGGTGGGCTTTGCCGCGGCGGCGTTCATCGGGATCTTCTTCTTCGAGGTGCCGTTCCCGGTCATCGTGGTGGCCGCGGGCCTGCTCGGCTGGCTCGGAGGCAGATTCATTCCCGCGCCCGAGCACGCGGCGGAGGCCGGGGCGGTCCAGGTGAAGCCCTCCTGGGGACGGTCCCTCCGGATCCTCGCCGTCTGCCTCACGCTCTGGCTGGTCCCGCTGCTTGTTCTTTTCTTCATCTTCGGGAGGGACCATGTCCTCGTCCAGGAGGGGATCTTCTTCAGCCAGATGTCCATGGTCACGTTCGGCGGCGCCTACGCCGTGCTTGCCTATGTCGGGCAGACGGCGGTGGAGACCTACGGCTGGCTCACGGCCGGGGAGATGCTCGACGGTCTGGGCCTGGCCGAGACCACGCCGGGGCCGCTGATCCAGGTCGTGCAGTTCGTGGGCTTCCTGGGCGCGTACCGCAACCCGGGCGGGCTCGACCCATGGGTCGCCGGTCTCCTCGGATCGCTGGTCACCACGTGGGTGACCTACGTGCCCTGCTTCCTCTGGATCTTCCTGGGCGCCCCCTACATCGAGGCGCTGCGGGGGAGGAAGGGGCTGAGCCGGGCCCTGGCCGGGATCACGGCCGCGGTGGTGGGGGTGATCCTGAACCTCGCGGTCTGGTTTTCTCTCCACGTCCTGTTCGGCGAGGTGGGAGAGGTCAGATGGATGGGGATGAGGCTGCTCGTCCCGGCCTGGGGGACGGTGGACTGGGCCGCCGTGGCGCTCGCGGCCTTCTCGTTCCTCGCCCTGTTCCGGTTCAAGCTGGGGATGATGACGACGCTGGCGTTGAGCGCAGGGGCTGGGTTGGTGTGGTATCTGGCCCTCACCCGAGGGTTCAGCTCGTAGCCAGCCGCGCCAGCTCCTGCCTCACGACCTTGCGGATCAGCGCTTCGGTCTCCTCGCGGGTCATGGGGGACTTGGGATCGGGTGGGGGACAGCCGTTCGGGGCCTGGAGGCCCAGCTCCCGCAGGAGACGCTCCTGGTTTTCCTTGGGCGCGGCGCGGAAGAACATCACCAGAGGCTCCAGCCCCAGAGCCTCCCCGATGTCGTAGACGTGACCGACCTTGAGTGTGATCCGGCCCTTGAGCAGGCTCCCGATGTAGCCCTGACCCTGGCCGAGGAGCCTCTCCAGCTTCCGCTTCGAGATGCGCGAGTGGAGGATCGAGTCGTCGATCAGCTTGAGGAGCGTCTCGACCTCATCCCGCTGCAACTCCCGCCTCTCCGAATCTTTCTCCACAGTGGAGAGAATTCTATGTCATCCGGAGAGGCAACGCTGCTCTAAGCTCGTCCTTCTGCTTTTCCTCGTCCTTTTCCTTGTCCTCGACGATCATGCGCCGCAGCACCTCCGCGTAGCGCTCGGCCTCCTGGGCGCGCGTGTTGTAGTGCTGCTGCGCTCCGGGGCTGAGGCGGTTGCCCTGGGACATCCGCCGCTCCATCCGCCGCGCCAGGGCTGCGTTCTCCAGCAGGGAGCGGACCGCGGCCCAGAGGGCGGCCTCGATCACGTCATCCTGTTTGACGAGGAGGGTCTCCGGGGAGTAGGCGTGACCGGTGCGGCAGCGGAAGTGCACGACCTCTTCGACCCGGCTCTCCCGCAGCGAGCCGCCGCACTCGGGGCAGGTCAGATCCGAGGGGACGCCATGCTCCTCCCGATCTTTGCCGCGCTCGAGCTCTTCCTTCATGTCTCCGTCCTCCGGTTGCGCCTCCGGTTGCGATGGCTGTAGTTCCTCGACCGGCACGCGGTTCAGCTCCACCAGGAGCGGAGCGATGCCGGCGAGGGGCAGGATGTGGTCGACGTCCACATTCGCGATCGCGCTGAGCGGCATGCTCGGGTAGTCGGCCTCCTCCGGGTCCTGGACCACGGCCGTGCCGCCATGCCTCTTCACCACGGCGAGACCGGCGGTGCCGTCGTCGAGGTTCCCGGTCAGCACCACGGCCATCACCCTGCGGCCGTAGGCCTGGGCCGCCGAGCGGAAGAGGACGTCGACCGCCGGCCTCTGCGCGTTCTCGGTGGGGGCGCGGGAGAGCCGGACCAGGCCGTCCTGCACCACCAGGTGGTAGTCGGGCGGCGCCACGTAGACGCGCCCCGGCTGGACCGGCTCGCCGTCCCGCGGGTGGACCGCGGGCAGGTGGCCAGCCCGGCTCAGGATGGCCGGCATGGCGCTGTTGCCGTAGGGGGAGACGTGCAGGACGATGAACACGGCGGCGGGAAAATCGGGGGGGAAACCTCCGACCAGATTGGAGAGCGCCTGGACGCCCCCCGCGGAGGCGCCGATCAGGATGATGTCTCGGACGGCCATCGGTCTCCTTGATCCAAGATTTCGCGGACGGTCCGCAGCAGCACCCCGGGGGGGAACGGCTTCTGGAGGAACGACCGGCCGGGGTGGAGCACGCCGTGCCGGGCAATGGCGTCCTCCGGGTATCCGGAGATGTAGAGGACGCGGAGGCCGGGCCTCTCCGCCTCCAGGCGCGCGGCGAGCTCGCTGCCGCTCATGCCGGGCATCACGACGTCGCTGATGAGCAGGTGGATCGGTCCGTTCCAGCCTTGGGCGGCCTCGATCGCATGCGCCCCGTCGCTGGCGGCGAGGACGGTGTAGCCCCGCCCCTCCAGGATCTCCTGCGCGGGCTCGCGGATGTTGTCCTCGTCCTCGGCGAGCAGGACGACCTCGCAGCCGCGGCCCTCGTCCCTCGCCGGCTCGGGCCGGGCCGGCGCCTCGGCGGGCGGCTCGGACTGGGGCAGGTACACGGTGAACGCGGAGCCCTTGCCGACCTCCGTGTCGACCTTGATCGCGCCGCCGCTCTGGGAGACCGTGCCGTAGATCGTGGCGAGGCCGAGGCCGGTGCCGCGGTCGTAGTCCTTGGTGGTGAAGAAGGGCTCGAAGAGGTGGGCCCGGACGTGCTCGCTCATGCCGATGCCGGTGTCGGCGACCCGGATGCACACGTACTGGCCGGGCTGGAGTCCGACGCCGTTGATGGCGGGATCACCCGCGGCGAGATCCACCGAGCCGACCGATAGCGACAGCCGGCCGCCGTCGGGCATGGCGTCCCGGGCGTTGGCCACCAGGTTCAGAATCACCTGCTCGACCTGTCCCAGGTCGGCGTGGACCCAGCCGGCGCCGGGATCGAGGTTTGTCTCCAACTCGATCTGCTCGCCGATCAGGCGGCGCAAGATCGGCACCAGGCCCGCGAGGCGCGAGCTGATGTCCAGGAGCTGCGGCTGGAGCACCTGCTTGCGGCTGAAGGCGAGGAGCTGGCGGGCGAGCAGCGCGCCGCGCTCCCCGGCCTTCTGGATCTCTTCGGCGTGCCGCCGCTGCTCCTTTTCGGAGCGGGAGCCGAGGAGCAGCTCGGCGTGGAAGGCGATCGCCGCCAGCAGGTTGTTGAACGAGTGGGCGATGCCTCCGGCCAGGCGGCCGACCGCCTCCAGCCTCTGGGAGTGGCGCAGCAGCTCCTGGCTGACGCGCAGCTCCTCCTCGGCGGCCTTGCGGTCGGTGATGTCGCGCAGCACCCAGCGCAGGCGGAGCGGGCTGCCCGGCCTCTCGTCGGGCTCGACGGTCAGCGTCACCGTGCGGCTTACGGGGCTCAGCGCCAACTCCGCCTCACGCCGGCCCGGGCTGGACCTCAGCTCGCGCAGGAGATCGCGGAACCGGGGCTGGTCGCGCTGCGCGACCAGGACCGCCAGCGGCTTGCCCAGCAGCGTCGCGCGGGCGCGGCTGGCGGCTGAAGAGCACGGCGGCCGCCACGTTGGCCTCCTCCACCATCCCGCTCGCATCCGTCACCAGGTAGGCGAACGGCGCCTCCTCGAAAAGCTCCCGGTAGCGGTGGCGCTCGATCTCGAGCTGCTCCCGCGCGGCGATCAGCTCCTCGTTCTGCTGCGCGAGCTCGGCCTCGGCGACGTCCAGTTCCTGGAGCGACTCCTGCAGCGCGCCGATCGCCTCCAGGAGCTGCCTGCGCGACACCGAGCTCGGTTCGGCGACCTGCTCCTGGAGCGACTTCAACTGCGTCTGGAGCCGTCCCGACGAGAGCTCGGCCGGGCGCTTCGTCATTGAATCGTTCCCTCCGCCTCCTCGATGAGGAGGATCAAACCGTCAGGCCCCGCCGGGCCATGGTGCGGCGCGATCCGCACGCGGCAGCGGACCAGCCTCCCCCGGCGGTTGACCCCATTCACAGACTGCTCCCGCTCTTTGCCGTCCAGGAGCGACTCGCGCAGAGATTTCCGCAGCTCGTTGACCGGTATCCCGATGTCCAGGTCGAGGAAGCTCTGCCCCCGGACTTCGTCGTCGCGCACTCCCCAAAAGTCCTCGGCCTTCTCACTCCAGACCCGGATATGCAAGCCGCGATCCATCACCACCACGGCCGCGCGCAGGGTGGTCAGGACGGACTGGAAGTAGCCGTTGAACTGGTTCAGCTCCTCGGAGCGCTGCTCGAGCCGGTCGTTGAGGTCCCGGAGCTCGTCGTTCGTCGACTGGAGCTCCTCGTTCATCGTCTCCAGCTCCTCGTTGGCCGACTGCAGCTCCTCGTTGGTCGTCTCCAGCTCCTCGACCGTGCTCTGCAGCTCCTCGTTGGTGGTCTCCAGCTCCTCGTTGCCCGACTGCAGCTCCTCGTAGGCGGCCTCCAGCTCCTGGTTGATCCGCTCCAGCTCCGCGCGGAGCTGGAAGGCCTGGGTCAGGTCCACGAAGCAGAGGCTGGCGCCCACGACCATGTCCTTGGCGTCGGTCAGGGGCGTCACCTGCACCTCGAGCTGGCGCACCTCCCCTTCGGCTCCGGGGCCGCGCCACTCCACGTCCTTGACGGCCAGCGCAGCGCGGACCTCGTAGGCCCTCTCCAGGTAAGAGCGCAGCTCCACTGGGCGGTAGGAGATCTCCAGGTCCTGCAGCAGGCGCCCGATGTCGTTCTGCCCCAGGTTGAACAGCCGCCGGGCCTTCTCGTTGACCAGGACCAGGTGGCCCTGGCGGTCCACCGTGACCTGCGCCACCGGGCTGGCGTCGAAGGCCGCTTCGCGGAGGCAGCGCAGGTGGCGGGCGGCGGAGTCGCCCGTCCTCGGCAGCGGCGTCACCGCCAGCAGCCGGTTGCGCAGGTTGTTCGTCGACGTCCGCGCGAAGACCCGGTGCTTGAGCTCCACGGGCTTGAAGTTGGTGTTGTGGGCGACCAGGGTCTCCGCCTTGCCCAGGAACAGGTAACCCGTCCTGGTGACCGCGAAGTGGAACCGCGCGAGGATCCTCTCCTGCGCCTCCGAGTTGAAGTACATCAACGTGTTGCGGCAGGCCAGCAGGTCCAGGCGGGAGATCGCCGCGTCCTGGATCAGGTCGTGCCGGCCGAAGATCAGGCAGCGGCGCAGCTCGTTGCGGAACACCCGCCGGCTGCCGTGCGCCTCGAAGTACTTCTCCAGCAGCTCGGGCGGGACCCCGGCGACGGCCCGCTCGTCGTACGTCCCCTGCCGCGCCACGATCAGCGCCTCCTCGTCGGCATCCGTGGCGTAGATCTTGACCTGCTTGCGGAAGGACTCCTCGCCGACGGCCTCGGCCAGCAGCATGGCCAGCGTGTACGCCTCCTCCCCGGTCGCGCAGCCGGCGCTCCAGACGCGGATGGGCGCGTCCGGGGCCTTCTCCCGCACGATGCGCGGCAGGATGTGCTCGCGCAGGAACTCCCAGGACTCCGGGTCGCGGAAGAACGAGGTGACGTTGATCAGGACCGTGTCGAACAGCGGCCCGAACTCGTTGGGGTGGACCTCCAGGTAGTCGATGTACTGGGCGTAGCTCTGGGCTCCCACCTCCCGCATCCGCTTCTGGACGCGGCGCATCAGGGTGGAGACCTTGTAGGCGCCGAAGTCGAAGCCGCGGCTGACCCTGAGGTATTCGAGAAGCCTGGTGAACTCCGAGGTTGTGGATTCCGCGGCCGGACTCGGCTGCGCTTCCATGTCTGCTGCTCCCTTCCTGATGACGGACCGACGCGCTCAAGCCAAAAAGATCTGAAAGCTTGGAATACCACTCTACTACGGAAAGGGGGGCGCTTGCGCGCCCCCGGAATGACTTCAGGCTATACTCGGCGTGCTCCTAGCTCGATGACTCGGCAGGCGCTTGGCTTGCCTTGGAGCGCGCCGAGGAGGCAATCCCCGGCTCCCATCCTCTGATTCATCAGTTCCGTGCTTCTCTCCTCCTGGGCCGCCTCGACTTCTCAGGCGCCATGCAGGAGCTCCGCCGGGCTTACGAGATGCGAGCCCCGAGGGGCGATGGGCTCCAGGTAGCCGAAGTCCTGCTCCAAATGGGCAGAGTGCAGGAGTATCTGAACCAACCCGAAGAAGCGGTGATGCTGATTGAGAAGGCAGTTGACCTTCTCATCAAGTGTGGTGGTGAAGGGAAGGAGCTTCTCTTGGTGGCGCTCCAGAACCTGGGAGACTGCCTCATCTCGGCCGGCCAACTCGGAAAGGCGCGTGCGCTGCTGGACGCAATCGAGGAGCCGTTCGTGGCGACTGGACAAATGAGTGCGCTGAGATTCACTTGGCTCCGAGGCCGGCTAGCGAGATGCTCGGGATTGGACGAAGAAGCCTGCAGCTACTACAAGGCTGCCCAAGCCGGCTATCGGAAGCTTGATCTTCAACAGGAAGTTGCGCTGGTTTCTCTAGATCTGGCCCTGCAGCATCATCAATACGGCCGTTACGCTACCTGCGTCCGAGAGGCGTTGAAGGTGCGGCCGATCCTGCATTCTCTGGGACTGGAACAGGACGCCCAAGTGGCCGATCTCCTCGCGCAGATCGCTACCCGGTCGGGCGATCTGGAGCGGGCCCTCCTGACACTCGCCACAATTATCTTTAGCTCGCGCCAGAAGCGTCCGGCCAGCGCCTAGTGCACTGGGTCGGAAGAAGCGGCCCTTTCCAGCCCCGCAGATCCAGACATATGTCCGACCGCTAGGTAGTTGAGTCGATCGTCAGGCGTTGCAAGAGCGACTAGCAGAGCGATGAGCTCAATCATTGGTGGGCTCCTCCATCTCGCGGTCGATGTCGAGGTACTCGTGGAC
>DATMER010000115.1:0-166244 GCA_035556715.1 Thermoanaerobaculia bacterium
CCGCCCGCCCTCTTCCATTTCCCCCGCCCTCGGGCCCCGCAACGTGCCGTGGCATTCCGGACCTTTCCCCCGCCCTCCGGCCCGGGAGCTGCCCGCCCCTGGCTCCGGCGGGGGCGGCGCAAACGCAGGGCGGGGATTCCGGTAAGCGCGCCTTACCCGAACCCCGCCCTGCGCGCCACTCCCCGCCTCCGGGCTGCGCCTTTACATAAGCGGGGCTTATGTCAAACCAGGCGCGGGCACCTACCCGGGCCTCCCCCGGACGCATCCCCTGAGTTCAGTGGAAGCACGCTACGGGGCCCTCCCCCCAAGCAGGGTCCGGCAGATTGGCTCCGCTGCGCTGCGCCAAACTGCCGAGTCGATCTGCATCCCGCCCACCCACCCCCACCGCCCGCCCGCGGACCCACCCGCCCCACGGCGCCGCGTCTTGTCGCGCTGCGCGCGAGCCGCCTGACGGCGTCTCGTGCTCGTCCGCGCCAGCCGCGGCGCCTCCACCCACCCGCCCCCGTCCAAACCCCCTTCCCGTGACTGCTTTTCTACGCAGGTTTAAACCAGGAAACGCACCCGGCTGACATCGAGCAAACGCAAGCCCGGCGGGCTTTTGCTCGCCTCAAAAAACGGAACTAGTTTCGTTTTCGCCATGTGTGCCGCCCGCGCGGGGGAGGCGGCGACGGATCAGCGCGGCTAAATCACTTTCAGCCAAGCACTTCCGCGTCGCCGCCCGGGCGGAAAAGTCACTGATCAGAATGTGAGTTTTGGTCAGTCCGGCTTTTCGGTCGGGGCGAGGCTCCGGGCAGGCGACATCCGTGTCCCGTCCGTGCCAGTCCGTGTCCGTCCGTGTCCGTCCGTCCGCTCTAGGTGGGACGCCCCAGCCCCTGGAGTTCCCCAAGCAGTTGCTCCAGCGCCGGCCGCAACGGAGCCACCTTCTTCCGCCGCCCCCGCTCCAGCGGACTCTTCCGGATCAACACCGACCCCAGCCGATCGACATCCGCATGCAGATACAGCTCCGTCGTCGCGATCGACCGGTGTCGCAGAAGAAGCTGCACTTGGCGGATGTCCACACCCTCCTGCAGCAGGTGGGTGGCGACGCTGTGACGAAGGATGTGCGGCGATAGCCTACGCCCCGACGCCCCGATCCCTACCTCCGCACAACGATCGAGAAAGATGTTGCGCACCGCCCCCCGCGTCAGTGGCCGCCCCCACAGAAACCGTCCCGCCGGCCGGACCGCCAGCCATGCCCCGAGCATCCGGGAGACCGGACGGTCCAGCGGCAGTCGGACATCCTGGCCCGAGGCCTTCCCCCGCCGCACCAGAATGCTGAAGATCTGGCCAGCCTCGTGCCACACCACCCCCTCCGCCTCCAGAGGACCGATCTCCGACGCCCGCAGCCCCGCCATATAGGAGACCCCCAGCAGCACCCGGTTCCGCATCTCCAGAGGATCCCGCGGCAGCGCCCCCGGCGAGTCCCCCCAGAGCAGACAGCCCACCTCAGCGACGGTCAGCACCTTGATCTCCCGCCGGTAGGGCCGCGGTCCCGACAACGAGGCGCCCGGGTTGCTCTCGATGATCCCGTGCGCCAGGCACCACTCTCCGAGAGAGCGGATCGCCACGACCACCCCGCGGCGAACACTCTCCCCGCACCCCGCCACGTGCAGACGCCGCAGATGCCTCTCGATCAACCTCTGATCGAGCTGCGCAATCGGCTGCCCCACATCCTCGAGCAGCCGTTCCACAAGCCGCCGGTATCTCTTGGCGGTAGCTTGCGACCGTCCTCGAACGCTCACCAGAGACGACGTCCAAGCATCAAGAACGGCCAGATCATCCATCCACTCTTCCGCGCCGCGAGGTGCTTCGGTGCTATCGGGATTGCGGTCACCCGGAGCCTTGGCAGATTGAGCTGTTGTGTCCATGGAAACACCCTGTCTGGCGAGGCCAAAGTCTGTCAAGTGAACCTGGTCAGGAGTGGTCAGGAGCGGTCAGGAGCCAGCACAACTCGGCGGGATCGCTCCCCCGGCACTTGGACCCCAGCCTCCTCGACGGCCGGGCGCTCTCCGCGGCGAGCGCTACCGCCGACACGTCATCTGGCGCCTCAAGGAGCACGTGGTCGACCTCCCCGTCGGCGACCGCCCGTAGAGACTCACAGAGCGCCTTGAACCTGCCCGGATGGGCCAGGGATGCTCACAGTGCTACCCGGTACCCTCCAGGATAGTAGGGTTGCGCCCACTCACATCCTCCTGTAGGCTTTTTCCAACATCTAAGATTTCTGATCTATGGTCAGACTATCTGAAACCAAGATCGCCTGCGGGTGCATACCATGAAGATGCTGACCTACGCTGACCGCGAGTCTCTTCTCGAAGAACTCGAGAGGGTCAGCGATGTGGAGGTATCGGAGGACGCCGCGCTGATGCAGCAAGCCTCGGCGGCAGTCGCGCGGGTGCGCTCCCGTTATGGCTTCGTCGAAATCCTCAATCGCGAGATTGCTGCTCTTTGTGACTTCCTGCGCCAAGCCTTGGACGATGCGGCACGAAGGCGAGTCCGCGGCGTCCTGGCATTCGTGGCACAGAGGCTCGCCGACGAGAGCACGAGCATCGCTGACCTCGGCGGCGTCCAGGCCGCCGCATTCCTCGCCGACTTAGTAGCACATGAGATTCGAAAGGTGCTGGAGCGACCGAGCACCTATAAGCCCTACTCCCTGAGCCGTCGGGATAGACAGCAGGCGGAAGATGTTCTACTCGCCTTCGTCGAGCAGCCACTTCTCTCCGACCATGACCTTCTGCGGGGAGCAGCAGATTTTCAGGAGGCCCACAGCGGACTGCGGGGGTCTGGTATATTCGGCCGACTCCTGCGGAACATTGAGGTCCTGACCGGCGTTCTCGGCGCACAAGATACGGCCGCCGAGCACCGGGCATGGTCCCGCGCCGCACTCAGCTATGTCATCGAAAAGGATGACGCAATCGAGGACCGCCTCGGGCTGGTCGGCCTCCTGGATGACGCCTTCGCTGTCAATACGGTCGTTGACATTCTCAATCCAGACTTCGCACCATGGCTCGACCTGCTCGACGCCACGGCGGAGGCTTGGCCCTTTCTCAACAACCTAGTTTTCCATGACGACCAAGGTGGGCACACAGCATCGGAGTTCCTGACCGTCAACGCGGCCCTCGCTTGCCCGGCGTTGCGAGGCAACGGAAGCGCGATGCGAACAGCTCTCATCCTGCCATCGGTTGGACCGACGCCGTTTATGGTCGGGTTGATGGCATCACTTGGCGTGCTCCAGGGCTGGCTGCTGTCCGAAGACTCTCCGATCGCCTTCGAGAAGGGCGGGACAGTCTGCGTAGACAACGACGGCTATGCTCACTTTGACGGCTTCGTCGAATGCGCTAGCAAGCGCTGGATCGTTCTTCGCTACTGGGACCGAGCTGGGCGCTCGAGAGCGCAATGGCTGCCGGTCGAGCACCTTCAGCGGCTGACAGCTGCAGCGCCGCGGGAGCGGCCACAGGGTCCGGTCCCATGCCGATGGGAAAAGAGCACGGGGCGCCTGAGCCCGATCGAGTATCTCTTCCATCTGGAACACCCCAGACAGGCTAACAGGATCGGCAGGCGCGTCATCCTGGTGACGCCGGCCGGGCGGGCGCGGCGCCTGGCCACGAGCATCCACCTTTGCGGCCTGCCAATCCGGGATTGCTTCCCAATCGGCCATGTGACCCTCGTAGACGGACCGACGACGATCTGGTCGCCCCGCTTTTCCTCGTTGACAGAGCCTGTTCTGCTCGTAGTGCCGGACCTCGCTGACGCTGCTGAGATCGTTGCGGATAATTCTGCTCAGGTAGCCCTGGTCATCCTCGATCTCCGTGGCGTCAATGCTGGCCGCTTTGCAGGCTTGGAAACCATTCTTCGGACGCCGTCTCCGATCCTGGCAATCAGCGACGAGGTCGAGCAGCGCGCCATCGAAGCTCTTCACGAGCGCGGCTTCGTCTTCTGGGAGTGGTCGAAGGACGAGCTACAGCAACTGGTCTGGCCAGCCTTACAGCCGGCGCCGAGCCTGTTGGCCCGGTATGACCGAAGAATCCACCGGCTTACCTCGGTCAATCCCACGATCGAGGAGATCGAAGAGTCGGGTCTCTCCGAGGTCTTTGAGGCCCTCCAGCGTCTGCAAGACCTCGTCCGGGATCGTGGAGCGATCTTCCCGATGAGCTTTCACAGGCGCTCGCAGTTGGCTGGTCTGCTTTCAATGATCTCCTGCGACTCGAGAACCGTGGATCATTAGTAGGCGATCGTCTCAGGCTTCACGAGGAGCGGCTCGCGCAGTTGGAGAGCTGTGGCTCCGGCATCTGGCTAATCGATGAGGAGCGCCAGGCGATTCGAAGCTTGTGCCGAGAATGCCATCACACTCTGGACGTGATAGCTCAGGGTAGTCCCCGGGCGAGACGCCTCGAAGCGCTGCTGGTCCAGCAGCCCGCCGTGTCTGTGATCGTCAGGCACGATCGAGAGCGGGAAGAGATCCTCTCCGCCTTTGGGCTGGCTCCCGACAAGGTACTCACGCCGGACGAGGTCCCTGAAGATGGCTTTGACTCCGGCGCGACGATCGTCGGTTGGCTGGGAAGAGCTCCGATGATTCGGTTACTTCACCCGCCGATTGCGGACCGGCTGACTCTCTTGCTGTATCCGATCGAGCTGCGCTGGTATCGCACCCTGGTGGGGTCGCTGGAGAGAGGTCGACAGCGGCGCCGTCCACCGATGTCGAGGCAAGCGATCTTCCCGGCGATCTCATGGAAACCGCCGGGGAGACCGGGACCTGCCATCAGTCAGGCTGAGCCCCCGGCAGTCCAGGATCTCGAGGCGATGGACTGGTGTGAGGTTTTCAGCCGCCGCGTCACCGCTCTCCGCAGCGCCACGACAACAGTCGATTCTGGGCCAAAGTGCGATGTGTGCTTGGTGCTCTTCACCGACGAGCGGTTCGCCTTCCTCAGCCCTCATCGCAGGCTCGCGGTCGTCACAGCACTCCTCGAACGGACGAGCAGCACCGCTGAACCGGAGGTCGAGGAGAGAACTGTCGCCGAGCTGCGACCGGGGGACGTTCTGTTGCTACCCACCAGTGCCGATCGCGATGTAATCCGCAGCGCGGCGGATCGTCAGTTGGCAGAGGGTGACCGCGACCAGGCAACTCAGTGGCAAAAGGTCCTGAGGCAATACGTCTCAGAACAAGGGCTGACGGTCGAACAGTTGCGTGACCAACTGGCCGCCACGGGTTGTCGCCGCCACGCTCAGACGATCGGTCAATGGCTGCGCAGCGAAGACCTGATCGCGCCGCAAAACGCCTACCGTGGGGATCTGGAAGCCATCGCCGCGGTTACCGGCTTTCCGGACTTCAAGGCCAATCTTGAGAGATGCAAAGCTGCGATCGCGAAGGTTCGGAACGCTCACTTCACGGCCCGCAGGCGCTTGGCGGAGCTGATTCTGAAGCGACTTGGCGCAGAGGAGGCGGCGCTCGGAGGGCTACCCAAGGTTCGGATCGAAGGCGATCTGGCGTTGGTGCGGGTTGAGCTGGTCGACGAAAAGATCACCCAGATTCCACGGAGCGTCGCGAACCGACTGTTGGAGCCGTAGAATGGAGCCACGAGAAGAGATTCGGGAGTCGCTGATCAGGTTTCTGAAACGGGAGTTGTATGGCCCGGCAGACGACGAGCCGGAAGTACTCACTGACCCGCCGACCAGTCGCTACATCGCCGGCGTGCTCTTCCCGGCCCAGCAGATCACAGATCCGGATGATGGCCGCGTGGGCGAAGAAGAGGATGCTGAGGAGTCCACCTCAGCAAGTGCCCCTGATGCTCCCGAAGCAGACGACGAATGGACAACGGCCGAGGACGCTCTCACCAAGCCGCCGCATGGCGGCGATGAGGTCTCCTCCGACGAGCCCTCTTCCGACGAGCCGATCCTCCTCGCCAACGCCTATCAGCCATCGGCGGTCGGTCTGACCTGCATGCTGGCCCCCGGAGAGAACGACCTGATCGTGACTCCGTACGCTGCGGTTTACCGATCGCGAAAGGCGCCGGCGAAACCTAACGGCTACGAGCCGACGGAGTGGGTGCGAGAGCCTCTCGCCCTTGAGGCGCAGCGCTTGAAGCTCAATGATGCCCGACTGCACAGTCAAACTTTTAGGCTGGCACCCGGTCGGTTGAGCTTGCAGGTGGTGGCCCGCAAGCTGAGCGATGGAGCCCGGCTGGTGACGGTCTCCCTCTATAATGAAACGCCCGGTCAAAGGGACAGACCTGTCTTCGCCAAGGATTGCTTCTACCAGGTCGGTTTCGAGGTGACGGGCCTTCCGGACAGCCTGCCGTTCTGCGAGTTGCCACCAGCCCATCGGCCGCTGGATGATCTTGAGGCTGAGTCCCTTGCGCTCCTTTACCGCAATCGCCGGACCTTCGCTCGCGGTCACGGCTGCGCCGCCGATTGGGGCGTCGACCACGACGGCCGGACGGACAGAATCGTCACGAGCATCATTCCGGCTTCGAAAGTGCTGCCCCTCGAGCCGATGCCCGGGAGCGAAGCCTGGTTGAGCATGGAGGTTCTGAGCCGCGAGGCCGACGGGGGAGCAGAGTCGACAATTCCGGGGTTGCTCCGAAATCTCACGATCGATTATGAGCAGTGGATCGACCGGCGGCAAGTCGAGGTGCAAAAGTTGGGCGAGAGTTTCCGAGCAACAGCGCGCCGCCACCTCGATTTATGCCGAAAGGCTCTTGACCGCATGGAGCGCGGGGTTGAGTTACTCGAGCGCCAGCCCCTGGCTCGGCAAGCCTTTATGCTCGCCAACCGAGCGATGTTGATGCAGCAGTATCATTATCAGCGATCGAGGCGTTTGCTGGATGAGCCCTGGGAGGAGTTACCGGAATCCTATCGGTCGCGCCGCGATGGTCACCATGTCACCGGCTACTGGCGTTCCTTCCAGCTCGCGTTCATCTTGATGAATTTGACGGCCTTCGCCGAGGAAGGAACTGAGACCCGGGAGATCGTCGACCTGATCTGGTTTCCAACCGGCGGCGGCAAGACCGAAGCGTATTTGGGATTGGCCTCCTACGTGATGTTCCTCCGTCGACTGGAGCGACCCTCGAACGCCGGCTGCGCCGTCCTGATGCGCTATACGCTACGTCTCCTGACGGCACAGCAGTTTCAGCGTGCCAGCGCCTTGCTCTGCGCCTGTGAGTCGTTGCGAGCCGAGAGTCCCGCTGAGTTGGGGGGCACGCCTTTCAGTATTGGTCTCTGGGTGGGAAGTAAACTGACTCCCAATCGGCGCAGTAACGCCGTTGAGATACTGAACAAGCTGGCAAATGGTGATGGCCGCGCTGAGAATCCATTCCAACTCCTCACCTGTCCATGGTGCGGCACGGCCCTCGATGAGGAGGGTCGTCTCGGTTACCGGCGGGTTTCCTTGCGGCCCGGAGATCGAACGCACACAGTGAAGCTCATTTGCCCCGAGCGGCGCTGCGGATTCGCGACACGCGAGAGACCTCTACCTGTCCTGGTCATCGACGAGGACATCTACGAGTCACCTCCGACCCTGCTGATCGGAACGGTTGACAAGTTCGCGATGCTGGCCTGGTATCGAGAGGCGGGAGCCTTGTTCGGCAACAGCGATCCCGACGGCAATGGCCCTCCGGAGCTGATCATCCAGGACGAGCTCCACCTCATATCTGGTCCCCTCGGCTCGATCGTTGGGCACTTCGAAGCGACCATCGAGGCGCTGTGCAGCCGTGGAGGCCGGCGGCCGAAGATCGTCGCCTCGACTGCCACCATCCGGCGCGCGGGCGAGCAATGCCGCGCACTTTATAACCGCGAAGCGTTCCAGTTTCCGCCTCCGGGCCTCGACGCCTCGAATTCCTACTTCGCCAGCGAAGACCACAGCGCAGCCGGCCGAATCTACGTCGGTGTCTTCCCCGCGGCCGCCTCATCGCCGGTCACGGCTCACGTTCGTGTCACTGCTGCGCTGCTTCAAGGAATTCGCCTTGTCTCGCTTCCTGAGAGTCTCGATGAGTCAGCAAGGGACCCTTACTGGACCCTGGTCCAGTATTTCGGGAGCCTCCGGGAGTTGGGTCGTGCCTCGAGCCTGATGGAGGACGAAGTGCCCGAATACCTGGATGCCATGGGGCGCCGGCTCGGGCTGAAAGGAGCGGAGCGCCGTTGGCTTGGAAGGCCTTTTGAGCTCACCAGTCGCCGGGGGCCATCTGAAATCCCAGAAATCCTCGAGCACCTGGAGATCTCCTATCCGGCCGCCGATCACGGCCGGCGGCCCTTGGACACGTTGCTTGCCACCAACATGATCTCCGTCGGCGTGGATATTGGCCGGCTGGGGCTCATGCTGGTTGTAGGGCAGCCCAAAACCACCTCGGAGTACATCCAGGCGAGCAGCCGGGTGGGGAGGACGGTGCGCGCTCCCGGTCTCGTGGTGACGCTCTACAACACCGGCAAGCCGCGGGACCGCTCCCACTATGAACATCATCGCTCCTACCACGACTCATTTTATCGCCACGTCGAGCCCACCAGCGTCACCCCCTACTCCTTGCCTGTGCTTGAACGGGCTCTACCGGCCCAGTTGGTGATTGCCGGTCGTCATCTCGCACACTTCGAGTCTCCTGAGGAGCTTGATCTAGAGGATCCTGCGCTTTTGCAGTTTCAACACGAGCTTGTTCGCCGGGTCGAGGTAATCGACGAAGAGCACACTCAGGCGCTCGCCCGCAGGCTCCAGGCTCTACTCAAGGATTGGAATGACACGAGGCCACGGGAATGGGGGCATTTGATTGAGCCGCCGGAAAGCCAGCCGCTGATGTATCCCGCCGGAAGCGAGCCTCGGGAGGAATGGGATGGCGCCTGGAGTGTTCCCATCTCGATGCGGAACGTAGACACCGAATGCCAGGCGAGGGTTCTACCCCGGTACCCCGGCGAGGAGGAGTGAGCATGGCGAGACGATCCATCCGCCGTGGGCAGGCGATCTCATTGTTCGGGGTAGGTTCGCTCGTTGACTTTCCAGGAGAATCCTTGATGGCGGCTGGTCTCGATGCATGGCCCGACGAGCCTGAGTGTCGCCTCCTGGATGACCGTCTCCAGAAGCGCCTCGGTGTGGCTTACTTCCGGCAGCCACCACCCTGGACACAGCGGCAACAGAGATTCCTGCCCTTCGTTCGCTTTCCCCTGTGGCATTTCTGCCCGCGCTGCCGCCATCTGGCGAAGGCCAAGGCCAACGACTTGTTGCCGCCCAGGTGCCCGAACGATCAACCCACTCGACGGGGCGACCGGCCGGCCTGTGGCACCCTATCGGAGAAGCGCCGTCCCCGCATGTTGCCTGTGCGTTTCCTGGTTGCCTGTGAGGAAGGCCACGTTGACGACTTCCCATGGATCGAATGGGTCCACGGTGAGCGCAGGAAGGGGCTTACCCTGGGACCGGCCTGCGAGGCACCGGTGCTTTTCCTGGAGTCGGCAGGTCATGGAGGTTTGCGCGGTGTCCGTGTCTCTTGTACGGGCTGTGAAAGGTCGCGAACGTTGGTCGGTGCCGGTGGCCCCAAAGGTCTGGTTGACTTGCCGTGCACAGGCAAGCGACCGTGGCTCGGCGATAGCCTGGAAACCTGCGGCCAGCGTTGGTCTCCTCGAATGGTGCAGAGAGGAGCCACCAGCCTGTATTTTCCCCGGCCTATTAGCTCAATCCTGATCCCGCCCTACTCGGCGCGCCTTTACGGCCTTCTTGAAAACCAGAGGGTGCGAAGGGCTCTCGATCTGGACGGCGCGGGGACCGATATCCATCCAGAGGTGATCAAGGCCGTGGCGAGAGAGCACCGGATCGACCCTGGAGATCTCGCGGCGGTGATCGCACGGAGCCGGCGCTCGGCGGACCCGGCTGAGACGAGACTCTCCGAAGCCGACTACCGCTACGACGAGTATCAGGCTCTGCTCTCCCTGACTCCAGATGTCGATGGAAACCTGGTCGTGAGCCAGCAGTCACTCGATCAGTACGATCCCCTCGTAGCCTCGTACTTCGACCGGCTGCTACTCGTGGAGAAGCTTGCTGAGACCCAGGCGTTGATCGGCTTCTCGCGCATCAACCCACCTTCCCGCCCCCCCGACGAAGTGCAGTGGTCACACTTGAGCCGGCGGCGCCTGCGGTGGCTGCCAGCCTACCGGGTCTTCGGAGAGGGGATCTTCCTGACCCTTCGCCGAGGCCCTCTCGGTTGCTGGCGTCAGCAGGAGGAAGTGATGGAGGCGGCAGACCGCATCCAACGCCACTCCGCCAGGCGATCACACACTCCCGGAAGGCAGGTGACACCGGAGCTCCTCCTGCTCCACACTCTGGCGCACCTTCTGATCCGGCGGTTGAGCTTCGAATGTGGCTATGGGACCTCTTCGCTACGGGAAAGGCTGTATTGCCGCATACCATCCGGCGCTTATGATGAGGGAGAGCCGGCGGCCGGCCTCGGCCGCGACGGCTGGATGTGCGGCCTGCTGGTGTACACAGCAGCCGGCGACTCCGAAGGAACGCTGGGCGGACTCGTACACCAGGGCAAACCCGGCCGTTTCGAGGCCATCTTGAAGAACGCATTGAGCGAAGCGTTGTGGTGCGCCTCCGATCCGCTATGCCGCGAGAGCGACGGCCAAGGCTCCGACTCGCTGAATCTGGCCGCTTGCCACACCTGCACGCTGCTGCCCGAGACCAGCTGTGAGGAAGGCAACCGTTTCCTGGACCGGCTACTCGTCGTTGGAAGTACCGGCGAGGGCCGCCCAGGCTACTTCGGCAAGCTTGTTGAGGCTCTCTTGAGCCAGTCGACCGGCCCGCAGACCACGGGGGCATAGAGGCTGAAGCAATGTCCCACGGACCTCGTGTTTCTGAATAACATAAAAATATGAAGACTGGACCGAGCCCGAAGTCCTTGCCACCTTCGCCAGGGTGTCCGACTTTTGGCCTTAAGGGGGGGGCAGGGCGTCGCGATAGCGACTCTACGGCCCTTTTTAGGGCCTCCTGGCGCGTCGCGGCTGCGGTGAGAAATTTCGCGCCGAAAAGGCTGACCTGCTTCGCGGCGGACCTGCGCGTGCCTTCCGAGACCTACTCCAAGGCCGAAAACCGGCCATTTCCGGGCCGGAGCTCGGCCCAGAGATCCCCCAAGAGCGCATGCGCGGTCGATCGCCCGGTGGCGCAACCCTGTTCCGTGAGCACTTGTGCGAATTTTCGAGCGCTCGGCGGATCTTCGCCTCGATCAAATGCCGCCTGGAGGATCTCCCGGGCCAGCTCGCGCCGCTCCCGCGTCCGCTCATTCCGACCCTTGGGTCCGGTTGAGAGGTTCAAGCCGAGCCGCTCGATCCGCTTCCGATCCGCCACCGGATCGAGACCCGCAAAGGCTGCGAGCTTCCAATTCGTGATCTTCGAGCCGTTCTGTGCCCATCCCAGGGCGTGCTCCGTGATCCCCCGCAGCTCGGCCTCCGTCATCAGGTCCTCCGCTGGCTGCTCGCAGAACTTGCGGCCGATCGTCGCCACCTTCCCCGCGACCTCCGAATGGTCCCGCGTCAGCTTCGCGTAGCAGTAGGCATAGGCGGAGAGCATGGTGTAGCGGCGGCCGCAGGGGATCACGCCGCCATGGATTTCGACCCGGACCCGATCGAGGAAGCGCAAGCGATTTCGCCAGAGCTTCACGTGTCCCTGCCGGCCCAGATCCGAGAGCCTCGGATTGCCCCCCGTCCGAGCGGCCTCCTTCCGCTGGCGTTTCTCCTCCCGCTTTTCCTCGCGCCTGCGGTGGGCTTCGAGCTCCATATCTCGCCGGTCCTCCTCGGATTCGCCGAGAGGTCGGACGTGTGCAGGGCGCCGCAGGCCGTAGAAGCCGGCCAGCTCCTCCAGGCTGTAGCGGATCGGCTCGCCGGCCGGACCAGGGAGCAGCACATAGCGCACCCGCCGATCGGCCGCGGGATTCACACTCCCATGCAGTCGAGTCACCCGGGTGAATTCCCCGGCCGTCCGATCGAGCTTCAGATTCGGGAAGGCTGTCGCGATCGTATCGGCCGTGCGCTGCTGGAGCGATGTCCACAGCTCCCGGTTGTCGGCGTTCGCGAAAGGCGTGGTGCCCGGGTCCTGCTCGTCCCGGAGGAGCCAGAAGGCCCACAAGCCCCGGCCGGAGAACTGCAACATCGACGGCTGAGCCAGCCGGCCGACCTGCACGAGGTCACGGAGAACGTCCGCGGCATCCTTGGCCGAGTAGTCGAAGACGCTCCGGCCGCAGTCGATGTCCACAAAGATTGCACCCAGACGGACGACGTACTCCTGGGCGCGCTGCCAGCGATAGAAACGGTTGATCGTGGCGAAGGCGTCCTGGCGGAGGTGCGGCTCATTGTTCCGGAGCCACCCATCGAGCCCCTTCGTGGAGGTCGAGCGTTGCCGCCATGGCCGCCAGCTCCCCATCCCGAGCCAGGGTCCCGGCTCGTCCCTCGGCACCTTTACGCTAAAAATCGCCACCGCCCGTGGATCACCCATCCAGAAGAGCCGATGCGGCCAGAGATCAACCGAGTCGTTCAAGAGCAACCCTCATCAGGCGAGCACTTTGGACCGCTAGCGTAGAGAGGCCGGCGCTCTCTTGCAAGCAGCGCGATCCGGAGCAGCGCAGGTCCCATCGCCTCTGGACTCGGCCGGTGCCCAACAGGTTCTGTCGCTCATCGCCCAGCTTGGAGCGGTGCGCGCCGACCAGGCCTGGCGAGCGCTTTGCGAGAGCGGGCCCTTCTTAGGGATGCTTCGGGCGGCTCGCTACGCGCGAATGACGAAGGCGAGGTGCGGAGACCGGGCCTGAGCCACCAATCTCGATGATGTGTACAGGCCGGAAAGGTGTCGTCGTGACACGTACCGATTGGATTCGATCGAGTCGATAGCCACGAAGCTCTCTGGTCTGACACTTGATGGCGAAAAGCAGAAGATGCCCCACCTTGGTGCGCCGGAATGAATAAGGCTCGATCAGTCGAGCCGTTCCCTGGTACCCCAGCTCGACGCAGAGGTGGTTCGAGGCCGCGAACCGGATGGATTCCACGGGCACCCCCATCCCCCAACTCCAGAGGGTCGCAGGAGGCTGCCAGACTTCGTCAAGCTCTTTAGCCGGTGCAACAGGTTCGAGCTCGTCCTCACCAGCCTCTCCGTTGAGCCACGCGAACAGCGTTGGCAACTCGGACCAGAAGCTCTCGAATGGCGGCAGCTCCGGGAGTTGGTGCGCGAGCATGTTGCCCCATTCGGTCTCGAGGTCCCCACGCTGGGGCGATTCCGTAAGGAATTGGAGAGACGGAATCGGAATCCCTTTGTGTGCGCACTTCTCCGCCAGAACTTCCCGCACGATATTGGAGTGGTGCCGGAGGTCTCGGCGGCGGAAGAGATGAACGATGTCGTAGAGGTCGCGCGGGCGACTGCGCTCTCCCATGGCGCGGACCTTCTCGGCGAAGACTTCCTCGAAGCCGTAGCACCGCACCGTCGCGGGCTCCGGCAGAGCATCCGGATACGCGTGCGCAATCGGCCGCAGCACCGTCGGCCGGACCACGGCTTCAGATGCCATGAGATCAACGCGAATGCTCGCAACCATTCGAGCGTTTCGCGGTCCTCGGTAGTAGATCCGGCCCTCGGTGTAGTTCCCGGAAGCGTGCGTCGTCAGTCGCGGCGCCTGGCCGTCAAACGCAATGCCGCTCTCGTTGTGAACGCGTTGGAGCAGCCGGTCGAGATAAGGTCGTACCTCTTCGCTCAGTACCGGCCCACCCGGGAGCACGCTGAAGTCGAGGTCTTCGGAAAAGCGAAAGGTCTCCAGGTAGCACTTCTTGAGGCAGGTTCCGCCCTTGAAGGCCCAGAACGTGGAAAGAATCTCGTCCGATCCGATGCCCCAGAGAACCCAGCCAAGCACGTAGTCCTTCTCGACGACGTCCTCGCGCAGTCCCCATTCGCGGACCCGTTGATCGAGATCGAAGCGCGAGATCAAGAGGCCTCTGGCCGCAGCATCACATTGATCCGCAGGTTCCAACGCTTGAGCACCGGACCCTTGGCGTCGGCGCTCGGGTCGAGGAGAGAGATCCCGGTGCTTAAGCCCTCCCGACAGGCTTCGGTCAGCTCGGGCGCGTCGGTCGTCAGACTCTCGAGCAGGTAGCCCAGACGTTTCCAGACGGTTCGGTTGCCCAGCCGGACAGCATAGTCCCGGAGGCGACGATCATCGCGGTGCTCGCTCCCGAAGTAGGTCGCGACGACCTCGGCGACGTGCCGGATGCCTCCTCCGAGAGCCGGGTCGTCGAGAAGATCGACCACTGTACGAGAGGGGTCGGAGACCTCGATCCGGCTCTGTCCTCGCCAGACAACCTGCGTGCCAAACAGGCGATCCGGAGCCACCGTCTTGGCCTGGAAGCGCGTGCCTTGAATCTCCTGGACGCGGTGGCGCAACCGCCGCGCGGTCACCACCTGGACATCGCGAAAGATCTGCTCGGTGAGGCCCCAGTGCTCGCACGCGGTCCACCCCGCGAGGTAGCCCGGCGCGAAGACCCGCGCAGCCACCACCCACGGATCCTCGCGCCACTCGCCGGGTCGCTCCGCGCCCAGGGGCACTGTGATGTAAGCATCCCGGCGTACTCTGCTGAGCCAACCCCGGGCCGCAAGATGGGCGAGGAGGCGGCGCGCTCGGGGCCGGTCGAGCCTGAACAACTCAGCGGACTCAGCGACCGAGAAGGGGCCCTGGAACCGCCGGTGAAGCTCGTCGACTCGCCTGCGATGGACCTCGGAGATTCCACCTACAGCAGCCATGACAGGGACAATGATAGCGCAGAAAGCTCGTCCTGGATGAATCTTCTGCGCTATCACGAGAGTGTCCTCTGAACTGGACGATCACGGGATAGGACCCGGTCTCCTGGAAGAGCGACGTAGACCTCACCGCGTCGCTTGGCGTCCCCATGCGCGCCTCCGATTTGCCTTGCGTGATAATATCATAGCCCCTCGGCGTTACGCCGAAGGGTTTCGGCGCCTTGCCGAGAGTCTTCGGCAAGGCGCCGAGAGGCCTCGGGAACCGCCGAGAGTCTTCGGCAAAGTGCCGAGAGTTCCCGGTAGCCGCCGATGGACCGGCCTCCTGAGCCTCAGCCTGCTTTTTCTCTCGCTTCCCATCCACTTTTTTGGGGACTGTCATGCGTGCCACCGAGAGCCGCCATTAATGATCTCGGCCACACGCCAGCCACGAGCGACGAGAATCGCTAAATGCTTGGAGAAGGCTTGCTCGTCTCCAAATGTAGAACGTGGCGCTGCGAAACAGATCATGTGGCTCGGCCTTGTCATCGCGACGTAAGTCTGCACTAAGCGCTTACGGTCTTCTATCCCAGCGCCGCAGTCACTAACTTTCGCACCAAGGAGCCACGGCAACATGCGCCGTGATGAATGAGCTTTCCAATAAGTGCTGAGCACCAAAGTTGCCAGATGAGTTTGCCCTTTAACCGAATGAATCGAACCTAGCCGGATGTCGACACACCTGCCGCCATCCACAACGCGGTAGACATTAGGGACTGCATCGATAGACGAAGCCGGAGAGCAGACGCCGAGAGATGGGTCATCCCCTGGCCATTCGAGAAAACTGACAGCCTTGCTCTGGTCGGTGGCACCGTCGCAGAGGAGACAGGCTATGGAAAGTATGTCCTTCTGCATCGAGCCCCAACTCAATTTAGTCAATGGTGTCCAGTGGATGAGAATCGCCTTGAGCAGGCGACGGTATACTGTAACTGCCTCGGTATCCGTTGCAAGGGAGTCAGTGATCGCCCGGTGCATTCGGGTCCTGCGCTTGATCTGGCCCGGATCTCCAACGCGACTGGCGAGGCGAATAAGACCCGCTGCGATCTTCTCGACCCCTGGTGAAAGGTCTCCCCCGTCCCGAACTGCGGCTTGCGCGGATCGAAAATATTGGACAAGGGTCTTGGGGTGAGATTCCTTGCGCGAGATCTCGGCGGTGTAGCCACTCCAGTAGTGCGGCACAGATTTAGGAAAATGTGCGTGTCCCGGCAGAACATCAGAGGCGTCATGGTGGACTGCACCGACGGCGGCTACTGTTCCATACGCCAAAGCAGAATCGTCAAAATTCGTCAGGACGTGCTTGCCGTAAGTATCAAGGACCCCTGCCGTGCTGTTGTCAGGAAAGATAAAAACAGCGCACGGACCTTCAGATGTTGTACCAGAGATTGATTTCGGGCCAACACCACAGAGACCATTGGCACCTACCCTCATGACGGCGAAGGGCGAAGCTAAGGCTGCGATGTTGGACCCGAAACGGAGGCTGTTCGGTATGTCTAGGCAGCGAGCGGGGGCGGAATCAGGAAACGGATCCTTCCTGCTGGCATTTAGATCAGCATCATCGAAAAGTGCTTGATTAGGGTCGCCGACTCGCTGGACAATGATATCAGGGGAGCTGCGTGGAAAAACCGTGTGCAGGATGGCTCCCTGAGCTTCAAAGGTATCCTGCATCTCGTCGATAATGACGAGAGGGAACCGTCGTCTGAGCCATGAAGCGACCGCAGGAAAGTCCTCTAGAAGCGCACGTGCCCAGACGAACATCTCGTCATAGCAGAAGTATCCTGCTTGGGCTGCAGTCTCTACAGCCTCTTTCGCCAGCGTGTAGCTCCTTGTCCCTTGGTTGGCAGGAAAAGCCTTCCCGCCAAGGTCGAAGCTAAGGTCGCGATTGCAAAGGCGCAATCGATCGAAACTGCTATACTTCTGCTCAAGAAACTTCTGCACTATCCAATAGTCAGCCGCCTTTAGAGTTCTGCGTCGATAGGCTGCTGTCATTTCATTATCAATCGTGGGTGAGGGGAATCCATTTGAATGGAGCCAAGGCAGTGCAAGAAAGCGATTCACGAAACCGTGGATAGTATCGATGAAGTGCGGATAGCCTAGCAGGCGCTGGCCTACAACGGAGCGGCCTAGGCGGCGCTGGATTTCCTCGCGTGCCACATTAGTATGAGAGAGGACGCAGATGCCTCTCATTCGATGAGGCCACTTCTGTGCCAAGATGGCAAGCTTCGCGACAACCAACGTTGTCTTGCCACTTCCCGGACAAGCGGACACATCGAGTGTGGAACGGGCGGTTAAAAATTCGTGGCGCGGTCCATCGAGCTTGTCCAGTTTCATCAGAGCGCGGACCCACGTGATGTCCTCGTTTGTGATCTCCGGGATTATGTGCGATGCATCAGGCATTGCCGTTGCCAATCGAGGAAGCTGGAGGGATCGGCGTCGTAGCGGGGCCCTTCACATGTGCGATCGCGTCAACGATGTAGCGCGGCAGTTTGGAGGTAAATGCGCTCTTATCGAACGCTTCCTCCTCACCTGCCTTAGTCAAGATCTCCGCAAGATACTGCGCGGCGATTGCTTTTGATGCGTTGCCCGAGTGGAAAAGCTGATAGACCCGTGCACATAGCGCCGCACGGTCCCCATTAGCCTCCGCCTCCAATTCTCTAAAGTCTGTTCGAGCGGTCGCCTCCACATCGGCCCGCTTCTTCTTTTCGGCATTGAGTGGATCGTCGTTTACGGCGAGGGAAGCGGCAATATAAACTTCTTCTGCGAAGCAGCAGAACGCGAGATCGTATTCCAGCGTCCAATGATCGGATATGAAGGTTTTTACCGACTGTCCGTCGTTGGATTGAAGGCTTGCCCGTCGCTCGTTCAGAGCCTGTTCCTGAGTCTTTCCGTCACCGCCGAAGTCACACAGCGCTTTCCAGCGGCGTCTTGGGCTCTTCCACTTCTCGTCATCGTCGCCGGTAGTTAGGCCGAGAATTGCCGGTGCACAGTCAGGCATGACGTCCATGTCGGCGACGCAGGCGACTGGGACTGACAGCTTAGGGGTGGCGTCGTCGCGGCGTTGAAAAATGCTGCTAAACCGCCTGAGCCCCTTGCCACCAACATTGACGATAGAAATGCCGTGTTCGGTAAGATCTGTGCCAAGCAGTCTCGAAAGCACAGGTAGCAAAATGGCCTCGGCGTCACCCTCAACGATGATTACGCCATGGGCGAAAAAGAGATTGGCCTTCGTAACGTCGAGGAACCGCTCGAGGAAACGATAGTCGCCCGGGTCCAGTTTGGTGTGGCCGCTTGCCAGGGAGAATGCGCGACTGCCTTCCAAAAGAACTATATTCTGCAATGGGATCTTCGATGTTAAGTTCGGGCTATGAGTCGTGAGGACGACTTGGACCTGGCGATTCGTATCCTTGACCTTGCCTATCGAGGCCCGTGTTAGAAATTCCATCAGCCGAAGCTGGCGTTGGGGATGCAGATGTGCTTCTGGCTCCTCGATCAACAACAATGGCAAGCCTTCCGGCTCCCGTCCGAGAAGTAGTAGTTCACAGGCCATGTAGAGTAGGTTGTTCGAGCCGAGGCCATAACGTCCCCGGGCGCTCTCTGTAGTGGCTTCAAGAAGCACAAGTTCCAAACGCTCGAGAATCTGACGAAGGCGCGTCTTGGGAGTCCCGCCCTCCGAGATGTCGATCTTGCCTCGAAGACTGTCGTTAGTGAGAGAGAGCGAGGAGAGGTACTGCGTGTTGATCGCTCCCTCAGCACTTCCCACCCCCTGGTGCTTCTTCACGCTATACCGCAGATAGTCGGACAGTCCCAATAGGCTCAGGCGGCTCACGGCACTCGCGTCGGACGGCAGTACGGTTTCGTCGAAGGAATCGCCCTGGCCAATCTCAGGAAAATTAGCAAGGATCTGTGAAAGACGAGAGCCGCGCCCCGCCGACATCTCTCTCTCCGCGTCACGAAGTGGCCGCAGATATGCACTTGACAGAAGTGCTCGGACGGATGACTCTAAGGTTGGCCCGGCGCCATCACTCCCGCTGCGTACCGAGACATCAACCCATCGCCGGGCACCAGGAGATTCGTTCAGCCGCCTGGCCGTCCAGTTGACGAATAGCGAAACGTCGCTACCTTCATAGGAAAGGTACTCCACCAAGGCGCCCTTCTCGTCGTCGTCGAGTCCACTCAGTTTGCAGCGAACGAAAATTTCGCTGGCCTGCCTTCCCGCTCTATCTGTATGGAAGTCCTCCGGCTGGACGCGAATAAAGTCTTGATCACGGGTGAGGAGGGAATATCTGATAGCGTCGATCACGGCAGACTTGCCGCTGTCATTTCTGCCGACTAACGCGGTCACGCCGCTATTGAATCCGATGTTGAGCGCAGCTGCACCGCCCCCAAACTGGCGAAAGTTTTGGGCAGTCAGACTTGACAGATACATATGAATGACCCCTATACCTGCCGAGGATTAAAGTCGATTCAGGCGAACGAGTTATGCCCCACTGAACAAAGTGTCTTCCTTATGCTCGTTTAGCCTGTATGCACTATATACTAACATAGAAGCAGCGGCAACATCGGCTAGAGTGATTCGGCGTTAAGACGCTACGCCTCTTTGAGAGCCACCGGCTTGAGTTTTGCTTTGGGTCTCTGGCGCCCGCCCCAGCGCCCGCCCCAAATCAATCGCCCGCACGAATCCCTCGGCGCTGTCCAATTGAACCGCCCCTTCTTCCTCCACCATCGCCTCCTGCGCCAGATAGTCGCCCGGCCGGCAGGTGAACACCACGATCTGGAAGCTGCGGGCTTTCTCGGCGAGCAGCGCACGGAACCATTCCATCCGGATGTCGTCGCTCTGTACGAGTTGGTCGTCGAGGACGATCGTCGTCTGAAGATACTCCCCGAGGCAGAGTCGGTACAGCGTCGAGAGCTGTTCGCGTGTTCCAACCGAAATCCGATCGGGTGACCTCACGGCTCCGGCGACAAATACGCCCTCCGTACCCAGATGCGCGGTGAGATGGACGTTTTGATAGCGCTGCCGGGTCAAGGTCTGGAACCGGCCTGCGATGGCCGGGGCGAGCGCCTGGCCGAGGTTGCTCGCCTGATCGGCGTCCGCTGCCTTCATCTGCTCCAGCAGCAGCTTCCATGCCTCGTAATCCATCTCGAGCTCGCGATCCTGGTGCTCGGCCAGCTCGAACGCCTCGGTCGCGTCGCGCAACCGATCACGTGCGATGGCACCGCCTACCTGTCGCAGTCGGCCTTGCGTGGTAAGAATCTCCTCGGTCAAAGACGCGAGGTTTTGTCTTGCTCTCCCCAACGCGTCCGTCGCGGCGATAACTTCTTCAGCGGTGACCGGCCGCTCCGGCACAGGAAGAGCGTCGTGCCGCGCGATGGCTTCGTCACGCCCACGCTCGACGGCCGAGAGATCCTCGGCGTCGCGCTGTCTTCTGCGCTCGACGAGTCTCCCCTCCTCGTTGGCGTGATCGGCAATGGCCTTCGCCAGGGCCTCCTGCGCGGTTTCGACGGCTCGTTGAGCCTCTTCCACCGCCTCCTTGACGGCCGCTCTCGCGGTCTCTGCTTCGCGCGATGCCTGCTGCCGCTGGGCCCGGAGCGACGCGGCCGGGTCTGGCCCCAACCGATCGAGATCGGCCGCAAGCGCCTCCAGTGTCGCGTCTCCGAGCGCGAGACGGCAGGCTTCCGCGCGTGCGCAAGCTTCGCGAAGCGCCTCGGCCGCACCGGCGAGGTCCGCGATCTGGCGCCGCAGCGATTCCAGGTCCACATCCAGAGATTGGAGCCGGACATCCAGCTCCTTCGCCTCGGCCATCTTCGCTTCGAGCGCCTCCAGGTCCGCCACACCGGCCGCCGACAGGTGCGGCAGAATCTCTGCGTCTCTGCGGCTTTCCAGCGCGCGCACCCGGTCTTGCGCTTCGCGCCGGCCGCCTCGGACACGTACGGTTGCCAGGTCGGCGACGTCCACCTCCACTTCGGCGTCCGCTTCGATCTCCAACGGCTGAGCGATCAGCCCGGACTCCGCGGCGACCCCGTCTTTCCGGACCCGCAGTTTGACCATCGCGGTGGGAATCACGGTCATCACAAGCCCCACGTCCAGGGCTCCCCGCGCGCTCGCCAGCTCGGTTTCGAGCTTGCGCAGGGCCGGGAGGCTCGCCGCCGGCGGCACCACGATCGCCGCTCGCTGCCCGCCCAGATCCGACCGCTGCGCCGAGGCCCGTGCGAGTTCCTCCTGGAGAACCGACTCCCGCTCGACGCCGGCCCGGGCGCCCGCAAGCTGCCGCTCCGCGTTCCGCGCTTCCACGCCGCGTTCGAGCAGGTCGTACCGGCCCAGCGCCTCGTTCGCCGCCGTTTCGGCCTTGGTGGCTTCCATCCACGTTTCGCGCGCACGGGCCGTCTCGTCTTCCTGCCCGCGATGCTTCGCCTGCTCCTTGATCGCCGCGAGATCCCGGACCCGCTGTTCCGCCTCCGCCACGGCCTGATCCATTCCCTCGATGCGCGACACTTGCGCGCGCGCAGCCTCGACCGCCTCCCAGGCCGACGCACGGTCCAAGACCTGCTGCGCCAGGAGCTGAACGCCGGCCAGCCGTTCCTCCGCCGAGGCCAGCTCCTCGTCGCACCGCGCCCGTTCCTGGTAAAGATCCTCCAGGTGCCGCTCCACGCCTTCGGAATCCTCGACGATCTTTTCGAGCAGCTCCTTTTCCTCCCGCGCCTCCTTCACCCGGTCCGCCGCGACCTTGAAGACGCTCCCGCGGGCCGTCTTCTTCGCGCCTTTGTCCGTGTACGCCTCGTCCCGGCGCGCCTGGGCTTGCCGGAGCAGCGCAAGGAACAGAGGGTCCTGCGCCACGGCCTGCAAGGCCGCCGCGATCTGATCCTTTCCGCTCGCCGTGCCGTCGTCGTGCAGGCTGCGGTCGAGGACGTCGGTCACGTCCGCCTGCGTCGACAGCAGCGCGGTGGCCAGGAAGCTGGTCGGAAGACCCTTTCCGGTCCCCGACCCGCCGGGCTCGGGAATGCCCCAACGCAGGATTTCCCGGAGCTTCGCATCGACCCTGCGCGCACGCTCGACGTCGTCGTAATCCTGGCCGTTCCTGGACTCCTGGAGCAGCGACGAGCCGCGCTTGCCGAACTGTTTCCGGACGCGCCAGATCCGCTGCGCCTCCATCTCGAACGTCAGCTCGACGAACGGATCGTCGGCCCCGGACCATGGGATGTACGGTTCGCAGCTCGTCGAGGTGTGAGGGAGCAGCAGCGCCAGGCGGATCGCATCCGCGAGCGTCGATTTGCCGAGGTCGTTGGGGCCGTAGAGAACATTGAGCCCTGGACCGAACGCGATGTCCAGCTCCGGGATCGCAGCGAAGCTCTGGACACGCAGCCGGTGGAGTTTCATCGAGCCGCTCCGGTCACGGCGTCCTGCTGCTGGAGCAGCTTGTACAGGTGGGACAAGGCTCGGTTCGCCTTCTCCCGTTCCGCCTCATCCGCCGTCTCGGCGATGATCCGGTCGAGGCGGGCGACTGTGTCCTTGAGCACCGGCGCCAGATCGTCAGGAAAGGCGCTCGCGGAACCGGCCTGGACCCGCAATCCCGTTCGGTCCACGACGAGGATGCCGGCGCGGCCATGGGTTGCATCGGTCCCTTCCAGATCCTGGAGGATCCGGGAGAGCTCGCTCTCTTCCGCCAGGGAGACCGTCATGTCCAGGTGAAGCCTCACCACGTGGCGTTCGAGATCCGGCCGGGTCAGCAGCGCCCGGAGCTCGTTCATGCCACGGCACCGCACGTCGATCCAGCTCCAGGACGCCACCTGCGCCTCTTCGACCCGGGGGCGGAAGCCGCGCCGAAACAGCGCGACGACGGCCACCTTGCCGGCGCCGGGCTCGTCGAAGCTCGTCGGCTCCGGCGTTCCCGGATAGACGGTCGGCACCGGCAGCTTCGGGGTGACATCGCGAAACGAGTGGGTATCGCCGATCGCGAGATAGTCGAGACCGCGCTGGACTCCCGCATCCCGGCGGATTGGAAAGTTGGTCTGGTAGCGGGGGATGTCGAACGTGCTGCCATGAACGCAGCCGATACGGAGCCGCGCATCGCCGGGCTCCCGCGCCGGCAGGGCCATGGCGGGATCGTTCTCTCCGGCCTTGGACCGGCACGGCCGCGCATAAAGGACCGCCTCCGAGGTGATCTCATAGGAGAAGTCGTCCCGGTCCACGACATGCACCCAGCCAGGGAGCCGCGCGCGGAACGGATGCCCGGTGTGCCACACGGATTCCTTGGTGAGCGGGTCGTGGTTGCCCGGCACGAGGAACACGGGCGCCTCCGTCGGATGATCGTGGAAGGTCTTTGCGAGGCCGGCCCAGAAGTCCTGGGCCGGCGTGGGATCGTCGAACAGATCGCCCGCGCAGAGCACCGCATGCACCCGTTGGCGGCGCGCCATTTCGAGGATCTTGCCCACCACGTCCATGCGCGCCCGGGAAAGCGTTTTCTGGGCCTCTTCGGGAAACGACAGGAACCTTTTCCCGAGGTGCCAGTCGGCCGTGTGCAGAAGCCTCAACATGACGTCTTCGGCTCCTCGATCCGGAACGCCGCCCGGAACAGCCGGGTCATTTTCGGCGCCTGGTACCGCCGCTTTTGGTAATCGTCTCGCCATCTCAGGTAAACCTCGTCCTCCCTGGAATCCAGGGCGTTGATCTGCTGCTCGATTTCCTCCTGCCGGGATGCGAGTCGGTCGATCTCCGCCTCGACCCGCTGACGGTCGCTCGCTCCGACCATTTGGTCGCGCCGGGCTCGGGCGGCGCGCAGCTTCTCGGTGATGCCTGACAGCTCCCGGCGACACAAGAGGACCTTGTCCTCGACGTACCGCTCGAGCTGCCCGAGGGCCTGCTCGAAATGCTTCTGCTCACCCTGCTCGATCTCCTGCTGGTCGAGGAAGACCGCCTCGTCGAGAGCGTCGTAGAGCCAGGGTGGATCCACGGCAACCTCGAACGGAGGGCCGTCAGCGGCGGGCAGCCGGGAGATCCGGGCCGCCAGACCGGGATCGATGGGGGCTCCGTCCACCCCGGCCGCGGCGACCAGCCGCTGCACGGGCTCGAACCCACCGTAGTCCACGAGGACCACCCCGAGCACGCCGGTCCTGCCTGTCAGCCCGGCAAGGTCGGGAGGGGCCTCCGGCGGCAGCCGCAGCACCACCGATCCTCCCGGCCACCTGCGAGCGTCTGCGATCGCCGCCTGCACGAGCGGATGGATCAGGTTCAGGGCTTCGGCATCGCTCAGCCCGCGCGCATCACCCACTGCGAACCTGCGTCCATCTCCGAGCCCGGCAGGCATCCTCTCTTCGGACAGGATGTCGAAGACGGCTCGATGGCCGTCCCCGGACCGCCGATACTCGATTCCGGACTCGGCCAGGTAGCCGTCCACCAGATCGGCGACGTCCCTGTCGAATTGGGCGAGGGCCGCGGGAAGCTCGCTACGCAGGTTCCGGAAGGCCTTGCGCACCTCCTCATCGAAACGGGACTCGATGATCTGCGAGGTCCGCCTGTACTCTCTTTCGTAGGCTTCTCGCCGTCCCTCGATCTTGTCGCGCAGCGCGGCGATCTCACGGGCGATCTCCTCGACCGTGCGCGACCGGCTGTAGATGCTCTGGAGATCGTTTTCCAGCTCGACGGCGAGCGCCGATACCGCGATCTCGGGAGTGTCGGTGCGCGGCTCGTGCAGCACGGTGTCGGACGCATCCAGGACCTTGCCGAACAGGTCCAGCTTCCGGCTCAGGATCTCGAACGTCAGTTGCTGCCCCTCATTGTCCCGGTTGATGAAGTTGACCACCGTGACATCCCGCTGCTGGCTGTACCGGTGGCATCGTCCGATGCGCTGCTCGATGCGCTGAGGGTTCCAGGGAAGGTCGTAGTTGATCACCGTCTCGCTGAACTGGAGGTTCAGGCCCTTGGCTCCGGCCTCGGTGCACACCATCACCTTCGACCGCGTGCGGAACTCGTGAACCAGGGCCAGCCGCACGGCGACCTCGCGGCTCGGCTTTATCCCGGGAGCGAGCCGGGCTCCCTCTTCCGCCTGCCAGCGGGCGAGTGCCTGGTTCGCGCGAGCGTGGTCATTCACTCCCCGGAAGAGCGTGACCTCTTCGTCCTGGAGCCCCGCTTTGAGGAGCAAGTCCCGCAGGTACTCCTGGGTCGTGATCGACTCCGTGAAGACCACGGCCTTGCCGCTGCCGTGGCCGTCCCGGCCGCGATCGAGGACGAGCCGGATCGCCTCCAGGAACGAGCGCGCCTTGGCATCGCTCGGAAGGGACCGGGCACGAGTGAGGAGCTCCTCCACGCGGGCCAGCTCGGCCAGGACTCCCTTGCGGTCCACGGCAGGGACCGGCTCCTCTTCGACAGGCTTCGGAAGCTCCTCCTCGTCCTCCAGGTCGCGAAGCATCGCAACAGCCTCGTCGACGGCTGCCTGACCCGCCGCGAGACGGCGGAGCCGCTCGGCGACATTCTTCAAGCTTGCAGCCAGGGCAGGGATCGATGAGGCCATGCGCCGGTGGAATCCGATGAGTAGGAGGCGGCGCTGCCGGCCGGAAAAGGCGAACAGTGAAGGTTCGAGCAGGTACTCGGTTACATCATCGTAGAGCGCCCGTTCGTCGGAGCTCATCGCGTACTCGTAGAGCCGGCACCGCCGCTGCGTGAACGGCCGGTCAAGGAACTCCTGGGCCTGCCGGCGCAGCGTGCGCTGGAGCACCCGGGAGAGGCGCCTCTGGAGCTCGTGCTCCTGCCCGGGGACCAGGGTCCGGTCGTCCTCATCGCAGAACATCTTGCGAAACGTCGAGATGTCGCCGAGCAGTGTGCCTGTCGGCTCGACGTACTGCACCAGCCCCCACAGCTCGGCCAGGGAGTTCTGGATGGGAGTCGCCGTGAGGAGGAGGACCGGCGTCTTCCTCAGGAACCCACGGACGCGGTGGGCCATCCTCGCCTCGTCCGAGGCCTCGTCGTAGACCCCGTCACGGCCATACCGCTTGTGCAGGCCGGCGAAGATCTCGTGCGCCTCGTCGATGACCACCAGGTCAAACGGCGGAGCCGCGGAGAGCGGTGCCGAACCGCGCTCGCTCCCCGCGAATTCGCGCCCGACCAGGTAAACGCCGGGGCCAAGGAAGCCTGCCTGGTCCTCCCGCGTCTGGATGCCGAAGAGCTGGAGCAGCTCGTTTTGCCACTGCCCGATGAGCGACTTCGGCACGATCAGCAGGATGCGCTGAGCCCCTTCGGCCCGGCGCTGTGCGATGACGAGCCCCGCCTCGATCGTCTTGCCCAGGCCGACCTCGTCCGCGAGGATGCAGCCGCCTTCCTGGAGCCGCCGGAGCGCAAAGATCACGGCGTCAATCTGGTGCGGGTTGGGATCGATGCGCGCCTGGCGCTGCGACGCCGCATAGCGCTCCCGGTCATCGGGACGGCGCACGCGGACAAGATCCTCAGCAAGAAGGCGTCGATTGAAGGGGTGGAGGACCACAGAGCAATCCTACGGAATACGAGTAGCCATTTGGCGTTGGCCCAGAGAAAGGTGCCACAGTCAGTGAAGGTGCTCGCCGATCTTTCGATACCAGCCGATGATCTCTTCAAGACCGCCACGCTCCTGAAGCATTTTAAAAGACATGGCGGCTGCAACGTCCTCATTCAGGATGTTCTTTATGCGCCTCCGCTTAACCTTGGACTTTCCAAGAGCTGCGGCAACAAGCTCCTCAACATCGCAGGAATCATCTATCTTTACATCAACTCCGAGTACTAGCTTGATGGCCAGCGGATGAAGATAGTTCTCAATCTCACGCTTCTGCGTGCACGTTGCCCAAGATCCATCCCCTCGGGCATTCACTTCCTCGCACGCCTCTTGGTACTTGTCAACATCCCCATCATATATGTGTGCTTCCGGAAGTCCAAGTTCCCGGAGGTACCTCTTGTTCACCCATGATTTAAGGGTACCGCCACCGAGAGGGATTACAGCTATCCGCGGGTCAGTGCCCACTGAGGGCAAGGCGGAATTATGCTCGCATAGTACCCGAGAAATATTCCTGAGGAACTCAACATCTGTCGGCCCCTCGACACAAACAAAAATCTGCACTCGTCCATCATGAAGATCCGGCAACACTCCTAAGTCGTCGGCGATGCGCCGCAATATTCGGTCTCCGGATTCTATAGACCTCCGAAGGTCGCTGTCTTTGGTCACATGCCTAATTCCCTCTATTGGAAGGAGGCCCGCCAGGGCTGGCACGTGGGTGGTTATAAGCACCTGACATCCAGGGCTCTCGGAGAGCTCTTTGAGTGCCTCGACAACGGCAACTTGGTTAGATGGGTGCTGAGAGGTTTCAGGTTCCTCAATGGCGTAAATTACATCGGTGATACTGTCGCTGCTGCGCCGCCGCTCGACCTCGGCTTGAAAGAAGCTCAGGAGGATCAGCCGTCGCACGCCACTCCCACGCTTATTGACCGGAATGTCATGATCGCCCGTCAAAGAGAGCTTGAACAAGCTATCCCACTTTGGCTCTGAGCGAAAGCGTGGTGCGAGTGTGGAGGATAGATTCTCATCGATTTCACCGAGCTTCTCCAAGGTTCGCTGAGCCACTTCAAGAGCCCGTCGTTCGACGTGAGCTCGGACTTCTTGGAGTTGCGGTTCGACCTCCGCGATTGCCTGGCGCACTGCAAGCCGCATCGGGTCCTGTACCTCGCCGTCATCATCGGTACTGGGGCGATCCGCCCGGAACAGTGCGAATAGCGGCATATGGCTGCTCAAGGCACTCCATATCTCTTTCGCGCCCTCTTTGTTGAGAGGGACGCTTACCAAGCTTGGCCTCAGGTCGGCCACGGCATTTCGAATTGCTCGCCTCAGATCCGTATTCGAGCGATAATCAGCCTGAGCCTTGAGACTCTCCGCAATCTTCTTTAGTTCAGCATTCTTCTTCTGAAGAAGGTCGTTCGCTGGCTCAGCGGTAGGATGAACGGCGACAGCAAAAACTTCCTCCTTCATGCGGTCACCGATATAGCTCTTCTTGATTTCTAAATGGCCGTCTGCGTTCAAGAGCCTCTCATCTGCGAGTGAAGTGACAGAAGTTTCATCGAGTACCAACTCTTCCGGGAACCCCACAAATACACAAGTGATCGAGACCTCGGCGCCAGCCGGCGCATAGACACAGCGGTCGCCTGAATCAATCTTGCACAGCTCATGTCCGAAGAAGACCCCCAACGCTTCAAAGACGGTGGATTTGCCCACGTCGTTCCGGCCGACGAAAGCCGTTAAAGTCTTGAAGGGGATTGAAGTCTCGTCGCGCCATGCCCTGAAGTTCTTGAGCTTGACTGCTAAAAGCTCCATGATGGCTACGCCTCTTCCTTTGGCATCCACATGTTCCAGACGTAAGCGGGTACAAACCCATAGAAAAGCGAACGTACTTCTCTGACACGATGGGTCCGAACCCAGCCTGGAGGATAGTACGAAGAAGCCATAAGAATACTACACAAGTGGCTGGGATGTACCCCGCCAGCTCGACCTCGCCGTCCGCAGGGTCGGCACCATCGTCAACAAAGGTGCTCGCCAGGGCGATCCGACCGACCGTGGAGCCCCCCACCCGCCAGGAGGCCCTTCGCCCCCTCGGCCACTCCCCCGCATCCAGGCGGGCAGTTGAAGCCTTACCTCCACGCCGGCCCGATTCAGCTCTGCCCGGCATCTCTCCGCGTCCGTCCCCACACCGCAGCTCTGTTCAGGTAGGCAGAACCCGGCCGAGGAGGGATGGGGCACCTGACCCACCCAGAAGGTCATGGTGGAGCCGGCCGAGGAAGCGACGCGCCCGGTCGACAAGCCGTTGCTCGCGGAGCTGCTGCGGCGTCCACAAGCCGAGCGACTGCGGCGGACCCAGAGCCAGGCCCGGTTCCGCTCCTGGACGCTCGCGGACCTGCTCCTCGCGGAAGTGCGCACACACTCAGAACGGCGGAGGACCTGGCGCGCTGCGTCCTCGCAATGGCGGAGGCCGGCGCGCCGTCAAAGGGGGGGCGCCAAACCGCAGCGAGGCGGCGCGCCGGCTCCTGATGGCTCAGAGGCCAAAAGGCGCCCGCCAGCCGGATTTGGAAAGATGAAGTGCACGATCCTCCTGCAATCCTTTGACCTTTAAGCCTATTCAATTGAGAGAGTTGCGAGGAATCCAGGAATCGGCTGCGTTTGGAGTCTTGCGTTCCTTGATGCATTCTGATCTCAGAAGAACGGAGGATGCACCATGCTGAACCGACCGTCCCAGAAGCCACAGATACCGGCACCAGCCGGATGGGAGCCACACTGATGCGTCTCGACCCCGAAGAGGCACACACTCTCCTGCCTCGCGTCGATCCAGGTCGGATGCGCTCCGGCAGAGCCGTGGGGCTGCGCGACGGAGCCGTCCTCGCTCTGGTCGCCGCAGGCCTCACTGCCGTCGAGATCGCCGCCCTCCGGGCCACGGCCATCACGATGGCGAATCGCCAAGCCGTGGTCGCGATCCACCGCCACGACCTCTCCTGGTCCATCGTGCTGCCTGACGACCTCGGAGGCCGGCTGCTCGCCTGGCTCACGGAAGCTCGGATCTGGGGTCTCCCGGAGCCCGTCTTCCACGGGTGCCGTGGGCCGCTCACCTCGATGGGCATCTGGAAGATTCTCGACCGGTACCGCAATCCCCAGAGCTGGCGGCAGTGCTCTCTCTCCCGGGCTTCGAAGCAACCGATGAACCTCCCGCGTAGGAGAGCCGCGTGAGAATCGCAGCCTACGCCCGCACCTCGGCCACCGGCTCGAGAAAGTCCGGCCTGCTTGACTCGCACCAGAGCGCCAGGGCCATCAACCAAAACGAGCTCATTTAGGAAAACCGATGAGAAACGCCATCAGACCGCAGCAGCCATTGCCGAGTCGGCACACCGTGTCCACCGTTCGTGAGGTGCTCCCTCGGTTCATGACCTGGCCTGAGGTGATCAACTGGTCGAGCCTGTCTCGGTCAACACTGCGGAGGGAAATCGCGGCAGGTCGGTTCCCCGCCCCGGAAACTCTTAGCCCTGGGAGGGAAGCCTTTCGCATCGACAAGCTTCGCGAATGGCAAGAGGGCCGGCGCGAGTGGGCCGACTAAGCCCTGGAAAGCCACCATCCGGGCGGTCTCGGCGAAGAAGATGCCCCGAAGGTGGCGTCCCAACGCAGCCCGGCCGCCCATTCTCTTCGTCGTAGTCATAGAGGTTGTAGTGGACCGTCTCGAGTCACGCCCTCGACGCGCGACAGCACGTACTCGCTCCACAGCGGGACCAGCGGCACCCGGTGGTCCCGTCAAGTCTTCATAGACCGCAGCCCGACTATTCCGGTAGATTTCCCTTGCCCATTCCCGGCCTTCCAGCGAGGATGTAGAGGCCCCGCGGAGGAGACCGGGGCCGAGGGCGGTCCCAATCAGGATAGCCGGTCCTGAGGCCTCTCAGGGCCTCGGGATGTCCATCCTTGAGGGTAGTGAGCAGGCGATCGAGGACCGCGCCGGCGGGCTCGACGGTCGGCGTAGGCTCCCCGGCGAGCCGCCTTGTATGCTTTGTTACCCCTTAGTGACCCGGGAACGCCATGGGAAAATTAAACCTTAGAAACAAACAACTTACACGCACTGTCCGGGAGAGGGGGAAACTTGCTTTGAGCTACCCGAAGCCGAGGGCGGGGGCGTCCTCTCCCGCGAAGCGGGGGAGGATCGAGGAGGGGGCTTTCTTCTGGGCGTGAAGCCTCTCCACCATGCTGAAAGCCATTCAGCCGCGGATTCAGCCTCTTCAGCCGCCCGGAGATCCTGTTCGCGCCGTTTTGAGGCTGTTCGTGCCGTTTTCAGGCTCTCCGCGCCGATTTTCAGGGTATCCAGGCCGTTAAGAGGCTCTCCACGCCGTTTTGGTCCTGTTTTGCCCGGGTCTGTCCTGTTCTGCCGAGGATTGTCCTGTTCGGAGCGTTTTCAGGCTCTCCGTGCCGTTGAAAGCCTGTTCGGGCCGTTTTCAGGGAATTCGCACGGGAGATCGGCTCTCCGCGCCGGAGGGTTCACCGCGAGCGGTCGATTCCGGCGCTCCGCTCGCGAATCAGGACGGCGCGGGTATAGAGGAGCTGGAAGCCCTGGCGCTGCACATTTTCCTGGGACTTCGAGCCCGGTTGGGTGGTCACCACGGCGACATCGCAGCCGGCGGCCTGGGCGAGATCGAGGCGGGCGAGGAGGAGCGCGGTCTGCACGCCCTGCCGGCGGTGAGCCGGCAGTGTGGCCGCGCCGCAGAGCTGCGCCACGCCGTCTCCCATGCGCAGGCTGGCACCACCCGCGATCGCGCCGCCGCGCCGCGCCAGATATCGCGAGAAGCCGACAGCGCTGGTGAGATCCCCCATCACGCGCTCGAGCACCTCGCGAGGAAACTCCTCGTCCGACGGAACGCCCTGGGCATCGGGATGGGCGAACCCGGTGACTACGGCCTCCAGCCAGTCGGGAAATTCCTCCGGCCCGCTTTCCACGACCTCAACGCCCGCCGGCAGCGATGAAGGCAGCCAGTCCCCCAGAGGCAGGCCGAGCACGTTCTCGAACCCGGCGAAGAGATATCCGCGGCGCGCGAGCCGCGCGGCGACCTCGGGATCGGCAAGGCTCGCAAGCTCGACGCGCACCGGGGTCGAGCGATCGCCGAAAGCGCGCTCGACGGCATCGAGCTCGCCTTCACCGGGAAACCCCGCGAACCCCAGGCCCGCGACCTTGTTGAGAGGGGAGTCCTGCTCGGCCCAGGCCGCGACACCGCCGGCGATCGGAATCGTCAGGATGCCGCCCTCGGGATTGCGCCGGCGCACCGCCTCCGCGCCCGAGAGGATCAGCTCGCTCTCCGCCCGCTCGATGCGGGTGACGAGCTCGGTGTCTGCGAAGAAGGAAGCATTCCTGGAGGTCATGTCCGGCGGATCTTATCGCGGACCTCCGAGGCTGGTATCAAGAACCTGCGGCGACCGTCTTCTCCCTGAGCCTGCGCTCGAAAAACCGCTCGAGCTCCTGGTGGGCTTCTGGATCGAGCGCCTTCTGCGGATCCGCAACGATGTCGCTCTGGATGCGCTCGCGCGCGACGGCATAGAGGGACGGTCCCAGTGCATGTTCCAGGTTGCGTACGTACCAGTCCGGAAAGCGACGCGCCCCCCATCCTTGCAGCGTGCTGACGATGATGCCGGGTCTGCCTCTGCGTCCCCAGAAGCCAGCTCCCATGCCGAGGGCGAAGGCGATCCCGAACGCGGCTCCCATGATGCCGAGGGTGCCCGCGATCTCGTCGCGCGCGAAATTGTCCGTGACGCAGAGCACCCCCTCGTAGAGACTGGCGAAGTCGATATCCAGGTGGTTCAAGTAATGCAGCACAGGCGTGACATTCTGCGCCACGTCCATGAGGTGGTTGATGGCCTCGAGGTCAGGCATCGCCCTCCACGCGCTGCCGAGGTGCTCAAAAGCCTGTGCGACGCTGTCAAAGGGACTGATCGAGTTGTCGAGGAGGCTGGCCAGATTGGTGAAAGACAAGATGTTCGCGAGGGCTTCTTTCGCCTGGCTGACTTCGCTGAACATCGTCCTCGCGCCATCGAGCGCCTCGTAGCTTTTCTGGACCGCTGTCTCGAGCTGCCGGGCATCGGGGGCGTGTTGGTGCACGTAGTCGAGTGCGGTCTGGATCTCCTCCGCATGGTCGAACACGTACTTCGCCTGGCGGTAGCGCTCTATCAAGTTGGGCACCGCGGCTGCCCCGTCGTAGAGCTTCCCGCCCACCGTCTCCGAATCGCTGAGCGCGACGCTCAAGGCGGCGGTCGTCCCATAGGCCTTGATTCCCAACTCGAGCAAGGAGCCGGCGATTCTCCTGCTGATCTCCCTGGGCGTGCGGTAGCTTGGCGGGCGCTTCAGGGCTGCTTCCATACGGGCATCCTCCATAGGCTCGCGATCCATGGCGCAGAGACAGGTGAGTCAGCCCACCAGTAGGGCTGCCGCTGTCCTGGCTTCTAGACACCATCTCTTGCGACAGGAGTTAGGCCAAAGCTTAGGGTTGCTCCAGGCTGGCGAGAGCCGCGAGATTCAATCTAGGGGGATCTGCTCGGCACGCGGAGGCGCGGCGACCCGGCGCACCAGGGCTCTCTCCTGCTGATTCCCGGCACTCTGGTGCGCGAAATCCGTCCGAAGCTGGCTCACCGCGATAGTCGACCGCATCCGATTGCCCGCCTGCCGGCCGGCTGCGCGCCGCAGGCATGGTCTCGCGCTCCGTCGGTGCCATTCGCCGCTGCTCTTCCGGCTGCAACAAGAGGACACGCGTCATCGGAGAGGTCGAGCGCGTCGTCGTGTTGCCGACGAGCGTCGTCGCGTTGCTGAGGAGCGCTCTCGCGTTGCCAACAGGCGTCGTTGCGTTACTGACCGGCGCCGTAGCGAGCGACTTTGTGTTGCCGACGTGCGTCGTTGCGTTGCTGACCCACGTCGTAGCGTTGCACACGCATGCCGTGGAGCCGCGCAGGGGTACGAGAGGCGGCTCCTGGGGCGCCTTTGTGCTGAAGACAGTCGGCGTAGAGGCCCGCCTAGGCGGGTTAGCGTTACAATCGGGCGCTGTCGTGTTGCATCACGACGTTTTTGCGTTGCTCAGGGGGCTCTCCCGCCTCAAGCTCTTGGGCTTCCGCGCCTCGGGCTTCCAGGGCGGAAGGTCGAAGAACGAGGCGTCGTCGGGCAGGCGCAGGCCGGGAATCCAGTCATCGAGCTCGCCGGCCTCGAAGCGGCAGAGGTTGATGACGTGCCAGAACCCGCCGGCTGGGATGCCGCCGAGCTTGTAGCGGCCGTCGGGGGAGAAGGCCACCCAGCCTTCGGGAAGGAGGCCAAGGACCGTCACGCACGTACTGGAGCCAATATCCCAGAGGCGGATGGTGTTGTCGTCGGAACCGCTGGCAAGGGATTGTCCGTCTGGGCTGAACGCTATGCTCTTGACTGCCTTTTCGTGACCATGAAAGCGTCGAATCTCTCTTCCTGTTTCAACCTCCAATAGAAGAGCTGTATTATCTTCCGATCCGCTGGCGAGGTATTGCCCATCCGGACTGAAGGCGAGGCTACGAATCTGATTGCTGTGACCGTGGAACCGTCGGATCTCTCTCCCTGTGTCGACCTCCCAAAGACGGACGGTATTGTCTTCCGATCCGCTGGCGAGGTACTGCCCATTCAGGGTGAACGCTAGACTCAATACCGGATGGTTGTGCTCTTGAAATCGCCGGATCTCTCTGCCGCCATCCATCTCAAATAGAAGAATGGTGTTATCGGAGCTGGTGGCAAAGGTTTGCCCGTCCGAACTGAAGGCGAGGCTCAGGATGCGGTTGCTGTGGCCAGCGATACGCCACAATTCCTGCCCGTTGTTGACCTGCCAGAGCCTGAAGGTATTCTCGTGCATGCAACTCGCTAGGAACTCTCTGTGGGAATCAAAAATTATGCCAGCAATGCGATTACCTCCCGGTTGAAATCGTTTTATCTCCCTCCCTGTTTTGACCTCCCAGAGACGAATGATGTTGTCAACCGAGCCGCTGGCGAGGATTTTTCCGTCGTGACTGAAAGAGAGGCTTGCCACTCCACAAAGGTGTCGATTGACCCGGCGTATTTCCTTCCCAGTGTTTGCCTCCCAGAGGCGGACAGTCTCGTCGTAGGAACTGCTGGCAAGGGTCTGCCCGTTCGGGCTGAAGGCGACGCTCAGGACACTGTTTTGGTGTCCCTGGAACTTCCGAATCTCTCGACCTGTGGAAATCTCCCATAGACGAATTATATTATCGTCTGAACCGATGGCGAGGGTCGCTCCATCCAAGCTAAAAGCAATGCTCCTGACCCAATTATCACACCCTCGAAACTCTCGAACTTGATGTCGGGTAGAGAGTTCCCATAAACGGACCGTTTTGTCTCCCGAGGCGCTCGCGAGATGTTTTCCATCAGGACTGAAGGCGACGCTCAGGATCCTATGCTGGTGCCCATGCAGCTGTGCCGTTTCAATTCCGGCGAGGATGTCGTAAAGTCGAACAGTGTTGTCGCCACAGCCACTAGCAAGAATCTTTCCATCCGGGCTGAAGGCGACGGCTAAGGACCCGTTGTTGTGTCCTTGGAGACGGCGTATTTCGCGCCCAGTACTAACCTCCCAAAGGCGTACAGTGTTGTCATGCGAGCCACTGGCTAGCATAGAGGCCTCAGGGCTGAAAGCGACGGTTCTTATCCAATTCTCGTGGCCATAAAAACATTGAATTTCATGTCCATTACTGATTTCCCACAGACGGACTGTATTGTCGTGGGACCCGCTTGCGAGTAGTTTACCATTGGGAGAAAACGCAATGCTCCTAACTGTACCTTTATGCCCCCCGATTCTTCGAATCTCCCGTCCGGTTGAAGCCTCCCAAATTCTGATGACTCTCCCCTCGGCACCTGCGAGAAGTTGCGCGTCTTGGCTAAAGGCAACAGCATAGGGGATAGATCCGGCCGCTCCAATAAGGGCGCTTAAAAAGAACGGAACCTCAAGAGCTGCGCCAAATGTATCACAGCGTGACAAGGCTCCGGGGTCTTCCTCGCTGGCCAAGAGTTTGGCACGCCTCAGGATAGTACCTCGAAAGTGGGCTCCACGGAGATCCGCTCCCATTAGCCGTGCCCCCATGAAGTTTGCACCGAAAAGGTCCGCTTTCCTTAAGAGCGCACCTGTAAGATCGGCTTCCAACAGTTTCGCCTCAGCTAGGCTGGCTGAAGCCATGAGAGTTTCGACCAAGCGGGCGCCGGTGAGGTCAGCACCGCTTAAGTCGGTTCCCGTCAGGTCTTGGTAAGAAAGGTCTTTGCCACGTAGATCTTGGCCGGAGAGATAGACCGCTTTTCGTATGGTTACTCCCAAACGCTCTAGTACAAGTAGTGCGTTGTTCTTGGCGGCCTCGGCGGGTTTTTCGGCAAGTACTCGATATGCCCAGTCGGTAGCGATCTGTTTGCCTGCGAGGTCACTCAGAAAGTCCGCCATCAGCGGAGAGATCTCCCTTATCCTGAGGCATTCGGGAACTCTTCCGAGTTTCAGTTGATCGGCGGCACTTCGAGCGACTAACCACTCAAGTACCGATTGATGAAGAAACGAGAAATTCCCATTCGCATCTCGGGAAAGAAGTGTACCCGATCCGAGCTGGAATGCAGCCACCGAAGGATCTAGGAAGGGAAGAGCTTCAACAACTCTTGCAGCATCTTTTGTGAGCTCATCGAGACTCATCGAGGCTTCTGTCTTTTGCCAGAGCCGCAGAGCCAGTGCCGTTACACCGCGCCAGCGGTCCTCGACCGAGAGTCCTGGAGGGGCGCCCCTGGGGTGGACCCGTTCGAACTCCAGAATCAGCCAGCGGTCGAGGAGCAACTCATAAAGACGGGCGGCAGTGATTTCTCCTTCACCGTTTGCCGCCTCTAAAAGCTTTTCCTCAGGTAATTCGGCAATGAATCCCAGAAGGCGGGGGTTGTGAGAAAGCCCCAGCAAATCCTTGACATGATCAATCAGGCCCAGCCGCCTTTCAGCGTGCTCTTCACTCTTGCAGAACTTCACGAGGAAGCCACGGATCTGATCCCGGTTGAAGGGCTGAAGGATAGAAAGGCGGTGTCCGGTTACCAACTCTACTCTCTCGGTAAGAGCGGTTTTCACCTGTTGATCTGATAGGAAGTGTTGGCGTCGACTCGTGACGACTACTTTGGCATTGCCAGTTGCTGCTTGAAGAAGGGTATCGAAGTGATCCGTAGCTCGTTGATAGGTAACCCGAAGTGCCAACTCATCGAATCCATCGAAAAGGAGGACGACGCGTCCCTGCTCGAGCATGTAGCGGAAGCGGCGGGGCGAGAAGTCCTCGACTTCTTCCTGCGCGAAGTGCTGGGCCAAGAGAGAATCCAGGTCACGTCCCTTCTCCAGCGAACCCATTTGGAGGAGAATTGGAACAAGGCTACCGTTCTGCTCTCCCAGTCGGCGGGCCAGTTCATGCAGTAGAAATGTTTTACCCGTGCCAAAGTCACCGATTAGCACGATCAGGCGGCCACTCGGAGACGAGAGCCACTCTTGTACTTTTCCTAAGGCGTCCGAAGTTTCCTCTTCCTCACGGCTTATCTGAAAGCGCATTCTCTGGGGCACGTAGAGTGCCGGTGGATAAATTGGATCTTCCCCTAGCTTCTCGGTTTGCTGTTTGATATAAGATCGGAAATCAATCAGCCCCTGGTATTCTACGAAACTCAGCAGATGGACTCTACTATCTCGAGCAAGGTGCATTAGGTGTTTGGGAGCCTGTTCCTCGCCACCGTAAACTAGGACGGAGACTAGTTGGCGATCCGATCGCCGGTACCTCATATCGACCTCATTGACGAACATCTCAAACGTTTCTCTGGAAATCTCTTGCTCAGTCGCGCCCACTGGGAATACGGTGGCTATGCCCCCCTTGTGGTGGCAGACACGCAAGTAGTCACCACAGGCTCCGGTCCCTGGGATTCTCTCTACTAGAGCCTCCGGCTCGTGCAGGCGGCAAACCTTTTCTACGCGATCGAGGAAATCGTCTCCCCTCTGTCGAACTTCAAAGTCATAGGGTGCGTGAAAATGGGGTTCCGGAGTCATTGCTCCGCTCCTCTCAGCGGGTTGCTCTGGAAATGTCCCCCATACATCGATGAAGGTTACTTGCTTCTCGTCCCACCAGCGGCTGCCATCCTGGGCTACCCGGGTGTCACCAATCCATCTCTTCCGGTCGAAGGCAAAGCTTCGAGCCCATACGCCGAGCCGATCCGACCAAGCCTGAATAATCTGGTATTGGTTCGGGACGCCAGTCGGGGACTGTTCTGGCTTTACGGCAGCGCTGCCAGTAGAGAGGATAGGTAAGGTAGAGAGGGCAAGATTAGACTTGCCGTTGTGAGTATGGCCATGCAGTACAAAATTGAGTGAACTTCCTAGTATCCTCTGCAAATCCTCTGCGTCCGACAAATTCTCTGCGTCGTCTAGGGCCTCGCGCCCAAGATTGTGGTGCACAGCACCTATACGTAACCAGCCTCTTTGTCCATAAGGTTGTAGCTTATCTCTAAACCACTGGAGTTGCCTCTCTCCAACTCGTCCATGGTGATCTTCAGGGCGATGACTTTCTTGCATAGTCGAGTTCAGGCCTGCTACGACGACCTTCAGGTCGGGCATCTCAAACAGGCTCCAGGGGAGCTCTTCAATAAAATTGATGCCCGGAATGTCGGCGTAGAACTCCTGAAAGAACCAAGTGTAGGGCTTCCACTTTGGCCAGTAAGGAAACGCTGGCTCCCGCTCCTCTCCTTCGCACTGTACAAAGTAGCCCGCGCAGAGTTGGCGGTTAATATCGTGGTTGCCAGGGATGATGGCAACGCGGTTCCGCGGAAGCTCAAGAAAGTCGCAGAGGCCAGAGAGGAACTTGAGAGCATCCTCGAACTCGGACCGAAGGCCCCACTCGGCAAGGTCGCCGGTGATGATCAAGAGATCGGATACGAGGCTATTAGCCTCCTGAAGTGCCTTCAGGTCCTCCGTAAGCCGGGAGAGGAGAGTGTCAAATGGCGCATCCCAGGCAGAGAGGTCCTGCTGAGCAAATCGGTGGTTCTTACCGAATTGAGGATCCGACAGGTGGAGGAGCGTGATTGGGCGGCTGGAGGACATTCGATGATTTTAGCGCGAGGAGAGACGTTTGAGGTCAAGCATAGGCGGCGACATTCTCGCACCATCGAGAGGCCATTCCTTTAGGATAGGGGCAGGTGCCCCGGCGCTCGCGTGCGGGTCTACCGCCTGCCGCCCCTGAAGGGCTGTACAACTAGCGTCCGGAGACATCCTCCGAGAAGAGGGCCTTGCATCTCGCTTCGCATCCTTATTCGCGGACGGTCAAGGTTTTATCCGGGTAACTTGGCGAGCCAGGCCTTGGCCGCCTGCAGCCGCGCCGGCTCATCTGCTTGTGCCGCGGAGGCCGCGGCTTCCTCTTACGCTTTCTCGGCATTCGATTCGTTGCTCTTCTTGGTTCCGGTGATCCCAGTTCCGTGTTAGAGTACCGGACGTGGGCGGATTGGCGCGCTTGGGGAGAACCCGAACCGTGACCGATACAGAGCTCAGGGAACTGGTAGCCAGCCTTGCGGGCAAGCATGCTGAACTAGCCGAGGCCCAACTTGAAAGCGCCGAGCAGATACGCGAGACCTCCCGTCAGTTGCAGGAGACCGACCATCAATTGCAGGCGACTTCCCGGCAACAACAGGAGACCGACCGACAGTTGAGGGAGACCGATCGCCAAGTCAAAGAGCTGGGCCGGCAGATCGGCGGCCTTGGCGACAAGTTTGGTTCCTTCACCGAAGGTCTCGCCTTGCCGTCCCTGACTAAGATCCTGGGTCAACGCTTTGGCATGGACTTCATCGCGCCCCGTGCCCGGATGCGGCGCAACGGCCACTCCATGGAATTGGATGTTTTGGCCTTTTCCAACTCCCGTGATGACGTCTTCGTCGTCGAGGTCAAGAGCCACCTCCGCGAGGAGGCCTTGGAGCAGAGGCGAAAAACCCTGCGGGAGTTCCGGGACTTCTTTCCCGATTACCGGCACAAGAAGGTCTACGGCATCCTTGCCGCCGTCGATGCCCCCGACGATCTGCAGAGGCAGGTGCTGGCGGAGGGCATCTACCTGGCTCGCATTCATGACGGCCAGTTCGAGATCCAGGTGCCCGACGGGTTCCAGGCTCGCGCTTATTGAAGAACCCCCTCCCCAGCCCTCCCCCGCTTCGCGGGAGAGGGAGAAGAGGAAAGCCCCCGCCCTCATGGCTTCTTAGGCTGATTCTAAAATGAGAGCAAAAGCCCCCCTGGATGCTACAATCCCATCAGTCGTTGTGGTGTAGGTAGTCCCTCGCGGGGGAGCCGGCGTGGCGGCCTCGCGGGTGTTGTGGTGGTGGATTGGACCGCATGGCGGAAGCCCATTCCAAAGACCGCTCTGGATACCGAGGCCCAACCCATCTCCGAAATGCCGTGAGGGAACGGATCGTCATCGTCGACGACGAGCCGGGTGTTCGCCGGCTCCTGCGAGCCCATCTCGCGTGCCTTCCCTATGAATGCGTGGAGGCCCGGGACGCGGCCGAGGCCATGGCTCTGGCCGCCGAGGAGCCCAGGCCAACCCTTGTGCTGTCGGATATCGAGATGCCGGGGCTCTCCGGCGTCGAGCTGCTCAAGCGCCTCAAGGAGCTCGATCCGAATGTCCAGGTGATCATGGTCACCGGCCTCCAGACCCTGGAGACCGTGCGCCAGTGCCTGCGCGAAGGGGCATACGACTACATCGTCAAGCCGTTCGATCCCGACGATCTGCTTGCCACGGTCGAGCGCGCCTTGGAGCGGGCGCGGCTCATCCGCCAGAACGAGGAGTATCAGATCAACCTCGAGCGGATGGTGCTGGAGCAGACGGTCGAGATCCGCCAGACCCGCGACATCGCGCTCCTCACCCTGGCCAAGCTCGCGGAGTCGCGCGACCATGGCACGGGCCAGCACCTGGAGCGCATGGCCGCGTACAGCCGGCGTCTTGCCGAGCAACTGGCCGGCGGACCCTATTCGGGTCGTATCGGAACCGCGTTCGTGGAGCACTTATATAAGTCGAGCCCCCTCCATGACATCGGCAAGGTGGGTATCCCCGACTCGATCCTCCTCAAGGAGGGTCCCCTGGACGATCAGGAGCGGGGGGTCATGCGGCGCCACCCCGAGATCGGCGGGGACACGCTGCGCTCCGTGGTCGAGCGGTTCCGGGGGAACACGTTTCTGACCATGGGGATGGAGATCGCGTACAGCCATCACGAGCGGTGGGACGGCGGGGGCTATCCCTACGGCCTCGCCGGGGACCAGATCCCCCTTGCCGCCCGCATCGTGGCCGTGGCCGACGCGTATGATGCGATCACCAGCCGGCGGCCGTACAAGGGTGCGTGCGATCACGAGGAGGCCGTGCGGCGGATCACGGCGGACCGCGGGGCCCACTTCGACCCGGTGCTCGTGGATGCTTTTTTGACCTGTCACCGGGAGTTCGAAGGCATCCGGGGGCGGCTCACCGACCCGATGTCCGGGATCTTCCGCATCGCGGACTTGCCCGGGGCGGGGACTTTCTTTTCAGGGCACTGAGCCCGGTTTTTTTGAGGGGGGTTGGGATTGGAGACTCTGGAGAAGGAGAGCCCGGCGCGATGGGAGCCGGGACGATCGAGCGATGGCCGGCGCTCCCCGCGGCGGCGCACCCTTGCCCATGTCCGGCTGTTCGAAGGTCCGGCGCTCGGCGAAGGGATCGTCGCCACCGATCTTTCCGCCGATGGCGCCTTTCTGAGAAGTGCTCGTCCCTCGGGTCTTGGCGAGCGCGTCCGCCTGAGCCTGGAGGTCCCCACCGACCCGCAGCCCGTCGAGCTCACGGCCCGGATCGTCCGCATCACTGCCGACGGTCTCGGCGTGCGGTTCGAGGAGGTCTCGGCCCGCGACCGCGCCCGGCTACGCGGCTATGCCGGCTTCTATGAGATGGACGAGGCGATCGTCCGGGTCCAGCGCACCCTGGGCGACGTGATCCCTGGCAATCTCCTCCCCCTGGGCGAGCGCTCGGAGGTCGAGGCGATCCTGCAAGGGGCGGTCGAGCGGGCTCTCCCCATGACCGCGGTCCAGCCCGGCCGCGGCTTCCAGCCCCGGACGTGCCGCATCGTGGGCTTCGAATCGGGAGAGGAGGGCGACGTCCTGCGCCTGGATCTCCCTCTTCCCACCAATCAGCGGGTGGTCTACCTGGCGTTCTCCGATCCGCCGCTCCACTACGCCTTCGAAGCGATCGTGGCCAAGGCGGGCGGGAGGGGAGCCCTGCTGGTGCCGGAGCGCATCTATCTGACGGAGCGCCGGACCGAACGCCGCTCCGCGCGGCCGGACAACGCCTGGTGCGAGCTCACCGTTCCTCATGCTCCGGGCGGGAAGCTCCGGCTTCCGGTTCTGGACCTGGGGGAGGGCGGCGCCTCGGTGCGGCTGCCCGCCAATTCGGCCTGGGTACCGGGCTCGCACCTGCCTTCGTTCACCCTGGACGTCGGGACCGAGCGCCGCAAGGTCCCGGGAGCGATGGTGCGCTATGTGGCTCCAGTGGACGACGGGACTCTCCGCGCCGGCCTCCGCTTCGGCGGCGAGGTGGACCGCGATACATTCCAGGATCTGAAGCGTCATCAGCTCAAGGGGGGCCTCGCGGCCCGGCTCACGCGCACGGTGTCCTTCCTCGGAGGCAAGGTCGCGAGCTTCGTCCGTGGGCCTGACCGGCGAACCGCGGACGGCGTCGAGGTGGTGCGGTATCGCATCCAATCCGGGAACCGCTCCGGCCAGACGGTCGCGGGGATCGTGGACGCGAACTTCGACACGTCGGACCCCGATGCGCGGCCGGACGTGGCGATCGTGATCGCGCCGGCCATCCTCAAGCGCAAGGAGGTGTTCGGCCTCCTGGCGCGGACGATCGTGGATAGTGTCGGCGGGAGTGGCAAGGATGGAAAAAAAGTGGTGGTGCTCCGCTTCGATGCCTCCTACATCGTGGGCGAGAGCGCCATGGACCCCCGCCTGGTCGCGGAGGGGCGTCCTTATTATCACTGGACATTCGGCCACCTGGGCAGCGACATTGACGCGTCCGTCCAGTATCTGGAGCGGCGGTTCCGGCCGGCGAAGCGGGTGCTGGTGAGCGTCTCGCTCTCGGCCATCCCGGCGCGCAAGGTGGTCCTGGACTCGCGCTCCGCTCCGATCGACCTCTGGGTGGCTCCGTATGGCTGCCCGGATGCCCAGGACGTGATGCGGAACTATCTCGCCGGGCAGGACCTGTTCGACGCGTACAAGCGGGGCGAGGGGCCGGAGACGATTCTGATCCATGGCCGTCCGATCCGCGGCAGCTCGCTCTATGGCCAGGCCATGGAATCGGGGATGGCTTTCCTGGAGGACGCCCGGCGCGATCTTTCGAAGATCCGGATCCCGGTGGTCTGGATCCTCGGGACCTACGACTGCTGGGTGACCCGCTCGCGGGTGAGGGGGCTGCTGGACGCTCCCGGCGGCGGCGCGCGCGAGGTGTTCGAGTGCGCCACGGGCCACGTGCTCAAGACCGGGGCCGAGGCCATCGAGCTGTTCAAGCTGGTCAGCGAGTCGATCTCGAAGCACCTGTTCCTCTCGGACCGGCCGGCGCGCGATCCGGACCTTGCCCGCTTCGCCCGCCAGAGTGAATCGGAGTGGGCGCGGGTGCGGCGCATGGAGCTGGGGGACGCCGGGGAGTTCTGGAAGGAGCACCTGCTCGGCGCTCCCGGCGTTGGCGATGGGGTCGGGTACGACATCCTCCTGGAGCATCCGGAGTACCCGCGCTTCCTGGCCCGCCAGGTGGAACTGCTCGATCCCCGGCCCGGGGACGATGTGGCCGACTTCGGCTGCGGCACCGGCAACCTGACGCTTGCGATGCTCGATGCCTACGCGCTTGGCACGGCGCCGGGCTCGGTCAGCTACCTGGACCTCGTGCCCGAGGGGGTGGAGCGGACCGCGGAGAAGGTCCGCGCCTGGTTCGCCGAGCGGGGCATGCCGAGGCCCACGTGCCGCGGGCTGGTGGTGGACCTGGAGGTCTCGCGCTTCGCGGCCGTGGCCGATTTCCTGAACGGCCGGCTGCACGGGATCGAGGGGCTGGTGGAGCGGGTGGAGGGGCTGATGCTCGCCACGGCCCGCAAGGTCGCGGCCCGCTACGGCAAGGAGATGCATGCCATCCTGCGGGGAGCGACAGTGGAGGCGAGCCGGGTGCGGTCGCTCTGCCCGGACTTGGACGAGCGCGAGGCGGAGGTCGTGCTGGAGATCGGCCGCGCCGCCCGCTTCCTGCTGGGCCGGACAGTGGAGGAGGACCTGCGGACAGGAGTGGGGATGGCGGAGTCGGCGCGGGACCTCCGCTTCCAGCACCTGCGCTTCGGCGGCGCCACGGCCCGCCTCGAGCTGGACCTGCCCGACGGCTCGTTCCACCGGATCGGCTGCTCGCTCGTCCTGCCCTATCTCTACGATCCGCAGGCGACGCTGCGCGAGATGCACCGGCTCCTGCGGCCCGGGGGGACGCTGGTGGTCTCCTCGATCCGTCCGAACTTCGATCCTTCCAAGCTCTACGCCGAGGGGGTGGAGATCCTGGCGCGCCAGGCGGAGGAGGGGGACACGCAGGCCGGGCGCAAGCTGGAGGCGTTGCGGCACTATGGGAACATGGTGAGCCGGTTGATCGAGCTGGAGGAGGATGGGCGCTTCCGCTTCCTGGACACCGCGGCGCTGACCGCCCTCGTGAGCGAGGCGGGCTTCGCCCGGGTCCACGCGTTCCAGGCGTTCGGCTCGCCGCCCACAGCCATCGTGGTGCGGGCAGAGAAGTAGGTTGGCACCTCCGCAGCAGGACTCGCGGCGCTCCCCCCGGCTCGCGGGGTTCGAAGCGGCCTTCCGGGAGGAGAGACAGCAGCTCTTCCTGGAGCGCGCCCGCTTTCTCCTCAAGGCCACGCTCGTCCTCTATCCGGCTTTCTGGCTTCTCGACGTGGTCGTGGCGCCGGAGATGGCCGGCGGGTTCCTGGCGATCCGGGCCGCGGTCTGCGTCCTCTACCTGGTGTCGCTGGCCGCGGTGTACTCCCGGCGCGCCCACCGCCTGGCGCAACCCCTGGTGATGCTCTCGGCCCTGGCGTCGGCGGCCGGCATCGCGATCATGTCCGCCCGGCTCGGCGGGTTCGAGAGCAACTACTTCGCCGGCAACATGATCGTCCTCTTCGTCATCGGCACCTTCCTGCCCTGGGAGCCGGCCGCGGTGGCCCTGCTGAGCGGCCTGATCATCGCCACGGACTTCGGGATCAACCTGGCTGCGTACGGTCCTTCGCGGGAGATGGTGGGGCCGATGTTCTTCCTGCTCGGCTCGGCCGTCTTCACCTCGCTCGCGACCCTGTCGAGCCGGCGGACCCGGCGCCGCGACCTGTCTCTGAGGCTGCGGCTGCAGACCGCCAACGAGGAGCTGAAGGAGCTGGACCGGGCCAAGAGCCGGTTCTTCGCCAACGTCAGCCACGAGCTGCGCACCCCTCTGACGCTCCTGCTCGGTCCCCTGGAGACCCTGCTCGACGAGGCCGCCGAGGTGGGCAATCCCGAGCGGCAACGGCTGCTCCAGTCCATGATCTCGAACGCCCGGAGGCTGCTGCGGCAGGTGGACGCGCTCCTGGAGAGCGCCCGGCTGGAGTCGGGCCGCCTGCGCCTGGAGCCGGAGGAGGGGAACATCGGGGAGCTCCTGGGCGAGCTGGTCGCCGCCGCCGTCCCCCTGGCGCAGCGCCGCGGCATCGAGCTGGTCGCCGAGGATCTCGACACTCTGCCGGACGGCACCTTCGATCCCGAGAAGGTGGAAATCATCGCGTCCAACCTCGTCTCGAACGCGCTCAAGTTCACGCCCGAGGGGGGGCGGATCACGGTGCGGGGCGTCCAGGCAGGGCCGGTGGAGGAGTGGGTGACCTTCGAGGTGGAGGACACGGGTCCGGGCATCCCGGCCGGGGAGCTGGACCGGATCTTCGCCCGTTTCCACCAGGTGGCCGGGACCTCTTCCGGGACGGGGCTGGGGCTGGCACTTTCCCGCGAGCTGGCGCGTCTCCACGGCGGCGACGTCCTGGTGGTGAGCGAGATGGGGAAGGGGTCGCGGTTCCGGGTGGAGCTCCCCCGGGAGGCGCGGCTGCTCGCCGAGCGCCGCCGCCAGCCGCGGCGCCGGGAGGACCAGCTCGCCCAGGCGCGGGCCGAGGCCCTGACCGTCAAGGAGTACGCCCGCCGCTCGCTGCGGGAGACTCTGCTCGCCGACGTGGACCTGCCGCGCCTCAAGGGGGACGTCCCCCGGCTCCAGCCCCGCCCGGTCCCGCCCGCGGGAGCGCCGCGCATCCTCCTGGTGGAGGACAACGAGGAGCTGCGGGGCTTCATGGCGCAGCGGCTCTCCAGCCATTACCAGATCGAGGAAGCGGCGGACGGCGCCGCCGGTCTCGCGGCGGCCCGGCGCGCTGCCCCCGACCTCATCGTGTCGGACGTCATGATGCCGGTGATGGACGGCTACGAGCTCTGCCGGCGGCTGCGCGCCGACCCGGGCCTGGCCACGCTGCCGGTGATCCTGCTGACCGCCCGGGCGGGCTCCGAGGCCGTGGTGGAGGGCCTGGAGGTGGGGGCTACCGATTATGTGGTCAAGCCCTTCGCCCTACGCGAGCTGGAGGCGCGCATCGCGGCGCACCTGCGGGCGCGGGAGACCGAGCGCCAGCTCCACGAGCGCGAGAGCCGTCTCGTGGCCATCGGCCAGATGACCAGCTCGGTGGTGCACGACCTGCGCAACCCTCTGACCCTGCTCAAGGGGTACGCGGACCTGGCCTACCGTCTCGCGGTGCGCGGCGGCGAGACCGTGATCGCCGAGGAGCTGGAGCAGGTGCAGGCCGCCTCGGACCGTCTGCGGCGGATGATCGAGGAGATCCTGGACTTCGCCCGCGGCGGCACGCCGACGCTGCTCCTGGAGTCGGTGCCCGCCCGCCGCTACCTCGACGAGACGCTGACCCCGCTCGCCGCCGACCTGGAGGAGCGGGGGGTCGCCACCGAGATCCATCTCAGGCTGGACGACGAGCAGAAGGTGACGCTGGACCGGGACCGGATGCAGCGGGTCCTGGAGAACCTCCTCAAGAACGCCCGGGAAGCGGTGATGGCAGGGACCGGACCCAAGCGGGTCTTCCTGCAGGCCTGGGTGGAGGACGGCGCTCTGGCCCTGCGGGTGGCCGACACCGGCCCCGGCATCCCCGGCGAGCTGGCCGGGCACCTCTTCGAGCCCTTTGCCACGACCGGCAAGAAGCATGGCACGGGGCTGGGCCTGGTCACGGTGCGCAACCTGGTCAAGGCGCACGGCGGCGAGATCCGCGTCGAGACCGCCGCCCCCGAAGGGGGTGCGGCTTTCACGGTGACGCTGCCGCTCACCCCCGCCGAGTCGGACGCGGCACCCTCCGCGACGCGGACGGTGGCGTAACAAAGTGGCGTAACAAAAAGGTCCTGAAGGACGCCAAGGACACCAGGACGTGCTTGTCCTTGAGAGTCCCGGGGTCCTTTATGTCCTTTGTCACGGTTCCATTTCCTGGTCACACTCCTCTTTCAGCCTGTTTTGTTGCTGTACTATCCTGGAGGGAGAGGCGTTCATGCGGAAGCACGTAGTGTCTTATGCGGTCCTCGTCATCATCTCGGTTCTAGGGCTTGCGGTGTTGCTGAGCTTCGGCTCGAGGCTGCAGACGCCGGCCGCCACGCCATCCCTGCCCGTATCAGCCCCGAACCTAGCCCCGAACCTAGCCCCGAACCTAGACACGGCCCCGGCCCCGGCCCTGGCCGCGGGATTGCGCGAGACTCTCTCTGACCCGCTGAGCATTCTCCTTCTCCAGATCGTCGTCATCGTGGTCGCGGCGCGGCTCGCCGGAGCGGTGTTCGCCAAGATGGGGCAGCCTTCCGTGATCGGCGAGATGGTGGCCGGCATCCTGCTCGGCCCCTCGTTGCTGGGCCTGCTGTTCCCCGATGCCCTGGCCTTCCTCTTCCCGGCTTCCTCACTCGGCATGCTGAAGCTGTTCAGCCAGGTCGGTGTCATCCTCTTCATGTTCCTGGTCGGGATGGATCTAGACCTCCGGCACCTGCGGGAGAAGGCGCACTCGGCCGTGATCGTCAGCCACGCCAGCATCTTTCTGCCGATGCTCCTGGGCGTGGGGCTCGCGCTCTTCCTCTACAAGTCCCAGGCGCCCGAGGGGGTCGCCTTCTCCTCCTTCGCCCTGTTCATGGGGATCGCCATGAGCATCACGGCCTTCCCCGTGCTGGCCCGTATCCTGGAGGAGCGCGGGCTCGCGAAGACCCCTCTCGGCACCACCTCGATCGCCTGCGCGGCGGTCGACGACGTCACCGCCTGGTGCCTCCTGGCCATGGTCGTGGCGCTCGCGCGGGCGCAGGGGATGGCTTCGGCGTTCCTCACGATCGGCCTCGCGCTCGCCTTCGTCGGCATCATGCTCCTCGTCATCCGCCCCTGGGTCGACCGGACCATCGAGAAAACGAGGTTCCACGGCAGGACGATCATGGCGGGCACCGTGGTGTTCGCCTTTGCCGCGGCCTGGTTCACCGAGGTCATCGGCATCCATGCCCTGTTCGGCGCGTTCCTGGCCGGAGTCGTGGCTCCATCGCAGAAGGCGTTCCGGGCCGGGCTGCGCGACCGCATGGAGGTGCTCGTGTCGGTCCTCCTCCTGCCCCTCTTCTTCGCCTTCACCGGGCTGCGCACCCAGATCGGCCTCCTCGACGATATGGGGAGCTGGCTTCTCTGCGCCGCGGTCGTGGCGGTCGCGGTCGCGGGCAAACTGGGCGGCAGCACGCTGGCTTCGCGCTGGACGGGCATGAGCTGGCGCGACTCCTTCTCGATCGGCGCCCTGATGAACACGCGCGGTCTCATGGAGCTGATCGTGCTCAACATCGGCTACGACCTCGGCATCCTCTCCCAGAAGATCTTCGCCGTCATGGTCGTGATGGCCCTCGTGACCACCTTCATGACCGCCCCTATCCTGGCGCTCGTGGAGTCCAGGAAGCGGAAAGAAGCGCTGCAGGAGTCGCTCCTCTCGACCTGATTCCAAATTCCGGCGCGGAGGTGATTTCACCCCAAGTCGAAAACACTCGCGAGTTTTTTTGACCCGGGGTTAAATTACTGGCATCCTTCCCGTGTGAGAGACCGGCCGCGCTATCTCACCGCGCAGGTGGAGCAGGACCTTCAGCGCAAGATGGTCTTCGTCGCCGGTCCTCGCCAGGTCGGGAAGACCACGCTCGCCCGGAGCCTCCCCGGGGCGGAGGCCGGCTACCTCAACTGGGACATCCCGGAGCACCGGGACCGGATCCTCCGCCGGGAGCTGCCTCCCGGTCCGCTTTGGGCCTTCGACGAGATCCACAAGTACCGCCTCTGGCGCAACTACCTGAAGGGGCTCTACGACGGGAAGGCCCTAGGCCAGAAGATCCTGGTCACAAGACCGTGTCGAGCTGGGTCCAGATCCTGGAGCGCCTCTTCGCCCTGTTCCGGCTTGCCCCGTTCGGCAGCCCCGGCATCCGGGCGGTCAAGAAGGAGCAGAAGCACTATCACTATGACTGGACCCTCGTTCCCGGCGAGCCGGCCCGGTTTGAGAACCTCGTCGCCTCCCATCTCCTCAAGTGGGTCCAGTTTCAGCAGGACACCCAGGGCCGCGACCTGGAGCTGCGCTACTTCCGCGATGTGGACAGGCGCGAGGTCGATTTCGTGATCACGGAGCAGCGCAAGCCCCTGGTGCTGGTCGAGTGCAAGCAGTCCGATACCGAGATCGACGGCGCGCTCCGGTACTTGAAGACCCGCTTTCCCGAGTGCGAGGCCTGGCAGATCTCCGCCACCGGGAAGAAGGACTTCGTCAGCCCCGAGGGGATCCGGGTCTGCCCGGCGCCGGTCTACCTCGCCGGCCTCATCTGACCCCAAAAGAAAAAGCCCGGGTAAACACCCGGGCCTGATCTGGACCACCTCAACCCCTGAAAGGACAAGGACTACAAAGGATAAGATTCCCTCCTACCAACAAGACTTCAAAGAACTACATAGGACCAGGGCAACTCAGTGACCGTCGCCTTGTGTAAACAGAGAGTAACAAGGAAGCTCTAAAAGATCCTCAGGATAGGTCAGGGGGGGCCTCAAACTTCCTCAAAGAAGGTCAAAGAACAGCTCTCAGAGCCGGTCTTTCGCTTGGTCACCGCCGAAAAGCCCCAATAGATAGTAGTGGTGCTCCCTCTCGACCACAAAAAGGGCCGGTCGACGGTCCCGCGACGGTGCCCAGGCAGGGTACATTCCGGGCTTGCCGGAATCTGCAATCCGAAACACAATACGGGGTCAATTTCGAGAAACCGCTCCGGTGCTTCCTCGGGGTGCCGAGGCATGGAGGACGCTTGCTGAGACATTTCCTGCTCCGGATTCCTCTCTTCTCGGACCTGGAGGACAGCCAGATCCAACGTCTGGAGGGGATGATCCGGGAGGAGAGCAGCCCCGCGAAGCGGGTCATCTTCCGCGAGGGAGACCCCGTGGACGCCTTTTACATCGTCAAGGACGGCTTGGTGACGGTGTACCGCGAGGAGAAGGGCAAGCCGCTGCAGGTGCTGGCCCGCCTGGAGCAGGGAGGCTACTTCGGGGAAATGGGCCTGCTCAACGACAAGGCCCGGCGCTTCGCCTCCGCCCGCACGACCCTCGCCTCGACCCTGCTGCGGATCGAGAAGGCCGACCTGGTCATGCTGCTGGCCGAGATCCCGATCCTGGAGCTCAAGTTCCGCGCCGAGGTCATCCGCCGGCACGGGATGAATGTCTCGGCCCTCCTCGCCCTGGCGGGGCAGAGGGACGTCCGCATCCGCCTCGGAGTGGACGCCGTGGTCGTCCTGGAGGATGGCACGACCCTGCCCGTGAAGCTGGAGAACCTGTCGATCGGCGGGATCGGGCTGACCGGGATCCCCGGCTGGGATGTGAAGCGGCCCGTGCGCTTCTCCCTGGCGCTCCCCGGCGAGGAGCCGATCCTGGAGGTCACGGGCACCGTCACCTGGAAGGAAGGGGACACGGTCGGAGTCGCCTTCGACCCCGAAGTGGCCGGTGATCCCAACCGCATCCACCGGGTGGTCCGGCGTTTCCTGGACAGCCGCCGGTAAACCTCACCCCCTGTCCCCCTCTCCCATCTCCCTACCGCCCTGCCCCGGGAGAGGGGGGACGTATCTGCGGCAGCCGTGCCTGAACGAAGGCAAGATTGCCTCAGTCACGTTCCCACTCTCCCGGCGGGGGTTTCCGGGTGGGAGATGGGAGAGGGGGACAGGGGGTGAGGTTCTGCGCTCCCGCAAACCCGGCGCGTGATCCCACCTCAGCCGTTGGGCGAGATCTCCACCTCCACCCGTTGTCCGAGCTTGAGGGGTGTCCTGCCGTCGAGGGAGATCTTGACCAGGAGCACGCGTGTGTCCGACGGCCGGCCGGGGTCCTGCGGCTTCAGGCGCCGGGGGATGACGGCGTCCGGGATCTCTTCGACCTTCGCCGGCCAGGACTGGCCGGTGTAGCCCTCGGCCGTCACCTTGACCGGGGCGTCGAGCGCCACGCGGCCGGCGTCGAACTCGTCCACCTCGGCCTCGACGCGGACCCGGTCGAGGTTCGCCAGGGTCACCAGGGGCTCGCCGGCCTCCACGTGCTCGCCGGGCTGGACCGAGCGCAGGATGACCACCCCATCGATGGGCGACACGATCCGGGTCTTGGCGAGGACGGCTTCGAGGCGGCTCGCCGAGGCCTGGGCAGTCTCCCGGCGGGCGAAGGCGGCATCGCGGTTTCGGCGGGCGCGGTCCGCGACCTCCTGAGTGCCCACCTTCTCGGCCAGGAGCCGTTCGGCGCGGCCCAGGTCCACCTCGGCGAAGCGGATGTCGGCCTCGGCCTCGTCGATCCGCGCCCGCGCCTCGGACAGCTCGGCCCGCAGGTCGTCGGCGCGCAACTCGGCGATCGCCTGGCCCCTGCGGACCTTGTACTTCTCGTCCACCAGCAGGCGGACCACCACGCCGGGCAGCTCCGTGGCCACCACCACCTCGGCCCCGGGATAGGCGACAAGACGGCCCTCGGCCACCACCCTTTTATCTTCGGGCATCGGTGCAGGGACCGAAGGAGCGGCCTCGGCGGAGCGGATCGATGGGCCGCGGCCTCTCTGGATCTGGCCCACAAGGACCAGGGTCAGCAGGACGCCGATCAGGGGCAACAGCGACTTCCGGAACAGTGCGGTCATGGGAATGTTCCTCGATAGCGGAAAGAAAATCGAAAAAAAGTTTCAAGCGGCGAGGCGGCCGTCCCGGATCTGCACCACCCGGTCGGCGATGGTCCGGACCTTGGGGTCGTGAGTGACGATCAGCAGCGCCCGGTTCTCCTGCTTGGCGAGGTCGCGGAACATCTCCAGGACCTGCCCTCCCACCTGGGAGTCGAGGTTCGCCGTGGGCTCGTCCGCCAGGACGACGGGCGGAGCTCCGGCCAGGGCGCGGGCGATGGCCACCCGCTGCTTCTGTCCGCCCGAGAGGTCGCGCGGAAGGAAGCGAAGACGGTCGCCGAGGCCCACAGCCTCCAGCACCCGCTGCGCCTCCTTGCGGGCGTCCTGGCCGCGATGCCCCTTGATGTTGAGCGCGTACTCCACGTTCTCCAGGGCGGTCAGGGCCGGGAACAGGTTGAACTGCTGGAACACGAACCCGATCGACTGCTTGCGGATCTCCGGCAGCTGGTCGGGCCGCTTCGGGTCGACCTCGCGGCCGTCCACCACGACCCGGCCGGCGGTCGGGGTGAGGATGCAGCCGAGGATCGAGAGGAAGGTGGTCTTGCCCGATCCCGAGGGACCCTCCAGGGCGACCACCTCGCCCCGCTCCACCAGGAGGCTGGCGCCGTTGAGCACGGAGACCGTCTCGCGCCCCTCCTGGAAAATCTTCGTCACGTCGTGAGCCTGCAGGACGCTCATGGTTTCTGTCTCCTCAGGTCCGAAAGACAAGGGCCGGATCGATGCGGGCCACCTTGCGGAACGAGATCATGGCGGCGGACAGGCAGAGCACCAGCGTGCCCACGCCCACCATGGCGGCGAACGGCTGCGAAATGATCAGCTTGAGGCCGATGCTCGCCATGGTCGGGCGGAGGAACCAGGACATGAGCCCGCCCAGGAGGAAGCCCACGACCGCGGCGATCACGGCCTGCTCGCCCAGGATCTTGTAGATGTCCCAGTTGCTGCCGCCGATCGCCTTGACCGTGCCGAACTCCTTGATGTGCTCCATGGTCGAGGTGTACAGCGTCTGGGCCACGACCACGATCCCCACGAGACAGCCGAGGAAGACCGTCATGGCCAGGTTCAGCCCCAGGCCCGTGCTCTCCACCCAGTAGCGGCGGGACCGCGAGGCCCATTCCTCCCGGGTGTGGATGTCGTTGTGGGGGAGCCGGCGCTTGATCTCGCGGCGCACCGCTTCGACATCCCCGGGGGTAGCCCCGGGAGCGAGCTTGACCAGGACGTAGGTCGTATTGCCCGACAGCTCGTCGGGCGACATCTCCTGCGCCCGCCGGTAGTCGAGGAAGAGGATCGGCGTGGTGCTGAAGGACAGGGCGTCCTGCGTGCGGCCGATGATCTTCATGCGGTGGCCGATGACCTCCCGGTACTCGCCGACCTGGAACTTGCCGAAGCGCTTCTCGGCCGAGGCGTCGAGGAATAGGTAGTTGCCGCGCCGGAGGTCGGTCAGGTCCCCCTCGACCACGTTCCAGGGAAACTTCCAGCGCTCGAAGTCCTCCAGGGCGTAGACGAGGGTCCCCTCCTTCGCGCCGGTCGGCAGGGCCATGGTCATGAACCAGACGATCAGGTTGTCCGCCCGCTCCACGCCGGGGACCGAGCGGACCCGCTGCACGGCCGTTTCGGGGAAGGTTTGGGCGAAGTCGACGTTCGGAGTGTTCTTCGAGGTCACCCAGAGATCGGCGTCGATGTGCTCGATGGTGATCGAGGCGTTGTCGAGGAGCCCCATGAAGAGGCCCACCTGGACGAACACCAGCGTCACGGCGAAGGCCACGCCCGAGACGGTGATGAGGAACCGCAGCTTGTCGTGCAGCAGGTTCTTGCGCGCGAGATCGACGCCCACGTCAGTTCTCCTTCAAAAGACCGCGCAGGGCGGCCTCCATGAGCAGCTCGGCGACTTCCAGGGGCGGGCGCCAGTCGACCCAGTGGTCGTTGCACTTGGCGATCTGCAGCGAAACGACTCCATGGACCGAGCCCCACACCGCCTGGGCCACGAGGTCGGCGTCCTGGAGCTCGGGACGGAGCCGGCCGGCCTCGATGGCCTCGGCCACGGTGGCCCGCAGGAACGCCCAGGCATCCTCCTCGGGGTTGCCTGCCCGGATGTCCGATTCCTCCTGCCCGTGGTCCGGGTGCGGGGTCATGAACATCCACCGGTAGTGGTTCGGGTGCTCCAGGCCGAAGCGGATGTAGGCCCGTCCGCTCTGGCGGAGGCGCTCGACAGGGTCCTCGACGCGGCCGATCTTCTGGAGCTCCCGCGCCAGGCGCAGGAAATCCGTGTCGCAGAGCGCGATCAGGACCGACCGCTTGTCCTTGAAGTGCAGGTAGATGGCGGTGGGGGAGTACTCGATCTTCTCCGCGATCTTCCGCATGCTGACCGCGTCGTACCCCTCCTGCACGAAGAGCTCGCGCGCGGCGTCGAGGATCTTCTGCCGGATCTCCTCCTTCTCCCGCTCTCTCCGTTCCTTGGTTCCCAAAACGCCGCTCCTTTACTTAACGCCGTTCACTGAACGCCGTTAAGTTAATTCACGGTGTGCCCGACTGTCAAGAGGGGAGACAATGATCTTCACAAATGAGTTGCTGCTACCTGGTGCAGAGCCACTGCGACCCGGCCCAGGTGCTCCGCCTGGTGCGTACGGTCAAGCGTTGCTCCCCGGGGGCGCCGGTGCTGGTGGTGCACGATGGGAGGACGGTCGAGCTCGATCCGCGGCCTTTCGAGACGATTCCAGGGGTGAAGGTCCTCGTCCGGCATGACCGCGTGGCCCGCGGCGAGTGGTCGGTCCTCTCCCCCCTGCTCGCGGGATTGCAGGAGCTGCTCGGAGCGGAGGGAGGACGGCCGAAGTGGTCCTTCGACTGGCTGGTCTACCTGTCGGGGCAGGACTACCCGGTGCGGACGCTGGCGGACTTCGAGACTTCACTCTCCGCAACCCGGTCCGGCGGCTTCCTGGCCTGGTGGGACGTCCTCGGGCCGGAGAGCCCGTGGCGGCCCCGGCAGGGGAGGACCCGGTATTACTCTCAGTATACCCGTCTGCCGGACTGGACGATGACCGGTCTGAAGGCGGGCCGCTTCCTGGGCAAGATCTCGCCCCTGCGGTTCCATCTCCACTACGGGCCTTTCGTGGGATGGGAGCCCCGGCGCACCCCGTTCGAGGGGCCGGTCCGGTGCTATGGCGGGTCGCAGTGGTGGACCCTCTCGCGGCCCTGCGTGGAGCACCTGTGGCAGTCGATCCGCTCCGAGGACCGGCTCGTCCGGTGGTTCCGGCGCACGGTGGCCCCGTGCGAGGCCATGGTCCAGACGGTCCTGGTCAACAGCGGCAAGTTCGAGCTGACCCCGGACAACCGGCGCTACACCGACTTCGCGGGGAGCAAGGATGGCCGGCCCCGGACCCTGAAACAGAGCGACCTGCCGCTAGTGGCGGCAGGCCGCTTCGACTTCGCCCGCAAGTTCGACATGGCGCGGGACCCGGAGCTCCTGGACCTGATCGACAATCAGATCCTCGGGCTGTAGGGGCACCCCTTGTGGGTGCCCTGGCTGTGGTGCCCTGGATAAAGGGCGGCCACGAGGGCCGCCCCTACTCGACCACCTCCAGGTGGATCATCCTGTAGCCCTTGCCGATCATGTCGCGCCACTTCGCGACCAGGGCCGGACCGTCGAGCATCCCCGGCAGCTCCTCGGTGCCGGTGCCGAGGACCACACCGTCGTAGAGTGTCTTACCGTCCTCCTTGTAGGTCTCGACGTCCCACAGCCCGCTCCCCTTCGCCCACTTCTGCTGGAACTGGTCCCAAGTGGTGCCGGTCCAGATGCCGTAGCCGCCGGGAGCCTCCAGGAACACGCCGGCGTAGAGGTTGCGGGTCCCTCCGGCCGCCCGGTAGATCTCCAGGTCCACCAGCCGGAGCTGCTGGTTGACGAGCTGCTGCCACTTCCTGAGGAAGTCGGGACGGTCCTGTCCGATCCACAGGGAGTGCATCTCGGTGCCGTTGCGATAGACGCCGACGAAGAGGTTCTTCCCCTTGTCGGGGTAGATCTCGAGGTCGACGAGCTGCATCTGCTCGTCGACGTTGTCGTTGTTGGTGAGCTTCTCCCACTGCTCCAGGAACTTCTCCCACTCGAGGCCGGTGATGATCCGGGAGGTGTCCGCTCCGCTGCGGAAGATGCCGCCCCACAGCCGCCTGCCGCCGTCCACCCAGGTCTCGACGTCGATGGGGTGGACCCCGCCGCCCGCGAGCTCCTGCACCTTCTTCTCGAATGCGGGCCACTCCAGCCCGAGGACCACCGCGTGCCCCGTGGGCTCGCTCTCCTTGCGGAAGACCGCCAGGAACTGGCGTGGCGCCGCCGCCCTGGCCGCCCTGCCCCCTGCAGGGGCCACCGCGGAGGGTGCCGTCAGCGAGGACTGGATGCTGTCCGCGAGCAGGGTGAGGATCACCGTGGCCTGCTCGGGGTTCTCCAGCTTGAGCTCGTAGTCGCCGCCGCCCTTGAGCGAGAGCGAGCCCTTCGCCGCCTCGTCCCAGGTGGTGCCGAACAAGCCGTCGTCCTCGAACAGCGTGCAGCTCACCGTCGCCGGGAACGAAGTGAGGTCGAGCTGCTTGTTGATCTTGAGCGTCTCCGGGTTGGTGGCGATCGCGGCGGGGATCATCTCCACCTCCTTGCCGCCGGACCCGCAGGTCAGCCGGAATTCACAGGAACCCATCTCCTCGCATTTCGTGATGTACATCTGGGTGACGGTGACGCGGCCCTGGGCCTGCGCCGCCATCGCGCCACCCAGCATCGTGGCGCAGAAGACGGCCGCGGCCAGCGGCAGGGCGGAAGCCAACGTGGTTCGAGCTCTCATGGGGTTGCCTCCGTAGATTCGCTCCACTTCAACTGATCATCCATCCGGAGTGTGTACCCTACCTCAAAGAAGGGTGTCTCGGGCAGGGGGTGGCCTATGCCGAGCTCGAGCCCGAGCTGACCGCCCGAGGGTAGGAGAGTGCCGCGACCAGACGGAAGGGAGCCGCGACACTGCGCCAGGGGATCGTCCCCTTCCCACATTTCGCGGCTCCTGTATATTTCAGTGCCGCAAGAACACATGACGGTGCCGGGGAGGTCTTCGGTGAAGACGTGTATCTTCGCAAAGATGGTGAGGAATAGCAACTTTCCGCCGCGACAAATCGGCTCTGCGCCGCGAAATGGTAGAGGCGCGCCGCAGCTTTCTTGGACTGCGCCGAGAAATTCGGAATTTGTGGCGCTAATAGCCGCGTCAGCGTTCTTCGCTTTGAGGCAGGTGCCGCCTCTTGCTCGTTGGTTGCGGCGCGACGATCCCGCTTCGCGGTGCGCGTACCTTCCGGGGCCGCTGGACAGGGGATGGGACAGGCCGGGAGTAAGTGCGGCGCCGCGACTGGGAAGGGCGATGCCGAGAGTTGCCCGATGCTAAGCTCGCCCGTGTCCCTCCCCATCGAAGACATTCTCGCTTCCGAAGCCCCTCCTCCCCTGCGTTCCATCGGCCGTTCGCGGGAAGGCCGCGAGATCCTCGGCACGGTCCTGGGAAGCGGCTCTCTCCACGTCAGCCTCATCGGCGGCTGCCACTCCGACGAGCCGGTGGGACCGGCGATGCTCCGCCGGCTCGTCAGCCATCTGGCGGAAGACGTCTCGCTCCTCGCCCGGTATACCTGGTACGTCGTGCCGCACGTCAACCCGGACGGCGAGGCCCGCAATGCGGCCTGGAGCGATCACACTCTTCCAGAAGGAGAGGACCGGGTGTTCGACCTTCCCCTCTACTTGAGGCACGCGATGCGGGAGAAGCCCGGAGACGACATGGAGTTCGGCTTCCCCAGGGGACCGGATGATCTATCGGAGGGTGGGGGAGCCCGGCCTGAGAACCGGGCCGTGGCCGGGTTCCTGGCGGGAGGAGCTCCCTTCGCCGTCCACGGCAGCTTCCACAGCATCGCCTTCGCCCCCGGACCCTGGTTCCTGATCGAGCCCGCCTGGGTGGACCGGACCGGGGACATGCGCCGGAGGCTCCGCGAGCGGGTGCGCTCCCTGGGCTACGGCCTCTTCGACGTGGATCGCGGGGGAGAGAAGGGCTTCCGGCGGATCGACGAGGGGTTCTCGACCCGCCCCGATTCGCGCTCCATGATCGCCTGGTTCGAGGAGCGGGGTGACCCGGAGACCGCGGCGAAGTTCCGGCCGAGCTCCATGGAGTACGTCCGCTCCCTGGGAGGGGATCCCTTCACCTTCGTGTCGGAGATGCCGCTCTTCCTGCGCCCTCTCCCCGAGGGGGACACCGGCCGGCCGGACGATCCCGTCTTCCGCGCCTGGCTGGAGAGGGTAGGGTTCGGGCAGACGGCCGGAGTGCGTGGCATGCCCCTCCGGGACCAGATGCGCCTGCAGCTCGCCTTCCTGGAAGAGGCGCTGCGGACAGTGGGGAAGGGCTAGTCCCGATCCGGGAGGCGGAAATTCGGCTCGCGGCGTTCCTCTCTCTCCATCTCCTGGCGCTCGCCCTCCTGGCTGCCACGGCCTGGGTGGCCGGCCGGCTGGTGACCCGCCGATGGATCGAAGTCGACGGCCTGGAGCGGTTCGCCGTCTCCACCGCCCTGGGGCTCACGCTCCTGGCCCATGCCGCCTTCGCTCTCGGCGCTCTCGGCCTCCTAACCCGGGGCGCACTGATCGTCCTGGTCGTCGGCATCCATCTCGCGGGACTCCCGGTCTGGCGGGAGGTGCTCGGAGCTCGGAGATGGAAGCTCGGAGTCCTTCTGATCCTCGCCGCAGCGCCGCTTTTCTTCCTCGCCCTCTATCCGCCGACCGCCTTCGACGAGACCCTCTACCATCTCCCCTTCGCCCGGGCCTTCGCCCAGGCGGGCTCGCTGCCCTTCCTGCCGGAGCTGAGGGTCCCCGTCTTCCCGCCGCTCAACGAGCTCCTCTTTACAGGAATGCTGCTCCTGGCGGGCGACGTCTCGATCCACCTCGTCCAGCTCCTGGCGACGCTGGCCACCGCCGTCCTCCTGATCGCGTGGGGCCGCAGATCCTTCTCGCCGGCCGCGGGATGGGTGGCGGCCGCCGCCTTCCTGGGCAACCCGATCGTGGTCCACCTCTCCGGCACGGGGTACGTGGAGCCGCTCCTGGCCCTGTTCATCACGGCATCCGTCTACGCCCTGGATCGCTGGCGCGAATCGCGCGACTCGAGAGAGACCGCCGCCTGGCTCGTCCTCGCCGCGGTCTTCGCGGGCTCGGCGGCCGGGGTCAAGTACCTGGGCCTGTTCTTCGTCGGGATCGTGCTGCTGGCTGTTCTGCGCGAGCGCCGCGTCCGTGACCTGTTGGTAGCTTCCGTTGTCGTCCTCGCCGTGCTCGCCCCCACCTACGGCCGCATCCTCTTCCACACGGGCAACCCCCTGTTCCCCTTCTATCCGGAGATCTTCGGATCGAGCGCCTGGGACCCGCAGCCGGGGCCGTCCCGATCCCTGGAGGAGCGGGTTACCGACTACCTGAGCATCCCCTGGGACGTGCTCTTCGAGCGCAGGGCCGTGGGCTGGCAGCCGCCCTACTCGCCGGCCTACCTGCTCGCTCTCCCGCTGCTCGTCTTCGGCTTCATCCGGGACCCCCGGGTGAGGAGGCTCCTCGCGATCACCCTGGCCTACTCGCTGCTGTTCCCCCTCCTGCCGCCCGACGCGCGCTACCTCGTGGTGGTCGTCCCTCTCATCAGCCTGGCGCTCGGAGGAACCCTGGCAAGGTGGCGCTTCCGCCCCAAAGTCCTGCCGGCGCTCGCCGTCCTCCTCTTCCTGCCGGGGTGGCTCTACAGCTTCTACCGGATCGACCGGGAGGGACCGCTGCCGGTCACGGCCCGCGAGCGGGAGCTCTACCTCGCCCGCGAGCTGCCGGCCTACGCCGCCCTCCAGCACCTCAATCGGTTGTGGGGGAGCGACTACGTCGTCTATGGAGTACTCCTGGAGAACATGGTCTACCACGCCGAGGGAACTTTTCTCGGGGACTGGAGCGGTCCGGCGAGGTTCCATCGGGTGCTGCCCGCCATGGGCGACCCCGAGGCCTTCCACCGCCTTCTCCGCGAGCTGGGCGCCGGCTACCTCCTGCTGCTTCCGGACCGCACCCCCCTCCTCGAAAGCCCGGACTGGCGCCGCCGCTTCCGCCGCATCTACGCGGACGGGAAAGCCGAGGTCTACGAGCTGTCACCCTTTCGTGGTCCTCGCGCACTTAAGGGAAGACCGGGCTGAGCCCGGAAATCTCATCCATTCGATTTCTTGGGAGGAGCTGTAACGTGGAAAGGATCTGCGTCGTCGGTGCCGGTCTGGTCGGTTCCCTGCTCTCGAACTACCTCGCCCGCGAGGGCTATGAAGTCCACCTCTTCGACCGCCAGCAGGACCCGCGCCGGGGCCGGCGCGCCACGGGCCGGTCGATCAACCTGACCATCTGCGAGCGCGGCTTCGCCTCCCTGGACCGGGTCGGAGCCGGCGACCGGGTGCGGGACATCTCGGTGCCCTGCTACGGGCGGTACATCCACTCGGTGGACGGCACCGTCGAGTACCAGCCGTATGGAAATCGGCGCGAAGCCATTCATTCCGTTGCCCGGAACGAGCTCAACGACGTCCTCATCGACTTCGCCCTGGCGCAGCCGGGGATCCAGATCCATTTCGAGGAGAAGTGCCTGGAGGTCGACCTGGGGACGCCGGAGGTCACCTTCCAGAGCCTGCGCACCGACGAGGTCACCTGTTTCCGGGCGGACCGGGTCTTCGGCGCGGACGGGGCCAATTCGAAGGTACGGGCGGCGATGCAGCTCGTGCCGGGCTTCCGCCAGAAGCAGGAGTTCTTCGAGCAGGCCTACAAGGAGATCTCCGTCCCGCCCGCGGCGTCCGGGGACTGGGCGCTGCCGGCGAACGCCATCCACATCTGGCCGCGGCGCCACTACATGCTGATCGGCTTCCCGAACCGCGACCGCACCTTCACCTTCGCGCTCCACATGCCCTTCGAAGGCGAGCCGTCGTTCGCGTCGATCCGCACGCCGGAGGCCCTGATGGAGCTCTTCCGCCGCTCCTTCCGGGACGCGCTGCCCTACGTCCCCAACCTGGTGGAGGACTACTTCGGCCGGCCCGAGAGCAAGATGATCACTCTGCACTGCGCGCCCTGGCTCTACGAGGACAAGATGGCCCTGATCGGCGACGCCGCGCACGCCATCGTCCCGTCCTACGGCCAGGGGGCGAACTGCGGGTTCGAGGACTGCTCGGTCCTCTATGACTGTCTGAAGGCTGCCGGCGGGGACTGGGGGCAGGCGCTGCGCGACTTCGAGGCGAGCCGCAAGCCCAATGCGGACGCCATCGCGGACCTGGCGCTGGAGCACTTCCACGAGCTGCGCGACTTCGTGGGCAGCTCCGAGTTCCTGCTGCGCAAAGAGCTGGAGCGCTGGGTCAACGACCTCTACCCGGACCGCTACGCGCCGCTCTACTCCCTGATCTCCTTCACGAACGTGCCCTATGCCGAGGCCAGGCGTCAGGACCGCGAGCAGCGCACCCTGGTGGACAGGCTCCTGAAGATCCCGAACGTCCGCGAAAAGCTCGGCAGCCCCGACATCCGCGAGATGGTGGACACCTTCATGGCCGCCGTGCCGTCCGGAGCTCTTCCAGCATCCGCCCCAGGTAGAATCCTGCCCAGAGGAGGAGCGGGAGCCCCAGCTTGAACGGCAGGTCGAGCAGGTGCCTGCCCAGACCGTAGGCGTTGCGCGCGAAGGGGCCGTAGTGGGCCAGGCTCCAGGAGCCCAGCCCCGTCGCGTAAGCCGCCTTCACCACGAAGAAGCAGAGGAGGAGGTCGAAGAAGACCGTCGCCAGGACGGCCCAGCCCAGGTTCTCCAGCTTCTCTCGCCAGGGGACGCCCGGCACCGCCAGGAAGAGCGCCCCGAGCAGCACCAGGTGGAAGTGCACGTCGGTCACCCGGAAGGTGTGGGCCAGACTCCTCGCCGTGGGAAGGTCGCGGCGCAAGACGAGCGCGTCGTGCTGCCCCGACAGGCGGAGGTCGGACACGTTCGGGCTCTCCGTGATCTGCAGGAGGTTCTCGGCCGCGGTGACCAGGAAGCGGTTGTAGACGGGAGTGAGCAGCGCCCAGACCGCCCAGACCGGGAGCAACCACAGGAGGGCGTTGCGGGCCAGCCGTCCCGCCCACGTGCCCCGGGAAGCCATCAGGTAGCAGGCTCGGGGCGGCGGACTCCGATCCGATTCGCCCAGAGGATCCAGAGCAGCACGCTGAACAGGATCACCACCGTCTGCCAGACCACGGTGTGCGAGGCGTCGAACCAGGACGGGAAGTAGGCCCCGGTCAGGAAGAGGGCGACAACGCGGATCAGGTTCACGGCCTGGATCGCCACGATGCCGACCGCCAGCCCCAGGAGCCGTGCCCGCCAGGGAGCGGGGAAGGCGATCACGGCCGCGAGGAAGATCAGCATGGCCTCGACCCCGTTGCACCCGTTGCGGATGTTCACGGCGAACCGGCTGCCGCGGATGATCGTCCCCTGCATGCGCACGTCCTGGCCCAGGAGGTCCAGCGTCGCGCCGCTCACCCGGGCGATCCCGGCCGTGAACGGCTCGATGACGTTGTCGTTGACCCAGTTCAACGAGACCAGGGTGAAGCTCCCCCCGAGCACGACCGCGAACAGGATCAGGAAGGTCAGCTCCCGTCGGTTCCGCTGCCAGAAGGACGGCTCAGCGTGAGTGGGGGAGATGGGGGACTTTTTCGCCATGAATTCTTACTCCCTCTCCTCGGCCTGAGCGGCCCGCCACATCTCCCGGTACTTCTCGCGGACGGAAGGATCGAGGTCTTCCGCCAGCTCTTCGGGCAGATGCAGGATACGGACGATTTCGAGCACGTCCGCGAGGTCCTTCAACCTGTGCGGCGCGGACATCCCCGAAGCCAGCTTGAGCTCGAGCAGCTTGGGCAAGGGCAGGAGCGAGACCCTCTCGCCCCGGACGGCGGTCACCGCAGGGTCGGGAAAGACGACGGGTTTGGGACGGCCGTCGCCGGGATACTCGCCGGTCAGGACGACGTCGATGGTGACCCCGTTCTCCGTATCGCGGACGCCTTTGCTGCCCGGGAACTTCTGGACGTATCCGAGCCCCAGGTGCTTCGCCTTGAACTCGTTGAGACCGTCCTGGGTCAGGAGGACATCCACGTCCACGGTGACCCGGAGGTAGCCGTAGGCGTTCAGAGCCATGCCCCCGATGATGGCGTAGGGGATGCCGTCCGCTTCCAGCAGCCGGGTGATCTTCTCCAAGGCATGCTGCACATCCGATTCACCCATGAAGAACCTGGTCGCCTCCTCCGCTCCCTGGAAAAGCCGGCTCTCCTCCTCCCGGCTGAGCCGTTGAGCCCCTGCGCTTGGCATGGCTTCAGCCTAGCACGCCCCCTCCCTTCATTGACAACCACCGCCCCCGGGCCATACCATCCCCCGGACCCGGAGCACCCCTAAAACATGGCCAAGAACCTGACGCCGAAGAGCACGATCCTCGACGCCCGAGAGATGGCGCGGATCATCCGGCGGATGGCGGTCGAGATCGTGGAGCGCAACGGCGGCGTCGCCGGGCTCATGCTCGCCGGCATCCGTACCCGCGGCGTGCCGCTCGCCGAGCGCATCGCCGCCGAGATCGAGCGCATGGAGGGGCAGAAGGTCCCCCTCGGCGCCCTCGACATCACCCTCTACCGCGACGACCTCTCCACCATCGCGGCCCAGCCCCAGGTCAAGGGCACCCATCTCCCGCTGCCGATCGACGACTTCGTGGTCGTGCTCTGCGACGACGTGCTCTACACCGGGCGCACCGTCCGCGCCGCCCTCGACGAGCTCATCGACTTCGGACGCCCCAAGGCCGTCCAGCTCGCCGTGCTCGTCGACCGCGGACACCGGGAACTGCCCATCCAGGCCGACTTCGTGGGCAAGATGGTCCCGACCTCCCAGCAAGAGGTCATCGAGGTCAGCTTCACGGACACCGACGACACCGAGCAGGTGCGCATCCTGGAGCGTCCGAACCGCTGATGGCCGACCCGCAGGTGCGGTGGGACCGCAAAGACCTCCTGGGGATCGCCGACCTGTCCCCGGACGAGATCTCCCTGATCCTGGACACCGCCGAGTCGTTCGCCGAAGTCGGCGAGCGCCCCATCAAGAAGGTCCCGACGCTGCGCGGGAAGACGGTCATGAACCTCTTCTTCGAGGCCTCGACCCGCACCCGCTCCAGCTTCGAGATCGCCGAGAAGCGCCTGTCCGCGGACAACCTCAACTTCTCGACCTCCGGCTCCGCTCTCGAAAAAGGGGAGAGCCTGGTCGACACCGCCATGAACCTCCAGGCCATGGCACCGGACCTCGTGGTCATCCGCCACGCCTACCCGGGCACGCCCCACATGCTCTCCAGGCGGCTCAAGGCGGGAGTCATCAACGCGGGCGACGGCGCCCATGAGCACCCCACCCAGGCGCTGCTCGACGCCTTCACCATCCGCCGCCACAAGGGCAAGCTCGCCGGGCTGCGCATCGCCATCATCGGCGACATCGAGCACAGCCGCGTGGTGCGCTCCAACATCCACCTGCTGATCAAGATGGGCGCCACCGTGATCGTGGGCGGGCCGCGCACCATGATGCCGGCCGAAGTCGAGAAGATGGGCGTCGAGGTCGCCTACACCCTCCAGGGCGCCATTCGCGACGCCGACGTCATCATGATGCTGCGCATCCAGCTCGAGCGGCAGGGCCGGATGGCCTTCCCGTCGGTGAGGGAGTACTTCCAGCTCTTCGGCCTCACCACCGAGCGCCTCCAGGGAGCGAAAGAGGACGTCATCATCATGCATCCCGGCCCCATGAACCGCGGGGTCGAGATCGCGAGCGAGCTCGCCGACGGACCCTACTCGGTCATCCTGGAGCAGGTCACCCATGGAGTGTCCGTGCGCATGGCCGTCCTCTACCTCTGCTCCATGGTCCACCAGGAGGGCGCGTGAGCCGCATCCTGATCCGGGGCGGCCGGGTGATCGACCCGAGCCAGGACCTCGACGGGACCCTCGATGTCCTGATCGAGGACGGCGCCGTTTCCAGGATCGACGGCCGGATCGAAGAATCCGACAACACGGAACTGATCGATGCCTCCGGCCTGATCGTAGCGCCGGGGCTCATCGACATCCACGTCCATCTGCGCGAGCCGGGCCAGGAGTACAAGGAGACCGTCCGCACCGGCACCCTGGCCGCGGCCGCCGGCGGCTTCACCGGCGTGGCCTGCATGGCCAACACCGATCCGGTCAACGACACCCGCTCCGTGACCGAGCACATCCTCCTCGAAGCCCGCCGCCACGGCTTTGCCCGGGTCCACCCGATCGGCGCCATCAGCAAGGGTCTTCATGGAGAGGAACTGGCGGAGATCGGCGAGATGATCCGTGCCGGCGCCGTGGCCGTCTCGGATGATGGCAAACCGGTCATGAACGCCGAGCTGATGCGCCGCGCCCTGCTCTACGCCCAGCACTTCGACGTCGCGGTCATCCAGCACGCCGAAGACCTCAACCTCACGGGCAAGGGCGTGATGCACGAAGGGGAGTGGTCCACCCGGCTCGGCCTGCCCGGCATCCCCGGCTCGTCCGAGGACGTGATGGTCGCCCGCGACATCATCCTGACCGAGGACACGGGCGGCCGCTACCACGTGGCCCATCTCTCGACCGCCCGCAGCCTGGACATGGTGCGCCGCGCCCGCTCCCAGGGCCTCCGGGTCACCTGCGAGGTGGCGCCGCACCACCTGATCCTCACCGACGAAGAGGTGGCGAAGAGCGGCTTCTCGACCCACACCAAGATGAAGCCGCCGCTGCGCTCCGAGCGCGACCGCGAAGCCCTGGTCAACGGTCTCGCCGACGGCAGCGTGGACTGCATCGCGAGCGACCACGCGCCCCATCATCCGGACGAGAAGGACGTGGAGTTCAACCTCGCCCCGTTCGGCATCCTGGGTTTGGAGACGACGCTCCCGCTCATCCTGGACCGCCTCGTCCATCCCGGGATCATCAGCCTCAAGAGGATGATCGAGCTGCTCTCCACGGGACCGGCCCGTGTCCTGGGCCTCCCCGGCGGCACGCTCCGGCCCGGCAGCCCCGCGGACGTCACCCTCTTCCATCCGGACGAAGAGGTCACCATCCGCGCCCGCTCGTTCCGCAGCAAGTCGCGAAATACCCCCTTCGACGGCTGGAAGCTCCGCGGCCGTCCCGCCGGCACGATCGTGGGCGGCCGGCGCATCGTGTTGCCCGAACGGTAAGAAAGCCCGCGCTCCGCGAGAAGCTTCAGAGCTCATCCGGGCAGAGAGGAAGCCATGGCGTCCGACATCGAAATCGCACAACAGGCAAGGCTCGAGCGCAGCTCGAAGGTGGCGGAGAAGCTTGGCATCTCCGAAGAGCACCTCGAGCCCTACGGCCACACGAAAGCGAAAATATCGCTCGATTATCTCGACAGTCTGAAAGACCGGCCCGACGGCAAGCTCATCCTGGTCACGGCCATGACTCCCACCCCGGCGGGCGAGGGCAAGACCACGACCACCGTCGGACTGGGAGACGCTTTGAATCTCCTGGGCAAGAAGACGGCGATCTGCCTGCGCGAGCCGTCTCTCGGACCGGTGTTCGGCATGAAGGGCGGCGCCGCTGGGGGCGGTTTTGCCCAGGTGGTGCCGATGGAGGACATCAACCTCCACTTTACGGGCGACTTCAGCGCGATCGCTCTTGCCAACAATCTGCTTTCCGCGTTGCTCGACAACCACGTTCATTGGGGCCACGAGCCCACGGTCGACGTCCGGCGCATCACGTGGCGGCGGGTCATGGACATGAATGACCGGTCGCTGCGCGAGATCGTGGTTGGCCTCGGCGGCCCCGGCAACGGATTTCCGCGCCTGGACGGCTTCGACATCATCGCCGCCTCCGAAGTCATGGCGATCCTCTGCCTCGCGACCTCGCTCCATGACCTCAAGGAGCGCGTGGGCAACATCGTCGTGGCCGCGACCCGCGAACGGAAACCGATCCGGGCGCGCGACCTCGGAGACCAGGGCGCCATGGCCGTCCTGCTCAAGGACGCGATCAAGCCCAACCTCGTGCAGACGCTGGAGAACAACCCCGCCTTCGTCCACGGTGGACCGTTCGCCAACATCGCCCACGGCTGCAACTCCGTGATCGCCACGCGGGCCGCGCTCAAGCTCGCGGACTACGTGGTCACCGAGGCCGGCTTCGGGGCCGACCTGGGGGCCGAGAAGTTCGTCGACATCAAATGCCGCAAGGCGGGATTGAAGCCCGCCGCGGCCGTGATCGTCGCCACCATCCGTGCCCTCAAGTACCACGGCGGCGCGGACCTGAAGACCATCACGAAAGAGGACCTGGGCGCGCTGGAGAAGGGCCTGCCCAACCTGGAGCGCCACGTCGAAAACGTGCAGCAGCACTATGGAATCCCGTGCGTGGTCGCGATCAACCGCTTCACTTCCGACACCTCCGCGGAAATGGCGCTGGTCGAGTCGCGCATGCAGCAGATGGGCGTGCCTGCCGTCCAGGCCTCGCACTGGGCCGAAGGCGGCAAGGGCGCCGTGGACCTCGCGAAAAACGTGATCGAGCTCTGCGACCAGCCTTCCAACTTCCACTTTGTCTACGAGGACGCCGATCCCCTCTGGGAGAAGATCGAAAAGATCTCCAGGAAGATCTATCGCGCCTCGCACGTCAACGCGGATGCCAAGGTCCGCGAGCAGATCGACCGGCTGCAGCAGGACTACGGGCACTTCCCGGTCTGCGTGGCCAAGACGCAATATTCCTTCTCGACCGACGCGCACCTCCGCGGCGCGCCCTCGGACCACACGATCAACGTGCGCGAGGTGCGCCTGTCCGCGGGCGCCGAGTTCGTGGTGATGATCTGCGGCGACGTCATGACCATGCCGGGACTGCCGAAGAGCCCCGCGGCCCACCAGATCGACATCGGCGACGACGGCAGGGTGGTCGGGCTGTTCTGATGTCCTTTCTCGACCGCCCGGCCGGAGATCTCCTCGATCTCTTCGCGGCGGGGAAGACCGTTCCCGGCGCCGTCAGCGCCGCGGCCCTCCAGGGAGCCCTCGCCGCGAGCCTCCTCCAGGCCGTGGCGAGGTACACGAAAGCAGAGGCTCTGCTGAAGGAAGCGGGGGAGAGGGGCGAGCGCCTGCGCAGGGCCGTGGACGAAGACGCCACGGCCTTCCAACAGTACTGGGGGAGCCGGGTGGAAGAGGACCTGCGGCGCGCCGTGGATATCCCCATCGCGGTCGCACAGGATTGCGCCGCCCTCGCGGTCCTGGGCCTCGATCTGTATGAGACGGGGTTCCGGAACTCCCGCGGCGAATCCGCTGCCGCGGTGCTGGGTGCTCTCGCTGCCGGCGAGGCAGCTCTGTACGCGGCGAGCCAGAATGTAAAGCTTTCCAAGGATCCGGGCTGGGCTGCCCTCCGGAACGAGGCGATCACCTCCCGCGGCAGAGAGCTCCGGGAGCTCCGGGAACGGCTCGGGAACGCAATGCAGGGATAGGAGAAGAGCGGGCGTGCTTATTGCACACATCCTGGAAATTCACCCAGGAGGTGCGACTTGCTCAGACTTTCGTTCCTTGCCGATTGCCTCCGCGCCTGTGTTCCGGTCTGTGCCCTCGTTGTAAGCCTTGGCGCCGCGGCTCCCGCGGACGCCGGCCCCGTCACGCTCCTCTCCCGGGCCGATCCCGGCCGCCCCTCGGACACCGCCGGGGGGTTCGGCGAGATCGCCGGGCTGAGCGCGGACGGACGCTACACCCTCTTCCTGACCAACGCGGACAACCTCCTCCCCGGCGTCGACGATGCCAACGCCGGCCGGGACCTCTTCCTCCACGACCGGGTCGCCGGCACCACCGTCCTGGTCAGCCACGCGGCGGGCGATCCCTCCACCGCCGGCAACGGCTCCTCCGAGTCCGCGGTCCTGAGCGCCAACGGCCGGTGGGCCGCCTTCCGGAGCGTCGCCACCAACCTGGTCCCCGGCCAGGTGGACAGCCCCCAGACTTCGGACCTCTTCCTCTACGATCGGGACACCGCCGCCATCACCCTCGTCAGCCATCAGGCCGGCTTCCCCAACACCGCCTCGGGCCTGGTCTTCTTCGAGCCGGGCATCAGCGCCGACGGCCGCAGGATCGCCTTCCTCAGCTCCGCCACGAACCTCGTGCCCGGGCAGGTGGACGGCCCGGCCTCCGTGCTCGACGCCTTCCTCTACGACCGCGTCACCGGGTCCATGGCCCTGGTCTCCCACCGCCGGGAGTCGGTCCTGAACGCGGCCGGGAACAGCTTCGAGGTGGCGATCAGCGGCGACGGCAACTGGGTGGCCTTCGTGAGCGCCTCGGACGACATCGTCAACGGGCAGGGGGACGAGAACTTCCAGAGCGTCTTCCTCTATGAGAGATCGACCGGCAAGAACCGGATGGTGAGCCACGCCGCCGGCTCGCCCGTCACCTCCGCCAATGGCGATTGCTTCGACCTCCACGTCAACATCAACGGGGACCGGACCGCCTACCTGAGCCGCGCCACCAACCTGGTGAGCGGACAGGTGGACACGAACGACTTCTTCGACGCTTTCCTTTATGACCGGAGCAGCGATGCCAACCTCCTGGTCAGCCGCACCACCTCCTCGGCCACCACTGCCGGCAACTCGCACGCCGATGCCCTTTCGCTCAGCGCCAACGGCCGCTGGGTCTCCTTCGTCTCCTTCTCCTCGAACCTGGTCCCCGGCGATACCGGCCCGGGGTTCGACGTCTTCCTCTACGACCGGTCCTCCATGAGCAACACCCTGGTCAGCCGGAGCACGTCCGGCACCCCGGCCAACGCGTTGTCGCTCGACGCCCGGATCTCGGCCGACGGCTCCTGGGTGGTGTTCCGGAGCCAGGCCACAAACCTGGTAGCAGGGCAGGCCGACACGCCCGGCTCGGAAGACCTGTTCCTCTGGTCCCGGGCCTCCGGCACCGTCACCCTGGCCACCCACACCCCCGGCTCCTCCAGCGAGGCGTCCAACGGGGCGGTTACCGGCTTCCGGATCAGCGCCGACGGAAGCTGGATCGCCCTGGCCACCCACGCCAGCGACCTGGTCTCCGGGGTGGACGACGCCAACGCCGCGCCCGACCTCTTCCTGTACGAGCCGGCGAGCGGCGGGCACCTCCTTCTCACTCCCCGCGGCGGGGAGGCCTCGGAGACAGCCGGCAGCGCCGAGTCCCCGGCAACGGCCGCCGAGATCGCCCCCCTGGTGACGGGCGCCATGAGCAACGACGGCCGCTACGTGGCCTTCACCAGCACCGCGCCGAACCTGATTCCCGTCCTGGACGACCGCAACAACGCCTCGGACGTCTTTCTCCACGACCGGATCACCGGCAGGACCACCCTGGTGAGCCATGCCGCCGGCTCACCCATGACGGCTGCCGGCGCATCCTCCTACTACCCGGTGATGAGCTCGGACGGCACCGCGATCCTGTTCGAGAGCGAGGCCGCCGACCTGGTCCCCGGCCAGGAATTCGGGGCCGCGCGCCAGCTCTTCGTCCACGACCGGATCACGGGGGAGGCCACCCTGGTGACCCGCTCCGCCGCGTCGCCGACCCGTCCTGCCAACGGCGGGATCTGGGGCGCGGGCACTTACGACGTGAGCGGCGACGGCCGCTGGATCGCCTTCAATGACTCCTCCGTAAGCCTGATCCCGGGGCAGGACGACCTCAACGGCGGCGGCGACATCTTCCTGTTCGACCGGGCCACGGGAGCCGTCACCCTCGTCAGCCATTCCATCTTCTCCATCAGGCAGACCGCGAACAGCTTCTCCGGCAACCTCTCCCTCAGCGAGGACGGCCGGTTCCTCGCCTTCACCAGCAACGCCTCGGACCTCGTCTCCGGCCAGACCAGCGCCGGCGGCGTCTTCCTCCACGACCGGGTCACCGGAACCACCGTCCAGGCGAGCTCGTCGTCCTTCTGGGGAGTGGCACTCAGCGGCGACGGCCGGTGGCTGGCCTTCTCCAGCAGCGCCGCCAACGTGGTGCCCGGCCAGGTGGACACCAACAACGGCCCGGACGTCTTCCTCTGGGACCGGCTCTCCGGCTCGACAGTCCTCGTGAGCCACACGCCCGCCTCGCCCACGACGGCGGGAAGATTCCGGTCGGACCTGGGCACTCCCTTCAACAACCCTCCGGTGATCAGCGCGGACGGGCGCTGGGTCGTGTTCTCGAGCAGCTCCAACAACCTCGTCCCCGGCCAGGTCGGCGGCGCCTCCGACGACATCTTCCTCTTCGACCGCGTGCCCGGGACCGTGACGCTGTTGAGCCACGCCGCGGGCTCGCCCGCGACCGAGGCCGACAGTCACTCGGGAGAGGCGGTAATCAGCGCCGACGGACGTTTCGTGGCGCTCCTCAGCTATGCCAGCAACCTCATTCCCGGGCAGATGGACGGGAACGGAAGGGAAGACTTCTTCGTCCATGACCGGGTCGCGGGCACCACGATCCTGGCGTCGCACCTCCCCTCGTCCGAGACGGCGACCGGAGAGCCCTCCTTCTTCTGGGTCTTCCCCCCGGCCCCCAGGCTCAGCGCCGACGGCGCCTGGGTCTCGTTCATCAGTCTCTCCGCCGGTCTCGTTCCGGGTGACCACAACGGCCTGACCGACGCCTTCCTCCACGCCAACCCCCTCCCCGGTCAGGATTTCTTCACGGTGACACCTTGCCGGTTGCTGGATACCCGCCAGGACGGTCCGGTCCTGACCTCGGGAATCGAGCGGACGGTGCAGGTCGCGGGCTCCTGCGGCGTACCGGCCACGGCCCGGGCGGTGGCCTTCAACGTGACGGTGATCGAGCCTTCGGCAGCGGGGGAGCTGACCCTCTACCCGGGAGACCTGGCCGCGCCCCTCGCCACCACCACGAGCTTCGCCGCGGAGCAGATCCGCTCCACCAACGCCCTCCTCGCCCTGGCCCTGGACGGCACCGGCACCCTCTCCCTCTCCCCGTTCCTGGAAGAGGGCGGGACGGTGCACGTGGTCCTCGACCTGAGCGGGTACTTCGAGTAGGAACGGACCTGGTCTTCAGGGGCCTCTTCTGAAGAGGCCCCTGAAGACGCCGCGAAGCAGCTGTACGGCGACAGGCCCTAACCTATAGCCGCCGCGACATCACCTATCGGCGCCGCGACTTAACTCTAAGCCGTCAGTCCCTAATCTATCTTCGAGGCGCACCCCCTTTGGGCACCCGCGATCTCAGGCGAGAACGCCTCGAATCGATCCAATGGTGCCGCGATGAACAAGAGGAAGGTGTGCCCGGATCGGATTGCCGCTCCACGGATACCCTTTTCCAATTCGAACGATGATCAAGACGCCGTAAGTTGTCTCTGAAGTGCCGCGGTGAAACTTCAAAGTACCTCGAATTGGCCTGTAAGCGCATCGACTTTATCTTGGGGTGCCTCGACTTTGTATCTTGGTGTCCTCGATTCGTTGCGAAGTCACCGCAAGTTTGGTAAGCTCTGGCACGCCTTAGCTGACGGACGAGTAGGAAGATCTGTGGGTGCCGCGTTTTGTGCTGCCTTCGCGGCGTATAAGCCAGCTTTGCGGCAACGATCATGGATGCCAGACGGCCGTTGCTCCTATGAGGAGAGAGTGGAACCCTGCGGCGAGAGGGAGAACTTTCACTCGCGGCGCTGGAGCCTCTGATTGCCGCGATGTGAGAGCCGTTCACCGCGAAATGGCGATCCGACGAGAGAGGAGATACGATCGTGGCAACGTCACGTTCCGTCGACGAGATCCTGAAGAGCTTGGAGGAGCAGGTGGAGCTCCACGGCGAGCGGGAGACCTTCCACGCCGCGCAGGAAGAGCTTCACCGGGAGCAGCGAAGCGTTCATGCCGCCGCCCTGGAGGAAGCGCGGCGGAAGCTGGAGGCCTTCCGGGTAGCCGTTGCCGATGCCCTCGAGCTGGCGGAGAAGAGTACCGTCCCGCCCAAGCGCCGGACCCCGAAAGACCTGAAGGACGAAGACCTGGGTCCTGCCTCCCGACCCAAGGTGGGCCGCATGGTCTGGCTGCTCCTGGAGGAAAAGGGGCCAAGCGAACGCTTCGGACCCGTGGGACTCAGCCGCGAGGTCAACGACCGTTTCCGGGACCGCCTGCGCCGGCCCGTCGACCCCACCCAGATGTCCGTCGTGCTCCGCCGCCTTCACCGCCGAGGCCGCATCCACCTCGCGCGCTCCGGCCGTCCCTACCAGGAGGCGCTCTATGTCCGGGAGAAACCCTCCGGGCCTGCCGAGTAGGCCCTCTTCTCCCGTAGGGGAGTGGCTTGCCCCTCCCGGGCGCGGGCGTCCTCTCCCACGGAGCGGGGAGGATAGAGGAGGGGGTTTTCCACACTCGCCTCGCCAGCGACGCAACCAGGCTCTGCGACGCTACGAGCTAGATGGGAGACGCTCCCGTCCAACTCTGCAACGCTCACATCCCGGGGGGAAACGCTGCGATATCGGGGCAGGCTCTCGGTGGGATCGCCCGTCCCGGGCAAAACCGCGAGAACGCCGTCTCCGTTGTCATGTGCCCGACAGCTCATATGACAATGAACGAAACCGAATAAACCCCTGGAGGCTCGTCTCCGAGCATGCCTATGGCAGTAGGCATGAGCGTTCCCCATGCTCGGGTTGCGCAAGGGTATGTCGCCTGAAGTATCTTTTGTGTCCGCGTTGACACCTCTCAGCGCCAGGGCGTACACTTATTGAGGGAATACTTTCGCGAATTTTGCGAGAACCATTCTCCTGTTGGTGGACAGGGCCGTATGACACGGATGACGGTGTCCTAGTCATGCTGGTGGGGAACGTCGACTCAGAGGTTACACGGCAGAATCAACGGAAGTGACCCCATGACTGTCCTAATCGGACTCGATCCCGGGGGCATCGACGCCTTCGGGTGGTGCGTGTGTGAGTTCACAGAGAAGTTCCCACTGCACGTCATTGAGCAAGGTATCGAGAGTTGTGCTCACGATGCGGTCGCGGCCGCTGTGGAGTGTGCATCTGACTCACAAGTGATCGCTGCGGGCATTGACTCGCCCCTTTGCTGGGCCGGGCGCGGCGATCGGCTTGCCGATCAGCAGTTACGCTCTGCCGTTGCCGCCGCTGGCTGTCGGACACCCTGGGGTACCGTGCAGATTGTGAACGCGCTTCGTGGCGCTTGCCTTGTCCAAGGGATACTTGCCCTGCGAGTCCTCCGCCGTCGCTTTCCACGCATCATTGTCTCCGAGGCACACCCTAAAGCACTTCTATGGCTCCTTGGCGCTGCGAATGCAAACCTTCGAGTACCTGAAGTTGGGCCTCAGCATCTTTCATCTCTCGTCTTCAACCGGTTACCAAACGAGCATGAACGCGACGCCGCGCTGGGTACCCTATCCGCTTGGGCAGCCCTCGTTCAGCCGGCAGGCTGGTCCGACCTACTCCAACTCGAAACAGATGCCTTCTTTCCAGCTGGCGAGGCGGTCTACTATATGCCACTACCATTGCCCAAGACTCGACCACCCGGACCAACCCGACCCGCCGTGTAACCCCCCGTTGCAGCGGACGCTTGAGCTATAATGAGCTGTCTAGACCGATCAGCGCCCGTGGCTCCGGTCGCCTTCTGAGGACTGCGAGCAGCGCCGCTGAACGGCAGAACGTTGGCCGCCCATTGATACCGCGGAGTAGCTTATCCAACTGCATCGCCAGTCTTGCTGGCAGAACCAATAGGAGAAGATTATGAAGATGTCCACAACGGTTCTAGTGTTGATTACCCTGTTTACTTTGGCCCCCTGCGCTGTTGCCGCCGAGAACGAGAAGACGCTGGTTGCGCTCCTGGAAGCACCCGCCTTCTGCCCGACCAGCTCTCCCGAAGCTCCTGTCCTCCTATTCTCTTCGGCCGTAGATCTGTGTCCGACTTTACCCTGCAACCAGGAGTGCCCGAATGAATTTTGCCAGGGAACTTGCGAGTACTTATGCGGCGGAGTCGGTATGGGTCGCTGCAACCAGAACTGCTTCTGTGAATGTTGGTGAACAGCAGTTCCTCTCCCAAACAGGTCAACCCAAGAGAGAAATGCAGGTCGTTGCGGAGAGCGGTGAACTGAATGCAGCGCAACGTGGCGGCCAACCCCAGCCTCCAGCGGACACCTGGGCTCGCGCCCAGGTGCGCGCTGAGGCTGCACAGCGTTGGTCGGCCAAGTGCGAAAGGTTGATAGTGATCGCTTCGGATCGATTGATGGCCTGCAAAGATCATAGCCTTCGCTCGTCAAAGCCGTGCCTGGCCGGCTTTGCCGTACCGAACGACCGGGCTCAGCAGTGGCTGATGCACTCGACCGCGGAGTCCCGGCACTCGCGGTGGCATTGACTGGTCGAGCAGCCGGCGTCGCACCACTCGCGGATCTCTAGACACTGCTCGAAGCAGGGGTTGATCTTGGGCAGCGGGGCCGGCTCGCCGATTCTGGTGGGATCGGCTGGCGCGAGGCCCGGCAAGGCGAGCGCAGGTGCGATCCCGGTCGGGGCGGGGGCGGCAGCGATCATAACGAGCGCGAGCAGGGCGAAGGCGAGAGCAGACGGAGTCTTCATGTTATCTCTCCTTTCGAGTTTCTTACTTTACTACAGAGAACGGACTGTCCGCAACCGGCTCCGTTCGTTGCTGCGGACCGGCCGAGTGGTCGGGGACCTCGTGGAGTCCAGGAGGGCGCTCTGTGCCAGAAGGGCCGATCGAGGACTCATGGGATCTCCCTTCTCGGTAGGTCCGTTGTATGATCATGGAGCTGCACAGGACGGCTGACGCCGCCCGTGAGCTTACGCCCCGTTGGCCGCCACGTTAACCTGTGAGAGTGACAGATGGCATTCAGCGAAGCTTTGGCTGCTCGTATCCGTGAGGTGCTCGGCCGGCACAAAGGGGTCACCGAACGGAAGATGTTTGGCGGTCTTGCCTTCCTGCTCAACGGCAACATGTGCTGCGGTGTCATAGGTGATCGGCTCATGCTGCGCCTGGGAAAAGACGGAGCGGCGGAAGCCCTGAGCGAGCCGCACACACGTTCGATGGACTTCACTGGCAAGCCAATGAAGAGCATGGTATACGTCGATCCAGCCGGGCTCCCATCTGAGGAGGCTCTTCGGAAGTGGGTATGGCGTGCGGTTGCGTATGTCTCGTCGTTGCCCTCCAAGGTCTGATTTTCGCACCCGATTGACGGCCGGGCAGGGTAGGGCGTACCGTCTTAAGTGCAGCAGCGGGATCAGGTTGTGGCGGGAGTTTCTGTGAGTGCGGGGTCGAGCCCATCATGCTGAAGTTCGTCGTCGTCCTCTACCGGAGGCCGGACCTCTCGCCAGATGCGTTCTTCGCCAACTTGCGGAGCGAGCATGGTCCCCTGGCCGAGCGTATCCCCGGCCTGCGCCGCTACGTTCAGAACCATGTCCTGCCCGATCCCAGGCGCGAGCACCCCGGATGGGACGCTGTCATTGAGCTGTACTGGGATGATTGGACTTCCATGGAAGCAGCGTGGGCTACCCCCGAAGGCCAGGCCGCTACCAATCACCTCCAAACGCTCGCGGATCTCTCCCGGACTACCTGGTCCGTTGTGCAGGAGCACGTACGCCGATGATTCGCGCCCGCTCCACCACCGAGGCGCGGAGGCGTTCGCATCTGGTAGTGTGGAGGTGAATGTCGATGTCTAAAGAGCGGTTTATTGTAGACGGTCGCGAGCAGCTCATGAAGTCCAAGGAGTATCAAGCGGCCCGTGCTGACGTAATCGCTGCGGTCCGGGCTCGCTACGCCGAGCCTCTCGCCAGTGCTGGAATCCTCCGTGGGCTCGTGCTCCGCCTTCGCATGAAACGTGAGATTGCCCGGGAGCTCGACCAACTCGCACCGCCAGATGCTCTTTACTTGCAGAGTCGGTGAGCCTCAAATGGACAGTCTTTGGAGAGAGATCGTCTGGCAGCAGTTCGGCGCTGCCATCGACATGCTCGAAAACGCCGTGCGTGCCTGCCCCGACGAGGTGTGGAGCGACCGGTCGCGGCAGCCGGAATTCTGGTACGTCGTCTTCCACACGCTCTTTTTCCTCGACCTCTGCCTCTCCGGCTCGGTCGAGGGGTTCGCCCCCCCGGCGCCGTTCACGCTCGACGAGCTGGACCCGGGCGGGGATACTTCCCGATCGGGTGTATACGAAAGACGAGATGCTGTCCTATCTCGAGCATGGCCGCCGGAAGTCTGGACGAGAGCGGTGTCCCTCTCGCCATGGAGCGTTCGGTGGACCTCCGGCTCGGAGCGGCGCTGTCGGTGACGGAGCAGCAGTCTTTCACGTTCCAACTGGTGGACGGACGCCTGCTGGCCGACGAGGTGGAAGAGACCTCTTCCGGGACCGCGCTGGCCGTGCTGCGCAGCCGCGATACCCGGAAGTTGAAGGTCACTGCCGTGGAGTAGAGTACATCGACGGCCCGGGCGAGCGCGTCCGGGCCGGCGGCGCCATCATGGCCCGCTTACCTTTCTGAAATGGTTCTTCACTTCAGGTCACCCCCTGGATGGAGCTGTCCCGCAAGTCGCGTGGCCCCGCAGCGGATCATCCTGACGTCATAGCAAGCAGCAAGGAGGACCAATGAAAGCCAAGGGGTTCGGTTTCGGTATGGGCCTGATCACGGTCGGAGGAACGCTCCTCGCGATCGTACCGCTCAAGAAGGAGATCCAGGATCATCTTTTCGAGATTCCCGAGAATGTCTATAACATTCTGCTGGCCACGGGAATCGCCTTCTGCACGCTGGGCGTGCTTGCCGTCATCGTGGCGGTCGTGCATCAGATGACCGGCAACACGCGTCTCCTCGAGCAGGTCAAGGCGTACATTGATTGGATCGTCAGCAATCCCCATTTCGAGAGATCCTCTGCCACGGAGAATGATTTCGATAGGCTTTTCGACTTCAGCCGCGAGGAGTTCGGCGAGGAGGTCGACCAGGAAGTCAGGGAGAAGATGTTGCAGTGGCACCACAAAAACCCTGAGTACCTGTGGATCCTGCACAGGGTGCGGACTCGGGACGGCGCGGAGGTTCGCCGGCATCTGGTCGGCTACTTTTCGATATTTCCCCTCAACAAGGCGGCCGCTCGGCGCGTGGACCGTGGCGAGCTTTACGGTGCCAGCATCAGCGAGGAAGACATGGTCTCCCTGGAGGCGAGGCCCGCAGGCATCTACATCGGTGGCATCGCTGCCCGAGGCAAGGTGGCGCAGCAGTTCGCTATGGGGGTCCTGATGGAGCGCCTCGACAAGCTCCTGAGCAAGGGGGTTCCTCTCTACACCAGGCCGGTCAGCGACGATGGCAAGCGTCTGGTGAGGAAATACGGCTTTGCCCCGGTTCGAAAGATCCGGGGCGACGAGTCATGGAAGATTGTCTGGAAGCTCTCCAGGCCTTCTGTTGCGAAGCTGGTCGAGCCGAAGATTCAAAGGAAGCAGGCCAGGAAGGCCGCGAGGCAGCCTGAGACCCCCGTCTCGTCACAGGTCCATCTCCCACCACGGGAACCGGAAAAGAGGACGGCCTGACAGAAGCACGCCGGCATCCGGGGAGGGGCAACAGGAAGGTCCCGGTATACTCCTTGGGCCATGAAGAAGAGCTGTGCCGTCCTGATCCTGTCCCTGCTGTCCCTCCCCCTTCTCGCGCAGTCCCCGAACCTCCAGGCCGACCTGGACGCCATGGTGGCGGCCGAACGCGCTTTCTCCAAGCTGTCCGAGGAGAAGGGGTTCAAGGAGTCGTTCCTCACCTACATCGCGGAGGAGGGCATCCTCTTCCGGCCCACGCCCGAGAAGGCAAAGGAGGGGATCGCCTCGCGGCCGAACCCGCCGATCCATCTCGTCTGGCGGCCGTCCGCACGCCGAGATCGCCCGCTCGGGTGAGATGGGTTGGACCACCGGTCCCTGGGAGCGGAAGACCCAGGGGAGCGAGGAGGTCCTGCACGGCCATTTCTTGACCGTCTGGAAGAAGCAGGCGGATGGCAAGTGGCGCTGGGTGATCGACACCGGTATCGAGCATCCGAAGCCGGCGGTCCCGGAAGGGGACCCGCCGCCGGTTCCCGCGGAGAAGATGAAGGGGCCGGTCCCCAAGGTAGATGTGGCCGCCGAGACGAAGGCCCTGCTCGCGGCTGACCGGGAGCTCGGGATGGCCACGGGCAAGGGCACGCCGGCCGCCTATCTCGCCCGCATCACGGACGATGCCCGCCTGATGCGCGACGGGGCCTTCCCTAATATCGGCCGGGAGGCGATCCGCGCCGCCCTGGAGAAGCCGGGGAAAGCTCCGGCCGCGATGACCTCCGAGCCCATGGGAGGGGATGTCTCCGCCTCCGGGGATCTGGGCTACACCTACGGCAACGCCCAGTGGAAGAGCGGGGACCAGGCGGTCAAGGTCGGTCATCCCGCACGAGCGGAACGTCCTGCTCAATCCAACTCATCCCGGGTTCGGCCGCATCCGGATCCTGCCGGCGGAGCCGTTCGCATTCGATCCCCGGATGTGGAAGCGGTGAGCATCCATTGCGGGTGACGCTCGCGATATGATCGCCTCCATGGAAACCCAGGCGGCGATCGACTTGTCGGAGCTGGTGCGCGATGCGGGACCGGACCCCGGGCGCCGGGTGTCGGACATGGCGAAGGGGCTCATCGGCTCGGAGATCCTCCGCATCGCGGGCGAGATCCGCGCGCTCAAGGCGGGGGGCCGGTCCATCTGCGACCTCACCGTGGGCGACTTCGACCCGCGCTACTTCCGCATCCCGGCGACGCTCTCGGCCGGTGTCCAGCGGGCTCTGCAGAGCGGCGAGACCAACTACCCGCCGTCGTCCGGAATCCTTGCCCTGAGGGAGGCCGTAGCCCGCTTCTATGAGCGCGACCTCGGGCTCAAGTATCCGATCGATTCGGTGCTCATCGCGGCGGGAGCGCGGCCGGTGATCTACTGCATCTTCCGCACGCTCTGCGATCCCGGCGACCGGGTGATCTATCCGATCCCGAGCTGGAACAACAACCATTACATCCACATGGTGGGAGACCTGGGTGTGCCGGTGGTCTGCGGCCCGGAGCAGCGGTTCCTGCCGACCCGGGAGACCCTGGCTCCGGTGCTCCCCGGGGCGCGGCTGCTCTGCCTCAACTCGCCCCTGAACCCCTCGGGCACGGCGTTCGAGCGCGGCGCGCTCCTCGCTATCTGCGAGGCCGTCCTGGAAGAGAACGAGGCGCGAGACCGCCGCGGCGAGCGCCCTCTCTACCTGATGTACGACCATATCTACTGGATGCTCTGCTTCGGCGAGACCCGGCATTACACGCCGGTGGAGCTGCTGCCTGAGATGGCGCGCTACACGCTTTTCGTGGACGGCCTCAGCAAGGCTTTCGCGGCCACGGGCCTGCGCGTCGGCTGGGGCCTCGGTCCCATGGACGTCATGTCGCGCATGTCGGCCGTCCTCGGGCACATCGGCGCCTGGGCGCCGCGCGCCGAGCAGGTGGCCACGGTGGAGCTGCTGAATGACCCGGAGGGCATCCGGGAGTATCAGGCGGAGCTCAAGCGCGGCATCCAGGCCCGGCTCGACCGGCTGCACCAGGGGTTCCAGGCGATGAAGGAGCGGGGTCTCCCGGTCGAGAGCATCCCGCCCATGGGTGCCATCTACCTCACGGCGCGCATCCACCCCTTCGGCCGGCGGACCTCCTCGGGCTCCGAGCTGCGCACCAACTCCGAGGTCCGCAAGTTCGTGCTGGAAGAGGCGGGGATCGGCGTCGTCCCCTTCCAGGCCTTCGGCTCGACGGAGGACGAGGGCTGGTTCCGGCTGAGCGTGGGAGCGGTCTCCCTGGAGGAGATCGACGCCGCGCTGCCGCGGCTCGAAGCGGCGTTGGGGCGGCTGAGCTAACAGACTCGCAGGGGCGGATGGTAGAAGGAGATCGATCCTGGTCCGGCCATGAGCATGAGCTGGAGGAGGAGCTCTTCGATGTCCCGCAGGCTGGGCGCTTCCATCAGCGCCTGGCGCTCCGCGGCGCAGAAGGGGAGGGCGTGGGCGAGGGCCGTGGCGATCTCCGTGCCGGCCATGCGCTCCATCACCGAGAAGTCGAAGTCGGGATGGTGGATCTCGACCCGCTGGCGGACGATCTCGCGGAGAGCGGAGAAGGGGAGCCCGGTCTCGACGTCCTGCAGGTCGTCCAGGAACTCCATCCAGTCGACCCGCGCCCGCGGATACCCGTTCTCCGGCTCCAGCCACTCGATCACCCGGAACCGGACCACGCCGCCCACCAGGAACTCGTCCGGGTTCTCGGGCCGGCCCATCTCCATGCGGCCCAGGCAGCCCACCGTGAACAGGCCGAGCTCCTCGTCGGGCAGATCCGTCTCCGGCTCCATGACCTGGACGACGCCGACGTAGCCGTCGCCCGCGAGGACCTCCTCCGCGAGGCTCTGCAGCCACTCCTCGTCGGCGGTGAAAGGGACCACGGTGCCGGGAAGGAGCAGAGGCTCCTCCAGCGGCACGATCGGCACGACCAGCGGCAGGTTGTCCGGCTTCATTGTTGGCCCTATGATCCCAGACCCGGAGCGAAATTCCAAGATCCCATCCGCTCCCGTGGAGGGAACCATGAGGAAGCTGCTCGAGACGGCCTTGCTCTTCGCGCTCGCAGTGCTCGCAGCCAGCCCCGCCCTGGCCCAGGTGGAGGCCTTCAAGTACGACGCCGCCCGGGTGCCGGTCGGGAAGGTCTACCACTACCTGAAGACCAACGTCGACGGCACCATCCCGGAGCACGTGTCCATCCGGGTGGCAGGTCCCAACCGGATCGAGTCCTACAAGTTCCACCCCGGAGAGCCTCCGGCCGCTCTGGTCATCGCGGATATGGACTGGGCGGCCTTCTCGGTCCGAAGCATCGAGTCCCTGCATCTCCTGGCGGACGGCAGCCGGAAGACCATGGCCACGCTCACGGCCTTGGACGGCGGCAAGCGGGTGAAGGTGGACCTTCCCATGCTCGGCAAGCCCCCGGACACCGTGGAGATCGGCCGCATCCCCTGGCACATCTACAACTTCGACCTCGCGAGCCTCGCCTTCGCCATGCCGCACCTGGTGGACCCCAAAGGCCGCTTCACGATCGGGATCGCCGATCCCAACTTCGGGGAAGGGCCGGTCTTCCTCTACCGCGGGGAGGCCGAGGTCGCCTACGTGGGGGAGGAGACGCGCGCGGGCGTCCTCTGCCGCAAGTACCGGATCGACGGCCCCGCCCTCCGGAACCGGGGAGGCTTCCTCTGGATCAACCACGCCGAAGGGCACGTCGAGGACATCGAGATCGACCTGCCGGACAACCCCAACTGGAAGAGCTTCAAGCTCAAGCTGACCGGGGTGGAGAGCATGGGCCAGGCGGCTTGGGAGCGGTTCCAGAAGGCGAAGCTCCAGCCGGCGGGGTGAAAAGCCCTCACCCCCGTCCCCTCTCCCGCCTCCCCGTCCCCCTCGCCGGGAGAGGGGCGCCCCCACCCACTCTCGACTCCGGTCCCCCCTCCCAGGGAGGGGGTTGGGGAGGTGGGAGAGGGGGCCAGGGGGTGAGGGCTCATACGCTTTTGTAAATTTTCAACTTGACGACATATGCGTCTCCTGCTATTTGAGGAGGGACATTTCGCGTCCCTCTCAAGGAGACCTCTGATGAGACCACGATCTTCTGTTGTGGCGTCTGTGCTGTTTGCCGCCCTGCTGGCTGCCGTGCTGCCTGTGGCGGCCCAGACCACCCTGTTCAGCGATGACTTCGGACCCAAGCCCCTGGCTTCCTGGCAGCCCTCGCCGCTGGGGCTCTCGAACAACTGGAGCGCCTCTTCGGGAGCCGCCGTGTACAACGGCGGGGGGCATACCCAGCTCTATGCGGGCAACCCGGCGTGGAGCGACTACCGGATCGAGGCGAAGGTCCTCGTCGACAACCCCAGCGACTTCCCGGGCGGCATCCGGGGGCGCGTCAACACCACGACGGGCCAGTCCTATGCCGCCTGGATCTACCCCGGGACCAGCCGGGTCCGCCTGATCCGCTCCGCTGCCTGGCACATCGACGACCCGGGCTTCGCCATCCTCTCGGAGGCGACGGGGGTGTCGATCGCGGCCGGCGTGACCCACACCCTGGCCCTGGACTTCCAGGGGAGCCAGATCTCCGTCATCCTCAATGGCACCACCGTGATCCAGGTGACCGACTCTACCCTCTCCTCAGGCGCCGTGGCCCTGGACGTGAGCAACCAGCCGATCAGCTTCGACGACGTGCTCGTGACCTCCGGGGCCACGACGCTGTTCTCCGACGACTTCAGCCCGCGTCCTCTGCGCAACTGGGCAGCCTCGCCGCTCGTCGGCGGCAACTGGGATGCGTCTTCGGGCGCGGCGGCCTACGACGGCGGCGGCCACACGCAGCTCTACGCGGGGGATCCAGGCTGGACCGACTACACGGTCGAGGCGAAGGTGCGGGTCACCAACGCATCCGACTACCCGGGCGGCATCCGCGGCCGGCTCGACACCTCGACCGGCGGCAGCTACGCGGCCTGGATCTATCCCGGCTCGGGCAAGGTCAAGCTCTGGCGGAATTCGGTCTGGCATGTCGACACGCCGCCAACGACCATGCTCGCCGAGACGAACGTCAGCATCGCGACCGGCACCTTCCATACCCTGGCGATCCAGTTCGAAGGCAGCCGGATCCAGGTCTCGTTCAACGGCACGGTGGTGATTGACCTGACGGATGCGACCTACTCCTCCGGTGCCGTGGCCCTGGATGTGAGCAACCAGCCCATCGAGTACGACGACGTCACGGTGATCGAGCCGGCGGCCCCGCCGCCCGCAACGCAGCTCTTCGCCGACGACTTCGCGTCCAACAGCCTGTCCAACTGGACCCCCTCACCCCTGGGCCTCTTCTCGAATTGGACGGCCGCGTCCGGCTTCGCCTCCTACAACGGCGGCGGCCACACGCAGATCTACGCCGGCAGCGGCACCTGGACTGACTACACGCTCGAAACGAAGTTCCGCCTTGCGATCGATCAGAATCATCCCGGCGGCATCCGGGGCCGGGTCAATACCACGACTGGAGAGTCGTACGCGGCGTGGATCTATCCCTCGGATGGGGTGATCAAGCTGATCCGCGCGGCAGCCTGGGACATTGACACCGCGGGCCTCGCGCTCCTCGCCTCGGCTAACGTGGGGGCGATCACGGTCAATGTCTTCCACACCCTGGAGCTCACCTTCAGCGGCAGCCAGATCACGGTGACCTACGACGGCACCGAGGTGATCTCGATCACGGATACTGCCATCGCGGCCGGCGCCGTCGCGCTCGACGTGAGCAACAAGGTGATCGACTTCGACGATGTGGTGGTGGCGTCGCCCACGCCGCCGCCGCCCGCGACGCTCTTCGAGGACGACTTCGACGACCTATCAGGCTGGACCGCGTCGCCCCTGGGCCTGTTCTCCAACTGGAGCGCGGCGTCCGGCACCGCCTCGTACAACGGCGGCGGCCATACCCAGATCTACGCCGGCAGCGCGTTATGGACCGATTACGAATTCGAGGCGAAGTTCCGGCTCGCGAACGGCAGCAACCACCCCGGCGGCATCCGCGGCCGGGTGAACACCACGACCGGGGAGTCGTACGCGGCCTGGATCTATCCGGCGGACGGAGTGATCAAGCTGATCCGCTCGGCGGACTGGCACATCGACACCGCGGGCTTCGCCATCCTCGCTCAGGTCAACGTGGGGACTATCGCTCCGAGCGTCTGGCACACACTCACTCTCACCTTCGAAGGCAACCGCATCCAGGTCTCCTTGAACGGCACCACGGTGATCGATCTGACCGACACGGTGCTCGCGGCCGGTGCCATCGCCCTGGACGTCTCGAACCAGCCCATCGAGTTCGACGATGTGGTCGTGACGGAGATCGGCGGCGGGGGCCCGCCGCCCGGAGGAGACACGGACAACGGGCCCGGCGGTCCGGTGCTCGTGATCAGCAAGTCAGGCAATCCGTTCACCCGCTATTACGGAGAGATCCTGCTCGCCGAGGGATTGAACCACTACGCAATTCGGGAGATCGGAACGGTCACCGCCACGATTCTGGACGACTACGACGTGGCGATCCTGGGGGAGATGACCCTCACGTCCGGCGAGGTGACGATGCTTACCGATTGGGTGAACGCGGGCGGCAACCTGATCACCATGCGGCCCGATCCGCAGCTCGCAAGCCTGCTCGGCCTCACGGCCGCCTCGGGCACCCTCGCCGAGGGCTACCTCCTCGCCTCGGACCAGGGTATCGTCAATCAGACCATCCAGTTCCACGGCACCGCCGACCACTACGCCCTGAACGGTGCCACGGCTGTTGCGACGCTCTACTCCAACGCCACGACGGCCACGGCGCATCCGGCCGTGACCCTGCGCTCGGTAGGCTCCTCTGGCGGTCAGGCCGCGGCCTTCACGTATGACCTCGCGCGCTCGATCGTCTATACCCGCCAGGGCAACCCGGCCTGGGCAGGCCAGGAGCGCGACGGCAACACGCCGCTTCGCTCGAGCGACCTTTTCTTCCCGGATTGGATCAACCTCGACAAGGTGGCCATCCCGCAGGCGGACGAGCAGCAGCGTCTGCTCGCCAACCTGATCCTCAACATGAACGCGGACCGCAAGCCCCTCCCGCGCTTCTGGTATTTCCCGCGGGGAGAGAAGGCGGTCGTGCTCATGACCGGGGACGACCACGGCAACAACGGCACCGAGGGCCGCTTCCAGAGTTATCAGCTCGACAGCCCCGTGGGCTGCTCCGTCGCGGACTGGGAGTGCGTCCGCGGGACCTCCTACATCTTCCCCAACACGCCGATCGCGCCAGCTACGGCCGAAGCCTTCGAGGCCGACGGCTTCGAGATCGCGGTGCACGTCAACACCAACTGCGCAAACTGGAGCCCGTCGTCCCTGCAGACCGTCTACGCCACCCAGATCGCGAGCTTCGCATCCATCTTCACGACGCTCGACGTGCCGGTCACGAACCGCACGCACTGCATCGTCTGGAGCGACTGGGTCTCGCAGGCAAAGGTTTCGAAAGACAACGGCATCCGCCTCGACACGAACTATTACTATTGGCCCCCGGAGTGGATCCTCGACCGGCCGGGCTTCATGACCGGTTCCGGAATGCCCATGCGCTTCGCGGACGTGGACGGCACGCGCATCGACGTCTACCAGGCGGCGACGCAGTTCACGGACGAATCAGGGCAGTCCTACCCGCTCCACCCCGACACCCTGCTCGACAACGCCCTGGGCTCTGCGGGTTATTACGGAGTGATGACGGCCAATATGCACACCGACTCGACGACTTCCTCGGGCTCGGACGCCATCGTGGCCTCGGCTCAGACGAGAGGCGTGCCGGTCGTCACGGCCCGCCAGATGCTGACCTGGCTGGACGGCCGCAACGGCTCTTCGTTCGGCTCGATCGCCTGGAGCGGCAACACCCTGACCTTCACGGTGACCGCGGCCTCGGGATCCAACGGCCTCCGGGGCATGATCCCCGCCTCGACCTCCGCGGGCACCCTCGCGAGCCTCACCGTGGGAGGCAATCCGGTGACCTGGACGACCGAGACGATCAAGGGGATCAGCTACGCGATCTTTCCGGCGTCGTCAGGGAGCTACACCGCTACGTACGCGCCGTAAGGCGTTCCTGCCAAGCCCCCTCTTCCGCATGGGTGGGGGAGGGGGGCGATCTACTCGGCAGGCCCAGGCGCCAGGACCGTCAGCCCGCAGGCGGTTGCGGCTGTTGCCAAGCCTCCGTCATAGGTGACGATCGCGCCCAGATCGTCGCCTTGACCAGGGCAGAGGAGTCCAGACAGAGCAGCTCGCCGCTCACATCAACGTTCCCGGCGTTGCCCCGCGAGGGCTTCCGAGATCGTCATTTCGCGGGGTCGATCCGGCGGCAGGCCCAATTCGGAAAGGTCGTGCCGTGCCGGCACAACCCGGCCGGAAGCCATCAAGCGCGCCAGCGCCGAGCTGCGTCCCGGCAGCGGCGCCAGGATTGCGACCGGCAGGTTCCGCTCCGTGACCTCGAAATGCTCGCCGGCGGTAACCCTGCGCAGATATTGGCTCAGGTTCTGACGCAGCTCGCGGACGCCTACCTGTTGAGCCTTCATCCTTCATCTCCCATCATGTAGCACATGTAGCAGATTCGCGCCGATGGCTCAAGGCGCGGCGGCGGTCTCCCTTGGTGTTCGAGTTGAGGATCGCCCAATCGTATACCCTTCCCCCTCATGCCCGGCCTGCGCTTCGAAGAAGGCCTCCGCGCCACCCTGTCCTCCAACCTGGCCCGCTTCGAACGCCGGAGCGCCCAGGCGGAGGGTCGCCACCTCGCGTCCGTCGCAGTGGTGGTCGTTCCGGATCCCCGCGGGCGGGCTTCGGTCGTCCTGACGGTGCGGGCGGCGGGGCTGCGGCGGCATGGCGGGCAGTGGGCTTGCCCGGGAGGCCGGCGCGATCCGGGGGAGACCCCCGAGGCCGCAGCCTTGCGCGAGCTGGAGGAGGAGATTGGCCTCTCGCTGCCGCCGGAGCACGTCCTCGGCTGCCTGGACGACTACCCGACGCGCTCCGGCTTCGTGATCACGCCCGTGGTGGTCTGGGGAACCGGCGGCGCGCTGCGGCCGGATCCCCGGGAGGTGGCAAGGGTCTACCTCCTGCCAGTCGAGGAACTGACTCCCGACAAGGTCGTGCTCCAGCCGGGCGTCGAGAGCGGCCGCCCCGTGATGGGTCTGTCCCTGCCGAAGGGCATCCTCTATGCGCCTACCGCGGCGGTCGTCCACCAGTTCGCCGAGGTGGCCGTCCACGGACGGGAAACCCGGGTGGACCACTTCGAGCAGCCGCGCTTCGCATGGCGGTGAGCCCTGATGGCGATGCCGTTTCCGCCGAAAACAGACTCTGCGTGCCCCGTAAAGACTCTACGCGCCAAAAACAGACTCTCAGCGCGGTTTGGAGGCTCTACGCGCCGAAAACAGACTTACCGTGGGGAAAATAGACTTTCCATGCCGTTTAGAGGCTCTCCGCGCCATTTACAGACTCTCCACGCCGTTTAAAGGCTTTACGCGCCGTTTAGAGGCTCTACGCGCGGCGGAAAGACTGTTTTCCTCGCGGATCGGCACTACTTCGAATATCGCGGCTGGTAGAGCTGGAGTATAGAATCCACCGACACTTCAGGAGCCACCATGTCCGAGCTCGCCAACCGCTTTCCCGATGCCGTCACCCAGGTGGACGCGTACGTCGCGGCCCTCCTCGAAGCTCTCGGCTCGCGCGACCCGCTGGAGCTTCTCGCCGAAACTCCGGCGACCCTGCGCAAGGCGGTGGCTGGTCTCACCCCGGAGCAGGACGGCACCCCCGAGCGACCCGGCAAGTGGTCGGTCCGCCAGGTGGTGCAGCATCTGGCCGACTCCGAGCTGGTGGGTGGCTTCCGCTTCCGCATGGTGCTCGCCCACGAGTCCCCCGAACTGCCGGGCTACGACCAGGACCTCTGGGCGGAACGCCTGGCCTATCAGGACACCGACCTTGCCACCGCCCTGGATGATTTCGAGATGCTCCGGCGGTTGAACCTCCGGCTGCTGCGGCGCGCCACCCCCGAAGACATGAGGCGTGTGATGCGCCACGCGGAGCGCGGCGACGAACGGTTGGACCACATGGTCCGGCTCTATGCAGGTCACGACGTGGTGCACCTGCGGCAGATCGCCCGCATCCTCCAGGCCATCGGCGTCGTCTGATCTTCAGCCGGAAATACATGCCGGCCTCGCGCGTATAGAGGTGCGAGGGTAACCTGACAATTCAGGGACGGTCCTGAACAATCGTGGCACTTGTCTGTGGCGCCCTTCCTTCCGCTTTGGGGCGCCCGGAATGTGCTTCAACGCCCTCGACACGCCATCGAGCGCGCTCGGCTGGATTTCAGCACACCTCGGGAGACTTCGGGCGGGCTCGATAGGAATCCAGAGCACCCGGAGAGACTTCGAGCGCGCTCGATTCGAGATCGGGTCCACTCGAATTGACTTCGAGTGCACCCGATTCGAGTTTCACTCCATTAGATTGAATCCAGGTCGACCCGTTTTCAATTTCACTTCACTTGGATTGGGTTCGGGTGGACCCGTTTTCAAATCGATTCAATAGATTGAATTCGAGTAGACTCGATTTCAATTCCGATCCAATTGATTGAATCCGGGTGCGGTCGTTTGAGTTTGAGTCGACCCGAATTCAAATCCAGTGTCCCATGAGCTTGTCCGAGAGGCAGAGCTGGAAGTCCTCGTCCGTCAGCTCTTCAAGCCGCCCGAACTTCGCCCGTCCTGCGGTGGACACGAGAGCGTCGAAGGATTCGAGCTTCTCCAGGAGCTGCTCGATCGACCTCTTGTCCGTGATGTCCACCCGGTGCTCGCCCTGACTGTGCCCGACCGCCATGTCCTCGTGCCGCCCCTCGAATGCCCGCACGACGGCCCGTCCGATAGTTCCTGTTGCCCCGATGATGATGACGCGCATAGTGTACCCCAGGGAGGCCGCTGGAAGTCAGTCCAGGAGGGACGCTAGTTCGTGGTTCTCAATTTGATGTCGTATGACGCTTGAAGAGATACCGAACTTAGCTGCAAGATCGTCCAACTCTTCGTCTCCCACAGTATGTCCCGGTAAGGCCTCTTGGAGGAGATGCGTTGGTACAAGGAATTCAGCGGCAAAAGCGCGATTGCGCTTCTGCCGATCAGATAGCGCGCGCGTAACGAGTAGAGGTTGGGTTTCCGGAGTCGTTAAATATTCAAACAAAGCCCGACAGAAGGTGAATCGGATAGCCTCTGCTCGACGACTGGGAACCGCAAAGCCCGGACTCTGGAATGAGTTCGTCGCGACGAGGGCATCCATTGAACTCGGAAGGCTAGTAATTTTGATAATGGCAGATTTTAAATCCTGGAAGGGTACATGCAGAGCCTTGCTTAGAGATTGTAAGGAGTTCAACTTTTCCCCATTTAGATTAAGTATCTGGCGGAGTTCATTAGCGACGAAGTAACCTTGATTCCATGGTGATCCTTTAGGTAAATCTAAGTCGGCTACCTCGCTCTGCAGTGACTTGAGGGCTTCTAGGTCGGCGCAGCTGCAGCAGCACAGAAGGCAGTTTCTTCAGGGTCAACTAGCTGGATGCTGTTCCATTCTTGCTCTAAAAGAGTTCCCTCTATACCTTGATCGTGCAAGCGTTTGATGATGGCGGACACAAAAGCAGATAACTTGTCTTGGAGTTCCGGCGCAGGTATATAGCGCGTTCCAGACCCAGTGAACTCAAGGTTCTAAGTTATGAGAAAGGTAGGGCGCCATTCCAGTTTTACGTTTTCCCCCACCGGCTGAATTGTGAGAGGCGGCACTGCGTAACCCTCGGAACCAAAGCGAATGTTATGCCGTCTGGCATAGTGGTTCGAAGTGTTTCGAACCCGATTCTCAACCTCATGAAAGAGGAACCACCAGTGGGTGGCAATCCACTCTGCCAGAGGTATAGCGGTAGAAAAAGACTCCTCCGAACTGAGCGGGAGCTATGGTCAATGAATGTGATTGGAGCCTCTCTGAGCGTGATTTCAAGTTTTGCCCAGGTGGCACGAAGTTCCGGGCCCTGTGCTTGCTCCGGAGCGATCCATTCAAAATCGAAAGAGATGCTACTCATAATTGTTTCAAGCCTCGGGGCCACTCTTCTGGATTGAGAGGATATCCCTTGTACTCCCCATTCCCCTGATTTATCAGCCGAGCTTCAAAAAGGACATCCTCCTCTTGATGCTAGACGTAACGCGGGAAGTTGCCTTCCCAGAGAGCGCTGACGTTGCCGCGACGAATGTCGGGGAGCCGCCGATAAGTCTAAAACAGTTCGCTGGTTCGCCGATACGCTACAAAGGGATGTGGACAGGTTATGTCGACTCGCCGAAAGCGAACAGTCAGCCGCCGAGGGCTCCCACAGAGGACTAGTCGCCCTTGCGGATCGTGATCACGAGCGCCACGGCCGCAAGAGCAGTCCCCGCCGCCTTGATGACGAAGACCCAGAACGATGGGATAGGTGCCGGATCTTCGAGGCCAAGCTGCAGGTTCCTCAACTGCAGGAAGGTGCTGCAGTAGCCCATGCCGCAGGTGAAGCCCCAGGCCGAGGCGAGAAGTCGGCCGCCGTACGGCTTCTGCCGCACGCTGGCCCAAGCACCGGCGATCAGGAGGGCTCCCATCAGGTAGTCGTCGAGGAGGGCAGGCGGGTACTCCTGCCAGGTGCCCCACCGGCGAATCGTGTCGGCGAGGGGCGCGCCTATCCCGAAGATCCAGGCGAGTCCACGGCTGAAGCGCATGCTGCTTGCGTCGTTCATATCGACCTCTGATGAGCCGTGGTCCCGATCCGGAACCGTTCCGGGAGCGGCTCCCGCGGCGTGCCACAGAGATAGGAGTACGACAGCCCCAGGCCGAGCAGGAGGAGCGCCAACCCGCCGAAGACCGGCAGGAGGTGCATGAGGCTCATGTAGCCGACCGCGTGATGGATGCCCAGGGCGGCGGCATAGGCGGAACAGCCCGCGGTCAGCATGGTCCACCAGAGCCAGGCCGAGCCGTTCCGGAACCCCCAGAGCACGGGGAGGAGGAAGACCCAGTCGCTCGCCAGGAGCATGCCGCCCAGTGTAGCCCGGTCATGGGCCACCAGCGGCACCAGCCGTGCGTGAACACTCCGGAGCGCTTCCGCGGTGGTGCCCATGAACTCCAGGTCTTGGGGCACGAACACCTCGGTCACGCCCACCGCCGAGATCGTCAGACCCGCACCGAGCAGGCCGAAGCCGTGGAGGACCAGCAGGAGCTGCCCCCAGAGAGCGCGGCGCCAGGCCCGGTTCTCCCGCAGCCAGGGGGCCGCGTCAGGAATGTAGGTTCCGAGCCGGGAGTGCAGCGCCAGGAGCAGGAGCTGCATCAGGATCGCCGTGACGAAGGCATGGAACGCGTCGAGATAGCCAAAGCCCAGGAACAGGAAAAAGCTTGCGAAGCCGGTGAAGGCTGACACGAAGATGGTCTGCTGCGCCCAGTGCAGGCCGCGGCGGATCCCGCACAGTGACAGAGCGAGATACATGGCTCCGATGGCGACCATGGTCCCTGCCAGGCTCACCCGGTCGTGGGCCATGAAGTCGAGCAGACGCGGATTGATCGCATGGATCTCGTGCGCGAGGAGCCCGACGAATGCCTCGTCGTAGGGCAGCGCCACGCGCGTCAGGGCGATCCCCAGGGCGAGGATGCTTCCGAAGAGCATGCCGGCTCCGAGCAGCATGGCCCAGAACCAGGTCATCTCCGGTGCCCGTTCGGGAGCGGGCGCGGGCTGCGTCCGGGTGGCCTCATAGAGGAGAGCATCGTTGATCCGCTTCGGCAGACCGGGACCGCCGTAGACGAGTCCGCTGTCCACCTGCACCAGGTCGGCTCCCGCTTCGCGGAGAGCCAGGGCGTCCTCCGGTTCGTGAATCCCTCCGGAGGCGATCAGGAGGAGATCCGGTCCGTGCCGCGCCCGCCAGTGCCGCACCTGGGCCAGGGCTGGCTCGCGGGCAGGCAGCCCGATCTGCCGTCCACCGTTTTCCGCCGCCTCCGTGGCGATACTGCCGTCGACGAGGAGCCCGGCGATGCCCGCCGCCATCGCGGCATCGATGTAGGGACCGGCCGCGCCGCTCTCCAGGTCGGCGGGGATGCAGAGCAGCGCGGGGCGAGAGGCAGCATCAAAGATGGTTGCGAGATGAGAGGACCATGCCTCGACAGTCCAGCCCTCCGCCAGGGCCTGCCGCAGAGTATCCAGAGCAAAGAGATGGACGTGGGGCGCGAGCCCGCGGGCGACGTGGGCGCACTCCTCGGCCGTGCCTCGAAGTCGGGCGATCAAGGGAAGACCCGTGCGGGATGCCTCCGCCAGACGCGGCACCGCCTCGGCCAGACCCAGGCTCGCCGGAGGATCGGGAGACCAGATGGCCTCCTGTTCCGCCTGCCGCTTTATCGGGGATCGGCCCGTCACCGCCTGGGTGGTCACCGGTCCGACCTCCAGAAAGCCGAAGCCGAAGCGGGCGAGGGCCGGCAGGGCCTTCGCCTTGGCGTCGAGCCCGGGTCCCAAGCCGACCGCGGTGGGGAAGTCGATGCCCAGGAAGGACTTCCGGAGACGGGGATCGGCCCGCATGTGGCCCAGGAAGTCGATGGCGACCGGACCAAGCGGCAGGCGGACGAGCCTGCCCATGAACACCAGGGCAAAGTCGCGGGCCTGGGTGGCCGGCAGCTTGAAGAGCAGGGGTCGCGTTACGGTTCGGTAAAACCAATCCGGCATGTCCGGTTCCTCACTTCGTATCGCGGGGAGGTCCCTCGACAATCATCTCATGGTCGACGGTGTATCATGTCTTCCGTAGCAACCAAAAACTGCGGTGTCTCGGCACGGAGGCAGGCATGCGATCATGGCTATGCGCCCTTCCGATCCTTGGAGCAGCTCTCCTGGCGTCGTGTGTGATTTCCACTTCGCACGTGCGGGTTCATTATGAGGGCGCCGTGGAAGCCGAGGCCCTGGTCGTGGATCTCACCCTGGGGCTCTTCTCGGACCTGGCGAGCCTCGAGGCGCGCAATCCTTCCGCGGTTCCTCGCTTGCTGAGAACGGATCCCCGCGAGCCGGGGAGTGACCTCAAGTCATTGGGAATCGATTTCGAGTCGTTTCGCCAGGGGATTTCCAGCGCCGGAGTACGTCCTTTCGTGCTGTTCCTTTCACCGGGTGCCGATCCGGTCGAGGAGGCCCGGCGGCGCGGCATTGCCATCGCTCCGTGGCCGGAACAGGCGCCGCCGGCGCTGTTGGTGGGGCGAGAGCTCGATACGTTTGTCTTCTTTGAACCCCTGACTCCTGGCCAAGGCCGGTCGGAACGCATCAGCGCTCGTGCCCAGCTCGCCTCACTGGCGCAGTTGAGGAGCTTCGCCTTGGCTCTGAATCCGTCAGCGGAACGTCTCGATTCAAGGCGCTACTGGGTCGATCCCCAACGATGGAGCAAGTCCGTTCTTTTCGAGCACACGCGCTGTGAGGAAAGAGCTATGGGCCTGGAGCTTGTCACCAAACTCACGTACGCGGGAGGGGCTACGGATACGCTACGGACTAAAGATGATTTGACTTGGCGGCCCTGTACGCTCGTGCGTGATTCCAATCTGGAGGCTGTCAAGGTGAAGCAGACCAGCCGTGACAAGGCGGGCCGCAATGTGGTCGTTGCGAGCAGCTACTTCCGTTATCCCGTGGCCGGTCCGGTCCTGTCGCGTTCCGTCCCCGTGAAGTAGGGGAACCATGGCTCCTCTCTTTGAACCCTTTCTCAGTGCCGGGATCTGGGTCGTGGTCTTGGGCGTGCTCAGTTGGATCGCCTATGCCCGCCGCCCCTCGATTGAGGATGAGGCAGCGCGATATGTGGCTGCGCTCTCCGAGCCCTGGCTGATGAGGATGGCCGTCGTTCTGGGCCTGCTCGCCTGGGCCTGGAGCTTCGGCCGGATATTCTTCGGCCGAGCCTATCTCGTCGGCTCCGGTTCTTTCCCTGAGCTTTCGACGGCCCTCCTCGGCCTGATCCTCGTTCTATCGGGGGTTGCCTGGCTGGGCATCCGCTCGGGGACCCGCTTCCATCCGTGGCTCACCTACGGGGTATTCCTGTCTCTGATTCTGCTGTCCGGCGCGGTCGTGGTCGACGCGCCGGAGGCCGTGCTTTCGCAGGAAGCGCCCGACGAGGAGCGGCGGGCGGTCGCCTTCGTGCAAAGGCGGCTTATCAGCCTGAACTGTTTCGAGGCGGCTGGAGAGTTGGAGCCGACCATAGATGCCTTCGATACACCCACATACATGGCCGTCATCTCATTCCAGCAAGCCAATAAACTGACCGATTCTGACCGCGATATTTCAGGTGTGGTCCGTCCCCGGGTCGAGTTCCGGCTACTCGCCCGCCCCTTCCCATTCTTGCTTGGTCCGAGACCCTGCTCGGACCGGTGAGAGAGTCGGACCTTGGGCAGCCAACTTCTGGAAAGCCGACCAGATGGCAAGCTGGAAGGCAGAGTCGCCCTCGTCACCGGTGCCGCCTCCGGGATCGGCGCTGCCACGGCCCGGCTCCTGGCCGAGCACGGCGCGACCGTCCATGCGGTCATGGAGCCGGACGGTATCTGATCCTCAAAGATCCTCCGGCAGCCTGGACATGGCGGCGCGGGCCTCTTCAACCAGCTTGGCGACTATCTCGGCCGCTCCCGGAAGGTCGTGGATGAGCCCGAGGCTCTGACCGGAAAGCATGGGGAAGTGCTCGGCATCGCCGCGCCTCTCGGCGGAGCCGTAGATGTCCTGTGCGGCGCTGGACTGGAGGAGCCCGGGGAGGCGCGGAGCCCCGGATGCCTGGTACTCCTCGGCGAAACGGTTTCGAATCCCCCGGGCGCGGAGGCCGGTGAAGACGTCCGTGATCAGAGTCTCTCCGCTTTCACGCTCGACGAGGGCGCGCTTCCAGAACTCCGGCGCCATCGACTCCTTCGTGGCCACGAAGCGGGTTCCCAGCATCACGCCGGACGCGCCGAGCGCGAGGGCTGCCAGGAGCCCGCGACCGTCCGCGATGCCTCCGGCCGCGATCACCGGCACGGAGACGGCGTCCACCACCTGGGGAACCAGCGCCAGGGTGCCCACGTCCGCAGCCTCCGCGGTCTCCGCAGCGTGGCCCGGCCGGTCCTTCACCCAGGTGGAGCCCCAGGTGGAACGATGTCCGCCGGCTTCGCCTCCCTGGGCCACGATGGCATCCACTCCTGAAGCGGCGAGGGTCCGCGCGTCTTCCACGGTCGCAGCCATGGCGATGACGCGGATCCCCCGTTCGTGACAGCGGCGCACCCGCTCCGGCCCGGGGTCTCCCAGCCCGATGCTGAACACCGGCACCCGCTCTTCGAGGATGACCTCGAAGTCTTTCTGGATCACGTCTGGGAGGCTCGCGGGGCGCTCGGAGGTGGGCGGCAGATCCAGCCGCTCGCGGAACCGGTTGAGGGTGCCCTGGACGGCCTGGATGGTCTCCTGCGCGATCGAGGCGGCGTCCAGGGGCGCCTGGAGGTCGGGATGGAGCCAGAGGTTGACGCCGAAGGGGCGGTCGGTCAGCTCGCGCAGACGGCGGATCTGGGACCGGAGCTGCTCGGCACCGAGGCGCAGGCCGGCCAGGATGCCGAGCCCGCCCGCCGCGGAGACCTCGGCTGCCAACTCGGGCCCCGCCACCCGGCCCATGCCCGACTGGAGGATCGGCACCTCGATACCGAGGAGATCGGTGAGAGCGGTACGCAGACCGGCCGGACGTTGTGCCATGAAGAAACCTCCTGCGGCTCCATTCTTGCAGAATTTCCATGGTCTGACCCAGGGCGGCTGTCACACGTGTTTGCAGTACGTCCCCATCCAAGGAGGTTGCCATGAACGGGAAAGGGATCAAGACGTCGTTGATCGCGGCGATACTGGCCGTTGGGCTCGCCCAGGCCGGCGGGGCTTTCGCCGCCGAGCGCATCACCGGGACCCTGGCGGTTCCTCCGGGCACGCCCGGGAGAGCGACCACGCTACCCGTCTCGATCTACATCTACGACTACTCCACGGCAGAGGAAGTGACGCGCCTCAACGAGATTCTGACGACCAAGGGGCGCGAGGCCCTGCGCGAGGAGCTGTGGGACCTCGAGAAGGGATGGCTGCGGATCGGCGACAGCCTCGGCTATCCGATCGCGGTCGCGCGCTCCGAGACGACCGACGGGAAACGGCACATCGTCCTCCTCGCGGATCGCCCGATCCAGTTCCTGGAGTCCTGGAACAACTCCCGGTCTCTGGATTACCCCTTCTCCTTCGTCGACGTCCAGATCAACCAGGACGGGACGGGCGAGGGCCAGTTGATCCCGGCGGCCAAGGTCCGGTTGCTGAGCAACACGATCGCCGTCGAGAGCTACGCCTTCCAGCCGGCGAGGCTCCTCGGCGTAAGAGTCCGTTGATTTACGGCAGCGCAGGCACCGGCTGCGCTTCGATCTGCCGGCAGGTCTCTCCCGCGCAAGAGCCCAGGGCGTATAAACCTTGTGATTGTGCGCGTGCAGGCCGGTGAGGATCGTGGCCCGCGACGGGCAGCAGAGGGACAGGGGGACGAAATGGTTGCGGAACGTCATCCCCTGCCGCCCGAGTAGCTCCAGGGTCTTCGGCATGTATTGGAGGGAGCCGAGGTCCTGGTCGTCGGTCAAAATGATTATGAAGTTCGGTCGTGCCGCCGCCGACACGTTGGTACCGAGGATGACGGCGAGGAGCGAGAGAGCCAGGACGATCGAGATGGTTTGGCGCATACAACCCTTTCAACGGCGCGGAATGATGGGTAGCACGATGTGCGAGGCCCGCCCCGTTTCGCGGTGGAGGACGATCCGCGGCGGCGGCGTCTGCTCGGGCGTGGTCGCGTTCGCCCGGTCGGCGCCGGTGATCGTGACGCGGATGCGGTGCCCGGCTTCGAACAGGTTCGAGGTGGGGAAGAGATCAAAGGCGAGCTCCACCGGCTCTCCTTTCGGAAGCGGGACGGTATCGGCTTCGAAGCTGCGGTGCCAGGGCAATCCAAAATAATCGTAGCCAGGATCGTGCGTGGCCCGGTTCGAGGCGCGGAGGGCGCCTTCCGTTACATATCGGGAGGCCCCTTTGGAATCCACCTCCTCCAGGTAGACGAAGAAGTCGGCGTCCGGCACGTCGGCTGAGACCCAGAGGCGCACGACCGGATGGCCGGTGACCTCGACGGTTGCGGGGAGCGGCGGTGTGGTGTAGGTGATTCCCTTGGCATCGTTAGTCGAGAGGTCCTCGGGCCAGGTCGGCTCCGTGGACCAGCGGGGAGCGGGTGAGACGCTGGCCGAGTAGTCCACCGTCCACGTGTCGCGGCCCTTCCTGCCGGGAGCTTCGGGAGTGAGCCGGCCCTTGGAAGCAAGGTAATAAGGTGTCCTTTTTTCCTCGGGCAGGGGCCACTGGCGGGCGGTGCGCCAGCCGTCCCCCATCACGTAGTAGCGGACGGGCTCCTCGTTCCATTTGGGATTGTGTTTCCCCTTGAGCCAGTGGTCGTAGAAACGCAGGTGCTCGGCGGCGAAGTCGAACTCGTGGTCCTGGACGTGCGACCAGGGACCGATCGCGATCCGCTGCTGGTTGCCGAGGTTGCGATAGAGCACGAGCTGGTCGCGCACGTAGCGGTCGAACCAGCCGGCCAGGTGATAGATGGCCACGCCCGAGCGCTCGATATCCTTGCGATAGGTGATCGGGCTCCATTCCAGCCAGGGACGGACTCCCGTCTTCGGGTCGACGCTGTCCCGGAAGGGGAGACCTCTTGCGAACGCGGCCATGTCGAGGTTGCCGCGATGCTCGGCGAGAGCCTGGCGGAGGAGCGCCTCGCCTTCGGGTCCGTCAACGGGAGGAGCGGGCGTCTCGATATCGATCTTCTTGATGCGGCTGCTCCAGCCTTCGATGAGGTGGTGGAAGATGCCGCCGTGCCAGTGCAGCGCGTAGTGATCGGTCATGCCCACATGGGGGAAGATCGCCACGAGGTGGGGCGGGGCGAGGCTGGCCGCCATGTACTGGGTGATCGCCAGGTAGGAGCCGCCGAACATGCCCACCTTGCCGTTCGACCAGGGCTGGGCCGCCAGCCATTCCGTGACGTCATAGGAGTCCTGGGTTTCCTGGCGCGTGAACATGCCCTGGAACGTACCGAAAGAGGCTCCCGAGCCGCGCACGTCCACGGCCGCCGCGACATAGCCATTGCGGATCAGCGTCCCCATCCAGGGCATGTCGTCCGGAAGGGTGTAGAGCTTGCCCTTCTCGACCACGGCCCGCCGGTAGCGGTGCGCGGTCCAGACGACCGGTAGAGGGTCCGTGACGGCTTTTCCCCCGTGCGTGGGGCGGAAGAGGTCGACGGCAAGCCGCGTGCCGTCGCGCACCGGGATGTAGAACGAGCTGCGCTCCCAGCCGTCGTATACCGGGGAAGGGGGCGGCGGCTCGAATGCCAGAAGTGACAGGAACACTGGTAAGAGCGCTTGCAGGAAGGACATGGCAGTAGTTTCTCCCACCTACCTCCGTTGTCAATGGCCCCGCAGCGTCGCCTCACTCCCAAGTCGCTGCTTTGCGACGCCTTTGCTGCAAGGAGGTTCCATGGATAGGTTGCGTTTCCTTCCGGCTGTTCTGCTCTTTACTCTGGCCTTGTCTCCCCCGTTCTCTCCCCCGGTAGTCGCGAAAGACGGCGGGAGCGAGATCGTCACGTCTCCCAGCTCCGGCCATCTGACGGTCACGGGCGACCGGATCGACGTCCGGGGCTCCTTCGAGCTCGATCCCTGCGTGGAGCGATTGGCCGTTGCCGTGACTCCCCTGGTGAAAGTCACCGGGCTCGGCAAGCTCAAGGGCACGCTGCGCGCTGGCGGCGATGTCCCCGCGGGAGCGGTGGTCTCGAAGCACTATCTCGTCGAGGGCAAGATGACCGTTCGCGACGGCATCCGCATCCTCGCCGAAAACCTGAACGTTTTCGTGGCCGCCACCGCGCCGAAGCCGGGAGCGGAGAGCGAGGTCAAGGAGATGGAGGGGAGGATCTCGCTCGATTGGGACGGGCTGAGCTGGTCTCAGGACGGGGTCTCGGTGCCGCCGCAGGGGAACTACACGGCCGATGTGGAGGTCCTGCTCCTGCGCGCCGTCGTCGACAAGAACGCCCAGCTCCTGCGCGAAGAGATCCTCGACCGCGGTGTGATCCGGGTCGCCATTCAGCTCGGCCCGAAGATCGACGAATGCCGCGCCTGGGCGCGGATTGCGCCGGGCCTGGGCAAGGGGCCGGACGACCGGGTGCTCGTCCATGGTCAGCCGTCCGTCGAGAAGCCCTGGATCTCCTGGCGGAGCAACCGGCCGTCCGCGATCTTCGGCGACATGGGCAAGCACCCGGGTCCCGCGACACCGCGTGTGAGCACCGTCAAGCAGTTCCTCAACAACAACCTGGACCTCTTCGGCATCACCGACCCGCGGGTGGTAGGAACCCTGGGCACGGTCTCGGAGAACCCGGACCCGGACGGCACCATCCGTCTGCGGCTCAGACAATCGACGACCGTGGGGTCCAGCCCGGTGCGCGCCGAGGAGGGGGAGATGACCGCGGTCTTCGATTCAACCGGCGAGCTCGTCTTCCTCGGCGGGCGCTTTCTGGAGAGCCTGCCCCTTCAGGTGCCTGCGGCGCAGATCCTGGGATCACAAGCAACAGACGCGGTGACCGCGGACCTGACCGCGAAGGGGATTCAGAACGGGCGCGACGTCCATCTCCTCGACCAGGTGCTCTTCGGCGACGACCTTTTCAGCTATGAGCTGGCGTGGCGCGTCGGAGTCGATCCGGCCGAACACGCCTCCTCCTCCGAGCCGCCGGCCGAACGCGACCGATCGTTCGAATATTGGGTGTCGGCAAGGACGGGACGCGTCCTGCATGTCCGCAACCACACGCACCAGTCGCTTTCCACCCTGGTGACCGTCTTCGACTTCGATCCCGAGCTCATCTACGGAGAAAACAGCTACGTGAGCGAGGGACGCGAAGGCGCCATCGACCGTAATCTCTGGATCCGCATCAATAATCCGACCGGCGGCCACTGGTGGCTCGACGACGGCGACGCCTCCACGGGCGTCGTGAGCGAAACGTTCATCGATGATCCTTACGACAGCCAGCCGCGCTGGTCTTCGGCCAACCTTGACGGCGGCGCCGCGGACATGGGAGGTGGAGACTTCGCGACCGACCGCGAGAAGCGCAAGGCTTTCACCGCGTTCCGGCAGATCCAGCAGTTCTGGGACCGCTTCGGCTCCCGCTTCACGTCCTCGTGGTCCGACGTCGACCTGCTCGTCCAGCATGGGGATCTCGACGACGAGCTCGGCGGCCAGTACAGCGTCTACTGGGGTGCCGACAACGAGGTCAGACTCTCGAAAGACTGGCTCGAGGTCTCCCTGGGATCGATCCCCCTCTATGCCCCGGCCCATGAGGCTTTCCATCATTTCGATTGGGAAACCGTCGACCTGGAGAGGGCCGACGGCGACGACCACCGCATGCCGGGCGCCATCAAGGAGGGCATGGCGAGCGCGGCCATGCACTGGACTGATCCGCAACCGGTGACCAACGTGCAGGGAGCGGGGGCCGCCCTGTTCCTCTGCCTCGCCACCTGGGACGGGGTCGAGAAATTCCGGGAGTGCCTGGACCTCGGCGTGAACACCTTCCGCAAGGCCGGCGTGACCTACGACCACCGGCCCTATAAGAACGGCGGCGCGACCCGCCACCCGGTCGAGCCGTGGCCGGATTGCCGGACGATCGACACCAACGTCTGGGTGCCGGTGGGCTGCAGCCTCGTCCTGCCTCCGGACCAGGCGACGGACGATACGTTCAAGTTCCGCGGCCGGGACAACGACGTGTTCAGCAGGTATTTCTTCGTGCAGAAGGTCATGCTGGACCTCTGGGAGACGGTGTCGAGCGTGGCCGCGGCGAGTGGCTCGCTGTCCGACGGCGAGCTCTACGCCGAGAAGTTCCCGGACGTGGCGCTGAAAGCCTTTCTGTTGCTGGACGACGAGCCGAGCTTCGTCGACCTGCGCAACGCGATGCGCGTCGCGAGCGCCCTGTCGATCTTCTCCGTACCCTTCTCGCCGGAGATCCTGGCCGCGGTCGACGACACCTTCGCGCGCCACGGAATCGACGCGACGCTGGAGAGCTTCTGCGCCGATTCCGCGAACGAGGACTTCTGCCACTGACGGGCTCAGTTCACCTTGGTAAATCCCAGGTTGCGGGCGCGGCCGGCACCGATCGAAAAACCGGTGATCCGGCCGTCCCCGTTTCTTGAGAAGTGGAGCAAGGTACCGGCGGGCCTTCGGAAAGCACCTTGGAAGGCAGGCGCGAGCGGCACCGGCTCGTACTGCCTTCGGGCTCGCGACACCAGGCGGCCATCCTCCACGGAGAGGGTATAGGTCACGTCGAGCTCTTCGCTGAAGTAGGTCCCCACGTAGTCTGCCAGCTCGGCCGGAGTGGGAGTGAAGGGCTCGACCGACTGGAAGACGAGCGGCCTCTCCCCCATGGGCGTGATGTGCATCTCCCGGACCGCGCCGGACGTGGCCTGGAAGATCACCTCCACGGGAGCCCCGGCCATCGCGAACCGGTCTCCGCCAAGCGGCACGATCTCCGTCTCGTTGCCAGGTCCCCGCTCGTAGAAAAGCTTGCCGTCCTTCGCGTAGACCCGGCGGACCATGTTCGCGACCGGGGCCCAGTAAAGGCCGGCATAGCGGGCGAGGTCCACGGCCTTCGACGCTGCGGCCGTGGCAACAGCCGCAGCCGGCTCGGGCTCGACCGGCTTCATCCGGTCGGCGAGATAGAGGTCCGCCACCTGCATCGCCATCCCGGTCGGATTGGTGTCGCCCTGGTTGCACAGTGTGATCACGGAGAACCGCTCCTCCGGAAAGCGGATCATCTCCGCCCGGTAGCCGGCCCAGGCGCCGCCGTGCGCGACACGCCGCAGCCCCCGGTGCTCGCCGACGACAAGGCCGCGGGCATACGGGATCTTCTCGCCGCTGTTGAGCACGCCGGTCACCTGGAGCTGCTCGATCAGGGCCGGCCCTCCGACCTTCGGGTCGTAGAAGTTCCGGTCCCATTTCGCCAGGTCCTCGACCGTAGTCTGGATGGCGCCGTCCCCGGTCTGCTCCCAACTGGAGTAGTCGAGGCTGTAGCCGCCCTCGGGGTTCGGAACGTAGGACGCCGCGCGCCGGGGGATGACCCGCGTGTGATCGTTCAGGATCTGGGTGCTGGTCATGCCGAGCGGCGTGAAGATGCGCTCCTGGGCGAAATCCCGCAGCGTCTTGCCGCTGGCTCTCTGGACGACCAGCGACAGCAGGAAGTACCCCGAGTTGCTGTAGCTGTGCTCGTCGCCCGGCCGGAAGTCGAGAGACTTCTGGCGCGCGATCGCGGCGAGCGCGTCACCATCCGTGGCCACGTCCTCGAAGCTGACGCCGCCGAGCTGGAGCAGCGCGATGTAGTCGCGGATGCCGCTGGTGTGGTGGAGGAGGTGGCGCAGGGTGACCGGCGTCCCATAGTCGGGGATCTCCAGAATGAGCTTGCGCACGTCGTCGTCCAGCGAAAGCTTGCCGTCCTGGGCGAGAAGGAGGACGGCCGCGGCCGTGATCTGCTTCGAAGTCGAGCCGATGTCGAGCACCGTCTGCGGCGTGATCGGAACCCCGTGCTCCAGGCTCGCCATGCCATAGCCCTTCGAATAGACGATCTTGCCGTCCCGGATGACCCCGAGAGCGCAGCCGGGGGTGTCCTTGCCAAATTGCGAGAAGACCTGATCGACGCTGGCTGCCGGAACGTCCGCGGCAAAGGCCGGAGCGGTGGAAAGGAGCAGGCACAAGGCGAAAGCGAATCTCATCGGACACCTCCTGGGATGGTTCTATTCTACGGCAGCGCGCAGGAGGGGTTGCGTCAGGCAGGTGGGACCGCCCTCGGCCTTGAGCGAGATCTCCCGGCCGCGGTAGGTGAGGACCTCGCATCCGGCCTCCTCCAGGCGGCGGCGGGTGACGGGGTTGCCCTCCAGCATCAGGCACCTGCCAGGAGCGAGGGCCAGGACGTTGGGACCCATGGTGGGGAACTCCTCCTCGGGGACCTCGACCAGCCGGAAGCCGCGGTCGAGCAGCGTCTTCCAGAAGGGGACCGGCAGGAGGGGAGGGTAGACCACGGCAACGCCGCGGTCCACGATGCTGATCAGGGACAGCAGGTGGAGACAGGCCTCGGGACCGGTGAAGTAAGGGAGATCGACCGCCAGGACGTCGACTCCGGTGAGAATCTCCTGGAGCTGGCCCAGGCCCTCGGCATTCGTGCGGAAGCCCTGGCCCACCGCGAGCGTGCGCGAGTCGAGCCAGAGGAGGTCGCCGCCCTCCGCGGTCGCCTCGCCGCCCAGCTCGGCGAGGATGGGCACGCCCATCTCTTGAAGCCTTCGCGCCATCGCCGCCTCCTCGCCGCGCCGCAGCTCCTTGCCCATGCGAAGGATCACCGCGCCCCGGTCCGTGATGAGCGCCGGATCGAAGACGAAGATGGCGTCGGCGCGGTCCGGCTGGGGCTCGGGATGGTCGATCACCTCGGCGTCTGCCGCGCTCAGGATCTCCACCAGCGCGTCATGCTCGCGCCGCGCCTCGTCCAGGTTTGGACGGGAGGTGTAATGCCAGCGCTCGGGATCGGCGGCCGCGAATGCTTCGCCGGGACGTTTCACCAGGACCCGCCGCAGCGGTCCGATCATGGTCTGGGAGCTCATCCGCGAAGCGTAACATCCCCGGCTCTCCTGCCGCCTCTCTTCTGGACGATTCTTGAGGAGGTGGAGAGATGAAAAGAGCCCGAATCCTGTCCTTCCTGCTGGCCGCGGCCTGCTGCGCAATGCCCTCCGGAGCCCAGACCGTGATTCCGGAAGACCTGATCGTCGTGGGGCGCGCCTGCGTCGGAATCGACTGTTCCACGACCGGCGAAGGAGGCCTCGACAACCTGAAGCTGAAGCACAACAACACCCGGCTGCTGTTCGAGGACACCAGCACGACCACGGGTTTTGCCACGACCGACTGGCGGCTGACCGCGAACGACAGCTTCACCGGCGGGGTCAGCCGGTTCTCGATCGAGGACGCCACCGCGGCCACGGTCCCCTTCACGATCCGGGGCGCGGCGCCGAGCCACTCGCTCTTCGTCAGCAACCTCGGCCGGGTCGGCATCGGCACCTCCACGCCCGACGCCCGTCTCGACGTCGAGGCCACCGGCTCCGTCGAAATCCGGATGACCGCCACCGGTGCCGCCACCTGGCGGCAGATCAATGACTTCGACGGCTTTGGCCTGGAGATGCTCGGGACCGGCTTCCGCGCCGTGAACGTCGACCCGCTCGGCAACATGGAGATCCACGGCATGCTGACCGAGGGATCGAGCCGCGATCTCAAGACCGGCTTCGCCCGCCTCGACGCGCGGGAGATCCTCGACCGCGTGAGCGCGCTGCCCATCTCCCTGTGGAGCTACAAGAGGGAGGGCCTCGGCGTCCGCCACCTGGGTCCCATGGCCGAGGACTTCTACAAGGCGTTCGGCCTCGGCCCGAACGACAAGCACGTCGCCCCGGGCGACCAGGCGAGCGTGGCGCTCCTGGCTGTCCAGGGCCTCCACCAGGTCGTGCAGGAGAAGGACCGGGAGATCGCCGATCTCCAGGGGCGCCTCGAAGCGCTGGAGAGGCGGATCACGGAGCTGGCTCGAGGGCAGTGAGCAGCGCTTGGCCCCGGGGTGACAACCGGTAGCCCGTTCCCAGGCTTTCGGTGAGCCCCAGGGCCTTCAGCTTGCGGACGTTCGGCTTGAACACCGCCCTCTCCTGATCCACGCGCGGAGCCAGATCGCCGGCCCGGACTCCCGGGTTCTCGGCAATCAGGCGGAGCACGGGCAGCGTCCAGGGACCCATGCGGCTCAGCCTCTGACGGAGGGCCGCAACCTCCTCATCCGACAGCTCGTCGCTCTGGCGCAGCGCGATGCGCGGGTCCGCGCCGGCATGGTGGAGGTCGATCCGGTACAGCTCGCCCTGATCGCGGGCGTTGAGCTCGTCCATCAATTCGCGGCGGGAGGAATAGCCCGCGTGACGGGCGTCGTCTTCGGTGATCTCCGGCTCGGTCACCCGGGTCAGGGAATCGATCGCCACCACGCCGGCCGCGGTCTTGAGCGTTCCGCCCGCCCGCACGGTCGGCCGGGTCCACCGCCGGAAGGCCACGGTGATCTCACCCGATGCGATGCCATCCAGGAATTTCCGTTTGAAGAGCATTTCCGCATGCTACCTCATGGTTCGAGTAGACTGCCCGGAAAGATGACCACACGAGGCCCCAGACTGCGCATGCTGGCGCTGGTAGGAGTGGCGGCCATTGCCACGATCCTGGTGTTTCGGATGGAGCGATTGCCCCAGGACGATGCCTATCATCGATTTGCCGATGACCGGATCCTGCTGAGCGTCCCCAATCTTTTCAATGTAGCCTCGAACCTGCCCTTTCTGGCGATAGGACTGGCCGGTCTCGTCCGCCTGCGGCGGCGGCCCGAGGTGGAGGAGAGATCCGCCTGGTTTCTTCTGTTCCTCGGGATGACCCTGACCGCGTTCGGCTCCGCTTACTATCATTGGAGCCCGTCCAACCATACCCTCGTCTGGGACCGGCTTCCGATGACCGTCGCCTTCGCCGGCCTGTTCGCCGCGCTTCTTGGAGAGCGGGTCGGCAATCGGGCCTATCGGCTGACGCTCTGGCCGTTGCTCGCGCTCTCTGTGGGCAGTGTGATCTTCTGGTACCTGGGCGAGCTTCGAGGCGCGGGCGACCTCCGGCTCTACGCGCTCGTCCAGTTCCTGCCGATCCTTCTCATCCCTCTCCTCGTGGCGCTCTATCCGCCGAAATACACGCACGGAGCCTATCTGTTCATCGCGCTCGGCTGGTATGCGGCGGCCAAGGTCTTCGAGGCTCTCGACCGGCAGATTTACGATCTGTCAGGTTTCGTGAGCGGGCATACCCTGAAGCATCTGGCGGCGGCCCTGAGCTGCTGGATGCTGCTGCGCCTTTTCACGGTTCGGACGAGGGCTCAGGGAGCCAGCCAGAGCCCCAGGGTCAGCCAGGTCTCGTCCACCCGGTAGAACTCGCCGATGGGGACGCTCCCATCGTGGACCTCGATCCCGACCCTCCACCGGCGGTCCCCGGCCGGGACCAGGAGGCCGAGCTGAAGCGTCGGGTCCACCTGCCAGTTCCGCTCCTCGAAGGCGCCCAGGTCGAGGGCGGCGTACCAGCCCAGGCGGCTGGAGAGGCTGCCGGGGGCTTCGTGCTCAAGTCCGAGCTGCAGGCGGCCGCGCTCCTGGCCGATCTCGTCCTTGGTCTTGAAGCCCCAGCCGAGCTCGCCGTAGGTGCGCCAGCGGTTGCTCCCGAGGTTGGCGATCAACCAGGCGGCGCCCGCCACGACCTCCTCGCGGGTGTACCCGATGCGCCTGCGCCCTGTGCGCTCGGCATATTCGTCCCCCACGTGGCTGGAGATGTGCTTGGAGCCGACCTGCACGCTCAGGCGGTCGCTCAGGGAGGAGCTCAGGAGGAAGCCATAGGTGCCGTCCCATCCGATGTTGTCGAGCGAGTGCTCGATGTCGAACTGGCCCGTAAACCCGGCCTCGATATCCACCTGCCAGCCGCTCTCCGGATCGCCCGCGGGATGGATGCGCACCAGCCCGAACCGGCCGCCCAGCTTCAGGCCCACGCGCCGGTCCCCGGAGTCCGGGATCTGAGGGTCGGGGAAACCGAGGACCGCCACTCCAAACCCCGGCCGCCGCGGGTCCGCCACGTACCCCGGATAGAGGTTCGATGAAGGGAACATCCGGAAGTCGGCCTGGGCGGCACTGCTCAGGAGCACGCCGGTCCCGAGGAGAAGGGCGGTCAGACGGTGGAAGCGAGGCATTGTCCGCATTCTAGCCGCGGTAAGTCCGTGGTCATCGGCCCTCACCCCCGTCCCCTCTCCCGCCTCCCCGACCCCTCGCCGGGAGAGGGGCGCCCCCACACACCCTTGGATTGGCAGTTTCCCCCCTCTCCCAGGGAGGGGGTCGGGGAGGTGGGAGAGGGGGGCAGGGGGGTGAGGGCCCGGGTGGGCGGACCAAGCGCCAATCCCGTAGGCTGGAGTTGGATAAGATCTCCGCCCGAACTTTCCAGGAGCTTGCCGATGACCATTCGCGCCTTTTTCCTCCTCCTTCTCCTCCCCGCCGGAGCCTTCGCCGCCACGGGTTGGGAGCCGGTGACCGTCCCGCAGAGCGTCGTGCCCCAGGTCCATCCCCTTCCGTCGCTCCGCGAGCAGGCGGTGGAGCAGCAGGCGTGGCTGTCCAAAAGACTGACCGGGGTGCTGCCCGAGATCCTGCGCCGGCATGGGATCGACATGTGGATCCTGTCGATGCGCGAGTACGCCGAGGATCCCGTCTTCTTCTCCATGGTCTCGCCCACGACCTTCGCGGCGCGGCGGCGATCGATCTACGTCTTTCACGACCAGGGTCCCGAAAAGGGCGTGGTGAGGCTGGCCCTGGGCGGCGGCGACCAGGGCGGGCTCTTCACGGCCTATCGGGACCCGAACCCTCCGGTCCGCAACGCCGAGCTCGTCGGGGACGACCAGTGGCGGCTTCTGCGGCAGCTCGTGGAGAAAGCCAATCCGAAGAAGATCGCGCTGAACATCGATCCCGTCCACGCCTTCTCGGACGGCCTCGGAGCGGGCGAGCGCGAAGCCCTCGAAGCCGCGCTGGGATCGGAGCTGTCCAAGCGGATCGTGCGCGAGCCGCGCCTCGCCATCGAGTACCTGGAGAGCCGCATCCCCGAGATGATGCCGCGCTACCGCGAGATCCAGGAGACCGTCCACGCCCTGATCGGCACCGCCTTCTCGCGCGCGGTGATCGAGCCGGGGACGACCACGACCGAGGACGTGGAGTGGTGGCTCCGCCAGCGGGTGCAGGAGCTGGGCATGACCGTCTGGTTCCAGCCGAACGTGGAGCGGGCCGGCGCAGACGAGGAGTGGGGCGGTGGGACCATCCGCCGGGGAGACGCCCTCTGGGTGGACTTCGGAGTCATCGCCCTCGGGCTCCACACCGACACGCAGCACCTGGGCTACGTCCTCAAGGAAGGAGAGACCGAGGCGCCCGCGGGTCTCCGGCAATGCATCGCCACGAGCAACCGTCTCCAGGACCTCCTCCTCGCGGAGATGGAGCCCGGCCGGACCGGCAACGAGGCGCTCCAAGCCACCCGAAAGGCCATGACCGCGGCGGGGATCGACGGCACGATCTACACCCATCCGGTCGGAGACCGAGGCCACGCGGCCGGTCCCCTGATCGGGCTCTGGGACCGTCAGGAAGGAGTGCCCCACCGGGGGGACCTGAAGCTGCGGCCGGGAACCTGGTTCTCCATCGAGCTCCAGGCGGCCTCGCCCATCCCCGAGTGGGAAAACCGCCCTCTCTCCTGCCGCCAGGAGGAAGAGGCCTACCTGGATGAGAAGGGCGAGCGCCACTGGGTCTACCGGAGACAGGAGCGTTTCCACCTGGTGCGGTGAGAAAGGCGGGAGGGACGGGCTCCCGGCACGAGCCCGTCCCCGGTTCTGGAAGGAAGTACATCGGTTGTCAAAGAGCGCGAGGAGGCGGCGAGCCGGCTTGCAGCCCGCCCCTCCTCGAATGTCTGAACCTTCCTACGAATGCGGATTCACCTCCGTTTAGACGCTCCGGCCCGGGGCTTCGTATGCCTGTATCGAAGGTCACAAGGAGGTGTGAAATGGCAATCCTGGTTCTCGCGATGAGCTTTCTCAGGCTGCAGATGTCGAGCAGCCAGGTGCCCGGTTTCAACGTGCAGCACACCATCCTCGGGATCGATCCGGCCGGGTCTCGCTCGGCAGATCCAGCCGCGGCTCCGGCAGGGCGGGATGCAGGCGTTCCGCGACCCCCCGCCCAACACAGCGCCGGAGCCGCCTCCGGTTCTCCGGAAGGCCGCCTTCTCCGTTTCCACTCCTGACCCGCGAACCAGTCTCTCCACCCGTGCCGCCGGCACGTCCCCGCTTCTCTGCTCCCTCCGCAAGCCGTCCTGGCCGTCCAGCGCACCGTTGAACTGTCGAGAGCCCGGCTGAGCCGTTAAAAATTCCGCTGAGCGGTCCAGAGAAACTCTGGACGGCTAAATCCTCGGTTGAGCGGTCCAAAGTTTCATTGACGCGTCCGGTGAAACTTTTACGCGTCGCGAGAAACTCTGACGCGCAAAAAATTTGGTTGAGCCGTCGATTCTTCCGCTGAGCCGTCCAGCGGAACTTTTAGCGATCCAGCGGAGCTCTGGACGCCTAAGAATTCCGCTTACGCGTCGAGCGAGCCAAACGAGCGCTCCGCGAGCCGTCTTCCGGCTCTTCCGCGACGCTCCGGGCCGGGGAACCGTATGAACGTCTGCCGCCTGGAACCTCGCGGCGGACGCGCAGGCACATCAGGGAGGGGGGCAGTGGTAGCCCGCCCTTGGCCCGCTGGCTCTTTGAAAATTGAAGAAGGACGGACGGCCTCCGTGTCCAAGGACGCCACCGTCCGCCCAAGTGAAGGGGACCTGGTTTCCAGGGAAGCCGTGTGCCTCTCTCCCATCGGGGAGGGGACGCGCCGGCTCCGGGGGGAAGCCGGGACGAGGGCGCCTGCCCTCGACTCCTCCCCTCCCACCTCGCGCGAGAGACGACATCCCCTTCCCACAGCGAGGTGTCGAGCCCGGAGCCGGCCTGTTGTTATCCGGCGAGCAGCTCGCCGGTCACTGCTTGTCGAGCCAGATGAGCGTACGTGATCGTCTGGGAGTGCAGAGTCCGTTATCGACCGGAACGTATACCGACCATTGGTCACAAGTCTCTCCACATCACGGAGATGCCATGGGTCGGTAGGTTCGGATAGGCAGGAATCCTCTGATTTCCGGGAGGAGTGCTCGCGCTCCTGCCTTCGCGGCTTGGATTGACTCGCCTCCAGCGCAGGCTTAAACTCTCTAGGTGGTTGCACTCCGGACTATTATAGAGGGGATGACCGCGTCGCCAGATGACCGGCACACTGTGAGTCCGGCCCATAGGCAGGACGGAGGCACGAAGCTATACAACGTTAGGCGCCCGTCAACTGACATGACTATCGAGGAACAAATCGACCCCCTTTTCGTGGGTAGGGCGGCGGAGACCAGGTGGCTCGAACAACGCCTGCTAAGCCGCGAGTTCCGTCAGCGGCCCATCTTCCTTACAGGGGTCGGGGGTATTGGCAAGACATCATTGATCCGGGCTTTTCTCGCTTCTCATCCCTCGCAAGCCATCGTTCGGTGGCTTGACCTGTACCAGGCACCGGAATCTGCTGTCACGTTGGAGGACTTCATCCGGGACCTTTATGCGGAGCGGCCCCGCGGGGAAGTTCTCGTGATCGTTGATGGTGCCGAAGCCCTTACAGATCAAGAGATCAGCCACGCTACCGGACGATTCTTCAATCTCAAGGCCGTTCGTTCTGTGGTTTTCATTTCAAGGCGCACACCGCCACCTGGCGTTGACACTCTCGAATTAGGTCCGTTAGGTGCGGCCGAGACAGTCAGCCTACTTAAAGCATTTACGCCAGCCAACCTCACGGCAGACATCCTCGAGGAAGCGGCCCTTTCGACAGGGGGACATCCGCTTGCTGCGTCTTTGCTTGCGAAATTGCTCCCGGAGTCGCCAGATCGAGCAGCGTGGGACGTCATCCGAGGCCGGCTGTATGATATCGAACGGACAATCAGAGTCCCGCCCACGGGCATTGTCTCAGCCGCTGGTCCGAGAATCGTCACCGCTAGAGAAGCACTGGTCGAGGCGTTGAGGAAGAGACCCGAGTCCATCTACGATCTTTCACCACGCAAGTTTGAGGAGTTGATCGCTGATCTGCTCACCAATATGGGCTGGGAGGTGGAATTGACTGGCGTGACTAGAGATGGTGGCAAGGACATGCTAGCCTATCTGAATACGGATCTGGGTCGTCTGTTGTGCCTAGTTGAGGCAAAACGTTACCGCCGCGACCGACAGGTTGGTGTCGATCTCGTACGTAGTCTCTACGGAACGCTGTATGATCACCAAGCGAACAGTGCAATGCTCGTTACCACGTCGTCGTTTTCAGCCGATGCTCGGGAATTGCAGAAGAAGCATCAATACCATCTCTCGCTGCGGGACTATGCTGACATCATTGGATGGTTGCACCGGTACAAGCGGGCGGTCTAACCCCTCGATTGAGCGGACGAAACCGGCCGCTTGGCGCCCGGTTCGCCGCTCATCTCATTCGCGTTCGGCGTCAAGGATAAGCTAGGAGTAGAATCAGCGTTTCGAAGAGCCCGGTCAGCCAACCACGAAAGGAGCTACGCGATATGACAACCAAATTTCAGATGGCGACAACTGGAGCAGAAGCTAACCGGAAAACTGAGATTCCTGGGCTACGTATTCTTCAAGGAGCGCGCGAACGTGTCTCAAGTGAGAGCGATGAGGCTCAGTGTCAGTTCGAAGCCCATGACAGCCACGCGTCGCATTCGAGTTCCGACCCCGACCTCAATGGCTATCATTTCGGTAAGAAGGACACGACCGCAGCAAGCGCCTTCACAGCGGAGCCGAACTTTCATGGCGGCAAAATACTAGAGCGCGTCAGAGTACGCGTGCGGGACGAGAATGCCAGGGCTAGCAGTTCCAGAGGCGATGAGCATTCCTCTCACTCTGAGCACACCGACTTCAACGCCCACGCGCAATACGCCGAGGAGTAGAAGGGAGCATCCTTGAGAGCTGACAGGTCGATCAAAACCTTCCTCTTGAAGGTCACAGCGCGGTGCAACCTCGACTGCATCTATTGCTACGAATACAAACTCGCTGACGGCTCGTGGCGCGGGAAACCAGCGACGATGTCTATGGAGATTTTGGCTAGGAGCGCTGCCCGAATTCGTGAGCATGTCGCGGCGCACAGAACAAAGTCGGTCCTTGTTATCTTCCATGGCGGAGAGCCTCTTCTTGCTGGCGTAGAGTTTTTCGAGATGGCCTTGCACAAGTTGCGCGAGGAACTATCAGGGCTGTGTTCGGTGCGATTCGGCCTCCAGACAAACGCGACATTGTTGTCAGAAGAGTACGTCTCGCTGTTCCGCAAGTATGAGGTCCGAGTGGGCATCAGTATCGATGGAGACCAGGAAGCGAACGACCGATTCCGCCGCGATCACCGCGGACGGTCCAGTTTTGACGCCACAGTTAGAGGACTAGAACTCATCACGAGAGAGGAGAACAAACCAATTCGCGGTGGTCTGTTGTCTGTCATCGACCCTGACGCCAACCCCATTGCCACGCTGGATTGGCTTTTGAAATGGAGCCCACCGCAAATTGACTTCCTGCTTCCGCATTTCAATCACGTGCGCCGCCCCACACGCGCCTTCGATCCAAGGACGGGCTACGGCTATGGAATCTGGCTGTGCGAACTCTTCGACTACTGGTGGGGACACGACCTTCACACGACGAAGATTCGATTCTTCGAGGATATCATGCACCTACTCCTTGGGGGTAAGTATAGCGTCGAAGCCCTTGGCCTGAGTCCCGTTGAGCTCTTGGTTATTCAGTCCGATGGCAGCTATGAAGCTGTGGACTCTATTAAGTCAACGGTTGAAGGAGCGGTAAGCACGGGGCTTTCTGTCCTCGAGCATGCCGTGGATCGTGCGATGGATGTGCATCTTGTCGCCTCTAGAATGGATCGGGCGTCCAATCTCGCTAGTGAGTGTGAATGCTGCGAGCTAGTCCATGTCTGCGGAGGGGGCTATATTCCTCATCGCTGGCACCAGGAACGGCGCTTCCTTGCTCCGTCTGTGTACTGTCAGGATCTACAAGTGATTATTAGAAGGATTGCTGAGGCTCTCGTAGCCGCCGACTCTGAACTGGCGCCTCTGATCTCTCGTCAGCTCGTACCCCTCAGAGCGTCCGCTGCTGCAGGTCATCTTCATGTGTGAGCGTCGCAGGCTGCCGCCGAACCAGCCCCTGCACCGGAGTGCTGACGCAGCCGGTGAGGGGCAGTCCCGTTGCTGCCGTCAGCCGTCAGCAGAAGCTGTTTATGCCTAAGCGACAAGCAATTCGAGACTCTCTCGCCCTCATCTTTGCGGGAATTAATAAGCTGAAGGAAGCCTTCCCTCATAAGGCCTTCACTATTGATGGCAGACTCGTCGGTGATATCGGCGAGGTGATTGCGGCACTTGAGTATGAGGTAACTCTGTACGAGGTGCTTCGCCCAGGCTATGACGGAGAAACTCCGGACGGCCGACGAGTCCAGATAAAGGCCACTTTCAAAGATTCCCTGACCTTCAAGGGGACTCCTGATTATTATCTAGGGTTCAAGCTTGATGATGACGGGGAGTACGATGAAGTCTATAATGGCCCAGGCTGCTTGATCTTTGAACGGTTCCAGCACCGTGGGGGAATAGGGCAAGTCTTACTTGCCTTTCCAATCCGTGAACTCAGGCTGTTATCAGTACGAGTGCCTGAGGGTGAGCGGATTCGCCGACGCCAATCTTGATTCGCTTCTCTGTCCAGAGCAGAAATCTTATCCGAGCGGTCGTAACTCCGGCGCTGCTCCAAGAGCTTCCGTCGAGTTTGGGCCGCTCACGTCTGAGTGAGGAGACGTTTCGGGCCTTCGACCCCTACAAAGAACGAGGCGAAGCCGTAATGGGACTCCGGAGCGATCGTGGTCGAGCAGGCAGAGCGAGGCCCAAGTTCCCAGGGTCGGGCCCCGGAGACACTCGGCTGGCCACTGTTCGACCCGCTGCATCACCGCGCTATGCCACCCGGCCACCTATTGGATGACCGGCAATACGCTCCATGTGGACGGCGGCGAGAACGTCGTAGAATGAGGTCATGACCGACAACGGACTGCCTTGCCTCGACCTGCTGGAAGCGACGCCCGGGATCCTACGCGGCCTGATGACCGAGCTGACTGAAGAGGACGCCCGGTGGAAGCCGGCACCCGACCGCTTTTCCGTAGCCGAAGTCCTAGCCCATCTCTCGCATTCCGAAGGTCAGTGCTATCGCATGCGACTGGACCGTTTCATGGCGGAGGCCCGTCCCGAATTCGAGCCAGACGACGCGCAGATGTATCTCGATTTGTACCGTGATGCCGACCCAGAGGACGCCTTCGACCATTTCGAAGAACAACGCCAGAACAACCTCGAATTTCTCCGCGATCCCCCTGCCGGAGCGGGCGAACGGATTGCCTTGCACCGGGAGTACGGCGAGATCACCCTGGCGCAAATGTTGAACGAATGGGCTCTGCACGATCTCGGCCACATCCGCCAGATCGCCGAACTGGCCCGCGCCCGCAAGTACAAAGCCGGCGCCGGCGCCATGGCGGGTGGCTACAACCTGAAACCCTGATAGACCATGAAACCGATCCTCCTTGTCTTCTCCTTTGCGGCCGCACTTGCCGGACAGAACTTCATCCAGATGTCCGACCCCCAGTTCGGGATGTTCACCTAAGGACACGAGCTTCGGATCCACTCCCAAATGATGCAGCTTGGCCTCCGCTTCGCTGCGGCCAAACTGCCCGGTCTGCGAACCGGCCGAGGAGGCAGGAACCTCGTGGAGCCAAGCGGCGGGCCTAGGTGGCTCTTGAAGGAGCCTTCACCGTCTTCCCGAAAACCTTTGCCGTCCCGCCAAACCCGTGGCCGTTTCCCGAGACGCTTTGCCGAGTCTCTGAAGTCTATCGGCAAGTCTCCGCAACCGATCGGCTCTCGCCGCAACCTGTCAGCGCGGCGCCACGACGATCGGGTGCCGCCACAAGCCGTGGGCGTGCCGCCACAAACCATGGGCGCGCCGCCATGAGCTTCGGCGTGTTCCCATATGAGCTCGGCGCCTTCCCAAACTTATCGGCGGGTCTCTGAAGTTGTTCGGCGTGTTCGGTAAACCATCGGGAGCTCGCCGATATATATTGGCGGGCCACAACCAATTAAAGAGAGCCGCCGAAAGCTATCGGCAGGCGCCGACGGCTTACGGCGAACCGCCGATAGATTGGGGGCAGCGGCCGATGAGTTTTGGCGGGCGGCGATGGTTATGGCCAGGCGCCGATGAACTTCGGGAGCGGGCTATGAGTTTGGGCGAGTGGCCGATGGCTTTCGGCCGAGCGGCGATAGGTTTCGGGAGCCGTCGATGCGTTCGGCGAGCCGGGTATAGAATCGGGTGGAACCTGGTGGGAGAGCGAAAGGAACGCGAGCAGGGTGAGCGTAGGGGGAATCTGCCTTGAGCGCATCTAAACAGGGGGCCGCGGCTCCGATGCCTGTCGACCTCGTGACCTACTACACCGAGGCGGGCATGGACTACCGTGCCTGGAGCCGCAACTTCAACATGCATTTCGGCTTCTACCGTTTGGGCATGAACCCGCTGGCGCTCGAGAGCATGCTCGAGGAGATGAGCCAGCAGGTCTTCCGCCGGCTTGCCCTCCAGGATGGTATGAAGGTCCTGGACCTCGGTTGCGGATTAGGGGCGCCTACGCGGGCGCTGATCAAGCAACACGACGTCGCGACGACGGCCGTGACCAAGGTGGAATGGCAGCTCGCGATGGCGCAGAAGCTCAGCAAGGGGATCTCGGCGCGCGGCAGCATCGAGTGGGTGCTCGGCGACTTCACAGCCCTCGACCTGCCCAGCGGGGCCTACCAAGCGGCCTTCTCCATCGAGGCCTGCTGCCATGCTGAAGGCGCCGACAAGGAGGCGTTCGTGCAGGAGTGTTCCCGCCTGCTCGAGCCAGGAGCGAAGCTTGTGGTCGCCGACGGCTTCATGAAGAAAAGCGTGGGCCTGCCGCGCTGGTACGCCAAGCTGCTCGGCTACATGACGCGGAACTGGGCGGTCGAGCGCTTTGCCGACCTCGCCGCCTTTTGCATTTGCCTGGAGCGGCACGGCTTCACCATGCTCGCCCGCGAGGACATTTCCTGGCGCATCGCGCCGAGCGTCCTCCACGTGCCGCGAGTGACGATCAAGTTCCTCGCCGGCGAGTTGCTTCTCCGTCGCAAGAAGCTCAACAGCGTGCGTTGGGGGCACATCGTCGCTTGCCTGCTCGCGCCCTGGATCGGCCTGGGCCGCCGCTACTTTGGCTACTACCTGGTCACGGCGCAGAAGCGCTGAGCCGTCCCCGGCCTATCGTCATGGGTGCCGTGTCGCCTATCCCAGCCGTCCGATCGGCTCCGGTAGGGTAAAATCAGACCTCGGAGCCCGTGGAGGTAAACATGAGCCGATGGATCGCCGCTGTCCTTGCAATCCTTTTCCTTTCTGCCTCCTTCGGGTGCGCCGATGCGGCTGCCCGGGCGCGGGAGCCGGTCGTCGGCTTGCCTTGCGAGGGATGCGAGGCGGTGTTCGAGGCGCTTCCGTCTCAACTGGCGTCCAGCGCCCGGATCGCGCCGCGGGATGAGCCCGGCGAGGCGCTGCGGATCGAAGGGACGGTCCGCGACGGCAACGGCCGCCCGGCCCCCGGCGTGATCGTGTACGCCTACCACACCGACAACCGCGGGATCTACCCGGCCGACGAGCGGACGAGAGGGTTAGCCCAAGGCATGGCCGCTTGCGCTCCTGGGTGAAGACCGACGAGCAGGGCCGTTACCATTTCGACACCATTCGTCCGGCAGGGTACCCGGACACGAACATACCTCAGCACGTCCACATGCACGTCATCGAGGTTGGCCGCTGTACCTACTACATCGACGACATCCACTTCGAAGACGATCCTCGCCTCACTCCTGCCCAGAAGAGGCAGCTCAATGCTGGCCGTGGAGGGTCCGGACTCGCGATGCCACGCCGGGAAGACGGCGGCTGGGTCGTGACGCGCGACATCGTGCTCGGCGCCGGGATTCCGGGGTATCCAACTCGCTAGTGCCGAAATCGGGACGCGAGTCAGGAGAGGTGCTTCTCGAACCAGTGATCGGCGTAGGGTTCCGCGTTGAACGGCGACACTTCCACGTACCCGGAGGTCTTGTAGAGACGGATGGCTTCCACCAGGGACCGGTTGGTCTCGAGCCGAACCGTTGTCATGCCGAGATCCCGGGCTTGGGATTCGAGCGCGTGCAGCATTCGTTTGCCGAACCCGAGGCCACGCACCGAGCCGGCCACCCACATCCGCTTGATGTAACCGACGCCCGGCGAGAACGGCTTCACCCCCCCGCAGGCGACCGGCTCTCCGTCGATGGCCGCAACGAGGAACGCCCCCCGGGGCGGGCTCAGCTCGGTGTCGTCGATGGGGAGGCTCTTTCCCGGATCGAAGCCTTTTTCGAACCGGCTGACCAGCTCGGAGAAGTATTGGGCGACGCACCAGCGGGCCTCGGGGCTCGCGGGATCGACTCTCTCGATCTTCGCGCCCGCGGCCTGAAGAAGGCGGTGCACCTCGGCCATGGCCGCGACAAGGCGTTCTCGCTGGGGCTCCGTCAAGGGGGCCAGAACGGCCTCGGCCGCCTCGTCGGAGCGCCGGTTCATCTCCTCCAGCTCCGCGAGCCCCGCGGGTGTGAGCTCGGCGCGCCGCACCCGCTCGTCGACGGGTCCGGACCGGAGCGTGACGAGGCCCTTCGATGCCAGGGACTGGACCAGGCGGCTCAGGTATCCGGAATCGAGGCCGAGCCGGGAGCGCAGGTCGCGGAGGTCTCCTCCCCTGGGGCCGATCTCGAAAAGCACGCGCGACTCGCCAAGCGGGCGGTCGCGGCCGAGGAAGTGGTCGTCCAAGGCTCCGGCCCGCTGGGTGACGAGCCGGTTGAAGCGGCGGACGTGGGAGACGTACTCGGCGTACATTGTCTGACTTTAGTCAGGCAACTGCGGCGGTGTCAAGGCATTTCACGGGGTAGAGGCGCTATCCGGGAGCCGGGAAGGCTCGACGGGTCCTGGATCGCCTCGAAATTCCCGTGAACAGCCTTTTAATCCCGCGAACAGCCTTTCAAACCCGCGGAAAGGCTCGAAATCTCACGAACAGCCTCTCAAGTCCCACGGAAAGGCTCAAAAATCCAGTGAACAGCCTGAAAAAGCCACGGAAAGCCTCGAAATCTCACGGAGAGCCTTTCAGCGGGCCGGAAAGGCTGTTTTTCCCCACGGAAAGCCTCGAAATCTCCCGGAGGGCCTTACCGGCCGCGGATTGCCTATCCTCCTGTACGATAGGAGAGTAATCACCGGGTAACGGAGGCTCCATGCGAACACAGGCAGAGAAAGCGGCCGCCTTCCGCGCGCTGCATGAACGGGAAGGGGCTTTCATCATCCCCAATCCCTGGGATGTCGGAACCGCCCGGATTCTCGCGCATCTCGGTTTCGAGGCGCTGGCGACCACGAGCGCCGGATATGCGTTTTCCATCGGGCAGCGGGACAACTCGGTCGGCCGCGACAGGATGCATGTGCGCGCCATCGTGGCCGCCACGGACCTGCCGGTGAGCGCCGACCTCGAGAACGGCTTTGGAGATCCTCCCGAAACGGTTGCGGAAACCTTCCGGCTTGCCGCGGAAGCGGGCCTGGCTGGCGCCTCGATCGAGGACTCCACCGCCTGCCCGGCTGATCCGATCTACGGGCATGGGCTCGCGGCCGAGCGGGTCCGCGCCGCGGTGGAGGCCGTGCGTTCTCTTCCCTTTCCTTTCACGGTAACCGGACGCGCAGAGAATTACCTTGTGGGCCGGCCGGATCTCGATGACACGATCAAGCGGCTGCAGGCCTATCAGGAGGCCGGGGCGGACGTTCTCTATGCGCCGGGCCTCCGGAGCAGGGAAGACATCGCCGCGGTGGTCAGGTCGGTCGATCGTCCGGTGAACGTCGTCATGGGTTTGCAGGGAGCTCAACTGAGCCTCGCCGGGCTTTCAGAGATCGGCGTCAAGCGGGTCAGCATCGGAAGCGCTCTCTCCCGCGCCGCCCTGGGCGCATTTCTTCGCGCCGCCCGGGAAATGCGAGAGCACGGCACTTTTACGTTCGCAGATGAGGCTGTGAGCTATCGCGAGATCAGCGCCATGTTCGAGGCGTAAAGAAAGGCCCCCCGCATGCCCATTCGCCCATTCCGTTTCGCGATCCTCTGCGTCGCCGGTCTGGCCGGTCTCACCGGGATGGCCTCTGCCGCTCCGGCCAGGCGGCCCATGACTCCCGAAGATCTGGGAGCCATGGAGAGCATCGGTTCTCCCGCGATCTCTCCCGACGGCAGGCAGGTGGTCTTTACGGTTACGCGTTTCTCCATCGCGGAGAACAAGTCGGACAGCGATCTCTGGATCGTGCCGGCGGACGGCAGCGCTCCTCCCAAGAGGCTGACGTGGAACCCAGGCTCGGACAGCTCCGCGGTCTGGAGCCCGGACGGCCAGCGAATCGCGTTCGCCTCGAAGCGGGGCGACGCTCCGCCGCAGCTCCACGTCCTGACCCTGGACGGCGGCGAGGCCCAGCCGGTGACGAAGCTTCCGGTGGCGGCGCAGGGTCCCAAGTGGTTCCCCGACGGCAAGCGCCTGGCTTTTGTGGCGAGCACGTGGCCCGACCTCAATGGCGACTGGACCGCGGTGCAGAAGCGGCTCGACGAGCGCAAGGCGGACAAGGTGCAGGCCAGGATCTCGGACACCCGGCTTCTGCGCTACTGGGACGATTACCGCACGGACGGCCGCTATCATCACATTTTTTCGGTGGAGCTTTCCTCGGGCGAAGTGAAGGACCTGACTCCGGGGCTCTCACGCACGATGGATTTCCTGTCTCCCGAGTCGGCCTGGGATCTCTCGCCCGATGGCGGCGAGATCGCCTATAGCGCCAATTCGACCGATCCGCCGTACCAGACGTTCAACGTCGATGTGTTCATTCAGAAAATCGGAGGCGAGCCGAAAAATGTGACGGTTGCCAACCCCGCCGGGGATTTCGCTCCGCGCTACTCGCCGGACGGCCGCTGGCTCGCCTACAGCCGTACCCGCCGGCCCGAAGTCGATGCCGATTTCCTGCGCCTCGCCCTCTACAACCGTGGCAACGGTGAGGTCCGCGGTCTCGCCGAGGAGTGGGACGGCTCGCCGGGTGGTCCCGCCTTCACGCCGGACGGCAGGACCGTGCTCTTCACCGCCCAGGAGAAGGGACGCGTCCACGTTTATTCCGTTCCGGTCGAGGGAGGGGTTCCGCGCGTCCTCGCCCGGGGAGGCTCGACAGGCCGACTCGTGACAGCCGGCGGGCGCATCGTCTTCACCCGTCAATCGCTCCTGGCGCCGGCCAATCTTTTCACTCTGACGTTGCAGGAGGCGGCCTCGGGCGTCGAGCCGCGAAGGCTGACGGATCTGAACGCCGAGCGGCTCGCGGAGCTCGACCTGGGCACGGTCGGAGAGGCGACGATTGAAGGGGCCGGAGGCGCCCCGGTCCACATGCATCTCGTTTTCCCGCCGGGCTTTGATCCGAAGCGCAAATGGCCGCTTATGCACATGCTCCATGGCGGGCCGCACGGCGCGTCCCTCGAAAACTTCCCTCCGACGTGGAACGCGGCCCAGTTCGCCGCGCGGGGATACGTGGTCGCCATGGTCAATTTTCACGGTTCGACCGGCTATGGCCAGGCGTTCGCCGATTCGATCCTCGGCAACCACGCGGACAAACCTTTCGAAGACGTGATGAAGGCGACGGACTGGCTGATCGCCCAGGGGTACGTGGACGAGACGCGAATGGCCGCAGGCGGGGGCTCCTACGGCGGCTATCTGGCAGCCTGGATCCTGGGCCATACCGATCGCTTCGCGGCCCTGATCGATCATGCCGGGGTCTACGATCTGATGGCGCAGTTCGCCTCGGATACCACGTATATCCGGCAGAACAGCTACGGCGCGGCTCCGTGGACCGACCCGGACCGGATCGCTCTCTACTCCCCGAGCCGCTTTGCCAGGAGCTTCGTCACGCCGACCCTGATCCTGCACGGGGAGAAGGACTACCGCGTTCCCGTGACGCAGGGGATCAATCTTTACGGGGTCCTGCAGGGCAAGGGTGTACCCGCGCGGATCGTGATCTTCCCGGACGAAGGCCACGGGGAGCTGAAGCCCCAGGCCGCTGTCCTCTGGTGGAAGGAGACCTTTGCGTGGCTGGACCGCTATTTGGGCGGGTGAGGGGCGGTCTCTGCTACCATCCCCCGAACTTTCAGGAGGTCTCTGCATGCTCGTTCGTCCTTTCCGTTTCGCCGTCCTCTGCTTCCTCGGTTTCTCCGCTTTGGCCGGCATGGCCTCGGCGGCTCCGGCGAAGCGGCCCATGACTCCCGAAGACCTGTGGGCCATGGAGCGCGTTGGTGGTCCCGCGATCTCTCCCGACGGCAGGCAGGTGATCTTCACGATTACCCGCTACTCCATGGAGGAGAACAAGGCGGACAGCGACCTCTGGATCGTGCCGACGGACGGCAGCGCTCCTCCCAAGCGGCTGACCTGGAACCCGGGCTCGGACAGCTCAGCGGTCTGGAGCCCGGACGGCCAGCGCATCGCGTTCGTCTCGAAGCGCGGCGACGCTCCGCCGCAGCTCCACGTCCTCACCCTGGATGGCGGCGAGGCCCAGCCGGTCACGAAGCTTCCGGTGGCGGCGCAGGGTCCCAAATGGTTCCCCGACGGCAAGCGCCTGGCCTTCGTGGCGAGCACGTGGCCCGACCTCAACGGCGACTGGACCGCGGTCCAGAAGCGGCTCGACGAGCGCAAGGCGGACAAGGTCCAGGCCAAGATCGGGGACACCCGGCTGCTGCGCTTCTGGGACGATTACCGCACCGACGGCCGCTCTCATCACGTGTTTTCGGTGGAGCTGTCCTCCGGCGAGGTAAAGGATCTGACCCCCGGGCTCTCGCGCACCATGGACTTCATGTCTCCCGAGTCCTCCTGGGACCTCTCGCCCGAGGGGGATGAGATTGCCTATGCCGTCAACGCGACCGATCCTCCGTACCAGACGCTCAACTTTGACATCTTCGTCCAGAAACCAGGCGGCGAGCCGCGGAACGTGACGGTGGACAACCCGGCCACCGACCTCGCTCCTCGCTACTCTCCGGATGGCCGCTGGATCGTCTACAACCGCACCCTCCGGCCCGATGTCGATGCCGATTTCATGCGCCTGGCCCGCTACGACCGCCGCAGCAAGGAGGTCCGCGGCCTTGCCGAGGAGTGGGACGGCTCTCCGGACAGTCCGGACTTCACGCCGGACGGCAAGACCCTGGTCTTCACTGCCCAGGAGAAGGGCCGCGTCCACGTCTTCTCCGTGCCAGTCGAGGGAGGGACTCCAAAGATCCTCGCCCGGGGCGGCACCATCGGAGGAGTGGACACGGCCGGCGGGCACATCGCCTTCACCCGTCAATCGCTCCTGGTGCCGGCCAACCTCTTCACCCTGAAGCTGGACGAGGCGGGCGCCGAGCCGCGGAGGCTGACCGATCTGAATGCCGAGCGGATCGCGGAGCTTGATTTGGGCACGGTCGGTGAAGCAACTTTCCAAGGGGCGGGGGGCGACCCGGTCCACATGCACCTCGTCTTCCCTCCGGGGTTCGATGCGAAGCGCAAGTGGCCCCTGGTACACATCGTCCACGGCGGACCGTACAGCGCCTCGCTCGACGACTTCCATTACCGTTGGAACGCGGCCCTGTTCGCCTCGCGGGGCTACGTGGTCTCCATGGTGAACTTCCACGGCTCGACCGGCTACGGCCAGGCTTTTGCTGATTCGATCCTCGGGAACCACGGCGAAAAACCTTTCGAGGACGTGATGAAAGCCACCGACTGGCTGATCGCCCAAGGGTACGTGGACGAGAAGCGGATGGCGGCGGCCGGGGGCTCCTACGGCGGCTACCTGGTCGCCTGGATCCTCGGGCATACCGACCGCTTTGCCGCTCTGGTGAATCACGCCGGAGTCTATGACCTGATGGCGCAGTTCGCCTCGGACGACACGTACGGCCGGCCGAACAACTACGGCGCCGCGCCGTGGACCGATCCGGCCCAGGTCGATCTCTACTCGCCGAGCCATTACGCGAAGAGCTTCGTCACGCCGACGTTGATCCTCCACGGAGAGAAGGATTATCGCGTGCCCGTGACCCAGGGGATCAACCTCTTCGGCGTGCTCCAGGGCAAGGGCGTGCCCGCGCGCATCGTGATCTTCCCCGATGAGAACCACTGGGTGCTCAAGCCCCAGTCGGCCCAGCTCTGGTGGAAGGAGACTTTCGCGTGGCTGGCGCGGTACCTGGGAGCATGAAGCTCCTCTCCATCCAGGTGGGGCTGCCCCGCGAGGTGAAGTGGCAGGGGCGGACGGTCACGACCGGCATCTTCAAGGAGCCTGTCCAGGGATCGGTGATGATGCGAACGCTCAACCTGGACGGCGACCGCCAAGCGGACCTGACGGTCCATGGCGGGACGCACAAGGCCGTTTACGTCTACCCGAGCGAGCATTACGGACCCTGGAGTGACGAGCTGCCCGGAGTCGAGCTGCCTTGGGGGGCTTTCGGGGAGAACTTCACGACTGAGGGTCTCTTGGAGGACCGGGTCCACATCGGAGACCGGTTCCGGATCGGGGAGGCCGAGGTCCTGGTCACGCAGCCCCGGATGCCTTGCTTCAAGCTGGGGATCAAGTTCGGAGATCCGGAAATCATCCCCCAGTTCCTGGAGAGCGGTCGTTCCGGCTTCTACCTGGCCGTGCTGCGAGAGGGCAGGGTCGAAGCGGGTGACTCTTTTGAATTGCTCGGCCAAGACTCGAACCATGTGACGGTGGCTGACGTCAACCGCCTGTTCCTGGGAGAACGCGACGCCGACGCCCTGGCTCGGGCGCAGCGCGTCGAGGCTCTTCCGGAAGGCTGGAAGGTCCACCTCCGGCGGCAGTTCGAGAAGCGGTTCTAGTCATCGGACGAGTGCCCGGTCCAGGACGGGGCCAGCTTCCTCCACAAGGCTGCCAGAACCTCCTCCTCAGCCACGAGGGGACGGTCGTCGGAGCTCAAAGCTCTATTCCGCATCAGGATCCGGATGTCCTGGAGGTCGGACGGCTTCCGGCCTGCCCATTCGGCGCCGGCCTTCCGCCTCAGCAGCACGAGCAGCCGGTCCTGGACGATGAAGGCCTTGACCACGTCCGAGAAGAGGGCCGAAGCCGCGAACGTGGGTGCGGCGATGCGCGAAGCCCCGAGGGCTGCGTCGATGCCCAGGGCGCTTTCGACTTTGCGGGCGAACTCGGCATCGAACAGGCGCACGACGGTGCGGATGCGCGGGTTCGACTGGCGGGCGGCGAGGCCGATGCCGAGGTTCACGGAGTCGTCGCCGGTGGCCGCCACCACCGCGCGTGCCCTGGCAATCCCCGACCGGAGAAGAGTGTCGCTCAGGCGGGCGTCGCCGATCACCACCGAGGCCCGGGTGCGCACGTCGGCGAGGAAAGGCCGGTCGGCATCGGCGTCGACGGCGACCACCGGCACTCCGACGGCCGTCAGCTCCCGGACCACCCGGAAGCCGACGTTCCCCATCCCCACCACGACCACATGTCCCTGCCTGGGCATTGGCTGGCTGCCCAGGAGCTTGCGCAGACGGGAGCCGACCACGAAGTCCGTGAGCATCGAATACAGCGTTGCCAGGGTCACCGAGCCGAGGATCATGAGGAGGACCTCGTACAGCTTGATCTCGGGGCCAACATCCTCGGGCAGGACGACCTCGCCGTGCAGGTTCGTGATGGTCAGAAAGACCGCGTCCACCAGCGATTGGCGCAGGTAGCCGTAGAACACGGCGATGGTCAGGGGGATCAGGAGACAGAGGCTCAGGAACACCACGCGCAGAGGGAGCGGCTCCTCCCTCCAGAACCTGAGCAGTCGGGAAAGGGACCGTCGCATCCGGAGCGCGAACGGCACGCGATCGGTACCTCGATGGCGGCCTGAGACCGAGCTTCGGGGCGAGCCGAGGAACCGGTCCCAATCCTCCTTGTGTCCCAGCAGTGAAAGGCGGTCGTTCGGAAGGATTGCCGTGCCGCCCTCGGGCAGGGTGAGGCAGTCCTGGTCCGGCCGCTCGACCATCAGAGTGATCAGGTTGTGACGCCGCGCGAGGTCGTCGACGGTGGGGCAGTCCCGCAGAGGGCCTTCGCTCGCCCGGTGCCGGCCGACGACGAACGAGGTGCCTTCCAGGGAAAAGGTGGTCAGGAGGGCCTCTCCGATCGCCGCGGCGGCGAAGCTGGGGGCGGCCAGGGTCGACATGCCGATCGCCCGCCGGAGGTCGAACGCGCCCTCGAGCTGGCGCGCCAGGTCCGGATCGAAGAGGCGGAGCACCAGGGGGATGTCCGGGCGGAGGCGCCGGGCATCCAGGGCGACCTCGATGTTGACCAGGTCCTGGTCGGTGGCGGCGATGAGCGACTTGGCCGAGGCGAGCCCCGCGTCGCGGAGGAGCTGCTCGTTCCGGGCGTCGCCCATCGCGATCCGGACGCCGAAGGACTCGGCGATCCGCTGCCGGTCCTCCCGCACTTGAAGCGTGACGACCACGACCTCTTCCCCCAGGCGGCGGAGCAGCTCTACCACCCGGTATCCGACGTCCCCCATTCCGCAGACGATGTAGTGTCCGGTCATTCGAGGGCCTACTCTATCCCGGTGCGGCTCCCTTGAACGAAGAAGGAAGAGATAGACTCGCCGGGCAGATGCACCGCATCCCGCTCTCCGTCAAGCTGATCTATACCGCCTGGATGGCGGTCTGGATCCCGGTGTACTGGATGCACGCCGGTCCCCAGAACTTTCTCTGGCTGTGCGACGTTGCCAACTTCCTCATCGGACTGGCGCTCTGGCTGGAGAGCCCGCTCCTCATCTCCTCGCAGGCCGTGGGCGTGCTCCTGGTCCAGATCCTCTGGTGCGGCGACCTCTTTGGCCGCCTGATCCTGGGCCATCATCCGATCGGCGGCACCGAATATATGTTCGACACGGCCAAGCCGCTCTACCTCCGACTCTTCTCACTTTTCCATGTGGTGATGCCGCCGCTCCTGCTCTGGGCGGTCAAGCGGCTCGGCTACGACCGGCGAGGCTGGCTGCTCCAGACCGCGATCACCTGGGTCCTGCTACCCACGACCTGGCTTCTCACGGGGCCGGACAAGAACATCAACTGGGTCTGGAAACCTTTCGACAAGCCCCAGGACCTGCTGTCACCGCCGCTTTACCTGCTGGCGCTCTGCCTGCTCTATCCTCTGCTTCTCTACATCCACACGCACCTGGTGCTCCGGCGGTGGATGCGGGTGAAATCATGAAAAAGATGGAGTTTGTTCGGCCGTGAGGGTCAGCCACCCTTGCGGATGGCTGCGGCAAGACCTTCGTGGATCTTTCGGTTGATCCTTCCTGCTGCAAAGAGCTCCCGGAGTTTGTCCTGAGCCTCTTTGTCCGAGATCAGGCCGTCCCGGAATGCCTTGACCACCTGTCCTGCAATCCCTGAGATCTGTAGGCTGAGCTGCCGGGCGCACTGGCGTCCTGCCTCCTCTTCGATCAGCAGGGGCAGGCCACGCTCGATTGCCATCTGGATGGCTGCGCGCTCGCCGTGATCCAGCAACTCGGCTCCAGGTACCTCCAGGTCTCCCCGGATTTCCACGACTTCCAGAAGGTCCCCGATGCCATAGTGGTCCAGATACGCTTGGGGATTGAGGAACTGACCTTGCGCCAGTTCTTCAAGAACGATTTCAGGGATGATGATCCTGTCGTAAAGAAGACGGATGAATCGGTAACCGTCGTTGAGCTTTTCCAGAGTGATCAGGGGCCCTGTATCACTCACGGTCCTCCGCTCGACGCTCAAGCGTTCAGCTCGATCTCAAGGTTCTCCCGGCTGTCGACGAGGATGGAGAAACCGAATCGGGGGAGCATCTCCTCGAAGGCGCGCCGGGTCATGCCGAGAGTCTCTCGTGCCTGGCGTTCTGAGAGCTTGCCTATATGGTAAAGCGTGGCCACGAGCGCTTCCTTCAGATAGCGGGTGTCCACAGGGGGCATGGAGTCGGGTAGTTCGAGGGATACTTTCATGACGGGATCACCCTGGTGATGCTATGCGCCCCACGTGGAGCTGTCAACGCCGCTCTTCAGAGCGCTTCCCGGATGAGATCACCATCCGGGAGACGTTTTCGATGGGGATGATGTGCGTCTTCTTCTCCACGGGGAGATAGACGAACACGAACTTCGCGGTCGTGCCTAGGAGCAGAGAAGTAGGAGGGAGGGCCGTCCCCGAGACCAGCTCAACCTGGACCTGCCGGCCCTGCCCGGCCTTGATCCGGTCCGCGACCCGCTCCGCGTAGATCTGGATGAACAGGAACGCGTAGACCAGGACGAAGAACGACCATTGCGCCGTGCGGAACGCCGGGGAGTTGTACGGCTTGCCCTCCCGCTTGCGTTCCCACTCGGCGTACCTGGGGAACTTCACGCGCATCCAGGCCCCGAGCCGGATGAAGAACCAGACCAGGAGCAGCGGCAGGAAAGCCAGGAGGATGACCAGCGGCTCCCGCAGCACGGCGAGGAGGAAGTCGCTGGTCTCCACGTACTCCACGATGGTAATCCGGAAGTACCGGAAGAGCCAGAACTCGTAGCTCAGCCCGGTCAGCGTGAGGAGCACGTAGGCAGCGGTCAGCAGCAGCCCCGGGTGCTCGCGGACGAGGCCGGACCACTGAGCGCTCGGCTGTTCGTCAGGCTCCATGCGCGAGAGCGTAGAGCAAGTGTGTCATCGGCGCGCGGGGCCTCTTCTCCTCAGGTGATCGACGCTCCAGATCCCGGACCCGCGGGCTGCCATGTAGAGGAACGCGAAGCAGTAGAGCACGGCGGCCTCGCCTCCGTTCACGAGAGGCCAGGAGCCGTTGGGCGCATGGACCATGAAGTAGGCCACGGCCATCTGGCCGCTCGCGATGAACGCGGCAATGCCGGTGAAAAGTCCGATCGCGATCAGCAGGCCGGCCACGAGCTCGATCCAGCCCGCCAGATACGGCAGCCCGGCATCGGCAGTCACCTTATCCCCCCCGAACATGCCGAACAGCTTCTGGGCACCGTGCGAGGCGAACAGCACTCCGAAGATGATGCGGAAAAGAGCGTAGATAGGCTCTGTGAAGCGTGTCAGGAATCCCATCTCACACCTCCTCTAGCACGCGTCGATTGTGGTAGCCCGGCCGCACCGGGCAGGGCGCGCGCACAGAAAGAGGAAAAGGAGCAAATCGCGTGCCGATGGCTTGAGGTAGACTCCCAGGGAAGGATTCCAATCCCCAAGCCATTGAAAAGGAGAGGCTTTTCGTCATGAGACAGAGGCATCCCAGGTTTGTGGCCGTAGCCGGAATGATCCTCACCCTGCTGGTTTCGGCCCTGGCGGCCGCGGACCCCGTGCGCGTCCCCGGTACGAAGACCAGCCTCGAGCCACCCCAGGGATTTTCGCCCTCCGACAGGTTCCCAGGCTTTCAGGACGCCGAGACCCAGTCGTCGATCATGGTCACCGAGCTGCCCGCTCCTGGAACCGTGATGATGAAGGGGATGACCAAGGAGGCGCTGGCGAGCCGGGGGATGACGCTCATCTCGTCGACCACCGAGAAGGTCGACGGCCGCGAGGCGCTGCTTCTGCACGTCGCGCAGGCGGCCGGGGGAACGGAGTACCTGAAGTGGATGCTGGTGACGGGGGACGAGGAGACCGGGGTCATGGTGGTCGGGACCTTCCCAAAGACCGCCGAGGCGCAGGTCGGCGCGGCGATCCGCACCTCGGTGCTCACCGCCTCCCGGAGCGCGGCCAGCTCAGGCGATCCTTTCGAGGGATTGTCGTATCGCGTGACGCCGACGGCGAAGCTCAAGCTCGCCGGGCGGATCAACGTCATGTTGCTCCTCTCGGAGTCGGGGAGAATGGGACCCCTGCCTTCCGCCGAGCCCTTCTACATCGTGGGCCCCTCGGTCGGCGAGGTCCGGATCGCAGATCTGAAGGTTTTCTCCGAAACGCGTGCCAGGCAGACCGAATACAAGGACATTCAGAACATCAGCGGACGGGCGGTCACGGTCGGCGGACTGGAGGCTTACGAGCTCGTGGCGGACGCAAAGGACACCAAGGATGGGACCGCGTTGCGCTTCTATCAGGTCATCGTGCCGGAGGGGGACCGCTATTACATCGTCCAGGCCATGGTCGGAGCGGAGAGAGCGGCCGAGCTGCTGCCGGAGTTCCGCAAGGTGACGGACAGCCTCCGCAGGGTCACGCCTTAGCGGGAAATCCCACGGCCGGGTCCGTCCAAGGAAGCAGCATGGATTCGAAGCAGACCCCCTGGTTGCTCAGCACTCTGGCGTTCGCGGCCGTGCTGCTCTCGGCTGTGGGGATCGAGAGCGGGAAAGAGACGGCCGTGGAGGCCGGAGCTTCGTCCGTTCAGCAGGTTACAGCGGCGGCTGAGGAGGTGAAGGCAGACGCGGAACCTGCCGAACCTCCGCAGCCGCCTCCCGACGAGGTGCGCCTCTACAGGGAGTTCTTCGGTGTCGTTTCCCAAGAAGACATGAAGGCCGCTGTGGAGGCCTTGGGCGCTATCCGGAACGAGATCGCGTCGAACAGATATGAGCTCGGGTCGATGATCGCGCTGGTACCCGATCCTCGCGACTCGTACCTGTCCTATCGTTTCGACGAGGCAGTCGCGGCCATCCAGGGAGCTTATGCCGAGCAGGGATTCCTGTCCGACCGGCTCTGGATCCCCTGGGAGGCCCAGCAGGACAAGCCCGCGGAACGCCCCTATCGGCAGAGCCCGGGTGTCTTGCTTTTCCGCCGCCCGCCCCGGCTCGAGGCGGTCTTCCTGGTTGGGGAGTCGCCCAAGACGGGGATACAAAAGGGGGCATTCCACAAGGCTTTGGTGCTCGCCCGCGCCCTGCAGTCCATCAAGGGTCAGCTGGCCTCCATTCCACGAGAGCCCATCCGAATCCTGGGACCGACCTTCTCCGGCTCGATGGAGTCGCTGCGGCTCTCGTTGCGGAAACACCTGCCCACGGGACCATCCAAGGAAATCTGGTTCGAAGTGGTCTCCGGCTCCGCCACGGCCCCGGATCTCGAAACGTTCTTCAAGAACCCGCGAGTCCGGTTCAGCCGGACGGTTGTCTCTGACAATCTCTTGGAGAAGCGAGCGTTTGGTTTCCTTGAGCGGCTGGGCTGGGAAGGGAAGCGCACGGCGCTCCTCATCGAAGCGGACACCACCTACGGGCAGGGCTTCATCCAGCGGCTCGACCTCAGCGACAAAGAGCTGGAGGTGACCCCGGACAAAGAGAAGGCCTGGACGCCGGGCCTGGTGCTGCGATTCCCGAGCCAGCTCGCCCAGATCCGGACTGCCCGGGAAGGTGAGTTGGGCAAGGAGGAGAAAGGCAAAGCCGGCAGTGAGCTCCTGCCCACCGAGCCGACCCGCAAGACGCTGGGCCTGAGCCTCGCCGATCAGGACAAGCCGGTCGACATCGTGCCGCAGTTCACGCCCCTCTCCACCACGATCAACGACCTTGCGCTCGCCAATCTCCTGGAGAAGATCTCGCGCGAGAAGGCCCGCTACGTCGGCATCATCGCGACCGACATCCAGGACAAGCTCTTCCTTGCCGAGCAGCTACGAACCCTCACTCCCAACGTCGTGCTCTTCAGCTTCGACAGCCACCTGCTCGACACCCATCCGCAGTTCGCCGCGGCCATGGACGGAACGGTGGTCCTGAGCAGCCATCCGCTCTCGCTCGAGAAAGCGCAGGAGAAGGACCAGACACTGCGTCAGTTTTCCAGCGATTTCCAGCTTGGAGTCTTCAAGGCTGCTACCCACCTCCTTAAGGAAGAGAGCCCGCCCGGTCAGGACGTCTGGATCTCGGCCGTCAGCAACGGGGTCGTTTGGCCGCTCGCGCTTCTGGCTCCCGAGGAGCCGGCACAGGAACGCAGGCTCTTGCGCTGGCGCGGGGAAAACCTGCAGGCCGGACAGGAGATCAATCAGATCAAGTGGCTCCTCGCCGGGGCAATGATCTGCTGCCTGGCCGGCTGGCTTCTGAGCCAGGCCCGGCCGCTCCAGGAGTTTGCCAACGCAGCGCACAAGGGCTGGAGCCAGGCCTGGCCGGAGAGATGGACGCGGGATGCGCGGCGGGCCCCGGCTCTCGGGGCTGCCGCGCTGGTGCTCGCATCGGCGTTGCTGGTCGCCGTCTATTCCCTGCCGAGCTTGGACTCCGGTCAGATTCTGGTCCTGCTTCTCCTGATCCTGGCCTATGTCTGGATCGTCTGGGCCGGCGCGCGCCTCAGCCATCCATACTCCCCGCTGGGCCCGAAGCGATGGATCTGGATCCTCGCCGCCGTGCTGCTCGTGCTCGTTCTACGCCTGGCCATGCTGTGGCTGTGGGTACCCCCTGAAGGGGAACGGTTCGCCTTCAGCAGGATCGGGAACTTCAACAGCGGCCTGTCGCCGCTGGTCTCTCTCGCGCTGCTTCTCATCGGCATCTATGCCTGGGCCGTGCTCGACGTCAAGCGTCTCCGCCTGATCGCCCTGCAGGGAATGGAGTGGCCCCTCACCTCCTCGGCCGAGGCGCCCTTGAGGGAGTGCCGTGCCATGGCCGAAGACCTGGACCGGGTGCTCCTGGGATCTCTGCGCGACTGGAGACTCTGGGCCGTCCTCGGCGTGCTTCTGCTTTTGCCCCAACGGCGGCTGCACGAGGGTCTCCAGCCGATCGCCGAGGCGGCCCCCTACGGCTGGCCCTTCATGGCCCTCGTGGCCCTGGCATTCATCCTGGCGGCGATCTCCTTCTATCGCTTTTTCCTGGCCTGGCGCCAACTGGAGCGGATCCTCGACCGGCTCTGCCACACCTGGCTGTTGCGCGAGCTCGGCGCGAGCTCCAAGCTCCTCGACTGGAAGCCCATGAAGTCCTTCGGCTTGCGCATGCCCACCTTCAAGATGACGGTGCTGGCCTTGAAAAGACTCGAAGCGATCGAACGCCTCGGCCTGCTCGAAGGAAAGAAAGGCAAGGTGAAGCGCCTCGAAGATCTGCTCGCCACCGCCTTCTCCGCCGAGCGGGAAAAATTGTTCCAGGAAGAGGTCGAAGCCCGCCGGGAGGTGCTCTCCGAGATTGCCTCCAGCACGGCTGTCCTGGCGGAGGCGCACCGGAAGCTGATCCAGGAGACGCCGCCGCCGGACCCGTTGCCGGAGCCCGATCCGCGCAGCAAGGAGCTGAAGGCGGTCGAGCAGTTCCTCGCCGTGCGCGTCGTGACCTACCTCCGGTACGCTTTCGCCCACCTGAGAAATTACCTGCTGAGCTTCACGTTCTGCGGGCTCGCCGCGCTGGTCGGCGTGAACCTCTACGCGTTCGAGCCGAAGCAGTTCTTTTCTTTCGGGATCTGGGTCGGGTTGCTCGCCTGCGCGTTCGTGACGATCTGGGTCTTCGCCCAGATGGACAGGAACGCCGCCCTGAGCGCCGTCAGCCACACCGACGCGGGCCAGGTCAGTTTCGACCGTACCTTTTTCAAGAACGCCTTCACCTATGGCGCGGTGCCTCTCATCAGCGTGGTGGTGACGCAGTTCCCGATCGTGGGAAGGGTTTTCAGCCAGTGGCTGGACCCGCTGCTGCGGGTGGTCGGGGCGAAGTGATCACCACTGCCGCGGTACGCCGAGGACGCAGCGCACGGTGTCGCGGGCGATCAGGAGCTCTTCGTTCGTCGGAATGACGAAGACGCGCACCCGCGAGCCCTCGGCGCCGATATCCCCTTCCTTGCCATCCGTGATGGCCTCGTTGCGGGCCGGGTCGAGGGCGATGCCGAGGAAGTCGAGGTCGGCGCAGATCCGGCGGCGGATCTCGGGGGAGTTCTCGCCGATGCCTCCGGCGAAGACGATGGCGTCCGCTCCGTTCATCCGGGCAAGGTAGGCGCCGATGTATTTCTTCACCCGCAGGCAGAAGATGTCGATGGCGAGGCGCGCCCGGCGGTCCTGGTTCTCGCGCTCTTCGGCCAGCAGGTCGCGCATGTCGTTGGTCAACCCCGAGATGCCCAGGAGGCCCGAGCGCTTGTTGAGGAGCGTGTCGAGCTCGTCGAAGCTCATCCCTTCCTTGTGGTGGAGGAAGTCGAGGATGAGAGGGTCGAGGTCGCCGCTGCGCGTGCCCATGACCAGCCCTTCGGCCGGGGTCAATCCCATGGAGGTCTCCAGGGACTCTCCGCGGCGGATGGCGCAGGCCGAGCAGCCGTTGCCCAGGTGCAGGGTGACGATGTTCGTGTCCTCGTGTGCGCGCCCGATGAGCTGCCGGTAGCGGTAGGCCACGTAGCGGTGCGAGGTGCCGTGGAAGCCGTAGCGCCGCACCCGGTGCCGGACGTAGAGCTGGTAGGGGATGGCATAGAGGAACGACTCCGGCGGCATGGTGGAGTGGAAGGAGGTGTCGAAGACGACGGCCTGGGGGATGCCCGGGCCGAAGATCTCGCGCGCCGCTTCGATCCCCCTGAGGTTCGCCGGGTTGTGCAGGGGCGCGAGGTCGATGCACTCCTCGATCTGCTCGAGGACGGCGTCGTCGATCAGGGTGGAGAGGGTCAGCTTCTCGCCGCCATGGACGACCCGGTGCCCCACGGCGTGGACGTCGGCGAGCGAGGAGAGCCCGGGGACCGCGGTCTCGGCCGCGACGAGCCAGCGCAGGATGTAGTCGAGGGCCTGCCGGTGGTCGCGGAGCGGGGTGGCGAGGTGCCGGGCGGGCTTCCCCTCCACGCGCAGGGTGAGGAGCGACTGGCTGCCGATCCGCTCGATCACGCCGCGGGCGAGCTCGCGGTCGGCGTCGCGCTCGATGGCTTCGAGGTCGGTGGCGATGAGCTGGAACTTGATCGACGAGCTGCCGCAGTTGAGGACGAGGACGTTCATGGACGCATCCTAGGGGGCAAGCCCCCCGAACGCCAGCCGCCGGTCTATTCAGAAGCTTACCGGATGATTCGGAAGCTTACCGAGTGCCTCAGAAGCTTACCCAGTCACTCGACAAGCTTACCGAACGGCTCAGAACGTTACCGGGCGATTCAGAAGCTTACCGGATCGTCCGGTAAGCTTACCGGGCCGCTCAGAATGTTACCGAGCCGCTCAGAAGCTTACCCGGCGCCTCAGAGGCTTACCGAGCCATCCGGTAAGCTTACGGACGTGACAGAGCACTAGAATGGGCCGCGTGTCGCGCCGTACCCTGATCCCCGCCCTCATCCTCGTTGCCCTGGCTGCCGCGACCCTGTGGACGCTCCTTCGGCCCGGGAGCCGCTGGCGCGAGCTCCGGGAGGAGGGCGCGGTGGAGGAGGAGCGTCTCGTCCTGGAGCCGGCCTCGTTCGAGGAGCTGCCGGGATGGAGGGAGGACGATCCCTCCGCGGCGCTCTCCGCTCTCCTCCGGTCCTGCCGCCGGCTGCTGAACCAGCCCCTCGGCAAGCCTCTGGGGATGGCCGGAACTGCCGGGGACTGGAAGCCCGCCTGCGAGGCCGCTTCCCGGGTGCCTTCAGGCGGAGCCCGGGCCTTCTTCGAGTCCCACTTCCAGCCCTTCGCCGTCAACGAAGGGCAGGAGGGGCTCTTCACCGGATACTACGAGCCGCTGCTCCAGGGCAGCCGCAAGCGGAGCGACCGCTACCGGGTGCCGCTCCATGTCCGTCCTCCCGACCTCGTGATGGTCGACCTGGGCGACTTCCGCGAGGAGCTGAAGGGGCAGCGGATCGCCGGGCGGGTGGAGGAGGGCGACCTGGTCCCCTATCCCGACCGCCGCGCGATCGAGGGGGGAGCCCTGGCCGGCGAGGACCTGGAGCTGGTCTGGGTGGACGATCCCGTGGACGCCTTCTTCCTCCAGATCCAGGGCTCGGGCCGGGTGCGCCTCGCCGAAGGGGGCGAGATGCGGGTGGGCTACGCCGCGCAGAACGGCCATCCCTACTTCGCCATCGGCAAGGACCTGGTGGAGCGCGGGGCCTTGAAGGTCGAGGAGGTCTCGATGCAGTCGATCCGCGGCTGGCTGGAGGAGAACCCGGAGCTGGCGGATGACGTGATGGCGCGCAATGCCTCCTATGTCTTCTTCGAGGAGCTGAGGGGCGAGGGGCCGCTCGGGGCGCAAGGTGTGGCTCTCACTCCCGGGCGCTCGCTGGCCGTGGACCTGAAGCACTGGCCCCTGGGAGTCCCGGTCTGGCTCGATGCCCGGGCTCCCTCTCCGCGGGAGGGGGAGCCCGACCGTTCCTTCCGCCGCCTGGTCGTCGCGCAGGACACCGGCGGGGCGATCCGCGGCCCGGTCCGGGGGGACGTGTTCTGGGGCCATGGAGAGGAGGCGGCCGAGGTCGCCGGGAGGATGAAGCATCCAGGGCGGATGTGGGTGCTGCTGCCACGGCCGGCAGTAGTACCTTTTTGAGTACTCCGGTCCACGGGCTCTCCCTCCGTCTCCGGGAATAGAATTCAAACAAACGTGAAGGGCTCGTACGCCCGCATCCGGGAGGGAATTCGCCATGCCGCGCCATCTTCTTTCCAGACAGCTCCTTGCAGCCGGCCTCGGGCTGGCCGGTCTTCTGCTCGCCTCACCCCGGCACGCCTGGGCCCAGGGCTGAGTGGCCGCACGCCTGGACGCGCCCGTGCTCGGCGCGCAAAGCGACATCACGGCTTTCAGCCGCTGGCAGGTCTCCACGAGCTGGCGGCACCAGCGCTCCGACCGGCACTTCCGGGGCTCCGAAGAGGAGGCGAACCGGCAGGCGGAGGGGAGCGAGGTCATCAACACGATCAATCTCATGGAGCTGGGGATTCGATACAACCCCAACCCGCAGTGGAGCGTCTCGCTCGGCATCCCCTATTTCGCGGCCGAGAGATCGAGCCCGATCCGCGACCCGAACCGGGTGGTGGTGGACCGCAGCGTGGTCGAGGCAAACGCCTTGGGCGACATCACGCTGACCGCGCGCCGCCTCCTCTGGAACCCGCGGGAGCACCCGGAGAGCAACATCTCGCTGGGCCTGGGGGTCAAGTTCCCCACCGGCGACTACGACGTCTTCGACACGCGGGAGCGGCTGGTGGACGGCCAGCGCGTCTTCACCGACGAGAGCGTCGACCAGTCGATCCAGCCGGGCGACGGCGGGTGGGGCGCCATCCTCGATGTCTCGACCTACCAGCGCATCCGGAGCTCCGGCGGCACGCTCTACGCCTCCGGGACCTACCTGATCAACCCGGAGGGAACGAACGGCGTGCCCACCTTCCGCGGCGCGATCGGGGAGGAGATCATGTCGATTGCGGACCAGTACCTGGCCCGCGCCGGGGTCACCTGGTCGGGCGCGAGCTGGAAGGGGTTCGGGATGAGCCTGGGCGGCCGCATCGAGGGGGTTCCGGTCGAGGACCTGATCGGCGACAGCGACGGCTTCCGGCGTCCGGGCTACGCCCTGTCGGTCGAGCCCGGCCTGAGCTACACGCGGGGAGCCCACGCCTTCTCGCTGGCGGTGCCGGTCGCGGTTCACCGCAACCGGCAGCGGAGCGTCCCCGACCGGCTGGTTCCCGGACGCATCGGTGACGCGGCCTTCGCCGACTACGTGGTCATGCTGGGCTATTGGCGGAAGCTGTGAGGTAGAAAAGGACCTCACCCCCTGTCCCCCTGTCCCCCTCTCCCATCTCCCAGCCACCCATCCCCGGGAGAGGGGGACAGGGGGACAGGTTCCGCACTGATATACTCCCTGGAGTGATGTCCGGACTCCTGCCCACCTTCCGCCGCCGGACGGCAATCTTCGCGCTCTTCGCGCTGTCGGCCCTCGTCCTGGTCCTCCTGCCGATCTTGGCGTCCGCCCAACCGAAAGAGCGCGGAGGCACCATCCTGCGGGCTCGCGTGAAGTCGGCCATCCATCCGATCTCCGCAGAGCTGATCCAGGACGCGGTCCGCGATGCGGATGCGGCCGGGGCGGCGGCCCTGATCATCGAGCTGGACACCCCCGGGGGACTGGTCACCTCCACCCGCGAGATCTCTTCGGCGATCCTCGGCGCCCGGACGCCGGTCGTGGTCTACGTCTCGCCCGCGGGAGCGCAGGCCGCCTCCGCCGGCTTCTTCATCCTGATGTCGGCCGACATCGCGGCCATGGCCCCGGGGACCAACACGGGCGCCGCCCATCCGGTCGCGATGGGCGGGGAGGATGTCGAGGGGACCATGGCCAGGAAGGTCGAGGAGGATTCGGCCGCGAACATCCGGGCGCTGGCCCGGCGCAACGGCCGCAATGTCGAGCTCGCCCAGGCCGCGGTCGTGGACAGCCGCTCCTACACCGCCGACGAGGCGCTCGACGGCAAGCTCATCGACCTGATCGCCCCGAGCTTCGACAAGCTGGTGGAGGCCCTCCACGGCCGCACCGTGAAGCGGGGGGAGGACGTGGTGACCCTCCACACCCGGGGAGCCGTGGTGGAAGAGGTCGAGATGTCCGTGCTGCGGCGGGTCCTGTCGGTGATCGCCGACCCGAACATCGCCATGATCCTGCTGACCCTGGGCGGCCTCGGCCTCTACTTCGAGCTGATGAACCCCGGTGCCATCCTGCCCGGGGTGGTTGGCGGGATCTGCCTGATCCTCGCCTTCTTCGCGCTCTCCGTGCTGCCGGTGAGCTACGCGGGGCTGGCGCTGCTCCTGCTGGCCATGCTCCTGTTCATCGCGGAGATCAAGATCGTGAGCCACGGCGTGCTGGCGATCGGCGGCACCGTCTCCATGGTGCTCGGGGCGCTGATGCTGTTCAAGACGGCGGAGCCCGCGCTCCGGGTGAGCCGGGAGGTGATCGTGAGCCTCGCGCTGTTCTCGCTCGCGACGGTGGGCTTCCTCGCCTTCATGACGCTCCGGACGCGGCAGACGCCGGTCAGCACCGGCCTGCAGGGGATGATCCACGAGATCGGCGTCGCCCGGTCGCCGATCTCGCCGCGCGGCAAGGTGTTCGTGCACGGCGAGATCTGGGACGCGGTCTCGGACGAGCCCGTGTCCGCCGGCGAGCCGGTCGAGGTGGTCGCCGTCCGCAACCTGACCCTGGCGGTGCGTCCGCACCGCCGCAATCCAGCGGTCTGATCCCAACGAAAGGAATCTGGAATGGAAGGCCTCTATGGAATCGGCCTGATCGTCATCCTGGGCGTTTTTCTCTTCTCGCGCTGGGTGAACATCCTCAACGAGTACGAGCGCGCCGTCACCTTCTGGCTCGGCCGCCTGGCGCGCCAGCCCAAGGGCCCGGGCCTCGTCCTCATCTTCTGGCCGCTGGAGAAGATGATCAAGGTGTCCCTGCGCACGGTGGTGTTCGACGTGCCGCCGCAGGACATCATCACGCGGGACAACGTGTCGGTGAAGGTCAACGCGGTGGTCTACTTCCGGGTGGTCGATCCGGCGCGGGCCATCGTCGAGGTGGAGAACTTCAACTACGCCACCAGCCAGCTCGCCCAGACCACGCTGCGCTCGGTGCTGGGCCAGGCCGAGCTCGACGAGCTCCTGTCCGAGCGCGAGAAGCTCAACGAGCAGCTCCAGACGATCATCGACTCCCAGACCGATCCCTGGGGGATCAAGGTCTCCATGGTGGAGCTCAAACACGTGGACCTGCCCGTGGAGATGCAGCGCGCGATGGCGCGGCAGGCCGAGGCGGAGCGTGAAAAGCGCGCTAAGATCATCCATGCGGCCGGTGAGCTGGAGGCCTCCGTGAAGCTCGCCGAGGCCGCGGACATCATCGGCAGGAACGCGGTCACCCTGCAGCTCCGCTACCTGCAGACGTTGACGGAGATCTCGGCGGAGAAGAACTCGACGATCATCTTCCCGCTGCCGATCGACCTGATGAAGGCGTTCCTCGACCGCGGGGAGCGCAAGTAGGGAGCCTGTTTTTGACGAACTCGCACGAGCCCAGCTACTACGAGATCGCGCTGACCAACCGCCAGGTGGTCGTCGCGTTCGTGATCCTCCTGGTCTGCCTCGTCTCCGCCTTCTTCTCGGGGCTCTGGATCGGCCGCGAGAGCGCGGCGCGCGCCCAGGAGCAGATCGCCCAGGGCACGCAGGCCGTCCCGGCCGCGCCGCCGGAAGCCCAGGAGCTGGAGGAGCTCGCGTTCTTCGAGGACGAGCAGCAGGCGGGTGATCCCGCCGCCGATGCCCAGGAACCACCCCCTGCCACCCCGGCCCAGGATACGACCCTGCTGGAGGACTTCGGCGGCGAGACCGAAGAGGAGCCCCCCGCCGGAGACCCCGATCTGCCCGAGGGTCGCCGCCGGCAGGGCCGCGATGCGGAGGCGGAAGAGACTGCTGAGCCCGCCACGCCCACTCCCGCGCCCACCCCGGCCCGTCCGGCCGTCGCGGCGACCCCCGAGCCCCAAGTCGCCAGCGGCCAGGTGGTCATCCAGGTCTTCTCCTCTTCCGATCTCGACCAGGCGGAGAAGGTGCGGGACCGCCTGGTCCGCGGCGGCCACAAGGCTTTCCTCTCCCCGGTCCAGGTGGCCGGCCGCACCATGCACCGCGTGCGCATCGGCCCGTTCGATTCCCGCGGTGCGGCGCAGAAAGTCGCCGAGCAGGTGCGCACGGGCTACAAGCTCGACACCTGGGTCACCGAGTGAATACCGAGTGAAGTGGATCCTCGCCGCGGGCGCCGGCGTGCTCTGGGCGCTCCAGTTCGGCCGCGAGCCGCACGTCATCGCCCCCTGGCTCGCCCTGGCGCCGCTGATCCTGCTGCTCTCCTCGACCCGGGCCTCCGGCCGCCTGGCCTTCGTCTTCGGCTTCATGGCGTGGATGACCGGCCTCTCCTGGATCGTGCCCACGCTGGTCACCTATGGCGGTATCTCCCAGCCGCTGGCCTGGCCGCTGACCGGCCTGCTCGCCGCCTACCTCGCCGGGTTCGATGCCGTATTCGGCTGGATCGGGGGCAAGGTCTGGAGGAGATGGGGGACGGTCGGGCGCCTGCTGGTGCTGCCGTCGCTCTGGGTGGCGCTGGAGTGGCTCCGCACCGTCCTGTTCGGCGGCTTCCCCTGGAACCTCGCGGCCTACTCCTGGGTGGACGTGGCCGGAGCGCTGCCGCTCTCGGCCTGGGTCGGTCCCTACGGGATCTCGTTCCTCGCCGTCCTGACCAGCGCGGGTGCGGCCGCGGCCGTTCAGCGCCGCCGCTGGGCGCCGCTGGTGGTCGCCTGGGCCGTGCCGCTCCTCCTGCTCCCCCTGGCCGGGCGCTGGAGCCAACGCCAATCCATCGAGGACGTGCGCGAGGCGGGTGCGATCGGCCCGGCCGGGATGCCGGTGCGGCTGATCCAGCCCAACATCGCCAACCTGACGGAGTACGATGCGGTGGCGGTCCTCCGCAACTACCGCAAGATGATCGACGCCTCGACCCAGGTCTGCCAGCCGGGCACCCTGGTGGTCTGGCCGGAGAGCGCGGCCTGGCCGTTCTCCTACGCCCGGGACTCGATGTTGCGCGAGGACCTCGACAGGCTGGTCAAGCGCGGCTGCACGGTGCTGTTCAACTCCAGCCATCCGGTGGAGGAGAGCCTCTACAATTCGGCCTACCTGCTGTCGCCGCAGGGGACCCTGCACCGGTACGACAAGCGGCACCTGGTGCCGTTCGGGGAATTCATCCCCTTCCGCGGCGTCTTTTCCTGGATGGATACGCTGGCGCGCAACGCCGGCGAGTTCCGGGCGGCCGCGGGAGTAACCCTGCTGCCGTGGGAGCGGGAGACGCTCGGCATGGCCATCTGTTACGAGGTGGTCTATCCGGCCGAGGTCGCGGAGCTGGCACGCCGGGGCGCGACGGTCCTGGTCACGATCACGAACGACGCCTGGTACGGCGACACCTGGGCACCCTGGCAGCACTACCGGGCGGCCCGCTTCCGCGCCGCGGAGAACCGCCGCCCCCTGCTGCGGGCCGCGATCACCGGGGTGTCGGCCATCGTGGGCCCGGACGGCTCGGTCTGGTCTCAGCTCGGCGTCTTTCAGGAGGGCATCATCCGCGCCCGGGTGCTGGGCCGGTCGGGCCTGACCCCGTACGCGAGGCTCCCCTGGCTGGTGCCGTCCCTGGCTTCGATCGTCTCAGGGGCCGCGCTGATTGCGCTATATTTCACTCGCAAGGAGAAGAAGAGATCATGATCGCCTCGGACGCACAGCAGCGCATCGACACGCTCTCGGAGCAGCTCACCAACCTCCGGGGGTATCTTTGAGGACACCGGCTTAGAGAAAGAGCTGTCGGACATCGACCGGCAGATGCAGGAGCCGGGGTTCTGGGACGACCCTACCCGCAACGCCTCCCTCATGCAGCAGCGCCGCGGCCTGGAGCGGCGCCTCGAGACCCTGAAGCGCCTCCGCTCTGACGCGGATGAGCTGGCCACCTGGCGCGAGCTCCTCGCCGAGGGGGAGACCGACGAGGATCTGGCCCGCTTCCTCGACCGCCTGCAGACCGACCTCGACCGCCTGGAGCTGGAGCTGAAGCTCTCCGGCCCGGACGACGACAAGAGCGCCATCATGGCCATCCACCCCGGGGCCGGCGGCACCGAGTCGCAGGACTGGGCCGAGATGCTCCTGCGCATGTACCTGCGCTGGGCCGAGCAGCACGGCTACCAGGTGGAGCTGATGGAGCGGCAGGACGGAGACGACGCGGGGATCAAGAGCGCCACGCTCGCGATCCGCGGCGAGAACGCCTACGGGTATCTGAAGAGCGAGGTCGGGGTCCACCGGCTGGTGCGGATCAGCCCCTACGACTTCCAGGGCCGGCGCCACACCTCCTTTGCCTCGGTAGACGTCTATCCCGAGGTGGACGACGACATCGAGATCGAGGTGCTGGACAAGGACCTGAAGATCGACACCTACCGCTCCTCGGGCGCGGGCGGCCAGCATGTCAACAAGACCGAGTCGGCGGTGCGCATCACCCACCTGCCGTCCGGGATCGTGGTCGCCTGCCAGAACGAGCGCAGCCAGATCAAGAACCGGGCGATGGCCATGAAGGTCCTCAAGTCGCGCCTCTACGACCAGGAGGTGCAGAAGCGCGCGGCGGAGCAGGCCGAGCGCGAGGGCAACAAGATGGACAACTCCTGGGGGAGCCAGATCCGCAGCTACGTCCTCCATCCCTACCGCATGGTCAAGGACCACCGCACCGGGGCCGAGGTGGGCGACGCCAACCGCGTGCTGGACGGCGGCGTGGATCCGTTCATCGAAGCCTTCCTCAGGGGGCAGATGGCGGCTCCGGGGAAAGAGGATCTGGCGTTTTGATCCCGTTCCCCCTCTCCCCACCCCTCTCCCCCGTGCCGGGGGAGAGGGGGTAAAAGGCCGCGCATGGCCGACCTCCGCCTCGACTACGTCTCCCCCCTCCCACCCGTCCGCTCGGGGATCGCCGACTACAGCGTCGACCTGCTGCCGCATCTTGCGCAGCTTGCCGACATCCGCCTGATCCATCTCCCCGGCCAGCCGGTTGCGCCCGAGGTCGTGCAGGCCTGGCCCATGGCACCCGCCGCCGAAACCGGGAAAGACGGCCGGCTGCCCCTCTACCAGATGGGCAACAACCGCTACCACGAGGGGGTCATGGAGCTGGCCCTGAAGATCCCGGGGGTGCTCACCCTGCATGACGTGGTGCTCCACCACCTGCTCCTCGACGTTACCCTCGGCCGCGGCGAGTTCTATCCGTATAAAGAGCGGCTGACGCGGGATCATGGCTGGATCGGCGAGGCCGCGGCCCTGGCGAAGCGCTGGAACGCGTACGGCGACGCGCCCGTCTTCGAGCTCACCGCTCACCGCGATCTGCTCCGGCGGCAGCGGGGGGTGCTGGTCCACAGCGAGTGGGCCGCGGGATTGATCCGGGAGGAAGACCCCGAGATCCGGGTGCGCGCGATCTCGATGGGCGTCCCCCTGCCCCCCGCCGCGGATCTTCAAGCCGGTAGGCTCCTGCGGCGCCGCTTCGGTCTCCCCGAGGACCGGCCCGTGCTCGGGTCCTTCGGGTTCCAGACTCCGATCAAGCGCACCGGGGTGGCGATCCGGGCGCTGGCGCAACCGGGATTGGAGCGGACCCACCTGCTGATCGTGGGGGAGGCGTCCAAGGGACTGGAGCTGGAAGAGGAGGCGAGGCGGGCGGGAGTGGCCGGCCGGGTCCACGTCACCGGTTTCATCCCCTTCGAGGACTTCGAGGCGGCCATCGCCGCCGTGGACCTCTGCCTCAACCTGCGCTACCCCACGGCGGGCGAGACCTCGGCCTCGCTGCTGAGGGTGCTGGCCGCGGGGCGTCCGGCCATCGTCTCCGACTACGCCCAGTTCGCCGACCTGCCCTCCGAAACCGTCATCCGGGTCCCCCTGGGTGGAGAGGAGGAGCCGGAGGCACTCGCCGCGTTGCTGCGCGGCCTCCTGGCGAGCCCGGAGCGGCTGCGGGCCATGGGAGAGGCGGCGCGGGAGCATGTCCGGGTGCATCACGATCCTGCCCGGGCCGCGGAGGCGGTCGCGGAGGCCTGCCGGGAGTGGCGCGAGCTGTCCCCGCCCGGAGAGAGGGCGCCGGACGTGCCTCGCCCGAGCAGCCTCGCGTGGGGAAAGCTCGACGGCGAGCTCGATGTCCAGGGCGCTGATCTCCCCTGGCCCGAGGGGGAGCGGCGGCGGCTGCGCATCCGGCTGCGGAACCGCGGCTTCGCCCGCTGGATTGCCGGGGAGAGAGGACCGGGAGGGGTCGCGGTCGTGGTCAAGCTGTTCACCGACGAGGAGCTCTCCGAGAACCTCCTCGACGGACGCCCATGGCTCCCCCTGCCCCGGGACCTGGAGCCCGGGGAAGAGGCCTGGGTCGAGACCGAGGTCCGCCGTCCGCCGGGCTTTGCCCATCTCTGGATCGAGCCCCACCTCTTCGGTGGCCTGGGGCTCTCCAAGATCGGGGGACCGAGATGGGAGCGGCGTCTTTGAAGCCTGCCTGGGCTGTGCTGATCGCCCTGCTGCTCGCGCTCCTGGTTGCCACCTTGGCGACCGACCGCGCGGCCCGGCCTCCGGACGCGGGGGAGGAGCCGACCTACGCCCTCCAGGCCGCGAGCCTCGCATGGGACTTCGATCTCCAGTACTCGGATGAGGACTTCCGGCGCTTCAGGGACCAGTGGGGCGCGCGTCCCCGGGGGATCGACCTGGAGAGCCAGGACGGCGGCCGGACCCAGGTCTATGCCCGGCCGTTTTTTCATGCCCTCGTTGCCGCGCCGTTCGTCCGGCTGATGCCCGAGCGCGGGATGCGGGTGGCCAACGCGCTGCTCCTGGCCGCGGCGGCGCTGCTGGCCGCCTGGGCGCTGAGAGCCCCGCTCCTGGTGGCCGCCTTCGTCTTTGCCTCCGTGACCTTCTCCTACGTCTTCCTGGCGACCGCCGATGTCTTCCTCCTGGCTGTGACCGCCGCCGGCTTTGCCCTGATCTACGCGGGCCAGCGGGAAGACCCCCTGCCTTCGGTCTACGAGGGGGAGCGGAAATGGTCCTGGCGGGTCTTCGGCCGCTGGCTCGCGATCGGGCTGCTCCTCGCCATCTCCGGCACGTACCGTCTCCTCTACTTCTTTCTTCTCCTGCCGGCGGCCGTTGCTCTCCAGAAGTCGGTCGTGCGAGGCCGCCGGGCTGCTTGGGCCGGGCTGATCCTGGGTGCGGCCGGCCTCCTCGCCGCCGGTTCCTTCGTCCACGCCTCGGCCGGCGGGGACCCGCTCCTGGCTCCAAGCGTCACCTTCGAGCCGGACCCGGGCTTGCTCGTCTGGAACGCCGTCTACTTCCTCGTGGGGAGGAACGTCGGAATCCTGCCCTGGTTCCTGCCCGTCCTCCTGGCGCTGGCCGCGGCCAGAAGCGACCGGGGGCGCTGGGCGCTGGGCGTGGGAGTGGCCCTGGCCGTGCTCGGCTTCCTGGTGGCGGACCCCTACGACTTCGCAGGGGTCGGCGGGGGAGCGGGCAACCGCCTGTTCCTCCCGCTCTACCCGGCGCTCTGGTTCCTGGCGGCGCGGCCCCTCCGCTCCGGCTGGGTCATTGCCGTGGCTCTGCTGGCGGCGCCCTTCCTGCTCCCTCTCTCGCCATCCGTGAAGGAGCGGATCGAGGCCTGGCTTCCGTACGAGCTTCCGTACGAAGTGACCCAGCGGGACCTCCCCGGCGCGTGGATTGCGCAGGGCAGTCTGCGGATCAAGCCCACGAGCCCGGGCGTCTGGAAGGCTCCGCAGGGGAGCGACTTCCGCATCGCGGGAGGAGAGGGCGGCGAACTGGTGATCGCGAGCCCCGACTCCCTGGAAAGGCTGGAGCTGGCCTTCGACCGCAACGCGCCCGCCCTTCTCGAGGTCCACGGCGCGGAGCTGCGGCCGACGAGGCTCGGGGCCGACGGCTCCGTGACGTTCCAGGTGCCGCTCGGATCGGGAAGGGTCCACCCCATGTGGTGGACCGGGGATCGTCATCACCTTTACTCGCTCAACTTCCGGCTGCCCGGCGCCCCGATCAAGCCGATCGGCTTCCGGGTCCGGCCCGTCCGCGATCTGATACAAAAGACACCATGAGCGGGGAACGGCGCAGTTGGATCATGGAGATCCGGGACCGTCTTGCCTCGCCGCCGCCCCGGCGCCTGGCGGCCAGCGATCTGAGGCAGGCCGCGGTTCTGGTGCCGCTCTACGTGGATGCCGGCGAGCTCTGGACCGTGCTCACCAAGCGCACGGAAGACCTGCCGAGCCACCGCGGCCAGATCGCCTTCCCGGGAGGAGGCCGCGAGCTCAAGGAAGACCCCTGGGCCGCAGCGCTGCGGGAGTCGCAGGAAGAGATCGGGTTTGACCCGAAGAGGGTCCTCCCCCTGGGCATCCTGGACGAGCAGGAGACCCCGGCGGGCTTCCGGGTGATCCCCTGCGTGGGAGCGATCCCCTTCCCCTACGAGGCCAAGCCGAACCCCGCCGAGATCGCCGAGGTCTTCAGCCTCCCCCTGAGCGCCTTCTCGAATCCCAGGATGGTGGAAGAGCGTCCCGTCAAGATCAACGGGATCGAGCGCCTGCTCCTCGTGTACCACCTCGGCAACCGGCAGATCTGGGGGCTGACGGCGCGGATTCTCCAGAATCTGCTGGTGCGGCTGGGGATGGAGGCGGAGGGGGAGAATTGAGGGGGAGAGCGACGGCTTTTCACTGGGAGTGCCGGCGCTCCCAGTAGAATCGCCGGATGCGCCCCATAGTTTCCCTGGCCCCGCTTGCCCTCTGCCTGCTTTCCTGCGCCTCGATGTCCCACCCTTCCGGCAGCCTCCCCGGCGAGGTCCAGCGGATCGTCGCCCGGCAGGGGAAGCAGCGGCTCATCGCCGTGGCCTTCCACCACCTGGGCACGGGCGCGACCTTCTCCCTGAACGACCGCGAGCGGTTCCACGCCGCGAGCACCATGAAGGTGCCGGTCATGATGGCCTTCTTCGAGGCGGTCGACCGCGGCGCCATGCGGCTCGACGAGCCCGTCCCGGTCCGCAACGAGTTTCACAGCATCATGGACGACTCCGTCTACACCCTCGATCCGGAGGAGGACGGCGACCCCGACCTGTACCAGACCGCGGGCCAGAACCTCCCCCTGGAAGAGCTGATCCGCAGGATGATCATCCGCAGCTCCAACCTGGCCACGAACCTGCTGATCGAGCGCATCGGCGCGCCCACGGTCATGGACCTGATGCGGCGGATCGAGGCCTACGACATGCGCGTCCTGCGCGGAGTCGAGGACCAGAAGGCCTACGACGCGGGGATGAACAACGTCACCACCGCGAACGACCTCCGGATCCTCCTCAAGGCGATCGCCGATGGCACCACCTTCTCTCGGTCCAGTTCGGAGAAGATGATCGACATCCTCAAGGCGCAGGAGTTCAACGAGAAGATCCCCGCCGGGCTCCCGCCGGGCACGCCCGTGGCCCACAAGACCGGGGACATCACCGGCATCCACCACGACGCGGCCATCGTCTTCCCGCCGGGGGAGAGGCCGTACGTCCTGGTCGTCCTCACCGCCGGCTTTCAGGATGAGAAGGAGGCCGACCGCGCCATCGCCGAGATCTCGCGGGCGGTCTGGGAAAAGAGGGGGATGACTCCCTGAGCTAGCGCTTGCGCCCGAACTTCTCGCCGAAGAAGTCTCCGGGATTCCAACTCGGGCGCTGGTCGTCCTGCGCCACCAGCCAGGCGATGAGGAAGTTCAGCTTCGCGAACAGCGTGCCGGCTTCGAAATCGATGGCCTGGCTCATGTCGTCATCCGGCTGGTGGTAGCGCTCACGAAGCCAAGTATTGACCAGGTCCACCGCGGGATCCGCGGCCTTGAAGCCGCTCGTCAGGAAGATCGAGGGGACCCCCTCCTGGACGAACGAATAGTGGTCGCTGCGGACGAACAGGACCTGCTCCGGGACCGGGTTGGAAGTGACCTCGACCCCGAACCGCCGGGCCGCGGTCTCGACCGCGTTCGCCAGGCTGGAATGCTCCGCTCCGTAGGCGATGACGTCTCGCAGAGGCTGCAGCATCAGGATCATGTCCAGGTTGACGTTGGCGACGATTCCGGAGGCGGGGACGGTGGGGTTGCGCGCGAAGAAGCTCGAACCCTGCAGGCCCTTCTCTTCGCCGGTTACGGCGAGGAACAGCACGGACCGCCGGGGCGGAGCCGGGAGGCGGCTGAACGCTTTCGCGGCCTCCAGGAGCATCGCGACCCCCGAAGCATTGTCGTAGGCGCCGTTGTAGATCGCGTCGCCGTCGATCGGCTCGGCGATGCCGACGTGGTCGAGGTGGGCGGTCAGGAGGACGTACTCGTCGCGCAGCCGGGGGTCCGAGCCGCGCAGCACCGCCGCCACGTTCGGGCTTTCGGCGTTCTCCCGGCGGCTGACCGTGCGCAGAGTCACCTTGACGGGTAGCTCGAAGGATTGCGACCGTCCTGCCTCCGCGGCCGCGAAGATCTCCTCCAGGCCGACCGGAGCTCCCGCGAACAGCGCCTCGGCGCTCTTCCGGCTCAGGAGGGCCAATCCCTCCAGTCCGGGATGGGTGTCTCTGGGTCTTCCTTCGTTCGCCCAGGCGAGGCCGGGGGCCGCGTGCCACCTCAACCAGACTTCCCAGGGCGCGATCCGTTCGAGCCTCGGCCAGAAGAGCCAGAGGATCCCGATCGCGCCCCGTGCCGCCGCGTTGCGCATCGTGACCTGCCTGTCCGAGTAATAGCCCTGCTGGTCGGGGTGGAAGGAGGTCGGCGCGCCCCCGAGGATCGCGACGATCTTGCCTCGCACGTCGATGCCGGCGTAATCGTCGTAGCCCATCTCCGGAGCAGTGAGGCCGAACCCGGCGAACACCACGGGGGCCGTAACGCTCGCCTCGGCGCGGGCGAGGGGGAGGAGGATGAAGTCCTGGCCCATCCGCAGCTCGGTCTTTCGGTCGGTCTTCCGGCCTTCGCGGTCGAGGGTCAGCGAGCACTCGGGCGCGACCAGCGTGGTGCGCAACAGCGGAACGGTCTGAAGGAAGCTGCCGCCGGTGCCTGCAGGGTCGAGCCCGAGAGATTCGAACGCGGTCGCCACGTACTTGGCCGCCAGCTCATGGCCGCGGGTGGCGGTGTCGCGGCCCTCCAGCAGGTCGTCGGAGAGAAAGCGCATGTGCGCCCGGATCGCCTCGGGACGGATGGCCTCCAGGCCCTGCTCCTGAGCGAGAGCCGGAGCGCAGAGGAAAAGCGCGCAGACAGCCAGGGCAGATCTGTTCATGGCGGAGAGCCTACACGAAGTGCGTGGGAGGGGACGGCGGCGATATAGAGGGGGTACGCGCCTCGGTTCACCGGGTAGAGGGGTCTACCCAAAGGGGGAGCGGTTCCCCAGCTTGCTCCGATCCCCGAAGCTTGCTCCTGCGTCAGGGATCGAGACAACTGTTCTCATATCCCTCACCCCCGCCGGAACAGCGAGCTCAGCAGGCTCCGCTTTTGCCTGCGGCTCGTGGGTCCGAAGATCGAGCCGTCGAGCAGGCTTTCGATCTCGCTCGCCAGGAGCTCCTTTCCGTAGTCGCTCCCCGGATTGAGGAGGACGTCCGCGCCGCGGGTGAGCTCCAGGAAGTCCCGGGCCGCCATGCGGAAGTAGGTCCTCTCCTGGGCAAGGGCGGCCTGCAGGCGCGGCAGCGAAGAGAAGGCCGGAACGTAGGTCCTGCCCTCGATCTCGATCCACCTGGAAGGCGATCTGGCTGCCGGTCTGGACGACGCCGTCCTGGATCTCCGGCAGCTCCCCGGTGGGCAGCAGGTAGAGGTCGGACTCCAGGAAGTCGCGGTAGAATCGGGGACGGCTCTCGGGCTCTGCCGTCGCCTTGACCAGCGACTCTTCCAGCCGGTTCTGGGGGTCGAACATGAGGCGAGCCTATCCCAGGGCGGCTCGCGCCCGCTGCCGTTGATCCGCTCTTCGACGTTTCCTTGCGTGGCTCTGAGCGCATGCGTCTAAGATATAGCCTTCCCGAGGAGCTGACCCCATGAGAAAACGGCCGCTTTTTTTCGCTCTCCTTCTTCCCGCCGCCCTGCTCTCGCTCGGGCAGGCCGCCGGCACCCGCACCTTCCCGCTCGACAGCGCCGAAGGGCTGAAGAACGTCAACGTGCTGACCGAGGCTGCCACCTACCAGGGTCGCAAGGCGGTCCGGGTCGTGGAGACCCCCGCCGGCCGCGAGAAGGATGCGCCGACGCTGGTCCTCGTTCCTGGAACGGAGATCGAGGACGGCATCATCGAGGTCGAGGTGGCCGGAAAGCCGGGCGCGGGGGCTCCATCGGACGCCCGCGGATTCGTCGGCGTGGTGTTCCGGGCCACGCCGGACGGATCGAAGCACGAGGGGATCTACATCCGGCCGACGAACGGCCGCGCCGACGACCAGCTCCGCCGCAACCGCTCGGCGCAGTACTTCTCGTACCCCGAGTTCCCATGGCACCGCCTGCGCAAGGAGGCCCCGGGGCAGTACGAATCCTATGTCGACCTCGTCCCCGGCGAGTGGACGAAGCTGCGGATCCAGGTCTCTGGCACGACGGCGCGCCTCTACGTCCACGGCGCGGAGCAGCCGGCCCTGATCATCAACGACCTGAAGCTGGGGAAGAGCAAGGGAGCGGTCGGCCTCTGGGTCGGCCAGGGCACGGAGGGTTACTTCACGAACCTCCGGGTATCTCCCTGATGCCCCTGATGGCCAGACGTCCTCTGACGCAGCAGGAAGAGCGAGCTTGCAGCATCAGCCACGGGATCGGCTTGGCGGCCAGTCTCGTGGCGCTGCCGGTGCTCGTCCTGACTGCCCTGGAGCGGCAGGACAACTGGCAGGTGGTGGGCGGGGCGATCTACGGGACGATGCTGATCCTTCTCTACGCAGCTTCGACCCTGTATCACGCGTGCCCTCCGCACAAGAACAAGGCGCTCTGGCGGAGGCTCGACCACGCGGCCATCTACCTGCTGATCGCGGGCACCTACACGCCGTTCACGCTCGGGGCGCTCCGCGGGCCGTGGGGCTGGTCGCTGCTGGTGACGATCTGGGTGCTGGCCGTGGGCGGAATCCTCTTCAAGACCTTCCTCGGGTTCCGCTACCCCAAGACCTCCGCGGCGTTCTATCTCGCCATGGGATGGCTCGTGCTGATCGCCCTCGATCCGCTGACCACCCACGTCGATCCGGGTGGAGTTGCCTGGCTGGTGGCCGGCGGCGTGAGCTACACCGCCGGAGTCCTCTTCTTCGCCTGGCACCGTCTCCAGTATGCCCACCTGGTCTGGCATCTCTTCGTCATGGTGGGCAGCGTCTGCCACTTCTTTGCGGTGCTCTTCTACGCTCACTAGCTCAAAGCCCAAAATTACAGAGGTCGTCCGCCCGGATGGCGGTGTGCGAGACGGAGAAGCGCCCCTCGGCGTTCATCACCGTGCCGACCCAGCCCTGGGCGTGGGTGGAATCGGAGTGCCAGAGGTCTATCATCATCCAGCCGAAGTCCTCGTTCACGGCGAGGTTCGCGTCCCCGACGTGGACCTTTTGCGAAGCGAGGGGGAAGGCCTTGCTGTTCGGCATCATGGTTGGGTTCTCCTCCTCGTCGAAGACGACCATCTGATACTCGCCGAGGGGTGCCCAGGACGGGGCGGTGCCGCAGCTCCGGGCCGTGACGTTGGCGTCGCGGCTGTCGCGCCAGACCACCAGGTCCGTGCCGCCGGAGAAGGGGCCGCCGTTGAGGTAGCGCACGTAGTAGAGGCTGGACAGCGGCGCCCGGTCGTCCCGCGAGTCGTAGTTAACATAGCGGCCGTAGAAGGTGTAATCGCCCGCGGAGAAGGCGTCGGCGTCGGCCAGGATGTGCACGGCCGTCTGGCTGTCCGCCAGGCTCTTGGCCGGGTTGAAGGAGATGTACTCCCCCCAGAGCACGTTGTGGTTGGCGGCGAGACCGGTGCCTCCGGCCGCGAAGTAGGCCGGATCGGCGGGCGTGTTCTGCGCCTTGCCGACCGAGGCTCCCGAGCAGCGGTTGACCACGTCGACGGTGATGTAGCCGGTGGCGATGCTGGCCCCCTTGTCGCCGCTTCCGAGGCACTGCGCGGTGCTGCTTCCGGGGAGGGGACGCCCGGTATGGGCGGCCTTGAGGAAGTCCCAGCTCGCGGCGGGCATCGTGCTCACGGCCTTGGCGTTGCCCTCGCAGCCGGCGAACGCGGTGTTCTCGTCCGACAGCTCGCCCTGCGGGCTGACCACCGGACCGGTGCCGGGGAGATGGCCGCGGAACAGGTCACGGAGGTTCAGGCTCTGGACGTCGTAACCGGTCAGGTAGATGTCGAAGGAGAGGGTGGGCGCGCCCCAGTCTGTCCACAGGACCACTCGCGCGAGGGTAGGCCGGGAGGAGGCGTTGTTGACGGAGATCAGGGTGGTGGCGCCGTCGGCGTTCTGAAGGTCCACTTCGAAGTAGGGAACGAGCAGCGTGGCAGCCGGCTGTTCGGCGGTACGGCAGTTACCAGACAGGATACCAGCGGCAAGCGGGGCAGCAAGCGGAGCGCCTAGGAGAAACGGGGCGCAGACAGCGGCAAGCCGCAGACTCGAACGGTTCATGGCTCCATCTCCTCAAAGCAGCAACGAGCTAGGGAGCTGGAGAAGGGCCGGCACTTCCTCTCCTGATCTCGTTATCGTCGTTCTCTGCCGAGCCTCTTGGCCCGACGAAACCGGTATCAAGCAGGGATCGTGCCAGGGTGCCATCGGATAGACTAGGAACCATGAGCGAGACTCTCGTCCAGCTTGGACGCAAGACGATTTCATCCGCGCCGCGCCGGGAGCCCCGGCCCGACTGGCTGCGCATACGGCTGGCGACCCCGGCCTCGTACCACAAGGTCCGCGAGCTGGTGGATCGCCTGAGCCTCCACACCGTCTGCCAGGAGGCTCGCTGCCCGAACATCTACGAGTGCTGGGGCGAGCACGGCACCGCCACGTTCATGATCCTCGGCGACGTCTGCACCCGCCGCTGCGGCTTCTGCGCCGTGACCTCCGGCCGGCCGCAGACCGGGGTTGACCCCGAGGAGCCGGCGCACGTGGCCGAGGCCGTGGAGGTCATGGGCCTCCGCCACGCAGTCATCACGTCCGTGGACCGCGACGACCTGCGCGACGGCGGCGCCGTCCACTTCGCCCGGGTGATCCGGGCCATCCACGAGCGCAATTCGAGCCCGCTGAACACCGCCGTCGAAGTCCTGACGCCCGACTTCCGCGGCGTGCCCGATGCCCTGGACATCTTGCTCGGCGCCGCGCCCGAGGTCTTCTCCCACAACATGGAGACCGTCCCCCGTCTCTACCGGCAGGCGCGGCCGGGGAGCCGCTACGACCGCAGCCTGGCCCTGCTCGCCGAGGCCGCCCGGCGCCGTGACGACGGTGAGTACTCGGGGCGGGTGAAGACCGGGATCATGGTCGGCTTGGGCGAGACGCCCGGCGAGGTCGAAGCCACGATCCGGGACATCCGCGGCGCGGGAGTGGAGATCCTGACGATCGGCCAGTACCTGCAGCCCACCTCGAAGCACCTGCCCGTGGACCGCTGGGTCCACCCCGCCGAGTTCGCCGGCTACCGCGCGCTCGCGCTCTCCCTCGGCTTCGCCCACTGCGAGGCGGGTCCCCTGGTGCGCAGCAGCTACCACGCGCACGAGCACGTGCAGCGACGATAGCGCTTTACAAAGCCAATCCTTCCATCAAGCTGGACAGGCTCCGGCGGCGGTGTTATCGTGGATTCAGGATACAGTCACGATCATGACCGACGGTAGTGCGATGCCTGATCATCCCTCGCAGTGCGAGCTCGAGGATTTCATGCTGGGCCGCCTCTCGCAGCGGGAGAGCCGCGGCATCCTCCTGCACCTGCTGCCGGGCTGCCGCCACTGCCAGGAGGTGACCTCGGCCTTCTGGGACCTCGGGCGGGATGCCCGGGAGGACTGGCCGGGCTCCGAGCGCTTCCGCTATGACGGCACCGTCGAGCGGGTCTACGACCGGGTGCGCATCGCCCGCGCCGGCCTGGAAACGGAGCGCGCCGAAGCCCGCCGGCTCCTGGCGGAGCTGAAGCGCGCTCCCGCCGCGCGGTGGTCTGCGCTGGTTCAGGCCGACCGGCGCTTCCACACCTGGGGTTTCTGCGAGCTCCTGCTCGATCAGAATTCAGAGCTTTGTACCACTGATATCGCCCTGGCCGTGGCTGGCCGGATCGATGCCGCGGTCCACCCCCGGGTCTTCATCGAGGAGCTGCGGTCGCGGGCCTGGACCGCGGTGGCCGACGCCCGCCGGAGGACCGGCGATCTTCAGGCTGCCGAGGAGGCGCTGCGGCGGGCCGAGTCCCACCTGCTGCGGGGCACCGGGGACCGGCTGGAGCGCGCCCATCTGCTGGAGCGCAAGGCCGCGCTGCGCAACGCCCAGGAGCGGCCCGGAGAGGCGGCCCGCCTGCTCAGCCGGGCGATCCTCCTCTATCGCCGCGCGGGCCAGTGGAACCAAGTGGGCCGGGTCCTGATCGGGCTCGGCTGCATCCGGGCGGCGGCGGCGGATGTCGTCTCCGCGGAGCGCGGGCGGCTCTGGCTCTTCCTCGATCTCATCCGCGGCGTTGCTTCGCGTCTCGTCCCCCGGCCGGGGCGCTGACCTGCCAGAGTCCGGCTACGATCAGCGCGAAGCCGACCCCCTCCACCCATCCCAGCGTCTCCCCCAGGTACACCGTCGCCAGCCCGGCCGTGACCACCGGCTGGAGCATGCCGTAGGCCGCCACCAGGGCCGGGGAGGAGCGCCGCACCGCCCAGGTGTTGGCCGCATAGGCAAAAACCGTGGCGAACAGGGCGATGTAGAGCACCCCCATCCAGCCCGCGAGGGGGATCTCTCCCAGGTCCGTGGAAACCAGGGCCGGCAAGCTCGCGGCCAGCACCAGGGGACCCCCGCAGACGAACGAGCCCGCGATCACCGTCCGCCAGGGGAGGCGCTGGAGGATCGGACGCTGGAGCACCAGGAAGAGGGCGTAGGACAGGGCGTTGCCCAGGATCAAGAAGTTGCCGAAGGAGGTCCTTCCAGCAGTCCCGGCGATACTGAAGCGCCCCGGGTTCACCATGACCAGCGCGCCGCCCACCGCCAGGGCGATCCCCAGGAGCCGCCGCCCGCTCACCCGCTCGATGCCCAGCAGAGCCCCGGCCGCCGCGGCGAACACCGGCAGGGAAGTCATCAGGATCGAGGCGTTGTTGGCCGTGGTGTGCTGCAGGCCGAGGATGAAGAGGATCTGGTTGGCCGTGACCCCGAGGCCGCCGAGGAGGAGGAGCCAGGCCCAGTCCTGCCGCGAAGGGATCGTGCGGTCGTGCCGCCAGGCCCATAAGGCCAGCAGGGGAGTGGCGATGGCCACCCGCAACCCGACCACGGCCATGGGCTCCATGCCGGCGAGCAGCCCCTTGGCCACCACGTGGAAGGTGCCGAAGCAGAGCTGGACGAAGAGGAGGGTGACGTGGACGGCCGCTCCGGGCCTGGGCGCCGGAGGAGAGGGGGCTGGAGCGGTCATCCGGGCGCCGGTCATGCGGGCGCAAGGATAAGGCCATTTGCGCCCCCTCGCGTTCCCCCGATAGAATGCTCGGGTCCGGGCCCTCCCCGGGCTCCCCGGAGAAGGAAGACACGGAGAAGATTCGGCATGGCTGAAACCGCCACAGAGGTTCGCGTCCGCCCGGCCGACGAGATGGACATCAGCTCCATCGTCGGCATCGACGAAAAGATCGGCGGCCATTACAGGCCGGAAGTCTGGGAGCGCCGGATTGGTTATTACCTTCGGCGGGACCCGGAGGCCTCGGTGGTAGCCGAGGCGGACGGCCGGGTCGTCGGGTTCATGCTCGGCGAGGTCCGCTCCGGCGAGTTCGGTATCGAAGAGCCCATGGGGTGGATCGAGCACCTGGGCGTCGATCCCGGGTTCCGGGGCAAGGCCGTGGGCCGGCAGATGCTCGACGCCATGCTGGAGCACTTCCGCCGCCGGGGTGCCCGGAGCGTGCAGACGCTGGTGGACGAGGAGATGGGCGAGATCCGCAGCTTCTTCAGCGCCCTCGGCTTCCAGCCTTCGACCCTGAGGCCGTTCGTCCGGCCTCTGTAAGAGCGACTGAGAGGAAAGAGAGAGATATGAGCGTCAACACGACGACGATGCCGAAGAAGTTCCACGATGCCGTTCTCAAGTGGAAGGACGCCTATCTCCCCGATTACGAGTTCCTCCTGGACAACTGGGAGAAGCACTTCCCCCGCGAGCCGCGGTTCGAGCTCTGCGCCTACCGCGAGCTCGGGATGTGCACCGAGATCGAGTGCGGGGACATGAAGGGGAAGCCGAAGTTCACCAAGGCCTGCGACATGCAGGCCGAGCAGGCCCATCACCTCTACGGCGCCATCCGCGCCCAGGCCTCGACCGAGTTCGGCTCCATCCAGCAGCACAGGCTGACCCTGGCCCGCGCCCAGGGCGAGGAGGAGCAGTTCTGGATCCTCCGCATGATGGCCGAGGAGCTCCGCCACGGCTACCAGATGCTCCACCTCCTGGTCGGGGACGACTGGAGCTCGGTCTCCAAGGAATCGGCCTCGGACATGATCGAGGACATCCTGTCGATGAACACCGGCTCCCACCTGCTGGGCGCCTTCAACATCGACTTCGACTCCTTCGTGGACAACGTGGTGTTCTGCGCCCTGATCGACCGCGTGGGCAAGTACCAGCTCGCCATGCAGAAGATCAGCGCCTACCAGCCCATGGCCGAGAGCATGCCGCAGATGCTGCGCGAGGAGGCCTTCCACCTGGCCTCGGGCGTGGTGCCGATGCGGCGCTGGGTCATGAAGGCAGCCAAGGGCGAGGGGCTGATCAGCGTGGACATGCTCCAGCGCGCCCTCAACAAGTGGCTCCCCCGCGGCCTGGAGATGTTCGGCGACGAGCGTGGCGGCGGCACCAACGTCCGCTTCGGCCTCAAGCCGATGAAGAACGCCGAGGCCCAGCAGCAGTTCTACAAGGAGGTCGAGAAGCTGGTCCGCGACCTGAACCTCCGTTACCTGCGGGCGCGCGTGCCGTCCCTCAGCCATGGCGAGGCCGACGCCGCCCTGGGCCGCATTCTCGAAGGAGAGACCGTGGAGGGCGTGACGCGGGAGGACGTCCTGCACATGCCGCACCCCGAGTTCTACCGCCGCCGCGGCGTGCCGGCGTTCACGATGGTGGGCGTCGCGGGCGAAAGCTTCGACGACCTGCCCTCCTACCTCCGGCATCTGGAGCAGCACCTGCCCGACGCCTACCGGGCCGGCCGCGACTACATGGAGTACGTGGAGACGCTGGCGCAGGTGGTCAGGGGCGAGCTCGAGGCCAAGCAGGCCGCGGCGCGCATGCCCGCCCTGCGCCGGGTCGGCGGCTCCTGCCCGTGCTCCAAGTCGGTGCGCTGGGTGGTGGACGAGCCGCATCAAATCCCGGCTGAGACCCTGGTCGCTGCGACTGCCTGATCGATGAGCGCTTTCAATCGGCTGCTGGTCACCGGTCTGCCGGTGGTGCCAAAGCCCCTCGTCGGCCGGGTCGCGTCCCGCTACGTGGCGGGAGAGGCCCTGGCCGATGCCGTCCGGGTGGTCCGCAACCTGAACCAGCAGGGGGCGATGGGGACCATCGACGTCCTCGGCGAGGAGGTCAAGGAGAGGGAGAAGGCGCTGGCCGCGGTGGAGGAGTACCTCCAGGTGTTCGACACCATCGCCAGCGAGGGGCTGGACTCCAACGTCTCCATCAAGCTGACCCTCCTGGGCCTCAAGATCGACGAGAGCTTCTGCCGCGACAACGTGGAGCGCATCGTCGTCAAGGCGAAGGAGCACGGCAACTTCGTCCGCATCGACATGGAGGACAACACCACCACGGATGCGACGCTGCGCATCTTCCACGAGCTCCACGCCCGCTACGGCAACGTGGGGCCGGTCCTCCAGGCGTACATGCGCCGCACCCTCTCCGACATCGCCGCCCTGCCGCCGGGCTCGACCGTGCGGCTGTGCAAAGGGATCTACGTCGAGCCCCGGACGGTCGCGTGGAAGGGTTTCGACACCGTGCGGGCAAACTTCGTCCGGGCGCTGGAGAAGCTGATCGAGCGGGGCGTCTACCCGGGCATCGCCACCCACGACGAGTACCTGGCCTGCCAGGCGGTGGGGCTGATCGACAAGCACGGCCTGCGGCGCGAGCAGTACGAGTTCCAGATGCTCCTGGGGGTGGACGAGGAGATGCGGCGCATCCTGATCGCGGGCGGCCACCGGCTCCGGGTCTACGTCCCCTACGGCCGCGACTGGTATCCCTACTCGATGCGGCGGCTGCGCGAGAACCCCGAGGTCGCCCGGCACGTCCTTCGAGCCATGCTCTCCGGGCGTTGATTTTGACGCCTTGCGGGGCGGGTGATACGATCAAGAAGCCCGACCCGGCTCAATCTGAACACACGTAAACGACTGAGTTTCTTCATCCATGGACGAACCCCAGCGCCCGCAGCCCCTCGACAGGCTGGACCGCGGAGACGGCGAGACCGACGGGATCGACGCCTCCTCGATCCAGGAGAGCGGCCTCACCCAGACCTTCCAGACCGGCACGCGCGAGCGGGCGGTGCGGGGGCTGGCGCCGTCGGGGGAGTCCGAGGCGGACATCATCCTGATCGCGCACCCCGAGGGACAGAGGCTGGGCTCCCGTCACCGGCTCTCGCCGGGCACCACCCTGGAAATCGGCCGCTCCAGCTCGGTCGCCATCAGCCTGCCCGAGGTCATGTCGATCTCGCGCAAGCACGCGCGGCTGCGCTACGTCGGCTCGGTGGTAACGATCGAGGATCTGGGGAGCACGAACGGCACCTACGTCAACGGCCAGGCCATCCACGGCCGCACGGTGCTCAAGACCGGCGACCGCTTCCAGACCGCGGCGGTCCACTTCAAGTTCCTCCACGAGCAGGATGTGGAGAGCGCCTACCACATGGCGATCTACGAGCTCGTGTCGCTGGACGGTCTGACCGAGATCTACAACAAGCGGAAGTTCGAGGAGGAGATCCAGCGCGAGTTCGCCCGCTCCCAGCGGCACTCGCGGCCGCTGTCGCTGGTGATCTTCGACCTCGACGAGTTCAAGCGGATCAACGACACCTACGGCCACCTCTGCGGTGACTTCGCCCTGAAGCAGGTGGCCGCGCTGGCCAAGGAGCTGGCCCGGCCGGAGCAGACCCTGGCCCGGGTCGGAGGGGACGAGTTCGTAATCCTGTCGCCCGAGACCACGGGCGCCCAGGCCGAGATGCTGGCGCTGAAGCTGCGTGACCGCGTGCTCGATCTGGATCACCGCTACGGCGACCTCAAGATCTCCCTGAGCTGCTCCTTCGGCGTGGCCCAGCTCACCGAGAAGATGGCCGCGCCGCAGGACCTCTACCACGCCGCCGATCACGCCCTGCTCCTCTCGAAAAGGAGCGGGCGCAATCGCGTGGCGGTCTACACTCCGGCCGAATAGCTACCGACTACCGCGACCCGGTCTGCGTCCCGGCTGTCCCATCCCCCAGCAGGAACTCCCGCATGAAGCGGACCAGCACCGCGCGCTGGAAGTCGGTGTTCGTCTTCTTCTGGAAGCCGTGGCCCTCGTCCTTGCCCACGAGGTACCAGACCGGCACCCCGCGGCCTTCGAGCGCGGCCACGATCTGGTCCGACTCGGAGAGCGGGACGCGTGGGTCGTTCGCCCCCTGCGAGACCATCAGCGGCCTGGTCATCTTCTGGACGTGCTTGATCGGGGCGATCTTCTCCAGGTACTCGCGCATCTTCGGGTCGCGCTCGTCGCCGTACTCGACCCGCCGCAGGTCCTGGCGATAGCCGCTGGTGTTCTGGAGGAAGGTGATGAAGTTGCTGATGCCCACCGACTCGAAGGCGCAGCAGAGCCGGTCGCTGTAGTGGACGAGCGCGGCGAGCACCATGTAGCCGCCGTAGGAGCCGCCGCCCACCATAACGCGCTTCGAGTCGAGCCCGGGCTGCGTGGCGATCCAGTCTAGCAGGGCGCCGATGTCCTTGACCGAGTCCTCGCGCCGCTCGCCGTTGTCCATCTTCAGATAGCTCTTGCCGTAGCCGGAGGAGCCGCGCACGTTGGGCACCAGGTAGACCACGCCGAGCTCGTTGATGAAGTAGTTGTTGCTGCCCAGGAAGTTGGGCCGCGACTGCCCCTCCGGGCCGCCATGGATGTTGATGTACACCGGCCGGGGGCCGGGGAAGCGGTCCGCGGGCGGACGGTAGACGAAGGCCGGGATCTTGCGGCCGTCGAAGCTGGAGTAGTGGACCAGCTCGGGTTCGGGGAAGCTCGCGGTGTTGAGGCCGCCGGCCTCGCTGGCCGTCCAGCGCTCGAGCTTGCGGCTGTCCACGTCGTAGCTGTAGACGTCCGAGGGCGCGCGCGCCCAACTGATGCTGAAGCCGATCTCGTGCGAGCCCGGGCGGAACTGGAGCCCGTTCGCGGCGCCTTTCGGCAGCTCGGGCGCCGGCGTCTCCTTGCCGGTTTTGACGTCGAGGATGTGCAGCCGGCTGAAGCCGTCCTCATTGGTCATGAAGGCGAGCAGGTTGCCGTCGTCCGAAAGGTCGAAGTCCTCGACGTCCCAGGAGATGTCGCCGGAGACGACCGCGGGCTCGGCTGGCTTCCCGGGATCACCAACGTCGATCCGCACCATGCGCAGGAACTCGCTGTCGAGGTCGCTGGCGGTGTAGATCGAGCGCCCGTCCTTGGACCAGAGCCCGCCCTGGTAGGAGACCGGCTCGCTGCCGGCGGGGCGGCGCGGGGTCAGGGTGTGGACCTCGCCTGTCGCGACGTCGATCCAGTGCAGGTAGCTCTCGTTGGCCGAGATGCCCTCGTCGAGGAGGAGGCGGCTGTTGTCCGGGCTCCAGTCGAGGGGACTCCAGGCGCCTTTGAGCTCGGCCACGCGGCGCTCGCTCCCGGGGGTCGAGGGATCGGCGACGTAGAGGTCGAAGTCGCGGCCGTTGCGGGCGTTGCTGGCATAGGCGAGAAGCTTGCCGTCGCGAGACCAGACCGGCGACACGTGGCGGCTCTTGCCGTCCGTGAAGCGCCGGGCCTTGCCGGTGGCGGTGTCCATGAGGAAGAACTGGAAGTTCTCGGCGCCATCCTCGTTGATCGCAAAGCCGATCTGGCCCGGCCTGCCGGGACGGTAGAGCCCGCCCTGCACGGGGTCCTTGTAGTAGGTGAGCTGGATGCGCGCGCCCATGGGCATGGCGACCTCGTGGAGCTGGGGGCTCTCCGCGAAGCGGGTGCGGACGAGCATCCGGCGCTCCGTCGGGTGCCAATCCACGAGGTTGGCGGTGCGCAGGTTCTCGTAGGGGAGCAGCTCCTCGGTGCCCTCCTGCGGGATCTGGGGCACGTTGCGGGCGATGATGCTCTCCGGCACGGAGACCATCGGCGCGGTTTCCGTGGCTGCCAGGCCCGGAGAGGCCAGGCCCGGAGCAATCAGGAGCGCGGCCAGGATCGGGATGAAACTTTTCGAGCGCATTTGAGACCTCCGGGAGGTAGAATACAGGTGTGGGCCTGACAATCTTCTACAACTGCAACCGCTGCCCCGCCTACTGTTGTTCCTATCCGAGGATTCCAATTCAAGTTTCCGACGTCGAACGCCTGGCGCAGCATTTCGGGATCACTACGCAAGCCGCCGCGCGGAAGTTTACCAAGAAGAGCGACGAGCCCGGTGAAATCGTCCTCAAGCACCAGCCGGACAAGACCTACGGCACGATCTGCCGCTTCCTGGACACCGACACCCGGCGCTGCACCGTCTACGAGGCAAGGCCGGAAATCTGCCGCACCTACCCCGGCACAGCCCGCTGCGGATACTACGACTTTCTCAGCTTCGAGCGCCGCGCCCAGGAAGACAGCGAGTTCATCCCCTCCACCTGGAACGGCCCGAAAGAATAAGTCTTTCTCAGGAGAGCATCGAGTCGATCGCGTCGCGGACCGGGATGAACCGACCCTCGGGCCAGAGCCATTCGAGGCGGAGCCGGAAGCCGGGAAGCGCGATTGAGGTAACCACCCCGTCTTCGGGCGTCACCGGCTGGAGCCTCAGGCCGTTCCGCTGGAGGATCTCGGTCCGCATGGGGCCGGTCGGGTCCACAAGCCAGACCTCTCGGACGCCGGTGCGCTCGTAGGCGCGAAGCTTCGGGCCCCGGTCGTAGCGGGCCGTGGAGGCGGAGAGGATCTCGATCACCAAGTCGGGCGCACCGGAGATCCCGTGGCGCTCGAAGAGGGAGATCCGGTCCCCCGCCACGAAAAGGATGTCGGGCTGGTAGATCTGATCGTTCCCGAGCTTGACCGCCGACCGCGAGCCCCTCACCTCCCCGAGATCGAAGCGGTCGACGTAATCGCGGATCAGGTGAAAGAGAAATCCGTGCAGCCGTTCGTGGATGTCGAGAGGAGAAGGGAACAGGATCAGGGCTCCGTCGATCAGCTCGGCTTTTCGCGCGTCCCGAGGAGCCTCCAGGGCGCGGGCGAAATACTCCTCGGCCGTCATCCGTCCCAGGATCTCAGCCTCGGCGGTCTCATCATCCCCTCGGTAGGCGTGCTGCATGGATAACCTCTGTGCGCTACGGTCAACCTGCTTCGAAGAGATCTTACGCGGAAAGGGGAGCCGCGGCAAGTTGCTAGTGCGCTTTCTCTGGTAGCGCCTGCTTATCGCAAGCGTCGAATGTGAAAGGGCATCTGCGCCAGGTTGATTCCCATGTGAGGATTCCGGAGTTCGGCCTCGGAGATAACAGCTATCCGCACTCGGAGATCATCCAGGTTGGCTCCCAAGAGATCGCCATCAAGTAGGTCCGCGATATCGAGAACTTGCCCTGAGAGATCAAGATATGAAAGGAAGCTTTGGGCATTTTGGGCATGAGGATGGGAGAGAAATGCGTTCTGTCCTTGAAGCCTCTTCAGCCAACTCCCGAGCGCAGTCTCACTGCTGCCACCGTCCTCAACTCGCGGCCAGTCGAGGTGGCTCAATTCTTCGGTGGTGCGTGCGCAAGCGTTCAAGACGGCCAGCAAAGCCTCCTCGGCGTTCCGCGCCTGCCGCGACTCCTCGTGGTAGCTCGGCCGGGGCGACAGCAGTTCCATTGGCATGCCGTTCCGCAGCATGGCCGAAATCAGGCCGCAGAGCATGTGTTGCCAGGCGAGTGCCTTCTCTTTTCCTCGACTCTCGATTTCGCGCCGGACGAACACCCACAGCTCCCTGTCCATCCGAGTCGGACCACAGATCTCGGCCCAATGCTTGAGAGCCGCGGCTTCGTCCCAGCCTGCGCCCGGCTTTTGCTCGCGCCGATCCATTTCTTCCTTCATGAGCTCCAGTGCCTCGATGATCCGGAGCGCTGTGAGGTATTCACGGAAGCTCTTATGAGTGAACTCGAAGGTATGGTCCCCACCGGCCGTCCGGCCAAACTGTCGGAAGTAGAAGGCGGTGAGCACTCGAGTCACCCCGGCCTTGGCTCCTTCCTCGAAGCTTCGCAGGAGTCCGGACAACCCTGCCGCCTCACAGTGGGCCTCGATCTCCGAAACACTCGTCGTGCGTCCGCTGCCGTGCCATGCGGCAAGGGCAATTTCTTCGAGAACCCGCCGGAACTCCTGCAGCGTCAGGGACGGCGCCAGCGACCGCCTCTGCTCATACCCCCGGTCATGCACAGCCTCCAGCAGGTCTCGATAGATGTCGTTCAGATTGAGCGCGTCCGAGAAGCTCAGGCGACCACGGTCATAGCTGAGGGCGACGAGGTAGTTGAGGAGGGGCTGGGCCGTGATCTCGTCGAGGTCTTTTCGCTTCAACTCAGCCGGCAGAGTGGCATAGCCGCGGCCTGAGGCAATGCCGTAGGCTTTCCACCAGCCCGGGCGCTGATCCTCGGCCAGGATCTCAGCGCTGTCTTTCCATGTTTCTTCCTTCCTTCGGGCCTCATCGAGGAAGTAGGGCAACGTGTGAAGCACCCGCCGCCGCTCGCGGAATTCGCTTTCGCTGGCCTGGACCACCGGCTCGCGGCCACTGAACAGGACGAGGAGCCGGCAGCGGTCGTAGTTCCGAAGCTCCACATGCTTCAGCACCTCACGGACGAAATCCCGGGCGGCCTCGGCGCCGATCCGGCCTTGCATGGCCAGTTCGTCGAGACCATCGAGAAGAAGGAGGAGGCGCTCTTCGCCGGAATCCGGGTCGAGCGGATTGGCTGGGAGCGCCTCGGCTAGGCGCACGTAGTCCCCGACCGCATTGACGAGCGAGCCGGCCACGTTGAGCTGATGCAAAGGGATGAACAGGACACGGATGCGCCCTTCCCGGGCTGCGCGCGCCGCATACATCCGCAGGAAGGAAGACTTCCCCGACCCTGGGCCTCCCGAGAGCACACGGTAGCTGTCCTTTTTGTCGGCTGCCGCGATCCAGGCGTCGATCTCCTGCTCAAGCCAGACGGCGACGCGCCGCTCCTTTTCTTTCTCTGTTTTCTCGATGCCGGCACTGCCCTCCTCAGAGTGCCGGTCTCGCGGGGGCTCAACGACGTAAAACGCCCGGAGCGGTACGTACACCTGCCGCAGGCCGAAGGATTCGCCGAACATGGGCTCATCGACCTGCCGGTCGAGGCGAGCGGCATACACGCGCCACGCTTGCTCCTGCCCTACCGAGCGAGTGAAGGGCGTATTGACAGCTTCGCGAATTGGCTCATAGACGGCCGGCTGGCTCCGCCACTCCGCGTGGAGGGCGAGGACGAAATAGCCCGGCAGCCGCCGGGCGACTGCGGCGGCGGCCGGGGCCGCCAAGCCATAGGCCTCCAACCACTGTGCGAAAGGCTCCTGGACGGCGCCGAGGAGCGGCAGGTCCCGGGGGCGGTCGAAAAGCGTGCGGTCGATCGCGACCTCTTCCTCTTCCAGGGCCTCGTCGAGCTGCCGGGAAAGGTCCGCAAGATCCTTCTTCTTATCTCCGATCTCGGGAAGCGACTCCCGGATCAGCTCCGCCATGGCGGAGACGAGAGCCCGTCGCAGCAGGAGCCAGGAGAGGTGAGGCGCGTCGTGGCTGTCGAGGCCGAGCGCGGCCAAGCCATCGACGGCGTCGCCTCCAAGCTCGGTCCATTGGCCGGTGAAACCGTGGACCGCTCCCTTGGCCAGGGCACCGAAGAGCCCTTTGGAATCAAGCTGAAGCGGCCGGTTCCAGACAGAGATCGGCTTCTTGGCGGAGAAGGACGGATCGAGAGCGGGCGTCGGCAGCGCTTTCTTCTTGGGCTTGGGCACGGACGGCTCCTGTGAGAACGCCGGTAATTTTACCAAATGCGGAAGGGAGGCGGTCCCAGGGAAAGCGCCCGCTCGGCGGATGAGCGGTGCGCGAAGGGGCGGCCTCATCCCCGGCGCGCGCACTGCGCAACACTGGCGGATGGCACGCAACGCGAGGGGAGCGCCTCCTCCCCGGAGCGCGCGCCGTGCAGCGACAGCGGCTGAGGTGCAACGCGTGGGTAGCGACTCATCCCCGACGGGGGCGCCCTCGAACGACCGTATGCAGGCCCAAAACAATGGGTAGCTATGTCTACCCATATGCGCGAGTAGCCTAACCAATGTTTTGGAGCGTCTGGTATATAAGACGTCTTGATTCTATATACCAGCAACCCCACAACATATAGAGAAGCCTCCTACCCATTGCTTGGACGTAGTGGATATATAGACGCCCTTCGTCTGCGAGAGGGAAGAGGCTATTCTATATATCTGCCGCTGTGGGGTATATAGTCGGTGCGTCAACCATATGGATTTTCTACGAAAGCATATGGGTAGGGCGCTCGATGAGGGAAGGTATGCTCACGAGCAATCCCCTTGCTCTGCGGAGGTACTCCCGGCGAGGCAAGACGGCAGGCTGCCACGAGGGACTCGATCCGCTGGCCTCAGGTGCTGGGCGAACGTCCGGAAGGGTGCGCGCCTTCCCTGGGAGCGCCGGCGTCTCGCCGGCATTTGAAGATGGAGGGCCGAAGGCCCGGCCTTGTTTGCAGGGGGGTGACAATTGTCGGCGTTCCGCCGATTCCTCCGGACATGCCGGCGAGGACGCCAGCGCTCCCAGGCAAAGCCGGCTTGCTCAGTAGGTCGTACCGAGGATGGCGTCGATCACCAGCTCGAGCTCGGCAGCAGGATGGAACCTGACCCTCATCGCCGGTGTTTGGCGCTCAACCTGGCGAATACCTCCTCCGCCGGGATTCCCCGGACGCTGCCGTCCAGCAGTTGCTGGCGGCGGCGCTCTGCTTCCTCGAACCAGGCATGCTCGACCTCCGGGTCTGGGTTCTCGACGAGAGTGGCCATGAGACGCTCGATCAGCTCGGCTCTCGACTCTTCAGGGAGGCTGAGCGCCTCGGCGTGAATCTGTTCCAGGGTCAAGCTCATCGCGTTCTCCTTTGGTCCAGGTAGCGGCGCTACGCGCTTATTTTACTCTATCCCCTCTGATACACTCCCCCTCGACCTCCGGGAGACAGATCCGGAATTGATTCCTGCGTGCTGCGCGAAATCCGAACAAGTGCCAGACTCATGTCACTGTTTGGGAGGGTGCCAGCCGACCGCGACCCAGGCTCGGCGGGCATGGACGAGAACAGGCCGGTTCAATTGAAGCGCCACCACCGTGGCTCGGCCTGTCGGTGTGAGGCCGACGATGCGGTCCCCTGCATCGGTCCAGGCGAAGTGCTCGGACCACACCTGCCGTCTCGGATCGAACAGGCGCCCCTCCTCGCCCGTGAGTGGGTCGAGAGAAGCGATCCTGTTGCTCTTGTGTCCGTTGCAGAGGGGGCACGCCAGCCAGAGATTGTCCTCCTCGGTCGTGCCGCCGAGGGACTCGGGCAGGATGTGATCGATCTCGAAGGGGGATCCCACCAGGAGGCTCGACGTGAGGCAATACCCGCAACGATGGCCTGCCTGGACGGCCACGCGCTCGCGGATTGCCTTGGGGATGTAGTCCCGGCTCATTCGCCGGAGATCAGACCGCGGATGTCATGACCTCGTTGGGTGAGCAGCCGGGCGGCTTGGCTGCGGACCACGACTACCTTCTCGTACTGACGCTCGAGATTGGAAAGCTCCTCCGCTTCGGTCTCCGAAAGACCGGCACGCCGGTCTTTTCGGTGCAGCTCTTCCATCCGTTCCGAGTCCGTCAG